>NZ_JXXK01000023.1 GCF_000949455.1 Ruthenibacterium lactatiformans | reverse complement strand
CAGTTCATAAAAATCAGAAAAGAGCTCTAATGGCGATTTAGATTCAACGTCTGTTGCACCACTGATCTCCACACTTGAGCGTGTGCGTCTATTATCGTAATCAAGCTTCATCAGCCGATGATACACCGTGCGCAGTTTTCCAATTGCATCCGGAATGTCTTCTTCGTCCGTCAGCGTGATGTGCGTATAATCTTCTGGCCATGTTGTACCCTCATAGAAGGATCTAAAGGTCAACTCATCGTAGGTTCCTTTCAACTCGACAAGATCATGCTGCGGGACAAGGTCGATTGTTTTATATGACACTTTTCCTTTCTCAGCGAGTTCAATCACTGTTACCGACTTGCGGTCTTTTGCTTCCGAAAAGGAATATTTCAACGGTGTTCCGCAGTAACGAATATGCTCCGCACCACAATTTTGCGGCGAGTGAATATGTCCAAGTGCGACATAATCAAAGGGATCAAAAACATAAGCGTCCACATTATCAGATCCACCAACCGAGATTTCCTCAGATTCAGAGCGCAACGAACCCGTAACAAACTGATGTGTCACCAGAATATTTCTATTGACATGATTGATACTCAGCTTTGAAATGACGCTATTTATAGCATCTGTGTAAGTAGTAATCTCATCGTCACAAAACCTGCGGACATGAGCCGGTTTAATAAACGGCAGCATATAAACATCCACCGTACCGTATTCGTCCTGCATGGAGAAAGGTACAATCTTCCCATTATAAACCGGTGACATATGAATACCGCTGGCATCCATAATGCGAGAACCAAAAGCAATCCTTTCCGGAGAATCGTGGTTTCCGCTGATAACGAATACCTCGAGCTTTCGTTTGGCCAGCTGAACGAGAAAGTTGTCAAACAACTGAACTGCCTCCGCCGCGGGAACAGATTTGTCGTAGATATCTCCGGCAATGATCACACCATTCGGCTTTTCAGCGTCAACGACATTGATGATTTTTTTGAGTATGTATTCTTGATCTTCAAGCATCGAATACTCATTTACTCTTTTCCCCAAATGGAGGTCCGATAAGTGAATAAACTTCATAAAAACTCCTTTACCCCACTACCAACTTATTTGTCTTCTTCAAAAACTTCGCCGGGATCGGGCGGTCCAGCTGCCAGGTGATATTCATCGGCCTGCTGCCCGTGTGCTTCACGTAGTTCGCCGTGCCCAGATAGGTGTACGCCTCCGCGCCACCGGTCACACGGTCTGACTTAAACTCACGCACAAACAGCAGCACCTTGCTGCCGCGATCTTCGTGGTGAATATAGCGCTGGCCGGTGGGTGAATTCTCCGCCGTGGTGCTCTGGCTCTGCCAATGGAACAAGCTCTCATTGATGGAATAATCGTTGTACATGGTGGTTGGCGAGTAGTCCTTGTCCGCCTTGTTCAGCGTCACAAAGAATACGTCTAACTGCTTGTCCGGCAGCCATTTAACACCCTCACGCACAGTTGCCGGTTTCATAAAGTCCATCGCTACCAGTAGCTGATCGCGGGTATAGGTGCAATGCAGATCCAGAGGACAGTCAAAGCCCAGCTCCACCGGCTCGTCGATAAAGTCGATCTGCTCGAAGCGATAGCGCAGCAGCTCCAGGAGCTCACCGAGCAGAACTGTGCTGTCAGACAGGGCATAGAGGTTACTAAGCACCTCTTCGTCGTCCCAGTCCTCCACAGCCTTACCCCAGACGGTGATGTAAAACATCTGCATCATCCGCTTTTCCACATCCGGAAGCGCTGCAAAATCAAGGTTGTCCAAACGCGGAAGAACATCCAACAGGAACGAAATCCAGCAGCGGGAATCAGCCACAGCGAGCTTTGCAAACGCTTTGGTCAGGATGTCCTCCAGCGGCTCCGAAAAGTCCTCGATGGCATCCGCTCTGGCACAAATGCGAGAGAAGGAGGAAAACTTGTAGATCGCCCGTGGGTCAAGATGGTAGTAATCCAAGAAATTTTTGAGCGTCAGCTCCAGCCCGCTGTCCTCCGCAAAGGAGGCCGCGCGAGCCACCAACCCAGCCGTATTGCCATAGGAGGCGCGGATATTCTCCAAAATGTATTTGGCCGCCTTCTTCTCCAGCTGGATATAGCAGCCCTTGGGGACAGACACAAAACCGTCCTTGATCTCCCGGCTCACGCTGCGGGTGGTATTCGACAGCAGCGCCGCAAACTTATCTTCAAAATTGTATTTTCTATTCGCCTGACCGATGAAGTCCAGCACGGTCAGGCATTCCTTGTCCTCGGACAGACGCAGACCGCGCCCCAACTGCTGCAAGAAGATCGTCAGGGATTCGGTGGGGCGCAGGAACAGAACCGTATTGACTTCCGGAATATCCACGCCCTCGTTGTAGATATCCACGACGAAGATGAATCGCACCTCGCCGGACACCAAGCGCCGCTTGGCCGCCGCTCTTTCCTCGTCCGAAGATTGCCCGGTGAGGCACATGGACGGGATGCTGTGGTCGTTAAAATAGCGGCACATAAATTCCGCGTGATCGACCGTCACGCAGAAGCCGAGGCCCTTCACCTCGTCAATGTCCGTCACATATTTCAGCAGTGCCGTCACCACATGGTCGGCGCGGCGGTCGGCAACCGCCCCGCTGAACGTGTAGATGTGCTCCAGCTCACTCTTTTGGTAGCCACCGGCAGACCATTTGAGCGCATCCAGATCCACTGTATCGGTAACACCAAAATACTGGAACGGGCACAGGAGCTTTCGGTCAATGGCTTCCGGCAGACGGATCTCCGCTGCAATGCGGTTATGGAAGTATGGCAGGATACTCTTGCCGTCCATACGTTCCGGAGTAGCGGTCAAGCCCAGCAGGATGCGCGGCTGGTAGTAGGACAAAAGCTTCTGGTAAGTCGGCGCGGCGGCATGGTGGAATTCGTCTGCCAATGTCAAGAGAAGACTAAAAAATTTTGAAAGATTTTTCATGAAAAAAGACACCGGTCACGAAGATCGATGTCCTTTTCCCTGAAAAACCCGTATTCAATTCAGAATCGCCTTATGCGTTACTAAGGAACTGCTTAAACACATT
Organism: Ruthenibacterium lactatiformans; assembly: GCF_000949455.1. Classification (GTDB taxonomy): domain Bacteria; phylum Bacillota; class Clostridia; order Oscillospirales; family Ruminococcaceae; genus Ruthenibacterium; species Ruthenibacterium lactatiformans. The sequence continues at coordinate 58,763 of NZ_JXXK01000023.1, read as the reverse complement.
ATTGAAATTCCACTCAATCTCAATGTGTTCATTGTCGGTAATGTAGACTGCCTTGATGAAGGTCTTGATCATCTCAGAAGTCAATGCATCTGCTTTCTCGTAGTGATGCACACTTTCGAGAACATTAGATACTTCGCTGCTGTCTGCCGCTCTCACTTCCTCTGCCTTGGCCTCCAATGCTGCAATCTGTTCTTCCAGTTGCCCTATCTGTGCCGTAAGCTCTTCACGTCTTTTTAGGTATGCAGCTTTATCCATGTCCCCGGCCATGAACCGGTCAATGTTTGCGAACTTATCTGTATTGGCCTTCGCCAGCTTGCGTTGAAGCTCAGTGATTTGCAAAGCACAGGTTTTCTGCTCATTCCCTAAAGAGGACTGATGCTTCTGGAGCCGCTTCTCCAATCTCTCGCTCAACGCAAAGAATTGTTTCAGCGACTGCCATACTGCATCTGTAATCACGTCCTCATACAGCTTGTCCTTACAGCACTCCGCCTTATTTGTCCTGCGCACGTACCCACACTGAAAATAGGGACGTTTCATTTGGCCATAGTATTGAAGGGCACGGCCACAGGATCCACACCGGGCAACACCACGGAAAAGGTACTCTTTCGGCTGCCGCTTTTCCGGCTTCTTGATTTTCCGGATGACCTTCTGAGCTTCCATGAATTCTTCTTTGCTCACTATGGCCTCGTGCATTCCCTCAACAATAATTTGCTCTTCTTTCGGTACTGCGGCTGTATGTTTACCACCGACAGTGACAGCTGTGCGTTTATGGCCTACTACAGCGCCATAGTACATTTCCTGCTGCAATATTTTCAAAACGCCGGTGCTTGTCCAAAAGGTCTGGGGAGATGTATTGCGGAACTTCTTGCTCTCCGGATGGTGCTGCATGTAGTAAAAGCCCGGAGTAACAATTCCATCCTCATTCAGTTGCCCAGCTATCTGTCCCGTGTTCATGCCCGCCAATGCGGCATCAAAGATACGCCTCACAACAGCCGCAGCGTCCGGATCAATCGCCAACTTATTCTTGATTGTCTCGTGCCTGCGAAGGCCGTAGGGAACATGACCACCAAGGTACTCGCCACGCTTCATTTTGGAACTCTTGGCCGTTTTCACCTTCACGGAAAGATCTTTGCTGTAATAGTCATACACGATATTCTTCATGACCACATCTAAGCCGCCCGTGGTTCCCTTATAGTCATTGCTGTCATACTGGTCATTGACAGAGATGAACCGAACACCCAAGAACGGGAAAATCCGCTCCAGATAATCTCCCAGCTCAATATAGTTCCGGCCAAAGCGTGAGAAGTCTTTCACTATCACGCAGTTAATCTCGCCGGTTTTGATTTTCTCCAGCAGTTTCTCAAAGGAAGGCCTGTCAAAATTGGTGCCACTGTATCCATCATCAAAAAACTCCGATTGAGGGCATCCTGCAAATTCAGGGCGGCTATCTATGAACCGGTTAATCAGGTCACGCTGGTGAGCAATACTATCGCTTTCCGTTTTGCCCTCTTTTCTGGACAAGTCCACATCCGCCTGAGACAGGCGGATATACTTTCCGAGCCGGTAATCAACCATTCAACAACGCCTCCTTTCCCATCATTTCATCCAACAACTCCAGCAAAAGCTGGTGGTCTTCCTTGTAATTCAGCTTTACTTCAATGCGTTTTCCTTCAAAGACATAAACCGCAGCAATCAGTCGGTCAACAACCTCTGCATCCAATTCTGTAGCATCCTTTATGCCACGGATAGCACTCAGCCACTCGTTATTCACAGAAAATGCTCGGTCAAAACATTCTTTCTTCTGGCGGGCTTCATCTAACCGGATACTCAGAGCAGCATATTGATCATCATACTGCGCTTTTGCAAACAGGTATTCCTGATTATCCAGTACACCCTCCACATAGCTCTCATACAACCCCTCTCGCTTAGTGGCAACTTTTCCAAGCTGCCGAGTGAGATTGTTTATTTCACTCTGATACCGGTCACGGATATTCCGTTCCCCGGCACTTCCTTTGAGCTGACTAAGCAGCCGCTCCATATTAGCAGCCACGTTGACCTGCTGTTGGATTGTGGCGAAGACAGCTTCTTTCACATCAGCATAGAGCATCCCGTGTCGAGTACATGTGCGCTTTCTGGTATCAATATATCCAGCACAGGCATAATAATCACTTCGATTATCAGCCCTCATGCTCCGTTTGATAAAACGCATCCTTTTCCCACAATCACCGCAGTATATCTTCTTGTCAAAAAGGTTGATGACAGCGGCACGGGCTTCTTGCGTTTTATCTTTCGTTACCTTATAAATTGCGGAGGTTTCAGCAAATATTGCCTGAACACGTTCAAACAACTCTCGATCCACAATCGGTTCATGATGATTAGAAATGACACGCCATTCTTCTCTCGGCGCACGGTGCATCCTTACACCTTCGTACAAGGATTTTGGAATACGTCCATAAACCAAATCTCCCACATAATATGGTTTTTTCAGCATGTCAACAATGGAGCGTGGAAACCATTCTGTTGTTTTATACTTCTCAGCGTGCCAAATACCTAACTGCACCTTTCGCATAGATGGTGTGGTTGCACCTACTGCATTCAACCTCCGGCAGATTTCTCCGTGTGAAACGCCTTCGGCCTTCCATTGATATATATTACGGACATGATCTGCGACCTCTTCATCAATATCCAGTCCGTACTGAACTGTCTTCGACTTCACATAGCCATAAGGGACAAAACCGGGAAGAAACTCACCCTTTTCCTGTCTTGCCCGAAAGGACGTGATAATCTTCCGGGAAATATCCTTGGCATAGATGTCATTGATCATGTTTTTCAACGGTATCAACAGACTTTCCTCGGAGCCATCTGTATTGAAGCTATCAAAGTTGTCCGTGATGGAGATGAACCGAACCCCAAGGAAAGGAAAAATCTTTTCCAAATACTCACCGGCTTCAATGTAATCACGGCCAAAGCGAGAAAGATCCTTCACCAAGATGCAGTTGATTTTGCCCGCACGTACCAAATCCATCATCCGTGAGAACTCTGGCCGGTCAAAGTTGGTGCCTTTCTCCCCATTGTCAGTAAAGACTTCATAGAGCTTCAAGAAAGGCCGTTCTTCCAGATAAGACATGCAATAACTGATCTGGTTCTCAATGGAGTCTCCGTTATCCATCTTTCCGCTGTTTACAATGGAAAGTCTGGCGTAAATAGCTGTATTAAAGACAGTTGCGACATGCTGCGGGACTTCCGCAACGGTTGTGGCTGCTTTTCTGCTTTTTCTTGCCATTGCTTCATCCCTCCTTAAATTGCTGTCGGCAACTCAACAGTCTCCGACAATTTGCGGATGTACCGAATTGCTCTGGCACATTCGTCCTGATACTTGAAAAAAATCTCTATCCGGTTTCCTTCATGAACTTCGATATGTTCAATTAACTCCACAATCACCTTGCGGTCGAGGGAGTGAATGTTCTCATGCTTTTTGAATACCCCAATCCATAGCAGATCCGCCTTGTTACCAGCAACCGCTGCCTCACGTTCCTTTTCCAACTCGATGATAGAGGCCTCAGCATCACTGATTTTGGAAGCGTAGCTCTGCTTGAACTGGAAGTATTCCTCCTGATTGATAATCCCATCAGTCAGGTTCTCGTACAGCTTCAATTTGAACTTCTGGTTCCGCTCAATCTCTTCTTTGAGCCTTACAATCTGTGCATCAAAATTGAAGACGTTACGCTGCTGCTCTGGCAGATCATCCACAAAATTCAGCAGACGCTCCAAATTCAAAATCATATTGATATGAACACGGATGGCTTCCAGCACAGTCTGTTCCAGTAGCGGTTCACTGATGCTGTGAGCGCTGCATCCTTTCCCGGCCTTATTCGTAGCGCAGACATAGTACACATACTTCCTTTTTCCGGAAGGGATGGTCTTGCGGATCATGTTCTGGCCGCAATCTGCGCATGACAAAAAGCCGGAGAACAGATAAACTGCATCTTCGGCTGGTGATGTGCGGACATCCCGTTTCAGGAGGCTGCGCACGGCAACAAAATCCTCATGGTCAATGATGGCCTCGTGAGAATTTTCAATGCGCACCCATTCAGACTCGTCCTTTGGCAACAGCTTCTTTACCTTGTAATTAGGTGAGCTGGTCTTGCCCTGAATAAGAACACCAATATATAATTCGTTGGTCAGGATCCGGCTGACGGTTACAGCTGACCATTTTGCTTTTGCATGGACACGCAGTTTTGTTGGTGTCTTCATGCCCAGTGACAGCTTATATTCCATCGGGCAGAGAACGCCCTGATTATTCAGCTTGTCTGCAATTTTACTCTGGCTCATGCCCTCCAGCTTCCAACGGAAAATGGAACGCACAACCTCAGCAGCAAACGGATCCACAATGAGCTTGTTCTTGTCTTGGGGATCTTTTAGATAACCGTAAGCTGCAAAGGAACCAATGTACTCACCCTTCTTGCGCTTAATCTCCAGCTGGCTGCGGATTTTGATGGAAATGTCCTTGCAGTAAGCGTCATTGATCAAGTTCTTGAAGGGGATGATAAGGGAGTCAGACTGGCTCCGTTTTTCTGCGCTGTCATAGCCATCATTGATAGCAATGAAGCGCACATTCATAAAAGGAAATACTCTCTCGATGTAATTCCCTGCTTCAATGTAGTTTCTGCCAAACCGGGACAGGTCTTCTTGTGTCAAGTAGGGACTAAAAAAATTTTGAGAATTTACAAGCCGTTCATAGGTGGACAACCACCCGTGAACGGCTTGCGTTTTCTCTATGCTCTTTTGCCGTTCTTTGTGCGACGTTTCTTATACGCCGTCTCAAACGCCTCCATCATTGGAGTGACCGGAAGCTCGTTGTCAGGCTTGGACAGATACTCGAACCGGATGCCGTTCTCCCTGAACTTTCGCTCAAACCTTATGAAAGAGGAAGTGTCCCGGCTAATCCGTGAGGTGTCACGGGTGAGGATCGTACCGGTGCCCTGACGCTTGGCTTCGTTCAGCAAGAAGTTCATGATGCCTTCCGTATGGACGCCGGAGATGCCGTCTGCGGCAACCGCAGCAGCTACCTCATAGCCCTTGTCCTTCGCATAGCGTTCCAACTCTTCCCGCTGGTTTGCTGCCGCAAGCTGATCCGCACAGGCAACGCGGATATAAAGAAATACTTTCATTTGGCTTCTCCTTCTGATGTAGTGAGGAAGTCCTTGAACTTCCAGACGATTTCTATGTTGTCAAGATCGTAAATGTAGACCGCAGAAATGAATGCGTGGGTCAGCTCATAGGTCAGAGCTTTGCAGTCGGCGTACTGTTCGCAGACCGCATCCAGCTTTTCATCTGAACAGGAGGTCTCGGAGTCAAGCTCCTTCATCCGCTCGTGACTGTGCTGAATTGCTTCGTCGTTTTCAGCAATTTTCGCGTCCGTTGCCGCCTTTTGCTGAAGGTACGCTTCCTTCGTGATACCTCCGGCTGCGTACTTTTCGTAGAGCCTCAGCTTGGACGCCTTGTGCTGCTCGTTCTGCTTTTGAAGAATCCGGATTTTCTCAGCACATTCCTTGATGGCAGATTTCCGTAGATCACCGACCTCTCGATTTTGGACTGATTCCTTCTGTGCCAAAGCAAGAAACTGAGTAAGGGCATGGAAGACAACCTTCTCAATATCCATTTCCGGAAAGCTCCTGCCAACCGGACAGTCTGTGTTCCCGTTGTTGACCGAGTGAATGCACTGGAAGTATCGAATGCCAGCCTTGTTCTTTCGGCGCGTCATAGCACGTTTACAGTTACCGCAGCGGACGAGTCCCTTGAGCGGATAGTCCTGCTGCTTGCGCGTGGGATTCCGTCCTCCACCTCGAATGACCTTTTGAGCAAGCTCAAAGTCTTCCTTACTGACAATGGCTTCATGGGTTCCTTCTACGATGATCGGCTCATTGACAACACGCTTTTTTGAGCCGACACCGCAGGACTTCATTTTGCGGCTGACCAGCGTTCCGGTGTAAACAAGGTTTTTGAGGATGTTGTAGACCATCACGGTTTCCCAACTGATTTTCTCGCTCATGTTACTGAACTTCTTCTTGTCGGGATGCTTTCTCTTGAAGTATTGCCCCGGCGTCGGGATGCCGTCATCATTCAGGCTGCGGGCGATCTGAGAGGTATTGCTGCCTTCCAGAGCCTCGTGGAAAATACGACGGATCACATCAGCCGCCTCCGGGTCTACGGCAAGTTTGTTCCGAATGGTGGGATGCAGGACGTAGCCGTATGGAGCGTAGCCACCGACATACTTGCCTTGCTTCATCATCTGGATTTTTGCCGATGTGGTCTTTACGGAAAGGTCTTTGCTGTATGCGGCGTAGATGATGCTGCGCATAACCACTTCCAGACCGCCCGTCGTGCCTTTGTAATCGTCGCTGTCATAGCCGTCGTTGATGGAAATAAAGCGGACGCCCATGAATGGAAAGGTGCATTCCAGATAGTTTCCCGTTTCAATGTAGTCACGAGAAAAGCGGGAAAAGTCTTTGACGCAGATCAGGTTAATCTCACCGCGCTTGACCTTCTCCATCATCTGCGTGAACTGAGGACGGTGAAAGTTCGTGCCGGTATAACCGTCATCCGCAAACTCAGACCGCTGACAGCGAGACAGCTCCGGATGATTGTCAAGAAAGCGATTGATGAGCATACGTTGGTTGCCGATGCTGTCACTTTCCGCCTTGCTGCCATAGCCGGTATCTTCATCAGCCATTGAGAGGCGGATGTAGATGCCGATGTTGTATTCCTTGCTCATTTACATCGCCACCTGTACTTCCTTGATGCTCTGAACGGTCAGAGCGTAAATATCGCCGTATTTCATGACCAGCTCGATTGAGCCGTCCTCATGGACTTTCACAAGCTCTACGGACTCGTCAACCAACTCATGAGAGAGCATCGTTGCACCGCTGACGGATTTCATCAGCGTGAGCCACTTGTTGTCCTCGGACATTGCCTCGGCAAACTTTACCTTCCGCTGAACCGCTTCATCCAACCGCCGTGAAAGATCGACATACTGCTCATCGTAGGCTTTCTTGGCAAAGGCGTATTCCTCTTCATCGAGAATGCCTTCCGTGAAGTCCTCATAGAGCCGAGTACGCTTCTTGGAGATGCCGCTGAGTTTCAGATTCAGGCTTGTGATGAGCGCATTCTGCTGATCGCGGATGCTGCGTTCGCCTTCGCTGTTTCTCAGCTTGGCAAGCAGCTTGTCGTAATTGAGAGCCGCCTTGACTTGAAGCTGGATCGCCGCAAGCACATCGGCTTCGAGTTTGTCCTGCCGCGTATAGTGTGGCGTACAGAGATTGCCGCGCTTGACGGATGAACTGCACTCATAGAAGGCGTACCATGCGCCGTCCTTGCGCTTGTCAACGCGCTTGCGATGGAAATAGAGCTTCCTGCCGCAGTCTGCGCAGACGATTTTGTCTTCAAAGAGATTGATCAGTGTAGCACGGATTTTCTCCGTGCGCTCCATCTTCTCAATCCTTGTCCTTGCAGCAGCGTCGCGCAGCTCTTGTACCTTTTGGAAGTCCTCACGGGAAATAATCGCCTCGTGAGTATTGGGAAAAACAATCCATTCCTCGCGGTCGATATGCTGATTCTTGACGCCCTTGTAGATGGCGTTCAGCGTCCGTCCGAGAACGGTATCGCCGACGTAATGGGGATTATCCAGAATGGTAGTGAGTGAAGACTTGTTCCAAATCTTCTTTGCCGTAGCATTGCCTGTGCGGACGCCGACCTGATACTTCTGAAACTCCGGATTGGGCGCGTTCATTGCATCAAGCCGGTCTGCAATCGCAGGAAGGGACAATCCTTCAATTTTCCATTGGAAAATCTTCCGGACAATCGGTGCGGTTTCTTCATCGAAAACCATATTGCTGTGTTCTTCATCCCAGCGATAACCATACGGGAGATTGCGCTTCTTGAACTCTCCACTTTCCATCTGTGCTTTGAGCGCAGTAGAAACCTTGCGGGAGATGTCCTTCGAGTAAAGGGTGTTGATCATGTTTTGCAGAGGGATGATGAGGCTTTCGCCGGAGCCGTCCGTATCAAAGTTGTCGTAGTTCTCTTTGATAGCGATAAACCGAAGCCCGATCTGCGGAAAGACCCGTTCCAGATAGGTTCCAGCCTCGATGTAGTCACGCCCGAACCGGCTGAGATCACGAACTACAAGGCACTTGATCCTGCCGGTGCGGATGTCGTTCATCAGCCGGTTGAACTCCGGTCTATCAAAAACCGTTCCTGTTCGTCCGTTGTCCACATAGGTATCTATCAGATTCAGGCAGGGACGCTCTGCAATGTAGGACTTGCAAATCTCAATCTGATTTGCGATGACATCCACCTTTTCGGACTTGCCGCTGTTTTCAACGGAAAGACGGGCATAGATGGCTGTTGAGAAGACCTCGGAAGAAACAGGTTCGATAACCGGCTCTTCGACTGCAATTTGTTTTCTGCTTTTTCTTGCCATTTGCTCATCCCTCCTTTATACGGCAATATCCAGTTCGTCGGCATAGCCGAGAATGTATTCAAGCGTCTGCTGGTATTCGTCCCTATATTTGAAGACGATTTCGATTGCATGGTTTTCGTGAATCAGGATGCGGTCAACCAACGACATCAGCACACGGCGGTTCAGCTCTTCGACGTTTTCATACTGCTTGAAAAGCGTCACCCAGTTTCGTTCAGTCGTACCGGTTGTCACCGTCTGCTTCATTTCTTTTTTAACCCGCAGAAGCGCGTCCTGCTTGCCCTCAATGATTTTGGTGTAGCTGTTGCGGAACTCGAAGTATTCCGATTTATCAATGACGCCGCCGATGAAGTTCTCGTAAAGCCCCAGCTTGAGCTTTTGGTACCGTTCAATCTCTTCCTCGATTTTGGCGATCTGAGCTTCGTAATTGAAAGCCTTACGGCTCTGAGACGGAAGCCGTTCTATCATCGCAAGCGCGTGTTCCAGATTGATGACAAGCTCGATCTGGTCATGAATGGCACGGAAGACCTTCTCTTCAACCTCTTTTGCGGCGATGCTGTGCGGGCTGCACGTCCGGCTGTGCTTATTGGTGGAGCAGACGTAGTAGATATACTTTTTCGTCTTCGACGGGACGGTCTTGCGGATCATTGGCTGCTGACAGTCTCCGCAGAACAGGAAGCCGGAAAACAGATGCGCTTCGTCCTGATCGGGTGAGCAGCGCATATCCCGCTGCATCATGACCTTGACTGCCATGAAGTCCTCGTAGGACACAAGAGCTTCATGCGCATTTTCAACCTTGACCCACTCGGATTCATCCTTGCTTTTCACGACGCGGACTTTGTAGTTGGGAGTGCCTCGCTTGCCCTGAGCCAGAACGCCGATATAAACCTCGTTGGTGAGAATACGCTGGACGGCTTTATATGTCCATTTTGCGGTATCGCTGGTCTTGAAGACGGTATCAAACTTCACACCGGCGGAATGCTTGTATTCCATTGGGGACAGGACGCCCATCTGGTTCAGACGCTTTGCAATACGTCCGATGGAGAAGCCGTCCTTGTACATGGAAAAGATCATCTGCACATATTCGCTGACCGCTTCATCCACGATGAGCTGGTTTTTGTTCTCCGGCGATTTCATGTAACCGTAAGGCGCGAACGAGCCGACGAACTCACCGCTCTTCTGCTTGACTTCCAGACTGCTTCGGATTTTCATGGAGATGTCCTTGCAGTAAGAATCGTTAATCAGGTTTTTGAACGGGATAACAAAGGAGTCGGACTGCGGATCACCGGTCAGACTGTCATACGCATCATTGATTGCGATGAAGCGAATGCCGAGCTGCGGGAAAATCTTCTCAATGTAGCGTCCGCCGTCGATGTAGTTTCTTGAGAAGCGGCTGAGATCCTTGACTACAATGCAGTCAAGCGCACCCTTGCGGATTGCCTCTTCCAGCTTTTTGAACTGAGGACGATTGAAGGAAACGCCGCTGTAACCGTCATCCACAAACGGCTCACAGACCAGCTCCAAATCCTTATGTCTTGCGATATAGTCCTCGCAGATAGCTCTCTGACTGGCGATGGAGTTGCTTTCTACTTTGTCTCCATCCTCACGGGACAGACGGCAGTAGATCGCCGTGCGGTAAACCTTATCTGGCATAAAAATAACCTCCGTTTTTCTGTTTGGTGTGGTACATCAAATCAGAAAGACGAAGGCTTGCTTCAACTCTTATGAAGAGAAACACGAAAGCGCCACATGACCATCAGGGCAAGCGGCTTAATCCGTATTCTTCTTTTTTTGACCGATTTCATTATACCACAGGCTCAATCGCTTGTCCATAGAACCGGGTGAAAAGATTCAGACTGTTCATAAATCAAAGACCTCTCAGATAGTGTTCCAGACAATCTTCCATTGTCGTGTCCGTCTCGGCGAAGCTGATCTTCACCACTGTCTTCCCGTCCAGATAACAATAAGGATTTCTGATCTGCTTGATGAACTCCCTCAGCCTGTCCTCTCGCGGTGCCGCAGGATCAAGCCGGATGCTGCTTCTCTGAACGAGTGTGCTTCGGTCAACCGTTTTCGGGCTGACATTTTTCATTGTTTCAATGCCCATCATATTCTAAGCACCTCCTGTTTCGTGAAAATATTCAGGACAAAAGGATATGGCAGAGCATCTTGTGAAGATACCCTGCCACATAGTTTTCATCCTGAAACTATATAGTAAGTTTCTTTTGGGTTTGTTTCATTGTCCGGCATATTTGCAGCTCGCGCCCCTGCCAGAAGAACTTTGTAGTTCCGGGAATGCTGCGGACTACCAATGGTCAATCGGTATCATGGGACTCTCACCCCTCCGAGGATCGCTCCGAGCCGCCCATTCAAAGAAAAGACGGAAGTATCATTATACCCGGCATCTGCATCGTCGCAAGCAGCCGCACCACACGACTGTTATAGCTCTCCGGAGGTCGCTCACTCCCTTTCGGGAGGTCTTGGCGTCGGAAGCTGTGTTGCTTCGCAGAAGCGGAAAGATCCGCAGCACTGAACTATTCAGTTTTCAAGGAGCAGTGAAGTGGTCTGATTGACCCTTTCACTTTACAACGGACATCTTTTTGCCGTTTGTTGAGTACCGCTCAAAAAATACTTTGAAATTTTTTCTGCACCGCTGCTTTGAGGTCAAATGCAGCTCTGATGCCGATGCCTTTCCTTCGGGCAAACTCTCGAAGAGTCAGTCCTTCACGGGTCATCGCAAGATACAATTCGCGCTGCTTCTCGGTCAGAATGGAAAGAAGCTCCTTCTCTTTGAGGGCGGTGATCAGTTCCTCCATGCAGTCGCGGGAGTCTGCCAGCCATGCAGCGGACTTCACATCGTCCTCCGGCATAGCGTCAAGGGACAGCACGGTATCAGAAATTTTCTCTGCGCCGTCATCATCCTCAGAGGTGTTGTCAGAGCCATACGAGCGTCTGATCCGCTTTTCCTCTGCGCGAAGGATTCGCATGACCTTACGATCAACCTCTGTTACTTCGCCGGTTCGTTTCACGCGCACCATGCACTTGCCGTCCTCCGTAGTCCATAGGTTGTAATCGAACGCGATAGGGGTCTTAGGGATTTTCATTGTTCATCCTTTCCGCTGCGCGGGAGCAGCGGGAAGGGTGAAGACAGAAAAAGAGCCGCATGACGGTGAGGTTTGAATCCCATGCCGATAAAACAGAGCAATTAAACTCTGTCTCATGCGGCATTAGGATGACTTCACCTATCAGGCGGCTCCACAGCTCAGCTATGACATATATTTTATTTTAGAACAGAGGCTTGTCCTCCGGTTCTTACTTGGTACGCGGTCGCAGTCTTCTCATATTCAGCACATCAAAGACTGTGATCCGCCCGCATTTCTTGCACTTGGATTCTACATGACCTCTCGTGTCTTCGTAGACAGCAATGGCATTATGCTGACAATAGGGACATTTCAGGTATCGGGGCTTCTGCTGGGAAATGGCAACTCTTGCCCTGCGGATTTTTTCGATCAGCTCCGGCGTCGGTTCCTGAACCCGAATGGATGCTCTCTTCATTACCACACCTCCAATGGGTCAACATACTCACTGAATGGACGATCTACCATGTAGCCGAGCTGACGAAGGCGGATAGACGCCGTTGTCTTGGAGACACCGAACAACCGGCAGAAAAGGCGCAGCGTTAAGTGATCACCATACGAATACCTCCCCTCGTAATTGATCAGCGGCGTTTCTGCAAACCGACGCATTGCCAGGTCAACCTCTTTTTGAGGAAGCAGGATCGCCGCGCCCAAGACATTTGCTTGCCACTCGTTCCAGTCCTCGCGGGTTTTCAGCTCTCGCGGTGTATAAACAGTCCGTGCGGAATATCTCATTTCGCAGGATGCCTTTACCTCTTCCGATTCCAGTTGGAAGAGAATCTGATGGGCGCACTCGTGGGCAAGGGTAAATCTGCGCTTGGCGCAGAGCCGCTGCACGTTGCCGGATAGAATGAAGCTCTCGTCCAAGATGACCTGATTACGCTTCAAAGCCAGTGTGCGCGTAATACCAAGTTCCGTGATCTTGTACTCAGTGTCGGCATAGGCAGTGACACCGCAGATGCTTCCATCCGGCGAGAGACGGGCGAATGATACGCGAAGACCGAGATAATTCTTTGCAAACTGATCAATGGGTGTTGGCAAAGCTGATCGGTCGGGCTTGTCCGCCTCATCCCCGAAAAAGAACCGATTGAAGTCCTTTGTTGTTGAGGCTGCAATTTCTTCAAGTTGGCGCTGGGATAAAATCATGAGCAGTTGTCCTCCTTTGCTTCGACGAACCACTTGTCTCCTTCGTGGAAAAGAAATGACTCCTTTCCGCGAATCTGAACTGTGTAACGGATGCCTCCGCCCCCAACCTTTTTGGATGTGGCGCGGCATTTGTATAGAATCTGGTCGATTTGAAAGATTACACCGTTGTCCCACCAGATAAGGCGAGGGAGGATTGCCCCCTCCTTGTCCACATCCAGCGTAACCGGGACGTATGCTTTTCTGTACTGTGTAGCCATTTCTGTTTTTCTCACTCCTGTTCCCTCATACCGGTGTATGCCGGTACGGATGATCTTCGGCAGCATAAATGCCTGTCCATTTGAACTGCTCAAAAGATGTAACTTTTTCGTGTACAACTACTCATGCCCCTTGACAGGATGAGCAATTCAGGATATACTATGAGTAGTTGGATTGCTCAGTCATTATTATACGCACTTCAAGTGCCTTTGTCAATAGACTTGCGCAATTTGATGTCGCAAACTTTTTGTGAACAGGAGTGATTACCAAAATGACGTTTGGAGAGAAATTCAAGGCTGAACGGGAGAAGCGGAAGCTGACCCAGCAGGAAGTAGCCGATGCACTGGGGATCAACAGGCGTATGATTACCCGGTACGAGAACGGCATTTCCTTTCCCCGTACCAAGGACGCTTACAGAAAAATCGCGGAATACTTCAAGGTGGATGTGAACTATCTGCTGACCGAGGACGAAGAGTTTGTGGTTCAGGCATCCGAGCAGTACGGCTCCCGTGGCATGAAACAGGCAAAGGACCTGATTGAAGGGATGTCCGGCTTGTTTGCGGGCGGTACGCTGTCTGAGCAGGACAAGGATGCGGTGATGAAGGCGTTGCAGGATATATATTGGGAATCCAAAGCCCGGAATGTTGAGAAATACACGCCGAAGAAATACAAGAAGACCGGTACGGACGCAGAGGAATAACTGTCTGCGTCTCGGTTTCTTGACGGATTTACTTTGACTGTTTTCAACATGAAAGGGGTGAAGGTCCCGTGATAATTCGCTCCGAGGAAATATACAAAAAGGCGAACAGCATTGTCAAAAGCTGTGGAACAAGAGATACCTTGAAGATTGCCCGTGAGCTGGGCATTCATCTCCATTTTCTTGACAATCTGAACGATCTGCTCGGAATGTACACCTACCGCCATAAAGAGCGGCATATTCTTCTGAACTCCAACATGGAGTATCTGATCATGCAAATGGTTTGCGGTCACGAGATCGGGCATGATACCTTTCACCGTGATCTTGCCAAAGGAAACGAACCGCTCCCGGAGTTCGTGCTGTTCGATATGCGCACAAAACACGAATATGAGGCGAATGCGTTTGCCTCACACCTGATCATTGACGATGATGAGCTGATTGACCTGATGAAGCAGGACTACGATGTGGTGCAGCTCTCGGCTGCAATGGGAACAAACATCAACCTGATGCTGATCAAGCTCAACGAGCTGAACCGCATGGGCTGGCAGCTCAACTTGCCTTATGTACCGCACTCTGACTTCCTGAAAAATGTCAGACCGGAGGGGTGAATGAGGATGAAGGATAGTAATTAGATGAACGATAACGACTATAAAGAAGCCCTTTTCTATGCCGCTTCCATCTTTAACGAACGCTTGGGGGCAGAGTTCGGCGAGGACAACCTTGTGCTGTGCTGCTTTCAGACGGAAAACCAGCAGGAAGTCTTTGAGCAGTTCTGCAAGCAGTATTTCCCTGACCGGCTGGAAGACCGATATACAGAGGACGGCTATTTTGACTTTCACGCCTCTGCATTCGTCGGCACAGGAGACGGCGCTGACGGAATCCTTCTGCGCACAGACATAGCGCGTCATCCGGCAGAGTTGAAACACATTCTTCTGCATGAGCTGGCGCATATCTTCTGCACCCGCAACGAGATTGACGGAGATAATTTCTTTGAGCGATACTGCATGGACGATACCATCAGCCGCGAAGAGGACGGAACCATTAACGCCGGTTATGCGGTCTGGCGGGAACTGATTGCGGAGCTGATTGCATTTGAGCTGGATGACAACTGCGATGTAGTTCCGCTTCGACGCAAGAAAGACCTACTCAGCTATTACGAAGGAGAACTCCTGACCGGCAACGGAAAAATGGGCGTCAGCATGATTCTCTGTGAGGCAATGACCAGTGCTGAGGGCGAAGCGTCTATGACATGGGACGCTGCCAAAAGCAAGTTTACGCGGTTCAAGCCCTTTGATGATCCGCTGTACAGGGACTTGCTGGAACTGGTTTTTACACACGTTAGAGAATACTTTATCGTGATCGACCGCGACTTTATCTATGAAATTGGAGTTTTGTATCTGAGCATTGCCGCACAAGCGATGATTGCGTCCCTAAAGAACAGATTTCAGGAAGAATAGGCAGACCGAAAGAGAGAAAGGACGGGCAACGATATGAAATATAAGCTGTTTCGCTCCCCCGGTAATCTGGACAAGGCAGTCCGGAAGCACGAACTGGTTGCCGTGGAGACCGGCAAGAACATTGATGATGTGGCAGAAGCGCTTATCCGTGATGTTCGGGATGATCTTGCGGAAATGCCGGAGTATGCGCACTGTGAAACCGCTGCGTATGCACCGGAACCAATTCAGGAGCATCGCCGCGTAAGACGTTATCAGTATGAGATGATGGGTGTTGTTTACCCGCAGTATGCGGAGAAGAACATCCTGATTGATTATGGCGTGATTGAAGAGGCGGAGTAATGTCAAAGAGATATGCCAGACAACTACATAGTGCAGATGGTTTGATTGCCGCCGTCGAACAATACGGCTTTCTGCCCTTCTTTCGGAATGAGATTCACGGCTTCTCCATCGAGGAACTTTGCCCACCTGAGTTATGGTTTGCGGATGATGTAGATGGTCCGTGGGAATGGAAAGGACCGGCTGCGCGGAGCGGCAAATGTCTTTACGGCAAACTTTTCAACAAGAAGGCTGGATTTGTGAGTCGGGAGTGGATTCCGGACTTTGCGAACTTCCGGCGTGACGGCTATGACTTTGACGCCCGTTGGGATGACGGCTTGGCGTCCTACAAGGACAAGGAGCTTTATGAAGCCATAGCCGGTGAAGGCAGGATGCTTTCCAAACGGCTGAAAGAGGCTCTGAACTACCGCAAGGGCGGCAACACCGGTTTTGAGACGTGCATCACGCGGCTGCAAATGCAGAGCTATGTCTGCATCGCGGATTTCGTCTATATGCAGGACAGATACGGAAGACCTTATGGCTGGGGTGTCGCAGAGTATGCGACGCCGGAAGAACTTTTCGGGTACGACCTTATCACATCTGCCTATCAGCGAGACCCGCAGGAATCCAAAGAACGCATTCTAAAACATCTGCAATCACGTCTGCCTAACGCGACCGAAATGCAGCTTGAGAAAATCATAAAGGGGTAACGCAATGGACGATATTATCTTTGAGAAGGATTACCGGGAAACCGAGTCTGCCGAATACGATAAATGGTGCGATGAGGTGTTTGACCGCGCAGTTAATTGTGGTATGCTGAAAGCGTACTCCGAAGCAATGGACAAGATACCAAAGATCATTGTACCGGAGGACAAGAAGAACTACGAGTATCTTCTGGAACGCTGTGATGCGTTTGTCAAGCAACACCGCGGGTATATCAAGGGAATCGTGGACTATCATCGTTGGCACGCGGAAATCAATATGTTTCTTCCGTTTGCGGAGTTCGATGACTCAGAAGACCTTGCATTTTTGAAAGAAATTGCAGAAAAATCGCAAACCGTCTGCTTCTCCCCGGACGAAGAAGGTGGCATTCGCGTTCATATTTTTATCAACTACTTTGAAGAATTGATGTCAGCCGAACACAAGTCATACATCGAATACGATGCTATTATGCAGGACAAGAAACTATCTGAGTTACTTGGCATACCGGAGCTTTCTGACGAGGAAATAGAACTCGCCCTGAAAATGAAGGGCATACTTGACCGCATTGATGATGAAACAAGGATTGACCGTACCACGGCTTTTCGAGCCGTGCTTGATAAGATGACAAAAGAGCCGGAAGAAAACTGGTCGCTTCATTATATGGCAACATTGCTGGAAGCTCTGCTATACTTCATGCTGAATGAAGGAAATGAAAAGATTGATGAGGAAGAACACAATGAGTAAGAAACTTGTAGCATATTTTTCTGCGTCCGGCGTGACCGCGAAGGTTGCCGAGACGCTGGCAGAGGCAATCGGCGCGGACATCTTTGAGATTGAGCCGAAGGTGCCTTACACGGAAGCTGATCTGAACTGGATGGACAAGAAAGCCCGCAGCACGATTGAGATGAGCGATCCTGCCTCCCGTCCTGAGATTGCCGTCAAGCGGGACAACATGAAGGACTACGATACCATCTTTGTGGGCTTCCCGATCTGGTGGTATGTCGCGCCGACGATTATCAATACGTTCCTTGAGAGCTATGATTTGACCGGCAAGACGATCATCCCGTTTGCAACCTCCGGAGGAAGCGACATTGGCAAGACGAACGAACGCCTTGCGCCGAGCTGCAAAGGCGCAAAGCTGATGGACGGCAAGGTTTTCAAGGGCAGCGTCGGGCATCAGGAGCTTGCGGCGTGGGTTGAAGGACTTGGACTTTAAGGGGCAGACAACTCGGGATTTAATGGAGGGATGTTTCTATGAAATCTTTTGTTTGCAGTTTGTGTCACAATGGCATACTTGGAGGAGGTCTGTACCTCGATAGTCAGTCGCTTACTTACAAGACAAACAAGCTTACAGTTGACAAAAAATACAGAAATTTAGTTTTGCCGATGCAGGAAATAAAAGAAATCTCTTGGAAGTGGATAGTCTTTCCAATTGCAACAGTTAATATGAAAAATGGAGAACTATATAAATTCATTATTTTCAATAAATCACGCTTTGCAAAATGGTTTCAAGAGTATTCTCGATAAATACAAAGTGTCAAATTCCGGTTTAATGAACAGGAGATGATGATCGCATGAAAATCCTACATGAACTTTCTTGGCTATGGGAAACGCTGGGCATTGCGCTTGTTGCTGCGGCTGTCTGCATGGCTTGCGCTGCGCTGATTGGCAAGGCAGCGAAGAAGAAGCTCGACAAAAAGGTGTTGGCGGTCGTAGGGGCAGCGGCATTTGTGGGCGCGATTCTGGCGGTCATTCTGATCGCCCGGACACCGATGCCGCTTTGATAGGACGGAGGATAGAATAATGCCGCTTCAAATTGTCAGAAATGACATCACAAAAATGAATGTGGACGCCATCGTCAACGCTGCCAACGAGTCGCTGCTGGGTGGCGGCGGTGTGGACGGCTGCATTCATCGTGCCGCAGGACCGGAGCTGCTGGTGGAATGTGAAACGCTCCACGGCTGCAAAACCGGGAGCGCAAAAATCACGAAGGGCTATAAGCTGCCCTGCAAATATGTCATTCATGCTGTCGGTCCGCGCTGGTATGACGGGCGGCATGGTGAGCGCGAACGGCTGATCTCATGCTATCGGACTTCGCTCATGCTGGCGAAAGAATACGGCTGCGAATCGGTTGCGTTCCCTCTGATTTCCTCCGGCATTTTCGGCTATCCGAAGGATCAGGCTCTCAAAGTGGCGATTGACACCATTAGCAGTTTCCTTCTCGAAAACGAAATGACGGTGTACATCGTCATTTTTGACCGCAAAGCCTATCAGATCAGCGGCAAGCTGTTTGCCGATATTGCAGCGTACATAGATGACCGCTATGTGGACGAGCATACTGATAATCGTTCCGAGCGTCTGCGCAGGATGAACGCCTTCCGGATGGAAGAACCCATGCCTTGCGAGGCATCCGTTTGTGAAGAGGCAATCGAACAGCTCATGCCTCCCGTCTCTGCGGCGGCTGCCCCCAAAAAGGCGGCAACCCTTGATGACGCGCTGGGACAGATCGACGAGAGTTTTTCCGAGATGCTTCTGCGAAAGATTGATGAGCGCGGCATGACAGACGCGCAGTGCTATAAGAAGGCGAATATTGACCGGAAGCTCTTCTCGAAGATCCGCTCGGACAAGTCTTATAAGCCTTCCAAGCCCACGGTCATTGCGTTTGCCATTGCCCTTGAGCTGCCGCTTGTTGAAATGAAGGATATGCTCATGAAGGCTGGCTTTGCGCTCTCCCACTCCAACAAGTTTGACATCATCGTGGAGTATTTCGTGGAGCATGGGAACTATAATGTCTTTGAGATCAACGAGGCTCTGTTTGCCTTCGACCAAAGTTTAATAGGAGCATAAGGTCTATGGATAAAGTGTTTCAGAAATTTTTGCGAAGTGGTATTGACCTTTCGCCCGTAGGGGTGGAGCGTCGTGAAGATAACAACCCATACTTTTGCACGCCAAAAGGTGCATCTATTTTTGGCTGGGCGGGTGTGGACGGCATCCACTTCTGCTTTGTTCGAGACTTTGGCGGTATGGTATTTTCCGTCAGTCCCATGAACTCGGCCCCGGATTTTGTTCATCCGCTGGCAAACGATTTTGAAGACTTTCTGAGGTTGCTCCTTGCTTGCAGTGATTCGGCAGCGCTGGAACAGGCGTGGATGTGGGATAAAGCCCAGTTTGAAGCCTTTTTGCAGGACAACCCTCCAACGCAGGATCAGCAAAGAACGCTATCAGAGCTTGCTGAGAAAATGAAATTGACGCCTATGGAACAGCCGTGGGTATACATCAAAAAGCTGCAAGCATCTTTTGATTATAGTAAGATCAAGTACACCGAGGACTATTATGATGTTGATATGAACCCAGAAGCAGAACCGACCATGCCTGAGTGGAAGGTCTACTTTGAGGGAAACTTCTGGGGACATTCGGGAAAAGACCATGCCGGAACGGAAATCCGGTTGAATAAGCAATTTGACTGGGCGAGGCATCATTGGGTTATTCCTGCGGCGTATTCTTGCAGCAAGGGACTCGTCATGGACTTTTGTATGCGTACCCCGGAAGAAGACATTCGCAAGTTCATAACTAAATGGGATTTACACCCCGAAAACGACTCCTGCGAATACTTCACGCAGGAGCAGCAAATGCAGATAGATTTAGACAATCCACTTTGCCTTGACTTTATTCCTCGTTTGGAATTGAACGGGAAAACAATGCTGACCTCCCACGGCTGTTCCGTGGTCTTTAATCCATGTTTGCCAGACGGGGTGATCAATGAAGCGGAAGCAAAGTGGGCATTGGAACACTATGATTTGGATACATCCTATGGATGGATGATTTTTCGAGCAGCTTTTCCGTGGACAAGCAAACGCCGTCCTGAAATAAAAGCCCTCTCCCTTACAATGGAGCAGCAGTCGTGTCGTGTCCCGGGACCACATTTCAAGGCACACGCTCCCGGTGATTCGTTTTCTTTCCTCCATCCGGTCAGTGGAAAAAAATACACATTGACTGTACAGGAATTAGAGCAGCAGACAATTTCCGAAAAGCGTTACGGTTCTGACCGCTGGTTTTATCCTACGCATTTTACTGCTATGAGCTATACACTTTCTCCTGAACCTGACAGCGATGTTACGATCTGTGATTGCGCTGAGGGGGACAAGCCTTTGGAAATTGCGCCATGCTCTGACCGCTATGCACCAGAGGCACGAAACGATATTGCTTGTATCGGCATTATCGGCGGAGCGGACGGTCCAATCGCAATCGTGTGTGGAGACAGCTCAAAAGAAAAACTTCATGCAGTTTGTTCCTCTCTACACTTTGAGCCGGTGGAGGGTGATATTGAATGGCGTATCGTATTCAACATTAAAAGCTCCAATGAAATGTCATTAGGGCTGATCTAAGAAGAAAGCGGAGGCAAAGAAGGTGAAACAACACACTTACATCGCAATCGACCTGAAATCCTTCTACGCCTCCGTGGAGTGCCGGGAGCGCGGCTTAGATCCTCTGGACACAAACCTTGTTGTTGCGGATGAAAGCCGTACCGATAAGACCATCTGCCTTGCCGTCACGCCCTCCCTCAAGAGCTACGGTATCTCCGGACGCGGGCGGCTGTTTGAAGTCAAGCAGCGTGTGAAGGAAGCAAATGCCGGACGGCAGCACGATGCGCCGGGACGCAGACTGGACGGCTCGTCGCACTTCTTCTCAGAGCTGCAAGCAGACCCGTCTCTGGCGATTGACTTCATCATCGCGCCGCCTCGGATGGCGTACTACATGGAATACAGCACCCGCATCTATCAGGTTTATCTCAAGTATATTGCCCCGGAAGATATTGTGGTCTACTCCATCGACGAGGTGTTCATGGACGTGACGGACTACCTGAATACCTACAAGCTCTCGGCACATGACCTCGCCATGAAGATCATCCTCGATGTGCTTGAGACAACCGGCATCACAGCAACCGCAGGAATCGGCACGAATCTTTTCCTCTGCAAAGTGGCAATGGACATTGTGGCGAAGCACATCCCCGCCGACAAGAACGGCGTCCGAATAGCCGAACTGGATGAAATGAAGTTCCGGCGTGAGCTTTGGGCGCACCAGCCTCTCACGGATTTCTGGCGCGTGGGTCGAGGCATTGCCAAGAAACTTGAGCAGAACGGGATGTTCACCATGGGCGATGTTGCCCTCTGTTCAGAGCGGAACGAAGACTTGCTTTACAAGCTGTTCGGCAAGAATGCGGAATTGCTCATCGATCATGCGTGGGGCTGGGAGCCTACGACCATTGAGGCAATCAAGGCATACCGTCCCAGCTCCAACAGCCTCAGCTCCGGTCAGGTATTGCACTGCCCATACGAGACGGATAAAGCAAAGCTGGTTGTCCGGGAAATGACGGACTTGCTTGTGCTGGACTTGGTGGACAAGGGGCTTGCCACCGACCAGATGGTTCTCACAGTTGGCTACGACATCGAGAACCTTACCAATCCGGCACGACGGGCAAAGTATCACGGTGCGGTGGAGAAAGACCCCTACGGGCGGGAGATTCCCAAACAGGCGCACGGGTCTATCAACCTCGACGGTCACACATCCTCTACCCGCAAAATAAAGTGTGCCGTGTCAGAGCTGTTTGACCGGATCGTGGACAAGAATCTGCTTGTCCGCCGTATGTATGTTGTGGCAAATCATGTCCTGCCGGAAGCCGATGCGCCGAAGAAAAACGACGGTGCTGTCCAGCTCGACCTCTTTACCGACTATGCCGCCGAAGAGGAAAAGCAGAAAGCCGAAGATGCCGCTTTGGAGCGTGAGCGGAAGATACAAGCCGCCACGCTTGCCATCAAGAAGAAGTATGGAAAGAACGCCATCCTCAAGGCAATGAATCTGGAAGAAGGTGCAACCGCGAAAGACCGCAATGCGCAGATTGGAGGGCATAAGGCGTGAACGGAAAATACGACGAGATCATGGGACTTCCTCACCACGTTTCCAAAACGCGACCACAAATGCCGATGTCAGATCGTGCAGCGCAGTTTGCGCCCTTTGCCGCCCTCACCGGCTATGATTCTGCAATCAAGGAAACCGGACGTCTGACCGACGAAAGGATTGAGCTTGATGAGGGAGCCTTGACCGCTTTGAACATGAGGTATCAGCTCCTCATGGATGCCCTTGATGAAGAGCCGGAGGTTGAAATAACCTACTTCAAACCTGATGAGCGCAAAGCTGGCGGCGCGTATGTAACTGCAACCGGCGCAGTCATAAAGGTTGATGACTTTGAGCGCCTGATTACCATGCAGGACGGCACGAAGATTCCGATGGATGACATCCTAAGCATTGACGGAGAGCTGTTCTTGTCCTTAGAATAATGTCGCTTGCCATGCGACCAAATGAAGTGAATACCGAAGTACAATATGACTGTAAGGTGAGACACCAAGCAGTCATATTTTTATATACGGAGGTACAAAACATGAGAAAGAACTTGACGGAGATCGTATTCATCCTTGATCGCAGCGGCTCTATGAGCGGACTGGAAACAGACACCATCGGAGGATTCAACTCCATGATTGAAAAGCAGAAAAAAGAGAATGGCGAGGCATTGATCTCTACCGTTCTCTTTGACAACGTGAGCGAGGTTATCCATGACCGTGTGCCGGTTCAGAAGGTGGAGCCGATGACCGACAGGGACTATTCCGTTCGCGGCTGCACCGCGCTTCTGGATGCTATCGGCGGAGCGATTCATCACATTGGGAATGTCCATAAGTACGCAAGAAAAGAGGATGTCCCTGAACACACACTGTTCGTCATCACAACGGATGGCATGGAGAATGCAAGCCGCCGTTATGACAGCGAGAAGGTCAAGAAGATGATTGAACGACAGAATGAAAAGTACGGCTGGGAGTTTCTTTTCCTCGGTGCAAACATTGATGCAGTTGAGACGGCAAAGCATTTTGGAATTGGAGCAGATCGAGCGGTCAATTACCACTCTGACCGCGAGGGAACGCAACTCAACTATGAAGTTCTGAGCGAAGCGGTTTCCGCTGTCCGATGCAGCGTACCGCTGGGTACGAATTGGAAAAAACGTATTGATGAGGACTTCAATTCCAGAAAGGACGGAAGAAGGTAATGAGAACAATCACCGTAAAAGGGACAGGCAATGTCTCCGCAAGACCGGATTACATCATCCTATCCCTGAACATTGAAGTCTTATCTGAAACCTATGACCGCGCAATGTCGGAAGCTGCCGAGAGAATCGAAAGACTGCAAGGTGCCGCAGTCCGCGTTGGGTATCGCAAGGAAGACCTGAAAACCACGAGCTTTGATGTCCAGACAAGGTTCGAGAATGTCAAGGATCGGCAAGGAAATTACAAGCGAGAGTTTGCCGGATATGCTTGCAGCTATCGCTTGAAACTTGCCTTTGACTTTGACAGCAAGCAGCTTGCAAAGGTCATTTCTGCGATTGCGGATTGTGGGGCGCAACCAGAACTCAGCATTGCGTTCACCGTGAAAAACCCGGCAAGAGTCAGCGAAGAGCTGCTGATCAATGCGACGGAGAACGCCAGGGCAAAGGCGGAGATTCTTTGCAAAGCATCAGGCAGTACGCTTGGACAGTTGCTCAACATCGACTACAACTGGGGCGAACTCAATGTTTTTTCCAGAACAAGCTACGATGTTGAAGACTGCATTCAGCCTCTCATGGCGATGAGCAAGTGCGCCGCACCTGAGATTGAGCCGGTTGATATTGATGTGACAGACACAGTGGCTTTCACATGGGAAATCCAATGATTTTTTGACTTTTTTGAAATCCGGTACTCAACAAACGCCCTTTTTGTGTCCGTTGTAAAGTGAAGGGACATTTCACGGAGGAATCTTCGGGGAATACGATTTTGGGAGATTAGCAAGCAAATCCGGTGAGTACCCACCGGAGAAAAATCAGTTAAGGAGACCCTGCCCTTAACATCAGATTTTTGCTTGTTGGGATAGTCCCAAACCCTTCTAATCTTTACGACGGAGGGCGCAGCATGGTACGAAGAACACGAGACATTCAGAAGAAGATTTGGCTGACACCACAGGAAGAACGGACGATTGCAAAGAAGATGGAGATGATCGGCACAGAGAACTTCGGTGCGTATGCAAGGAAGATGCTGATTGACGGCTACATCATTGTCGTAGACTACACAGAGCAGAAAAAGCTCGCCGCCGAAATCAACAAGATCGGCGTGAACATCAATACCGTCTGCCGCAGGATCAACTCGACGGGACGATTCTATCAGGACGATATTGACGAGCTGAAAGAAAAGATGGACGCGGTATGGCAGTTACTAAAATCAAAGCAATCCGAGGAACTTTGAGCAAGGCAATCGCGTACATTCTGAATCCCGAAAAGACCGACGAGAAGCTGCTGGTCTCGTCCTACGGCTGTGCCAGCGAGACCGCAGCGCGGGAATTTGAATGGACGCGGAAAATAGCCGAGCAAAAAGGGATGACTCCGGTCAGGATCATAGCCCGTCATGTGATCCAGTCCTTTGAAATCGGAGAGGTCACGCCGGAGCTTGCCCACGAGATCGGCAAGCAGTTCGCAGATGAAATCCTCGAAGGAAAATATGAGTATGTGCTGACCACGCACATTGACAAAGACCATGTTCATAACCACCTGATTTTCAATGCGGTTGACTTCGTGGACTACCACGCATACAAGAGCTACAAGCGGATTTACTACGATATGCGCGAGGTCAGCGACCGGCTCTGTAAGGAAAACGGTCTCTCTGTTATCCCGCCCTCTCAGAACAAAGGCATGGGCTACAAGGAGTACACCGAAGCCAAGCGCGGCACGAGCTGGAAGCAAAAGCTCAAGCAGACCATCGACCGGCTTGTCATCACAGCCAAGGACTACGATGACTTTCTGCGGCTCATGCAGGAAGCCGGTTATGAAATCAAGACCGGCAAATACATCTCCTTCCGCGCTGAAGGTCAGGAGCGGTTTACCCGGTCTAAAACCATCGGAGAGAACTACACCGAGGAACGCATCAAGGAGCGGATTGCCGGACGGACGCCCCGAAAAAGTCAGAGACAGACCACGCCGAAGGGCATCTCTCTCATCGGAGATATTCAGGAGCGGATCAGGCTTATCGACAGCAAGGGTTACGAGCATAAAGCAAAGCTCACTATCCTCAAGGAAGCGGCACGGACGCTCAACTATCTCACGGACAACAACTTGCTCCAATACACCGATCTTGAGAAGAAGGTCGAGGATGTTCACAGCTCCTATGATCGTACCGGCAAGGAACTGAAAGTCGTTGAAGCACGTCTGCGGGAAGTCCAGCCGCTTATTAAAAACATCTCCAACTACCAGCGCCTAAAACCCGTATATGACGCCTTCCAGAAGGCGAAAGACAAGCCGAGCTTCAAGGCAAAGCATGAAGCCGAACTTGTGATCTTTGAGGCGGCGCGGAGTACGCTGCTTGCCATGCAGGGCGATGAAAAACTGCCGAGCTTGAAGACACTGCAAGCGGAACAGCAGCGACTTCTTGACGAGCAGCAGCGACTCTATGATGAACGTGCGAAGCTCAAAAAAGAAGTAAAGCAAATAGAGACAATCAAGTCTAATGTTGATACGTTTCTCGCTCCTTCTGCTGACCATGACCGTGATCATCTGCGCGGCACACAGCGCGAATAATCTCTTCAAAAGCAGGGCATCTTCTGTTGACCGGAGATGCCCTGCATCCTTGAGAGAAGGTTCGAGAAGTTGAAACTTTTTCTTTAATTTCTGCATCAACGGATTGCTTTTGAGAATGAAATCCGGTATAATATTATAAGCGATGTTGAATGCAAGCAAGCGAAAGGATGGTTGCCGTGCGCATAAGCTATAAGAAACTATGGATGCTTCTTCTGGAACGCGACATAAAGAGGGCTTCTCTACGACATGAAGTAGGGTTGTCTGCCGGAACATGGACAAAACTGAATAAGGGGGAAGAAGTGTCCCTCTCTATTTTGCTGCGCATTTGTGATTACTTGAACTGTGACATCGGAGATATATGTGAGGCTGTGCGAACGGACAAGAACTAAGTCCGGTTTTTCGTACAGCTCTTTTTGTAGGATAGTAAGTGTGAAACTATAACTTTGGAGGTTGCTGAAATGGCTGAGAATAACACAAGCAATATCGGCTTTGAAAAACAAATCTGGGACGCGGCTTGCGTCCTGCGCGGAAACATCGACGCATCCGAATACAAGTCCGTCGTTCTCGGATTGATTTTCTTGAAATACATTTCTGATCGCTTCGAGGCAAAGTACAAGGAACTGGTTGAAGAAGGCGATGGATTTGAAGAGGATCAGGACGAATACACTGCCGAAAACATCTTCTTTGTCCCTGAGAATGCACGATGGAGTGCGATTGCTGCTGCCGCTCACACGCCGGAAATTGGCACGGTGATTGATGACGCAATGCGCAGTATCGAGAAAGAAAACAAGCGCCTCAAAGATATTCTTCCTAAGAACTTCGCCCGTCCAGAGCTGGACAAGCGGCGTCTTGGTGAAGTGGTTGATCTCTTCACCAACATTCAGATGATCGAGCATGGAAACAGTAAGGACATTCTTGGTCGGACATACGAATACTGTCTCTCCAAGTTTGCCGAGCAAGAAGGCAAACTTGCTGGTGAGTTCTATACTCCCTCTTGCGTTGTACGTACCCTTGTTGAAGTGTTGCAACCGTTTAATGGACGTGTTTATGACCCGTGCTGCGGCTCTGGCGGTATGTTCGTTCAGTCCGCAAAGTTCATCGAAAATCATGGCGGCAACATCAACAAGATTTCCGTCTTTGGTCAAGACTCCAACCCGACCACATGGAAGATGGCGCAGATGAATCTTGCCATTCGCGGTATAGAAGCCGACCTCGGCAAGTTTAATGCGGACACGTTCTTTAACGATTGCCACCCTCAACTCAAGGCAGACTTCATTATGGCGAATCCTCCCTTCAATCTCTCCGGCTGGGGTGCGGATAAACTCGTTGATGATGTCCGTTGGCAGTATGGTACGCCTCCCGCTGGAAATGCAAACTTCGCGTGGTTGCAGCACATGATCTGGCATCTCGCTCCGAATGGTCGTATCGGCATGGTGCTTGCAAATGGTTCGCTTTCTTCGCAGTCCGGCGGTGAAGGTGAAATCCGCAAGAACATTATCAATGCTGACCTTGTGGACTGTATCGTTGCAATGCCGACGCAGCTATTCTACACGACGCAGATCCCGGTATCGCTCTGGTTCCTTGCAAAGAACAAGAAGCAGAAAGGCAAGACACTATTCATCGACGCACGGAAACTCGGCACTATGGTTACGCGGAAGCTGCGCGAACTGACGGATGTAGACATCAAGAAAATTGCCGACACCTACAACGCCTTTGTAGAAGGAACGCTTGAAGATGAAAAAGGCTTCTGCGCGGTTGTTACTACGCAGGACATCGCAAAGCAAGATTACATTCTCACGCCGGGACGCTATGTTGGCATTGAGGAACAGGAAGATGACGGTGAGCCGTTTGAAGAGAAAATGGGACGCCTGACTTCTGAACTGTCTGAGCTTTTCACTAAGTCTCATGAAATTGAAGCTCAGATCAAAGAACGACTGGGGGCGATTGGATATGACATCTGAGTGGCATGAGGTACCGTTACGAGAGCTGGTTGGGTATATTTCCAAAGGAATTGCTCCTTCGTATGCAGAAGAAGCATCCGAGACAACCATTAGAGTTCTCAATCAAAAGTGCAATCGGAATTTCCGAATAAGCTATGGAGATTCAAGGTTGCATGATACCCTGAAAAAGAAAGTCCCTCCTGAACGATATGTCAAACCTGATGATATTCTGATCAATTCGACAGGTGCGGGAACTGCTGGGAGAATTGCGCAAATTGAAGATGTTCCGTCCGCAACTACAATAGACGGACACATGATCCTTATCCGTTCAAACGGAAAGGTAACGCAGAAGTTCCTTGGTTACGCTCTTAAAGCGCACCAATGGGAAGTCTTGCAGTTGGATGAAGGCTCTACGGGACAAACTGAACTAAACCGTGACCGCCTGTTAGATGAAATTATGATCAACTACCCCGTGTCATTTGATGAGCAGAACGCCATCGTAGGTACGCTTGAATCTATTGATAGGAAGTTGATTGTAAACAAAGAGATAAACGATAATTTAGCGGCTTAGAGCTGGATGGCAGAGACATTGATCTCTCCGGACATCAACTTTGGAAGAAGGGTATCTCTTAGTATGGACAGCCGTTTATTTTCCGCTCTATTAGAATAAATCTGCTCAAGAAGTGGTGAAGCAATGGTATTAAACCCAGCTAACTCTTCTTCCGATGGTAGAACAACAGGGTATGTCATAATCTGCTGCTTATCTCCACGGGGCATTTTCGTTCCTTTCGATCCAGCAACCATAAATGCGAAGAACTTGTCGGCATATAGAGTGCTGAATAGGTACGCCGAGTAACACGGCTGACTTGGCGTAAAGCAAAGAACATCGGTTGAGCAGCCACAGTTGTCCTCACAGTAGACAATCTTCTTAAAGTAAGGACGAATGTTGGAAATCAACGTATCACCTTTATGGCAAGCGGTTGTCTGTGATGTAGTTGGTAGGCTTGTCGCCTCGGTTGAACCAGCTTTTCCCGACAGCATATTTTCCGTTGAGAAGTAGGTTCTGACGTTCAACTCAGAGACAGCTACTTTGTCTGTTGAATATGAGCAAATATCCGAGAGGACTCCCTGATTTACTGCCAAAATGTCATTGCTGAACCGCCCTTGATATATCGTTTGCAGGAGATCAGCTAAATTATCGTTTACCGCCTTATTCACTCTCATCAGTGGCGAGAGTCACTTCAAAGGAACTGCCACTGTTTATCGTTCTCTTAAAGACAAAGGAGAACGACGATGAAAGAACAACTTATCCAAGAGATACAGCGTAAAATGCTGCCGTATCTCAACAACGAACAACTATTGCAGTTAGGTGATGCTTTAACCGAAGCTCTACAAGGAGTGAGCGTTAGTTATGAAGACACCACCCCAAAGAAGGAAGAACGGGATGCCGTCGAAGCGTTCATTACTGCCAAGCGCATTGAAGGCTGTTCCGAGAAAACCTTGAAGTATTACCGGAAGACGATTGAATCCATGCTGTCTACCATCGCTAAGAAGGCCAGTCAGATAACAACGGATGATCTTCGTAAGTACCTGACAACCTACCAGACGCAGCGCAGGTCCAGCAAGGTAACGATTGATAACATCCGGCGCATACTGTCCAGCTTCTTCTCATGGCTTGAAGATGAAGACTTCATCTTGAAAAGTCCGGTACGCCGGATTCACAAGGTAAAGACAGCAAAGTTGGTCAAAGACACCTACACGGACGAGGCGTTAGAGCTGATGCGGGATAGCTGCACAACTACAAGGGATTTAGCAATCATTGACCTACTCGCTTCCTCTGGGATGCGTGTTGGAGAGATGGTCATGCTGAACCGAGAAGACATTGACTTCAACGAGCGGGAATGCGTTGTGATCGGTAAAGGTAACAAGGAGCGCCTTGTGTACTTCGATGCAAGAACCAAAATACATTTGCAGAACTACCTCAACGAGCGCACAGATGCGAACCCGGCACTGTTCGTCTCGCTGAAAGCCCCGCACGACCGGCTGATGATCGGGGGCGTGGAGACGCGGCTTCGAGAGCTGGGAAAACGCTTGAATTTGCCCAAAGTACACCCACACAAATTCCGGCGAACGCTGGCAACCTCAGCCATAGATAAGGGAATGCCCATAGAGCAAGTCCAGCAACTCTTAGGGCATCAGAAGATCGATACAACCATGCACTACGCAATGGTAAAGCAACAAAATGTGAAGCTGGCACACAGAAAGTACATCGGATAGGATGGTGAATATGAATAGACATTTTCTAAGAGATATAGCAGACATCCAGACGGGACCTTTTGGGAGTCAGCTTCACAAAGAGGACTATGTAGATATTGGAACCCCCATTGTAACAGTTGAGCATTTGGGAAATAGAGTTTTCACTGAACAGAACCTTCCAAAAGTATCTGATGAAGATAAGGCTCGCCTATCTAAGTATGTTTTGAAGGAAGGAGACATTGTATTTAGCCGGGTTGGATCGGTTGATAGATGCTCTTATGTGGATGCCGCACACGACGGCTGGATGTTTTCTGGACGGTGTTTGAGAGTGCGTCCTAACACAGAAGTAGATCCGTTATATCTCTACTATTTTTTCTGCTTGGAAGACACAAAACAATTCGTAAGAAATATTGCGGTGGGCGCGACAATGCCGTCAATCAATACAAAACTGCTTGGAGAAGTTGAGGTAGCTTACCCTTCACAGACAGAGCAGCAGAAGATCGTTGCACTTCTTTCTGCCTTAGATGATAAAATTGAAATCAACCAAAAGATAAACGATAATTTATACGCACAAGCAAAGGCAATCTTCGCTCAGCGATTCATTGGCATTGAAACTATTCCCGACGGCTGGAAAAAGGGCAATCTTCTGGATATTGCCAATTATCTAAATGGTCTTGCAATGCAGAAGTTCCGTCCTCGTGATGACGAAGTAGGGCTTCCTGTTCTCAAAATTAAAGAACTCCGTCAAGGCTCATGCGATGTCAGCAGTGAATTATGCTCCCCGAGTATTAAGCCTGAATACATAGTCCATGATGGGGATGTTATATTCTCATGGTCTGGCAGTTTGCTTGTTGACATTTGGTGCGGTGGAACTTGTGGCTTAAATCAGCATCTTTTCAAAGTGACATCAGAAACCTACGATCAATGGTTCTACTATTTATGGACGGCACATCACCTTGAACGATTCATTGCTATTGCCGCTGATAAGGCAACGACGATGGGACACATAAAACGCGGGGAACTTGAAAAAGCCGAAGTCCTTATCCCGTCCGAAAAGGACTACAAGGAAATTAGTTCCTTAATGAATCCCTTATTCAACCTGATTATCGCAAATCGGATTGAAGCTCGCAAACTTACTGAACTTAGGGATGAACTTCTTCCGAAACTCATGTCGGGTGAAATTGATGTTTCGGAGGTGTCCGTATGAGTAATAAACAACTGAGAATACCTTTTAATGCACCTTTGCATCCGCAGGACACCGAAGTATCAACCTACGGATGCCGTCAGAACAACCCTGATATTTGCGGTAATAACGGATTGCCGGGAGTATGCGCCTTTGCATCGGATGACCGCATCTGCAAAAAACCATCTCGCGCATGGAAAAAGCAGTTCCAAAAGCTTAAAGAATCAAGCCGCTAAATTATCGTTTATTGCCCTTGTCGCATTGCGAGCGACCACGCGCTGTCAAAACGCGGTATAATATGATTTGAAAATGGGAGGTATGTGCAATGGATATACAAGAAACAATCAGTCGCGTCAGAAAAGAATACAAGGATTATCTGCGTGAGAAGCATCCTGACTGGGCAGAAAGCAGTCTCAGCACCCATGTTTCTGATGCCTTCTACCTGTATCAGAATACCATTGCCCTCTCCTTCTGGAAGTGTTTTGAGAGCGACGAGTCGATGGCAGCGGCAAAGCAGGATATACTCGAATATCTGAAACATGATGTGATGTCGGAACGCGCTGAGGAACGCACAGCCGGTTATTTCAATGATCTCAAGATGCTCAAAGAGTTCCTGGACACCAAAGGCGGTGTGAGAGCCTATGTGGGACCGGAGTACGATTGTGAAGTGACTGTCTACAAATACGCAAAAATGTCCTACGATGGAGCACTTTCTTCCGATGACGCTGTTGCGGCCATGTGCAAGGAAGTTCCGTTCTTCGGGGAAACATCCCATAAGCTCATGGTCATGCTGTTTGCATCCATGATGGAGGGAACAAGATACACCCGCCGGGGCAATACAGAAACAACGATTTACTTCATCGCCCATATCGGACAGGACTATGGCAAGGATCGCATGGTCAATGCCTTAAAAGCAACCCACGAAAACATAACCTACTACTACGAGCAGACCGGAAACAAGTCAAACAGCATCCGCCGGGGCTGCACAAAGGTAGCCAAGGACAACAATATTGTTATGGATTTCAGCGAGAAGATGTTTGAGGGCATCATCCCGAAGGAATCCTCTGATACTGCCCTCACGGTCGATGACACAGCCGTCCGGTATTGGCTGTATGCTGCTGGCGATGGCTCGGTCAACTGGGAGAACGATTATGACGAGGGCATTATGGCTATCGGCTGGGATGACATGGGCGATCTCATGCAGTACAGCTCCAAGGAAGAAATGCGAGCTAAGATGCGGGAAGTCTATGGGGGGACAAGCTCGTATAAAAATCAAGTTCACGCCACATGGCAGTTTGCAAACGACATCAAACCCGGCGACATCATCTTCGTCAAAAAAGGCAGAAAAGAAATCATTGGCAGAGGCGTTGTTGAGGGCGAGTATGTATATGATCCCACCCGTGAGCACTACCGTAACACCCGTACTGTCCGCTGGACAGACAAAGGTTTATGGGAGCATTCTGAGCAGTTGGCGATGAAAACTCTGACCGATGTAACGCCTTATACCGATTTTGTGAAGAAGACGCAAAGCCTTTTTGATGGAGAAAGCACAAATGTTGCTATCCAAGACGAGGATGAAGAGGAACGGACATACGATCCATATACCGCCGACGATTTCCTGCATGATGTGTTTATGGAAGAAGACCGCTACAACATCCTCAAGGCTCTCTTGCTGACGAAGAAGAATGTGATCCTCCAAGGCGCACCGGGCGTCGGGAAAACCTTTGCGGCAAAGAGGCTCGCCTATTCTATCATGGGCGAGAAAGACACGAACCGCGTCAAGATGGTGCAATTCCATCAGAGTTACAGCTACGAAGACTTTATCATGGGCTTCCGCCCCACGGAAACAGGCTTCGAGTTGAAGAAAGGCGTATTCTATGAGTTCTGCCGCAAGGCCGCAGAAGATGACCGTCCCTATTTCTTCATCATTGACGAGATCAACCGAGGCAACTTGAGCAAGATTTTTGGCGAGCTGTTCATGCTCATTGAAAGCGATAAGCGCGGAGTTGAGTTACAGCTTCTCTACGCGGACGAGCAGTTCTCTATTCCAAGCAATGTTTACATCATCGGCATGATGAATACCGCAGACCGTAGTCTTGCCATGCTGGACTATGCACTGCGCCGCCGTTTTGCGTTCTTTGAGATGACACCGGCATTTAACTCGTCTGGTTTCAGGGCATATAGGGCGAAGATCAACAACCCGAAGTTCGACCGCCTAATTGCCACAGTGGAGCAGCTTAATGATGTGATAGCGAATGATGATTCGCTGGGCGAAGGTTTCTGCATCGGCCATAGTTATTTCTGTACGAACGCCACAGTCACAGACGATTGGATGAAGTCCGTGGTAGAGTTTGAGCTGATCCCGCTGCTCAAAGAATACTGGTTTGATGAAGCCGCAAAAGTCAAGGATTGGAGCCGTACTCTTCGTGAGGTGGTCAAATGATTCCCATTCGCAACATCTACTATATGCTGGCCTATGCGTTCCAAGTGTTGCACGAGCAAGGCTATAAGGATGTTGCCGCTGAGGATTTCCGAAACACCGCAGAGTTGCTGGCTGCTATCCTATGCAAAGGCGTGTCTGTTCAGATTAAGCGGGGCTTATGCAGACAGTACATAACAAAGGAAGAGCCGCTGGCTTCCCCAAGAGGCAAGCTTGAAATTGGAGAATCCATCAAAACCCAAGTCCTTCGTAAAAAACAGCTCGTCTGCGCCTATGATGAGTTTTCGGTTAATGCCTATACAAATCGCATTATCAAAACGACAATGGCCGTACTGCTCCGTGCAGATATTACCAAGGCGAGGAAGAAGGAGATCCGCAAGCTGCTTGTCTTCTTCGATGGCGTAGATACCTTGGACGCTCATAACATCAACTGGAACATACAATATGACCGCAATAATCAGACCTACCGGATGATAATTGAAATATGCCGGTTTGTTCTGAAAGGACTGCTGCAAACGACCGCAGACGGATCTACCCGTATTATGGATTATGCGGATGACATGACAATGGCAAAGCTGTATGAGAAATTCATACTGGGCTATTATCAGCGGGAGCACCCGGACATCCGTGCGTATTCCCCGCAAATCGCTTGGCAAGTGACAGATGGGTACAGAACGCTTTTGCCTACCATGCAGTCCGACATCGTGCTTTCAAACAAGAAAACTGGAAAGACGCTTATAATCGACGCAAAGTTCTACACGCACAATATGCAGATGAAAGCACCCTATATGACGCAAACGCTCCACTCAGGGAATTTGTATCAGATTTTCACCTATGTCAAGAACTGGGATGCAGCGCCCGGAGAAACGGTAGCGGGGATGCTTCTATACGCCAAGACGGATGATGCCGTTCAGCCGGATGGAGATTACCAGATGAGCGGCAATCAGATCAGCGTAAAAACGCTTGATATGAACTGCGAGTTCGCTGTGATCGCAGGACAGCTTGACACGATTGCAGAAAGGGTTAGATGATAACACAGCAGATCGAACAAAGGAGCAACGGAAATGGCAGGATATTATACCGAATCAAATTACGAGAATGCAGTTCTCCAATTACTTAATGAAGGGCTTGGCTACACCTATGTCTACGGACCGGATGTGGAGCGTGATTATCACTCTCCGCTCTACGAGGATGCCCTGTTGCCCGCCTTGCAGCGCATCAATAAGGGCTTGCCTCTGGATGCTATCAACGAGGCCATCTACAAGCTCAAGAACTTTGCGTCCGGCTCGCTGTTGCAAAAGAACATGACCTTTACCGACTATCTGCAAAACGGTATCTCTGTAAAATACTTTGTAAATGGCGAGGAACGCTCCACCCTCGTCTACCTTGTTGATTTCAAAAATCCTGCCAATAACGACTTTACCGTTGCCAACCAGTGGACTTTCATCGAAAATTCCGAAAAACGCCCTGATGTCATTCTCTTCATCAATGGTCTTCCCCTTGTCGTAGTGGAGCTGAAATCTCCCTCCCGCGAAGAGACAGATGCTTCCGACGCATATCGCCAGCTCCGCAATTATATGTACGAGATCCCCTCCATGTTTATTTACAATGAGGTCTGCGTCATGAGCGATATGACCACCTCAAAGGCCGGAACCATCACCTCCGGTGAAGACCGCTTCATGGAGTGGAAAACAACGGACGGCAGCTACGAGAACACACAGTACGCAGCCTTTGACACCTTCTTTGAGGGATTGTTTGAGAAGAACCGATTCCTCGACATCTTGAAAAACTTTATCTGCTTCAATGTGGACGGTGAGAAAACATTCAAAGTGCTTGCCGCCTACCATCAGTATTTTGCCGTCAAGAAGGCGATTGCTTCCACTCAAAAGGCAACCGTCACAGATGGTAAAGGCGGTGTGTTCTGGCACACGCAGGGCAGCGGGAAATCGCTGTCTATGGTGTTCTATGCCCACTATCTGCAAGAGGCATTGGAAAGCCCGACAATCGTTGTGATCACAGACCGAAACGACTTGGATGACCAGCTCTACGGCCAGTTTGCCCGCTGCAAGGATTTCTTACGCCAAACGCCGCAGCACGCCCAAAGCCGAACCCACTTGAAAGAGCTGCTTGCAAACCGTCAGGCTAACGGCATCATCTTCACTACCATGCAGAAGTTTGAGGAAAGCGGTGAGCCTCTTTCTGAGCGTCGGAATATCATCGTCATGGCGGATGAGGCGCACCGCAGTCAATACGGATTAACAGAGAAAGTTGTAGTGCGCCAGAAGGAAGACGGCGAGGTCGAGGCCAAGACCATCATTGGTACTGCCCGAATCATCCGTGATACGCTTCCAAACGCTACATACATTGGCTTCACCGGCACTCCCATCTCTTCAAAAGATCGGAGCACCCGTGAGGTGTTCGGTGATTATATCGACATTTACGATATGACTCAGGCAGTTGAGGACGGAGCGACCAGACCGGTTTACTATGAAAGCCGCGTCATCCATCTCAAACTTGATGAAAAGACGCTGCATCTTATTGACGATGAGTATGACCTGATGGCAGAGAATGCCGATCCTTATGTTATCGAAAAGAGCAAGAAGGAACTTGGCCAGATGGAGGCGATTCTGGGGGCTGACCAAACCATCGGCTCTCTTGTGGACGATATTCTCGACCATTACGAAAACTATCGCGCCAATATTCTGACCGGAAAGGCGATGATTGTTGCCTACTCCCGTCCCATCGCCATGAAGATATACAAGCGGATTTTGAAACTGCGCCCTACTTGGACGGAAAAGGTCGCAGTTGTCATGACGCAGGGCAACAACGATCCCGAAGAATGGCGTGAAGTAATCGGCAATAAGGCTCACAAAGAAGATATGGCGAGAAAGTTCAAAGACAACGACTCGCCGCTTAAAATCGCTATCGTTGTGGATATGTGGCTAACGGGCTTTGATGTTCCTTCCCTTGCCACCATGTATGTTTACAAGCCGATGGCCGGTCACAACCTCATGCAGGCTATCGCTCGTGTCAACCGCGTTTTCAAGGACAAGGAAGGCGGCTTGGTTGTTGACTATGTGGGCATCGCTGCTGCGCTGAAACAGGCTATGAATGATTACACAGCGCGGGACAAGAAGAACTACGGTGACACGGATGTCAGCAAGGCTGCATATCCAAAATTCCTTGAGAAACTGTCCGTGTGCCGTGACCTATTCTACGGTTATAACTACGATAAGTTCATGACTGGAACTGACCTCGATAAGGCGAAGGCGATTACCGGAGGTGTAAACTATATCCTCGGCAAGAGCGTCGCAGAGCAAGACCTTCCCGACAAGGAGAAGACGCAAAACATCTACATCAAGGAGGCGTTACTTCTCAAACAGGCACTTTCGCTGTGCGGTAGCTTGGTAGATGAAAAGACACGCTTTGAAGCAGCATTCTTTGAATCTGTCCGAACGATGATTGTCCGGCTTCTGTCCGGCGGTACGGGTAAGAAGTTTACGCTGCCGGAAGTAAACGAGCGGATCAATGAGCTGCTGAAACACAGTATCAAGAGTGAGGGCGTAATCAACCTTTTCTCGGATGTGAAGGCGGAATTTTCGCTGTTCGATCCGAAGTTCCTTGAAGAGATTGCCAACATGAAGGAGAAAAACCTTGCTGTTGAACTCTTGAAAAAGCTGATTGCCGAACAGGTGTCGGTTTACCGGCGAACTAATATTGTCAAATCGGAGAAGTTTTCTGAACTTATTCAGGGTGCAATGAACCGATACCTGAATGGGATGCTGACCAATGAGGAAGTCATTCAGGAGCTTTTGAAGCTTGCTAAAGAAATTGCCGATGCAAACGCAGAGGGTGAAAAACTGGGATTGACCGCCGACGAGCTTGCATTCTACGATGCTCTGACCAAGCCCCAAGCCATCAAAGACTTCTACGAACATGACGAACTGATTGCAATTACAAAAGAGCTGACCGATCTGCTCCGTAAGAACCGGACAATAGACTGGCAGAAGAAAGAAAGCGCCAGAGCTGGTATGCGCCGGTTGGTCAAGCGCCTTCTCAAAAAACACAAATACCCGCCAGAGGGCATGGATGACGCAGTTCAGACCGTGATGAGCCAATGTGAAATGTGGACGGATAATGTAATGACTGTGTGACCTTTTATCGTCTACTGTTCGTTATCAACGCTATGCCTCGAAAGGAACATAATATGGATGTCCGCGAAACAACAGAGCTGGATGAAGATGAGCGCATTATCACGATTGCAGATGGCAGC
Organism: Ruthenibacterium lactatiformans; assembly: GCF_000949455.1. Taxonomy (GTDB): domain Bacteria; phylum Bacillota; class Clostridia; order Oscillospirales; family Ruminococcaceae; genus Ruthenibacterium; species Ruthenibacterium lactatiformans. The sequence continues at coordinate 20,840 of NZ_JXXK01000023.1, read as the reverse complement.
GATACTGGAATCGTCAATAATCAAGTCCCCGAAGCAGATATAATCAGGTATAAAGACAGCACCTATGAGATTGTTTCTAAGATTGCCTATTTGATTGGTGTGCCAAAGCGGATTTTTGAGAATGAGCACGAGCCGCCTAAAACGGAAGTTTATGAAAGGCTTGAACAGGACAAGGCGGCTCGGATAATCCGCCACCTGTGCATTATCCGAACGGCCATAGAGCGGAATTTCAAACACATCAATGAAAAGATGCGGTTTGACTATACTTCAATTTACAATCTCCCTGAATATATTCCGCCAGACAGCATGACACAGCTCAGTGCCGATGGAGTCAATTTTGTCCGAAAGAGCAGCAAAAAACTTTGCCATCATGTTATTGAGATCAACAAGTTGATAGCTGATAGAATTAACAACTGCAAAAAGCTATTTCCTCTTTGGCTAAACTGGCAATATGTAAAAAATCTTTTTGTGATGCCCAATGGTCTAACTGAGGATGGAACAAAGGCCGCTGCGGATATTTACTACTCGCATTTGCTTTTCTATCCGTATCAGGTTTACATCAACTGGACTCCTAAAGAAGAAGGGAACATTCTCTATAATGACAAGAAATTTGTCACCTTGCTTTACCAATGGAATAATGACTATTTCACAGAATATAGCAAGGTATCAGACGCAGGGAGCTATGTTAAGGGAAGCATCTATGAGTTTATAGAAAGCAGCGAGAAAGTTGTCATCGTGGTAGATTGCGAAAATTCAGACCCATACAAACTTTGTGCAACGCTGAGGAATCTTGACCGTCAATATACAAAGAAGATTTCTTCAATCATCTTGTTTGATGATGTTCATGCTGCATCTGCGTGGCGCATTTTGGAGAGCTTCACCGCAATCCCTGTTGAGCACATGATGATCGAACGAGTGAAGCAAAATAAATCCCTTGTTGATGTGATGCTCATTTCAAGAACCTGTCAGGAACACTATAAAAACAATGTGGATTCCTTCATCCTTGTGTCAAGCGACTCAGACTACTGGGGGCTGATTTCGTCTCTGCAAGATGCCCGTTTTCTTGTCATGATCGAACGGGAAAGCTGCGGGCCAGACTTGAAAAATGCACTTTCAGATGCCGGAATATTCTACTGCTACATAGATGACTTCTATTCAGGGAATACCGAAGACATCAAGCAAGGCGCACTCTTTAAGGAGATGTATCGGTACATCGACAATGCCGTCAGACTCAACATATTTGAGATGTTTGATGAAGCAATACGCACAACACGGATTGAAATGAGTTCAGCAGAAAAACAGCAATTCATTTCTCAATATGTGAAAACGATGCAGATGAGGATTACCGACAGTGGTGATGTGGTCTTGGAGTTCAAACGAAAATAAGCGGAGGTGTAAAATTTATGATGGACGAATTATGGCGTGAAGAGGAAAAGAAAACATTAGAGAGTATTGCCAGGCTTACCGAATTGGGAAAAGTCAAATGGGAATGCGTAGAATACAATCCGCTGTGTTTCATGAATGAGGACAAGGTGGATGAAACCTCTGCTTATTTGTGCCAGATGTTTACTCTGACAGCGGAAATCGGTGGGATGCCTTACGAGCTTGAAATAGCCGAATACATTACCGTACCTGACGGGAAGGGCGATATTGCGCTTACCTTAACACGAGATGTCCCTGATGATTTTATGAAGATTGATTCCATACTGTCCAGTGATGTTGATGAATATGAAAACTGTGAACCGAGCGAGATAGGTAAACGATACAAAAATGATCCTGCCATGCGGCTAACAGAAACCATCGTCCCCGTAGTAATTGAGTCCGAAGCTGTTCAAGACACTTTTGAATGGGCTAGGTTCATCAATGAAAACGGAATTGCAGATGAGATTCTTAATCATCCAGTGGTTCGGCTTGCCGAAAAGCTGTTTAATAAACATCGCCTTCTCGACTACCACCGGATTCTTTTCGACATCCCTTATAGGGAAAAATTGATCTCAGAATAAAGAATAAGCCGCAGTCCCCACAATGGGAACCGCGGCTTATTCAATTCATTGCTGGCTAATTACCAGATTATATGTTTTCTACCACAAGCGTTATGGGATTGATGACACGCACCGGCTTACCCTGCTGTTGCGCATACTGTACGGTTTTCCCTGTGCCACTCGGTTTGCCGTTCCATACTGCAATAATGTAATCAGCCTGGTCCACCATATAACGATTGCGCTTGTGCATACAATCCGGCGTATAACGCTGCTGCAAAAGCGTTTCTTTGTCGCATTTGGAGGCTATATCAAAGTACCGATCCCTGAGAGCCTCGCTCCATTTCTCAGCTTGTGTTTCGCAAGGGATGGCACACTCAAGCGTAATGCCATTATAAGCCGATTTCAAGCCAAGGACGATCTCAGCCGCAAACATATCAACGCCGATTGCCATACCGGTGATAAAGTGCGTAACGCCATTCTCTTCAATCTGCCTGATTATTTCATCTCTGAGCTTCTGCTTGAGTGCAATACATCTTTCGTCTGCCTCATTGAATCCGAACGGGAGGCTCTGGGGTCTGTGGCCGGTAAATGCACATTTCTTTGTCTTCATATCTCATCTCTCCAACTATGTATTTTAGCGCTATTCTCATTCGCTTATCCATAGTATAGCATGAAGAGATGCAGAAGTCAGTCGAAATACGCGGTAAAAGAAAAAACTGCGCCGAATAAGCGCAGTTCAATGACGAATGTTATTTTTCATTCTCTTTTTCTTGACGGATCAGGAGTTCAACTATTTGGAGAATGCGATTTTGAGCATCAACCGAAAGGGTGCCCAATTCATTCGAGAGCTGTGTTGCCTTATACTCTGTCGTGTGGTCGAGTACATCACAGAAGATGGCATCCGCAGATACCTCAAGAGCGTTAAGCAACAATATCAAATTTTCACAACGGGGAAAAGATGCGCCCCGTTCTAAGGTTGAAATATAGTTTGCAGTGAATCCGGTCTTTTCGGCAAACTCTTCCTGCGTAAGACCGAGGCGTTCGCGGCACTGCTTGATCCGCTTGCCTATTCGTTTATCTATCATGACAACTACCATGCCCTTTTCTGTATCGTTCATAGTAATTATATGGACAAGCGGCACAGTTATACAGAAACGCTAATCCACTCTCAATGTATTAGCGGCATAGTGCGGACGAAATTCATGAAAGAACCACAAAAAAAGAGCCTCAGCCGACACCCGCAAGGACATCGACCGAGGCTCTTCGCTTTTGATAGAAAATCAACCTTTATTCTGACATTTCAGGCGTTTGGAGCTTAGACAGGAAAACATACGGGGCTACGCTTCATCTCTGCTCAGAGGGCAGGAAATCAGCGATTTTCGACCTTTATCCCGACAGATTTTGGCTTTGTCCTGAGCGCTTGGAAAAGTAATGCGGACAGGCTATGATAACGGCGCGGAAGCTCTGCTTGCAAGGATGAATGCAGCGGCGGCACAGGTCATTGTATTTGCGCCGACCGTCGCTGCCTAAAAAGAAGCTCCATTCGAGCTTCCATTTCTTACTCCGGCTCATAACTCACGCTCGCTTTTCTTCTCCTTGTGGGGAGAAGGCTTATCCGTCTGCTGGGCGGTTTTGGCGGATTTCAGCCGATCCATGATAGAGACTTTACCGCCCTTCTCGCTCGTTTTGTCTTCCTTCGGGCCGTTGTTGATGATTCCGTCAATCATGCCGTAGTCATCCTCAAGCGACATTTCAGCGGCTTTGAGTGGATTTTGCTTTTCCAGCTCGGCCACCCAATCCGCTTTCTCCACACCGAAGATACCGCCTTTGGCGGCGTGTTCCTTGATCTCGTTAGCGTCCAGAACCAGCCCCTCGGTATCATCACCGTACAGCCGGTAAATCTGGCACGATTTCATGACCTCAGCCGCAGCCTCTTCCCGCATGGGCAACATTCCGCCCCATTTGTAGCCGTACTGCTTCATTTCCTCGATGCTGATGCTGTCATCCGGCATCTTTTCGACCGGCATGACCTCCTGACGGAGCAGATCAACCGTGTTCTCATCGAAGCCGTCGTAGATATGGGACAGCACCAAGTCACCGCGCTCATCGACTATGATGCAGGAGGCATCGTCACCAAAGGTATCATGCTCCATCAGCCAGAAGGTGTGACCGTCGATTTCCTTGTGATCAATCGTGTGCCATGTGCCGATATGGCCATCCACCGCCATACCGGAAGTGTTCTCATTGACAATGGAGCTTTTCTCTTCAAGGACAGTCTGCTTCTGCTGCTCTTCGGAGATCATCGGGATAGCAACGATCCTGTCGCCGATTTTTGCAAACTGCTCCGGCATTTTGAACTCCGTCATGAACTGGCGCAGCAAATCGGGAGAGAGCGAGCCGAAGCTGTCATCCGTCAGACCTGTGACCAGAAATGTACCGGCAACAATATCATAGATTTCTCCATCTTCATCCCGCAGGGCACGGTTGAGCGGCAAGCCTTCCAGCTTGCCCTCTTCATTGCAAATAACGGCAACCGGCTCCGCAAAGGGATAGACGGCCTGAATACTCCCGCCGACTTCATGCTGCAAGGACTCAAGGCCGGAAGGGATTTCTTTCACATAGGGCTTTTGGTCCGGCTCGACCACCAGCACAGTCATTGTAGTTGGCTGTTCCAATTCTGCGCCGCTTCCGGTGACGCGGTACTCATCGGGAATATCTTCAAGAGAGCCGTCAAAGTAGCGGTTCCAGCTATCGCCGGTAGGACGGATGTACCCGGCGTCGGTCAGTGTGCCGCCTTCATTGATTGCGCAGTCTTCCCCGTACCGCTCAAAGTCGATGTAGTCCACAAAGCTGCCGAACTTGTTGTCAATGTTGTAGCCGCCCTCAAAGAAGTAGTAACGACCGAGATCGTCATAGTCCTTGATGTCTGGGATAAAATCATAGTTGTCGAGATTGTAGGTCAGGTTAATCAGATCGTCGAGGTCATTCACTTCATCGCAGCCGCTATCCATGATTGCCACAAAATGCTCAAGCTCAGAGCGGGACATCTCATCCAGCCGGGATGCGAGGTAGTTGAGCTTGTCGAGGTTTTCATATTCCCCAAGGAGGTTGCTAACCCCGTGAATGGAGCAGTCATAATCGGTGATGAACCACTCTTCATAGACCTGACCGAACTCGTCTTTCGAGCCAATACCGATCCGCTCGAACACTTCTTTCATCTTATCCTCGGTGGTCGGAAACTGCACCCACTCACCGACAAGTTCCCCTTCATTATACTTTCCGAGGTTGGTCACAAACGCTTCAAAACTGCCGTCCAAAACAGGCATAGGCATCCTCCTTTCAATCGTCAGTCATGCTGTCCGGTGCGATATATAGTTCTGCAAACGCTTCATCACTGATGCTCTCAAGCTTGCGAACCGTATTGAACAGTAGCTCGGCCATTTCATCATCCAGTTCACCGATGGGCAGCCCCTTCATCTCCGCAATCAGCCTCTTGCGACTGGAAGTGTCGAAGCAACACATCAGATTTGTCTCTTCAACGGTAAAAAACATAATCACATCTCCATTTCTTTTGATTTTGGTTTCTTCGTGTGCTCAGGTTTCTTAGCGCATTTATCCGGCGCACTCTTGGCGTGTTCTTTGAGCTTTGCGAGGACAGAAGTCTTCTTCTGAGAGGGATGCTCTCTGCGGTCCATTGCTTTCCAGAGGCTTTCTGCCGGAGCGTCCTCCACATAGGAACGGACAATAGACAACCGCTCACGGAATGGAACGGGATTTTTTCTGTCCGTAATGTCCGTCAGGCTGACTTCTTCATTTGGAAAATCCACTTTGTCAACGCGAACAGTTTTGCCGTCCATATCCATCACCATGCCAACAGGGATATAGTCCTCAGCGATAAGGTGTTTGACGGTTTCCTGTCTGCCGTCTTCACCGGGTTGCGTAACAAGGACATCGTTGCCTTGTCCCCACAGAGCCTTTGCCTTGGCAACCCACTGATCTTCCCGAAAGCCGGTCACGGCTACCTGCCCGCCGCCTTCCAGCTCTTTCATCAGGAGCTTTGTGCCGAGCGCGGGCGCTGCCTTCTTCGCATCTTCACCGTAAATCTCGAAGTAACTGTTCTGGGCAAAGCAGACAATCGCTTCGGGATGGGCTTCCTTGACGGCATTGTAGGCGGTCTGCGCTTCAAGGGGCAATATGCCAAGCTTTTCTGTCACGCCATGCTGGACGGCAAGCTTGTGAATGTGATCCTCAATACTGCCGGTTTTCGCATGGAAGCCCGTTTTGAAGCGCTCACGGCGGAGGATCATGTCAAGCTCAGTCGCATTCTCAGGCAGATAACTCACCGACACAACCTTGCCGTGCTTTTCTTCCAGCGGGATCGCTTCACGCCGGTAGCTGCGGAAAGGCAGATAAAAGGTGGCATCGTCCTTAAAGGAGACTGCCACTGTCTCAACCGGAACGGTGAGCTTTTGCATCCTCTCCACATGGGCAGCATAGTCCAGCTCAATGAGGTTGCCTCTGACGGTATCGCCCTCTACGCCCTTGATCTCAACCGCGTAGGCAAGGATGGGATCGCGGGTTTGCTCATGGTAAAACTCCCACACTTTGTTTTCGTAGGAATCCTCCACATAGACTTCGCGCTCAGGCAGGAGGTAAGTGCCGTTCGGACGGGACATCCAGAGAAGGTGCTTGTCCTCGGGAGATTGGGAACCGGCAAGACTGTGAAGCAGCCCAGCGTCCAGCTCAAAGTCCTCTTTGTAGTTTTGGGTGTGGATGTCCATAATCCGGTGAAGGGCATCCACAAGATCGATGTTTTCAAACTTCATAGGCATCACTCCAAACCGACATCGTGGGACTTCTGCTTAACCGGCGTTTTCCGCTCAGGCTGGCTCTTTGCCGCAGCACGGAGCTGTTCCCGGATAGAAGGCTTTTCCCGCGCTGCTTCCTGAGTCTTCTCTTTTCCGATATATTCAAGCGTCGGTGTCAGCTCTCGATAGCAGCCTTGCACCTTCTTGGCAGAATGGCGGCGGTGAATGGCGAACATCGGCTCGCCATCCCGGGTAACGGTGTTGCCCTCAATCCTGACCTTGTTCTCCACCATCACCTTGAAGGATTGATTGGACGAGTGGTAGGTAGCCAGCATCCCGTCGTTGCGACCGGCAATCTGCGCTTTGAGCGTGTCCATGACGGCTTCCTTGATTTTCTTTTCCTCCGGTGTGAGGCGATGCTTCGCCGGTGCTGCCTGTTCCGGCTTTTTGGGTGCCTTCTCCGGCACAGCCGGTTTGCTCTGTTCAGCCGGTGTCTGCTCCTGTACCTTGCCGATAGAGGTCTGCCGGACGAACTCTTCGGTGAAAAGGCTGACCAGCCCCGGATTTACGCTGTCAATAATGAGCTGTGAGGCATTATCCGGGCTGCCATCCATGCCCTTTGCCCATTCCTTGCAGTCCGGGGAAATGCGCCCGTCATGGTCTTTCTGCTGGATGGTTTGCGCGAGGACATAGGCGACGCGCTCAGGCGAGAATTTCTCAAGGATGCTCTTAACGGCGGACTCCGTCGCAAGTCGGTTGTTGCCGTAGTAGTCGTTGATGGTCTGCTCAATCGCCTCTTTACAGTCCATGTTCGCTTGCATCGAAGTGCGGTAAGCACTCAGCTCACCGGCTTCAAAGGCATACATCGCTGCTTCCCGATAAACCGGAATAGCCGCATCCCGCAGCGGCGTAGGGGCTTCCTGTTCTTTCACGGCAATCCGCTCTTTGAGCTTTTCATCAATACCGGTGATCATCTCAGCCGCCGTTTTGCGGATGGTTTCCAGCGAGCCTTTCAGCTCCTTGGTCTCCTTGTCGGAGGACCAACCGGCGATATAGCCGAAGGAATAATCAGAGGTTTCAATGCCGTACCGCTGGCAGACGGTATAGGCGACGCTTTCTGCCTCGACCTCCTTAGTGCGCCGGTCTTTCTTGTCCTCGGGAGCAACCTTTTCGCCCGGAGTGACGGCATGGAGCTTGGCATGGGCAATCTCGTGGATCGCCGTCTTGATGGTCTGGATTTCACTCATACCCTCCTGAATGGCAATGCGGTTTTCTACATGAGAGAAGTAGCCTTTTGCGCCATCGGTGATATTTTCAAAGGCAATGGGGACCGGAGACAGCGCTTTGAGAGCATCAAAAAAGGCGGCGTAGTTTTCCACGCTGCCTGTCAGCTCGTCCACGGCAATATCGGGAAGCTCTTTGCCGTCCGTCTGGGACACATCGAAGACGCTCACCACCTTGAAGGCGGGGCGGGTCACTTCAACCGTCTCAGTGACCGGCTTGCCGTCCTTGTCGAGAACGGGCTTCTGCGTTGCCGGGTCGAGTTTTTCCCGCTCTTCCTGCACCTTGTAGGGCGCAGGAGCAAGGATTTTGATGCCCTTTTCGCCCTTCATCACATGGCGGTCGAAGTTGCGCTGCCATGCCGTGTAACCGGCGATCAGCGTCGCATCCGGCTTCTGCATGGCGATGAGAAGCGTATTGTTAAACGAGTAGTTGTAGAACTTGGACATCGTTTTCAGGTACTCTTTGAAGCGTTCGGATTCAAACAGTTCCTTGATTCCCTGTTCCAGCTTGTCGGTGATTTCCCGGACTTGCTGGGCGTTTCTGTTTTCAGCCATTTCTAACCTCCAATCTTACTGATTTGAAATAGAAAACTCCGGCTGAGATTTGCCCGAAAGACGGGCTTTGATCTCAGACGGAGTTTCCGTTCTGGTCAATCTGCGATGATACAAATTATCTGTATGTTCCCATTCAATCAACTTCTCAAATAAGTCAGGGTGACGGTTGACCATGTGGGAAAGCTCAGAAGTCGATGCGTTCGGGCAGAACCAACAACCGTTGCGTTTGGAATGTTGATAACAGGGCGAGAGCATATCGTATTTCTCGCACAGCCGCCAAGCATCCGCTTCCGTCATGCCATACTTTGCAAGAAGGCTGATGTCCTTCTCCTTATTCAGTCTGGCAAGACGCTTTGGCTCGTCCAATGCAATACCTACATAGCTGCGGGTGTCATCAGGTTGAGCCTTGTGGTACTTGCGGAGTGGAGGCATTTTACAGTCCCGATTTACCGCGCACTTTCCCGGCCAGACAAAACCTCGGAGCAGCCCTTCATAAGGTCCTCTTGTGATAATGTGATGGAACACATCATCGTAAGTTTTGTCACTTCGCAGAACCGTGAATTTGCATCCGAGTTCATTTTCAACGAACGGTTTGAGCTTTTGGTGGATAAAGTCCCGATGCTCCGGGACTTCTCCACTGATCTCCTGATCGAACATCACCTCACTGTAAATGACCTCATCCAACGGCTCGTTTTTCTCCGCAGCAAGGAGAATGGTTGCTACGCTGTCCTTGCCTCCGCTGCATGAGGCAATATATCGCGGGCGCGTCATCGGTCGAACTCCATCTTGAAGCTGACATACTTGCCGCCTGTGTCATCCAGACGGATCACCGCATCATAGAGCTGCGGGCGCTTTGGCGTATAAAGCCCGGTCACTCTGCACCAACCCTTGTCCAGCAGTTCGGCGGCGATTTTCTTGGTCAGCTTCTTTTTCTTACTCGTAAAGAACTTGTTATCCTCCCACATACAGAAGGAGCATTCCTTGTTCGAGCAGTAGTAGTTTCCCTTGCCTACATAGACCGGCGAGCCGCAGCGCGGACATTTGCCAATGGACTCTCTGCCGGTATCGAAGCGGTTTGCCTCGGCGTCAGAGAGGAAGGGATAGGCTTTGACCAGCTCGGAGGTCATCCCCACAATGCCGGAAAGGAACTTGTCCGCATCCGCATTGCCGCGCTCAATCTGCATCAGGGTATTTTCCCATTCCGCCGTCATGGAAGGAGAAGTGATCTGTTCGGGCAGGACGCATACAAGGTTGTTGCCGTCCTTTGTAGGCACGAGAGATTTGCCCTTGCGCTCAACAAAGCCACCTTTGACCAGCTTTTCGATGATACCGGCGCGGGTGGCAGGAGTGCCAAGCCCTTTCTTTTCGGTATCATCATCAAACGCATCATTTCCGGCGGTCTCCATTGCTGACAGAAGGGAGTCTTCGGTGTAGGGCTTCGGTGGGGATGTGTAATGTTCGGTGAAGCTGGAAACGACAGAAGAGAGAATATCCTTCTCATTCAGAGAAGGCAGCGAGCGTTCCGGCTCGTCTTTTTCCTTGCTCTTGAGCGTTTCCTTGAAGCGGTGCTCAATGGCTTTCCATCCATCCTGCATGACTGTTTTGCCCTTTGCCTTGAACTCGTAGCCCTCACAGGTGAGCGTGACCGAAGTCTCGTCGTAGATGTGCTTCTCACCGGTAGCGCTCAGAAGGCGCATGGCGACAAGCTGGATGATTTTTTGTTCCGACTCCGGCAGCTCGGCGAGGTCTTGCTTTTCAAGCTGGACGGTGGGAATAATGGCATGATGGTCAGTGACCTTGGCGTTGTTGGTAATTCGCCCGATGTCCGGCTCATGGGTAATGCCCTCGAAGAGCGGCAGCTTGCGGGAGACAATGCCGATCACCTGATGAGCGGTGCTCTCCATATCCTCAGTGATGAACTGACTGTCCGTTCGGGGATAGGTGAGCAGCTTTTTCTCATAGAGGGACTGCACCAGATCGAGCGTCTGCTGGGCGGTAAAGCCATAGTAGCGGTTGGCTTCCCGCTGCAAGGTGGTCAGATCATAGAGCCTCGGCGGGTTGACCGTCTTCGTCTCCTTCTTGAGAGAAGAAACGACGGCTTGCTTTTTATCGCAAGCCGCCGCAATCGCCTTCGCTTCCTCTTCGGTTTTGACCTTTTCCAGGTCCGCCGTCAGGTTGTCTTTGCTGATATGGACATTGAAGTATTTCTCCTTATGGAAGGTTGAGATTTTGCCTTCACGCTCCACCAGCATTGCCAGCGTAGGCGTTTGGACGCGCCCGACCACCAGCTTCTTATGATAGAGTGTCGAGAACAGCCTTGTGCCGTTGATGCCGACAATCCAATCTGCCTTGGAACGGGCAAGCGCGGCTTCGTAGAGCCGGTCATACTCGCCGCTGCTTCGCAGATGGGCAAAGCCCTCCCGGATTGCGCTATCTTCCAACGAACTGATCCACAGGCGCTTAAAGGGCTTTGTGCAACCGGCTTTGTTGTAGACCAACCGGAAAATCAGCTCGCCCTCGCGTCCTGCATCGGTGGCGCAGACAAGCTCGGTCACACGCTTATCGCGCATGAGGTCGCACAGCACCTTGAACTGCTTCTGCTTGTCCTTCGGGACTTCAAACAGCCATTCCTCCGGGACGATGGGGAGATCGCTGTACCGCCATTTGGCAAAGCGCTCATCGTAGGAGCTTGCGTCCGCAAGCCCCACAAGATGACCGACGCACCATGAGACGATGTAGTTGTTTCCTTCGAGATAGCCGTCCTTACGGGAGGAAGCACCCAGCACCTTCCCGATAGCGGCTCCAACACTCGGTTTTTCCGCAATCACTAAGATCAAATCGTTTCCTCCGTTTCTTTGGTTTCGTCCCCGTTATCCTCATCGTCAGCAATGACAGGCTCTTCGTCCTCATTGATATACGGCTCTTCCTCATAACCCTCGTCATCGAAGAAATCCAGATCCTCGTCCTTCTGCTTCTTGCCGCGAACGAACTTGATGTAGTAATATGCACCACCGCCGATGCCGACCAGAGCAACGATGCCGATGATCAGGACAATGTTCGGGGAAGCGTTTTCCGGCTCTTCGGGCGCTTCGGCTTCCGCGTCCTCGACCGGCTCTTCCGGCTCAGTTACAGCGCCGGTGCACTCGCTCATGTTTGTTTTGCAAACAGGACATTCCGTATTGACAGCTCCAGCCTCGCAGCGGGTATCGCAGTTACAGGTAGTAAGCGAAGATGCCGTTTCCTCATCCAACAGGGCAAGCAGATCGGCCTCGTCCACCATGTTGAGGAAATAGGTTTGGTACTGTTCCTTTTCCTCGTTGATGGGCGCATCGTAATCGATCACGACATAGAAGGTGTTGCCGGTCTTGGTCTGCACCGTGATGAACTGCTTATTCGTCGCCTTGTCATAGAGCAGATCGCGGGTATAAGCGTTGCCTTCACCTTCAATCGGCTCGCCCTCATACGGTTCAGGCTCTTCGGGTGCTGCGGTTTCCGGTGTTGCCTCGGGCTGGGTCGCCTCCGTGACCGGAAGCTCCTGCTCGGTATCATCCGCATAGGCGAATGCGGGTACAGTGAACGAGATACAAAGCGCGAAGCACAGTGCAAGTGCCGCCAGAGTGCGGATTCCTTTTCTCTTAGTCATTGTCCGTCACCTCCTGCTGGGTAGTGGTAGGCTTTTCCGCCTTGCCGTCCTTCATCGCGGCAAGGAACGCCATAATCTGATCCTTGTCCATGACCATCGCACGGACGGTGTTGACGATTTCAAGGTTTTCCAGCTCGGTTTTCTTGTCGTACAGCTCCTTGAGCTGCCCCTGCAGGTCCTCGACCTTCTTCTCGGTTTTGGCGATTTCCGCGCAGACCTTCTGATATTTCGGGTTCATAAAAACGCTCCTTTCGGTTAGTAGTTGGGTCTTCCAAAGGCATAAAAGTGGGATTGCCAATAGGAAGTGTTGATGGATGTGTACTGGATGGGATCGCCGCAGTGCAACATCACATTGTCGCCCACATAGATGCCCACATGGGACACGCCCGGCGTGTCATAAGTGCCGACAAAGAAGACGAGATCCCCCGGCTTCACATCGGCGCTGGAAACAGGCGAACAGACATTGTAAAGCCCCTGCGCACCCAGCCGCCCGGTGTTGACAAGTCCGCTGTTTGTGAGAACATAACTGACGAATCCCGAACAGTCAAAGGAAGTGGACGGATTTGAGCCGCCCCAAACATACGGGTAGCCGAGATATTTTTCTGCCTCTGCGATGAGAGTTGCGAACTTCTCGTCCGTCAGATACTCCGCATTGACCGTGTAGTCATCGGGTGGGTTTTCAATGTACTTGTCCACATAGCCGGAGCCGGGGAACAAATCCTCGCGGTTGCCCAGCGTTGACATATAGGCTGAGTACATGGAGAGCTGGTCTTCATTCATGATGTAGACCGGCAAATGGGAGAGGTCAAAGTTTTCCAGCGTGACAGTACAGATGTAGTAGTTATACGGCACTTCGACCTCATAGGTGTAAGTTTCCGTGCTGGTCTCGCCGGTTTCGGGATCGGTGACAGTCGTTGTCCCGGTACGGGTCTCTGTCCGGTAGCGTACCTCAACCTCCACATCTTCGGTGAGGATGTATTGCCGGTCAAAGAGCGTTTGAAGAAGCCCCTGAATTTCGTCCAGTGTGAACTCTCCCTCATTGAAGGAGGATAGAATGGAGATCAGCACATAGGGATCGTGCTCAATCGTATCAAGGTCAAAGTGGTACTCATCGTAGTCGTGCGTGCTCTCGTAGTTATTCAGATACGATTGCAGCTCCGCCTCCATCTGACAATACTGCGCCTCCGCGCCGGTCATGGCATCGTCCTCACTGAGGTAGGAAGTGGCGATGACAGACGAAGTGGTAGAGGTGAACATTGCCGTGCAGGAGCTAATCCCAGCAGACAACAGGATCAGAATCATCAAGCCAGCTCCCAGCCAAGCAAAGACCTTTTTGTTCTTGGCGATAAAGTCCTTGACCTTATCCGACGCTTTCTCTCGGACGGTTTTAGCGGTGGACTTGGTGGCGGTGGAGGCCGTTTGCGCCCCGGCCTTGCGAGCCGCAGCGTATTCCTTCTTGATGTGCTGCTTCTGGTAGTGCTTGTTCATATTGGCTCGGGAAGCCTTCATCTCAGGGTTTTCGGCAACCGTCTTCTCAAAATGGAGCTTCCGGTCAGCGGCCTCGGCCTTCTGCTCCAGCTTGGACACCTTCTCGAACGGCTTGTTTGCACTGCGCTCTGTATGATGCTGGTAGTGGCGGACAACGGACTCGGCGGCAATCTCTGTCTTATGGGCAGCTTCTACACCGGAGTTTTCCTGCTCCACCTCATGGATTTTGCCGTGGATGCCAGAGGCAAGCGTATCGCCGACCTTGCGGACGGTCTTGTCTGCCTCAAACTGCAATTTGCTCTGTCCCTTGGGGACTTTCAGCTCGTCTTCAAAGTAGAGGCGGGTTTTGCCTTTACCGGTTTCCTCGTCAAAGACGCGCTCTTTTTTCAACACCTTCTTGGTGGGCAGCTTCTCACGGGCGGCATCCAGACGCTCATGCGCCTTCTGAGATTTTCGCTCCAACCGTTCAATCCGTCTGGAAGCTGGGGCATCATCGTCAAGGTCCGGCATCTCTGCGGAGGTTTCCGCCGCTCTTTCCAGAACGGACTCTCCATCAATCTGCCTTTCAGCGCGAGGTCTGCTGACCTTACCGGTAACAGCGGTATCGGCAAATGCTTTTCCGTAGTCAACGGAATGGGTGCGGTATGTCTCAGAGTGCAGAGTGTGAGATGTGGGATCATCGCTGACGGGTAGATCGCCCGGATTGTACTCTTGCGCCGCATCTGCGGACTGTGTTTCGGCTTGAGCCTGACTCACTGCGTCTTCCAGCTCATCAGGACGAAGCTGCCGCCGCTTCTTGACCTCTTCGGCAATATCGCCGGTTTCCGTGTCGTGGGGCGCAACAAGTTGGGCGTCCTCAAGCCGTTTTGACACTTTTTCTGAGGTGCCTTCGGTGAGGTTTTCTTCCACTGCGCCGTCTCTGGTCATCCGCAGGACAACCCGGTCTTTGGGCTTCAATTCATCATGCGGCATCAGATTTCACCTCCAATCCGCGCCTCGGCAAGTTCCTTGTATTCAGGGTTTAACTCAATTCCGACATAGTGACGGTCAAGCTGCTTTGCGACCATACCGGTTGTGCCGCTGCCTATGAAGGGATCAAGGACAACGCCGTCTTTCGGGCATCCGGCAAGCAGACAGGTTTCAACCAGCTTCGGCGGGTATGCGGCATAGTGACCGCCTTTGAAGGGGACGGTGTTGATAATCCAGACATCCCGCTTGTTACGCAGCGGATTGATCATCTCATCGGAGATAGCACCGTGTTCACGGCACAGGTTGATGGTCTGCTGCTTTGCCTGTCCGGGGATCGGCTCCCCGTATTTGTTGCTTCCCTTGACCCCGCGCTTGAGCCTGCTTACCGTTCCGGGAGCAATCGGCTCGGAAATGGCCTTGTAGTCAAAGAAATACTTCCGTGACTTCGAGAACAGAAAGATATGCTCATAGCAGCGGGCGCAGCGGTCTTTGACGCTTTCCGGCATCGGGTTTTCTTTCATCCAGATAATGTCATTGCGCAAATACCAGCCGGAGTCGCGGAGCGAAAAGGCCAGCATCCACGGGATGCCGATCATATCCTTGGGCTTGCAGCCCTCAACCTTGTAGTTGAGAGCCACAGCCTGACCGTTTCTGCCCTTGGGATTCTTTGCGTCCACATAGCCGCCCTGATTGCCTTTCCCGGCATAGGTGTCGGAGATGTTAAGCCAGAGCGTCCCGTCTGAGCGCAGTACGCGCCTGACTTCGGTGAACACTTCCGTCAGGCGCGAGATGTATTCCTTTGGCGTTGCCTCTCTGCCGATCTGCCCGTCCACACCGTAATCACGCAGCGCGTAATACGGCGGGGAGGTGATGCAGCAATGGACGCTTTCATCGGGCAGCGTTTTGAGGACTTCGAGACAATCGCCGGTGTAAATGTGATCAAGCTGTATGGGGACTCCCTCCTTTCTGCGAGACTTGATGCGCAATCAGTCGGAGAAATACTCGTCCGGCTCGTAGTCCTCGTCATCGTCCAGCTCATCCTCCCAGCGGTCGATGATGGACTCGGCCTCCTTCGCCGCTTCGCGGTACAGGGAAAGACGATTGCGCTCATAGGCGGCATAGGCCGGGATGAACTTGCCAAACTCCTGAATGGCGCGGACATCCTTGGTGCGCATATCCGATACCATGTCGATCAGCTCGGCCATCGTCAGCAGATCCTCAATCATGCTGTCGTACTTCTCCTTGGGGATGGTGACGAAATCATCCTCATACTCGTCTTCCTCATCCATATCAAAAGCGGAAGGAGAGCCGGACACACGGTAGATGTGTTCTTTCTCCTGAATGGAGTCGAGAATACCGCCGATGACCTCCGTCGCCTCATTGGCGCACTCGGCGATTTCCTCGCGGACATGGAGGTAAGCGCGGTGGTGCTTTTTCAGCTCGTCCTCCTTGCGGATCAGGTTGACCAGCTCCACGGTCAGCCCCATCAGGCCGAAGAAGCTGTCCATGCCTTCCTTGACCTCGCGGAAGCTCATCTCAACCGGCGTATCGCCGAAAATCTCGGTCATCTCGTCAACGGTGATCTCAAAGTTCTCATTCATATTCTTTTTCATAATGGTAGTCCTCCTTAATTCTGCAAGGTTTCTTCGGGTTTGGTGGTCATGTAACGATAGAGCATCGTGTCCTTCGGGAAGTCATCCTTGAAGGGGACGATGGTCGAGCCGTAGAAGATCAAGCCTTCACCGGCGTTGGAATTGGTGATGTAGTTCTGCTGGCTGGGCGAGATGTTCAGCGCCTTCGAGAGAATCTGCCGGTCGCCGGATGCCTGGTTCAGAAGGTAAACGAAGTCGGAGTTCTCGAAGATGTTCTCGATCTCACGGGAAGCCAGCAAATCCTTGACATTCTGCGTGATCCCGGTGGGGATGCCGCCCCATTTACGGAACCGCTTCCAAATCTCGACACTGTATGCCGCTGTCTGCTCTTCCTTGAGCAGAAGGTGGAACTCGTCCATGTAATAGCGCGTCGCCTTGTGCTGGGCACGGTTGATGGTCACGCGGTTCCAGACCTGATCCTGCACAATGAGCATCCCCAGCTTTTTGAGCTGCTTTCCGAGCTGCTTGATGTCATAGCAGACGAAGCGATTATTCACATCCACATTCGTCCGGTGATTGAAGACATTCAGCGAGCCATGCACATAGATTTCAAGGGCAGTGGCAATCCGCTGTGCCTCCGGCTCACTCTGACTGCGCAGGATGTTGTAGAGGTCTTCGAGAATAGGCATCTTCTCAGGGACCGGATCGGCAAGGTAGTCCTGATACACCTTGCGGACGCTGCGGTCGATGATGGTCTTTTCCACCGGTTGCAGCCCATCCTTGCCGCCCACAATCAGCTCACACATGGAGAGGATGAAATCAGACTTCAAAGTCAGCGGGTTTTCCTCTTCCGAGTAGTTCACATTGATGTCCAGCGGGTTGATGTAGTCGGTGCTCACCGGCGAGATGCGGATGACCTGACCGCCGAGCTTCTGCACAAGGGGATAATACTCCGCCTCGGGATCGCAGACGATGATGTCATCCTCTGTGATGAGGAAGGCGTTGGTCATTTCCCGCTTCGCCGAAAAGCTCTTGCCGGAGCCGGGGGTGCCGAGGATCAGACCGTTCGGGTTTTTGAGCTGCTTGCGGTCAACCATGATCATGTTGTTGGAGAGCGCGTTCAGCCCGTAATACAGCGCCTCGCCGCTCTGAAAAAGCTCCTGCGTCGTGAACGGGACGAACACCGCCGTCGAAGAGGTGGTCAGCCCGCGCTCAATCTCGATCTGATTCAGGCCAATCGGGAGAGAGGACATCAGCCCTTCTTCCTGCTGGAAGTCCAGCCGCTTGAGCGCACAGTTGTATTTCTGGGCAATGGAAGCCGTCTGGAAGATGGCATTTTCGAGCTTCTGGCGGGAGGCAGCGGTATTCATGATGAGGATGGTCACAAGGAACATTCTCTCGTTGCGCGTCTGAAGGTCCTGCAACAGGCGCTTGGCCTCACCGCCGTAGGTGGCAAGGTCGGACGGGATGATTTCCATGTCATATCCGCTTCTCACGGCCTTCTTCTGCTCTTCAATTTTCATCTTGTCGAGGTCAGTAATCTTCATCTTGATACTCTTGATGGCTTTCGCCTGATCAATCGTGCGGATATGAAGATTGACCGTGATGTTGCTGTCCATGTCGAGGAAGTCAGCCAGCATCCGGTCATTGAGTTCCGGCGCGAGGATTTGCAGGAAGCTCACTGCGCCGATGGCCTTGCCCATCTTGAAGCACTTGCCTTCACGGAAGTCGAAGGAAGTGGGCGCGATGAAATCTTTGCTGCTGAGTCCCGTCCGGGCTACCATGTCAAAGGAGAAGCGGAACGGCTCGTTCGAGTCCATGTTGAACACATCATGGAGCACTTTCAGCCGTTCGTAGCCGGACAGCGGCTCGGTCTTCACACCGAGGGTTTTGAAATTATTGAGGATGTCCGTCTCAATCCGATCCAGCTTGGCCTTCGCCATGCGCAGGGAGTCGGCCTCAATGCCGAAGGTAATGTACTTGCGCTTGATGAGGCCGTTGTTGCCCTTCGTGAGCTGGTTTTGCAGCATCTCGGAATACTCGCTGCGGATGTCGTTGAACTCGTCATCCTGCTCCGGGATGTCGATCTGCTTCTTGAACTCGCTGATGCTCGTCCTCTGGTTGATAAAGGAGAACTGGACAAAAATCGAGCTGTCAAAGTAGTTCAAAAAGTCGCACCAGTTCTCAAAGATAGCCGTTTTGTCCTCGTTCTGGGCGAGCTGGTAGTTGATGTCGTTGAAACGGATAGTCTTTGTGTAGAGGCGGCTGTTGACCTTGCAGATGCCGTCGCGGCACATCTCCACATAGGGGATAGTCTGCTGCGCCGACTGACGGACTTTCTTTGTCTTCTTGGCCTTTTTCTTCTGCAGGACCAGCTTCTTCTTTTCCTCAGCGGAGAGAAGATCGCCGTACACCTTGCCGTTTTTGGTAAGCCGCTTAGGCTCTGCGGCCTTTTTCGTGCTGCTGTGCAATCTGCAATTCCTCCTTCTCTTTGATTTCCTGCTGGAGCGCAGCGTATAGGTTGCTCGTGCGGTATGGCCGCACCTTATCCCTCAAAAACATGGACTTGATCACATGACCGAGGATTTTTTCAGCCGGTTGCCCGTCCTTCTCATAGAGAGCGAAGAAGATAAACGGGAGCATGATGACCACCATCAGCATTGCCGAAGTGGAGATGCCGAGGCTGGGCTTAGTCAGGAAGAAGATCGGAACACCCGCTGCCGCAGCCAGCGCAAAGCAGATGAGCTGCCGCTTTGTCAGGTTGAACATGACCTTCGTCTTGACACGATTCAGGTCCTTCGGGACCGGTACAAACGCCATTGGGAACCTCCTTTCCAAGCGTGATGCTGCATTCGACCTCATTGCCCCATACATCCCAGCCTTCGGGGGACTGGCGGGCGAAAAGTTCGATGCGCGGGACATCGCCCATGAGCTGGACGATGCGGTTGCGGGCTTCCTCCGGTTTCTTGGAGTGCTCTTCGATGTGGCTCATGATGACCTGATGCACACCGGGGCTTGCCCGTTTGGGATGGCCTTTCGTTGCAAGGATGCAGAGTTCAGCATTCGCCCGTGTCCAGTACCCCATGCCCCAAAAGAGACTGTCGGACACCCGGTTCTGCTTGATCCAGACAAAAGCCGTCGTTTTGTATTCAAATCCCCATGCTTCAAGGACTTGGAACGCCTCCTGCATACAGGGGAAGGTAATCCACATGAAGAGCGCACAGTCTTTTGCTGCAAGCTCTCCAATAGGCAGAGCCTTGATGTCTTCAAGGCTCATGGTCGGGTAATGGCTTTCCGCTGAGCGGCCAAGCCCCTTCTTTGAGTAGACCTTGTACCGCCACGGAGGGTCGGCGTAGATCACGGAGTATTTCTTCAAGTTGACCCTCCTTTCTCAGTGGGCATTGAATAGTGACTTTGCAAGCGAACCTGTCTTGAACAGGGAGAAGCAGAGGATGACCGTATAAGCTGCCACCGAGAACAGCGCCGAGTGGATATTGGCTGCGATGATCATGTTGTTGATGAGCACGGCATAGATCGCAACGCACACCATGATGAGGAAGCCTTGGAATGCCAGCGCGAACAGCCCTTTGAGGTAGTTCGTGCCGATGCTGCCCCATTCGCGGTTGCTCATCGTCGCAATGGGAATGGGCGCGATGCTCACGGTGCAATAAATCTCAATCATACGGCCATAGAGAATGACCGTGATGAGAATCGACATGATCTTGAGGCACAGGCTGATCAGCAGCGTCTCTATGGACAAGCCGAGCAGTTCGCCAATGCCCATCGTTTCCATGCTGGCGCGCATTTGTTCAAGAGTGGATTCGATGTCGATGTTCGTGTCGCCGCTTATGACACCGGCTGCACCGGCTACGACATTCTGACCGATGTCGAAGACCGCCATCACAATGTCAAAGGTATTGGTAACGAGGTAGATCGCCACAGCCGCCTTGAAGAACCACTTGAAGAACATCCATGTGTCCATGTCATGCAAGTTGTTTTTCTCGGTGATCATGGAGATCAGCTCGTAACACAGGACAAAGGTGATGATGATACCAGCGATGGGGACTATCACATTTTCGGATAGTCCCCGGATCATCTGGTATATGCTGCTATCCCATGAAGAGGGCGTTTTGCCTACCTCAGCAGCTATCGTCCCTACCTTGTCGTTGACATCGGTGAACATATTGGTCATGTTGCTTTCAATCCAGCCGATCAGAAGCTCTTTTATGGCTTCTTCGATTTTTTCAAGGATAAATCCCAATATTTCACCACCTTTCGGTTATGCTGGGGCTGCCGGATCAGAACAGGCCAGACAGGAGCGGGATAAGGGTCGTGCCGATGAGTACCACACCACCACCGGCCATCAACTGCTTGATTCCTTGGCTCTTGGCACCGGGATTGTCATTGCCGTACCCCTCCATGAGGTTGACCACGCCCCACACGGCAAGGCCAGCGCCAAGGGCGACAACGAGGGTCTGCAAAACGGTAACTGCCTGATTGATAAATTCCATAAATGACCT
>NZ_JXXK01000022.1 GCF_000949455.1 Ruthenibacterium lactatiformans | reverse complement strand
CCTTTTTGAACCAGTTGCGGATCTTGTTCTTGGCCTCGCTGGTGGCAACCAGGTTCAGCCAGTCGCGGCTGGGCCCCTTATCCTTGGGGCCGGTTATGATCTCGATGATCTCGCCCGTCACCACCTTGTGGTCTATGGGCACAATTCGGCTGTTCACCTTCGCGCCCACCATGCGGTTGCCCACGGCTGAGTGGATGGCGTAGGCGAAGTCGATGACGGTCGCTCCCGCGGGCAGATTGATGACGTCGCCTTTCGGCGTAAAAGCGAACACCTCCTCGGGCAGCAGCTCGCTTTTGATGTCCCGCAGCAGGTCGCCGGCATCCTCGCTCTCCCGCTGGCTTTCCAGAAGCTGGCGCACCCAGGCGATACGGTCGTCCAGCTTATCTTTCGTGCTCACGCCCGCCTTGTATTTCCAGTGGGCCGCCACGCCGTATTCGGCGGTCTGGTCCATCTCCCAGGTACGGATCTGCACCTCAAAGGGAATTCCCTCATGTCCGATGACCGTCGTGTGCAGCGACTGGTACATATTGGGCTTGGGTGTGGAGATATAGTCCTTGAAGCGGCTGGGGATGGGATGGTACATGTCGTGGATGACGCCCAGCGCATTGTAGCATTCGCCCACTGTGTCCAGAATGATGCGCACCGCGTACACATCGTAAATTTCCTCAAACGTGCGGTTCTGCATATACATCTTGCGGTAGATGCCGTATACGCTCTTGATGCGCTTTTTGATGGTGCATTTGTCCATTCCGTTCTCGGCCAGGCGCTCCTTGATGCGGTCCGCAATGCCGCTGATGAACGAATCCGCGCCGCCGTTTTGGGCCAGGAAAGAGGTGATCTCCTCATAGCCCACAGGGTCCAGATACTGCAGGCTGCGGTCCTCCAGCTCCTCCTTTACATTGCTCATACCCAGACGGTGGGCAATGGGAGCATACACCTCCATGGTTTCCAGCGCCTTGTCACGGCGTTTCTGTTCGGGCCAGCCGTCGCCGGTGCGCATGTTGTGCAGCCGGTCGCACAGCTTGATGAGCATCACGCGCACATCCTTGCTCATGGCAAGCAGCATTTTGCGCAGGTTTTCAGCCTGCTGCTCCTCCACTGAGGAAAACTTGATGCGTCCCAGCTTGGTGACGCCGTCCACGAGCAGCGCTACGTCCGGCCCAAAAGCAGCCTTCACGTCCTCCGCCGTGGTCTCGGTGTCCTCCACGGAGTCATGCAGCAGCGCGGCCACCACGGAGTCCGTATCCAAGCCCAGGTCCACCACAAGGCACGCCACGGCAACGGGGTGGCTGACATAGCTTTCGCCGGAAAGGCGCGTCTGCCCCGCATGGGCCGCCGCAGCCATCTCGTAAGCCTTTTCGATGCGCCCGGCGTCGTATGGGCGGCCGGAATCCGCCACGGCCTGCGCCAGGTCTTCAAAAGTCTTTACGGCATTTTTCGCTTTTTCTTCCATCACTGCGCTGCCTCCAGTCTGCGTAAAATCGGCGCGGATGCCAGGTCCTTTTTGCCCGCCGCGGGCACCAGGCACCACCGTGCGCCCTGAGGCGTTTCGCGCTGCTCCAACAGACTCAGCTCGCGCAGCGCCTCCAGCGAGACAAGCGCCTTACCTGCGCCCCGCGCGCCCAGCTTGGCAAACAGCGGGCGCAGGTCGCCCGCCGGCACGCCGTCGCGGGCAGCGCCCACGGCGCGGTACAGCGCCACGGTGTCCGCACGGGCGGGCAGCAGCGCCCGCCGCTGGCTCTCTGTCAGCGGCGCGCCGCACATCAGCGCCTCATACAGCTCCGTGCCCTCCAGGTATGCCTCGTCCAGCCCGGCCGGGCGCAGCTCCTTGATGCGCGCGGAGATCATCGGCCCGTTCTTGCCCTCGAACACCGAAAGGCACACCGCCGCGTCCACCGCGTCACCCACATTGTAACCCAGCGCGCCCGGCCCCTGGCCGAACACCGCCGCATACAGCACTCCGCCGCCCTGCTTCAGGCGCAGGCGCGTGTGCTTGCCCTCGCTGAGGGGATATACTGCGTCGATCACAGCGTTTTCCACAAAAAATACCGGCGTGGGGTTGCCGTGGCCAAACGGCGCGAGCACCGACAGCGCGGCCACGTCCTCTTCTTTCAGGCCGGACAGCGCCAGCGGCGCGTCCAGCCGCAGCGCCGGGCGCTTGAGCACCGGGTGCTCCTGCGCGGCCCACGCGTTGACCGCCTTGCGGAACGCGGGCAGGTTTTCCTCCCGCACAGACAGCCCGGCGGCCAGCGCGTGTCCGCCGAACCGGATGAGCAGGTCCCCGCAGGCGGCGATGGCATTGTACAGCGAAACGCCCGCGATGCTGCGGCCGGACCCCTTGCCCTCGCCGTTCTCGTCAACGGATACGATGATGGCCGGCTTGCCGAAGCGCTCCACCACGCGGGAGGCCACGATGCCGATAACGCCCTGGTGATAGCCTCGGCCCCACACGACAAGGATACGGTCCGCGCCATAGGTCTCATCCGCGGCAACGCTGTCCAGCACGCCCTGCAAAATATCCTGCTCGGCCTTCTGCCGGGCCGCATTCTGTGCTTCCAGCCCGGCCACAATCGCTTCGGCCTCCTCCGGGTCCTCACACAGCAGCAGTTCCAGCGCGGCGGCGGCGCTGTCCATACGGCCCGCCGCGTTCAGGCGCGGCGCCAGCCCAAAAGAGACATTTTCCGCCGTCAGCTCCTTGCCCCCAAGGCCGCAGGCCTCGATGAGCGCCGCGATGCCCGGACGCTCCGTCTGCTGCAAAAGTGCCAGCCCCGCCTTGACGATGCGCCGGTTCTCACCCTCAAGCAGCATAATGTCCGCAATCGTCCCAATGGCAGCGAGGTCCCCGTAAAAAGGCAGCATCTCGTCCGGCGTGCAGCCGTCCAGGGCCGCAGCCAGCTTGAAGGCCACGCCCGCGCCCGAGAGCGTCTTGCACGGGCTTTCGTCGCCGGGGAGCTGGGGATTCACGATGGCCGCAGCCTCCGGCAGCGTCTGCGGCGGCAGATGATGGTCCGTCACCACCACGTCCACGCCCTGCTCTTTGGCGTGGGCAATGGCCGCATTTGCCGAAACGCCATTGTCTACGGTGACAATCAGGCTCACGCCCTTGGCGGCCATCAGGTCCACCGCCGTCTCGGAAAGGCCGTAGCCGTCGTCATCCCGGCTGGGCAGCTTGTAATAAACGTCCGCACCGGCGGAATCCAGATAGGTATACAGCAGCGCGGTGGCTGTCACGCCGTCCACATCGTAATCCCCGAATACGGCGATGCGCTCGCCGTCGTCGATGGCGCGGTGGATGCGTGCCACGGCCGCCTCCATGCCGGAAAGGAGCATCGGGTCAGACAAAGCGTCCCCGCCGCCGCACACGGCGCGCGCCGCTTCGGGTGTGTCCAGCCCACGGGCGCACATCACGTCGCACACAAGGCGCGGCATGCCCAGCGCCGCGCTGAGCGCGGCGGAGCGGGCTGGGTCGGGGCGGACGGTCTGCCAGGGACGGTAAAACATGGAATGGGTCTCCTTCTCACAAAAAATCACGGTTTTTTTCCGGGGCCTTCCCCGGACAGGCGGTTCTGAAAATTACACAGCCGCGGCCGCCGGACAAACGGCGCGTCTCATTTCTGCATCGTAAAGCCGTTTTGCGCCAGCCCCTCCTGGGCCAGCACCGTCTCCAGCGCCGAGATCTCGGCCTGCATATCCACGGCGGTGTTCTGCAAAAGATTGTCCATCAGGCCCCGGAAGGCGGTGGACATAGTGTCCAGCACCTGGGACACCTCGCTCTGGATGCCCGCCGCCACGCTGCTTTCATCGGCATGCGGCGCCACCTCATTGTAGGTATTCAGCAGCTTGACGGCTGTGGGCAGATAATAGCTGCAAAAGCGCCGCGCGTCGTCGGCGCACTCTGGGTGCAGCTTCACCCAGGCAAAGATATCCTCGGTGTGCTCGCGCAGCCGCGCCGCCTTGGCGCGGATGTCGGCGTTTTCAATGCGTGCAAGCTGGCGCTCCAGCTCCCGCAAATATCCGCCGCCGGGCTCATCCTCCGGGACAGGCTCCTGCGCGGCGGGCGCGGGCCGGGGCTGCTCTTTGCCCAGCGGAGCGTCCTGCTGGCGGGCACGCTCGGGGTTCTGTGCGCGCCAGGCGGCATTGTCGGCATAAAAGCAGGCGGTCTCGGCGTCCACAAAGCCCAGCGGAAAATAGCCGCGCCGCACCATGTCGAGCAGGTCGCGTTCCACTTCCTCGGGCTTGCGGCCGCTGGCACGCGCAATATCGGATACCGGGCACACGCGGCGCTCGCCGATGATCGCATCATACAGCCGGAACCGCTTAATTCGGTTCATCAGGGCAAAGCCGGCCTGTG
The DNA here is from genome assembly GCF_000949455.1 of Ruthenibacterium lactatiformans. Taxonomy (GTDB): domain Bacteria; phylum Bacillota; class Clostridia; order Oscillospirales; family Ruminococcaceae; genus Ruthenibacterium; species Ruthenibacterium lactatiformans. The sequence continues at coordinate 59,891 of NZ_JXXK01000022.1, read as the reverse complement.
CGGCCTTCCAGCCTCCCGCGGCCAAAAGCGCGGGTATCACAACCAGCATCAGCTCATCTCCAAAGGAAAAACCGTTGCTGATGCACCAGATCACCTCGCTGACACCGCCCAGCGCCGCCACGCCCATCAGCGCGGCCCAAGCGCCGCCCGCAATGCCCGCGCACATGCCCAACAGCTGCTTGCCCCGCAGCGTATCGTTGCTTTGGCGGCCCGGAGCGTCCGGATTCGGCGCACCGCCCGTGCCTGCGGCGCCCTGCGCCTGTGCCCCGGCGGGATAGCTGTACTGCGCGGGCTGCACCTGTGCGCCGCCCTTTCCGGCGGCCCTGTATCCATACTGTGTGCCGCGATGCTCTTTTCCATACGGCGTGCGGCGCACACTTTCCTGGCGCATGCGCGGCACGATGACCAACAACAGAATGATGATAAAAACGAACGCGCCCAAACTCCAGCGCTCCCTTCTTCCCCGCCCGCCCTACCGGCCGAGCAGCTCGTCTTTGGTCAGGCCCTCCTGGGCCAGCACTGTTTCCAGCGCCGAGATCTCGGCGGAAACGTCCATCGCAGTATCCTTCAGCAGGTTGTCCTGCAGGCTCTGGAACGCGGTGTTGATGGTGTACAGGATACCGCAGATATCCGTCTGTATTTCCGCGGCAACAGCACTGCTGTCGGCCTGCGGGTCCACCTCGTTGTAAGTGCGCAGCAGTTTGAGCGTGGTGGGCATGTAGTAGCTGACAAACCTGCGGATCTGGCTCTCGCCGCCGGGGTGCTTTTCCAGCCAGGCGATGATCTGCACTGTCTGCTCCTCGATGCGCTGCACCTGCTCCAGTACGGGCGCGTCGCTGATAAGGCGCTGCTGTTCACGCAGATCGCTCAAAAATGCGCGGCACTCAGCCAGAACGCCCGCCGGCTCCGGCCGTGCGGGCTGCGCCTGCCGCCGGGCCCCGGCTTCCTGCTGCGCCTGCCGCTGGGCCAGATACAGCCGGTACGCCGTCTCGCCCGAAAACAGGCGCGTGCCGTCCGGCGCAAGGTAAACATCCTCATATTTTCCCGAGCTGATCAGTCGGAACAGATCTTTGCGGACGGCTCCCTGGCTTTTGCCTGTAAGCTCCGAAAGCTCCTGCAGTGTGCAGTAGGAACGCTCGCCCAGCACGCTTTGGTATGTGGCGATACGCCGCAGCGTGCGCGATTTGAGAAATGCGCCAAATGCGCCTGCGAAAAACCACAGCGAAATGAACCCCAGGATCAACGCTCCGGCCGGGTCCCCCGGTTCAAAAGCAGAAAACGCGCACGCCGCCAAAATGCCCGCAGGCAGCATCAGGCCGCCCGCCTCGCTGAGCGCGCCGTTTGCCTTTTTTGCATAATCCCGCCGTTTGCGGCGCCGCTTTTCCTTCTCAGCATTTTTCTGTGCCTGGGCGATGGCGCTCTGGATGCCCTGCACGCCGTCCCTGGCCGCAGCGCCCAGGTCTTTCACGGTACGCTGCACGCTTTCGTTGTCCCGCAGCGAGGTACTCACTTCTCGCGCGGCGTCCTGCAGCGCGGCCGCCACGGTTCCGATGGTTTCCTTCACTTCTTTTTCAATGCTTCTGCCCAGGTCGTCCTCCGGGCTTTTGCGTCCATTTCCGTTGTACGGGTCGTTCATAGGTTCCTCCGATATGGTGGATATTCGATTTTTCCGTCGGGTTCCAGCCTCCCGCTCAAGGTGCGGGAGAAAAATTCTGCGCCACGCGTGCGGCGGCCCGCAGGCCATCCACTGCCGCGGACATGATACCGCCCGCGTAGCCTGGCCCCTCGCCGCAGGGCCAAACGCCCCGCACATCGGTGCTCTCGCCGTTTTCATCCCGCGGCAGGCGCACGGGGCTGGACGTGCGCGTCTCCAGCCCGGTGAGCACCGCCTCCGGCGCGGTATAGCCGCGCAGCTTCCGCTCAAAGGCCGAAAGCCCTGCGCGCAGAGCGCCCGTAAGCTCACCGGGAAGCAGGCTGCCCAGATCACAGGCTGTCACGCCGCGCGGGTAGGTGGGCTTCACCACGCCGGTGTGCAGCGTGCCTGCGCCTTCCAAAAAGCTGCGCACATTTTCGGCGGGCGCCGCGTAGCCGCCGCCGCCCGCTGCGTATGCCTTTGTCTCCAGCTCCCGCTGAAACGCAATGGCACGCCGGGCATCGCCGCCGAAATCCGCTTCGTTCACACTCACCACCACGGCGGCGTTGGCGTTTTCTCCATCCCGCGCGTGAAGGCTCATGCCGTTGGTCACTGCGCGGCCCGTTTCGCTGGCGGCCGCCACCACGCTGCCGCCCGGACACATACAGAAGGTGTAAACGCACCGTCCGCCCACATGCTGGGAAAGCTGGTACTCACCCCTCGGCAAAGCCGGATGGCCCGCCGCATCGTGGTAAAGGCTTTCTTCAATGCGGCGCTGCAGGTGCTCGGCCCGAAAGCCCACCGAAAAAGGCTTTGCCTGCAGAGTAAAACCCGCGCCGTCCAGCATTTCAAATGTATCCCGGGCCGAGTGCCCCGGCGCGAGCAGCAGCGCACCGCAGGGCAGCTCGCCCTGCGGCGTGCACACCGCCGCAAGCCGCCCGTCCCGCACGCGCAGGCCGGTGAGCGGCGTGTTGAAAAGCACCTTCCCGCCCAGCGCCTCGACCTCCCGCCGGATAGACACAATAACATCCCGCAGCGCATCGGTGCCGATGTGCGGCTTCTGCTTGTAGGCAATATCCCGGGGCGCGCCATGCGCCAGCAGCGTCCGGGTGACAAAAGCACACAGCGGGTCGTTGATGCGTGTGGTGAGCTTGCCGTCTGAAAACGTACCCGCGCCGCCTTCGCCGAACTGGATATTGGCGTTTTCGTCCAGCAGGCCCGCCGCGTTGAAGCGCTCCACCGCCTGTGCGCGCTGCTCCATGGCCGGCCCCCGCTCCAGCACGATGGGCCGGAACCCCTGCCGCGCCAACAGAAGCGCCGCAAACAGTCCCGCCGGGCCAAAGCCGCACACCACCGGCGAATGCGCCAGCGGCCGTGTGCCGTTATGCACAGTAAATGCGGCGGGCGCCGCTATTGAAACATAGGGCGCAAAGCGTTCGAACGAACGCTCCGCACCCTCGTCGGCAAGTTCCAGGGCAACGGTGTACACAAGGCTGGGCCTTCCATGCCGTGCGTCCACCGAAAGCTTCGCAATGCCCGTATTTTTTATGCCGTGACGCGGCAGCCCTGTTTTTTTCAGGGCCGCCGCCACAGCCTCCTGTTCGCCCGCCGCAAGCGGCAGGCGGATATCTCTCACCAGCAGCATCGTCACTTCACCGTGATGTCGCACAGCACGGAGTACGCCCCCGTGGCGAACACCGTCTTTGTGCCCGTAACGATGATCTGCGCGCTGAATTGCTGCTGTCCGCTTCCCTTTACCGTAATATTCTGCGCCGAGGCGTCCACCTGTGCGATGACGTCCGATGGCGAGATGGCCGCCAGCTCCTCGGCCTCGCCCACCAGCGTTACATTGTTGATGCTTTCGGTGATGACCTTCACATCCACACCGGAGGGCGCGTTCACCACGCGGATATCGCTCACCGTGATGGCGCGCGGCTCGCCGTAGCCGCTGGTATCAAAAGTAACTGTGGCCTCCTGCACGTCATCCACATTCACAAGTCCTTCGCTCAGCTGGATCTTCAGTGTCTCGGCCTTGCCCAACTGGACCCGCGCCAGGTTGATGAAGCCCGCGTTCACGCTTTCGATACCGTCCACCGTATCCGCCGCACCGGCGATGCGGATGGTCGCCGGGGAGATGCTGGCGTTCAGCTCGGCGGGGTCGTATCCTGCCGGCACATTGCTGAACTCAAACTTCAGCGGCACCTCCTTCAGCTTCAGTACAGGGATCGTCACCTCCACCTGTTCACCCTCCAGCACCGTGATGCTGCTGTCTGTGATGGCATGGCCGTCCGCGTCCAGAAATTCCAGCGCCGCACTGTCCAGCATCGTGCGGTCGCGCTTTTCATCGCTCTCCACGCGGGCCACCACCCGCGCCACGCGCGCCAGTTCGTCCACAGGCCCGCGCAGCGTCACCTCGGCGGGGGAGGCCTGCTTTTCGCCCAGATAATACCCCTCGGCCGGGTCCACGCTGGCTTCCACTTCCACGGTGAATTTCTGCGTGCCGATCTGCGCAAACGTCACGTCCACATATGCGGGCGAGATGGAGTCGATATCAAATTTTGTCAAAGACGTATCCGCGCGGCGCGCCTGCAGCCGCAGCGTGTATTCGCCGGGCATGCCTGAACGGGAAACCTCGGTATAATCGGGATACACGACGATGTCGGCGGGGTCTACCTCATTGATCGCGCTGCTGTCACCCGAAATCACCACGCTGACCTTAGTATCCTCGCGTTTCACAATGTCCAAAGACGCACCGGTATACAAAGCTGAATTGTAATCATAGGAAACACCGGACACAGTAATGGTGCGTGTCTGCGTCGGCTCCTGCGCTATGACAACAAGCCAAAGCAGCACGGCCAGCATTGCGGAAACCGCCATTGCAAACCACCGGTTGGAAAACAGTTTTTCAAACCGGCCCATGGGTTTTGCCTGGGAGGACGCGTTCGAGGGAGCGTTATTCGTGTTGTTTTTCATGCTTTCTCCTCCAGAACGGGCGTTTTTTCTCTTCGACGGCCGGCGGGACCATGTCACCCTCCAGCAGGTTGAACAGATTCTGCCTGTCCAGCCGGCGGATGAGCACGCCGTTTTTGGCCAGCGAGATGATGCCGGTCTCCTCGCTCACAACCACGACAACCGCGTCGGAATTCTCGCTCATGCCAAGGGCCGCGCGGTGGCGCGTACCCATGTCCTTGCCGATCTCCAGGTTGTTTGAAAGCGGCAAAAAGCAGCCCGCGGCCTCGATACGGCCGTCGCGCACAACAACGGCGCCGTCGTGCAGCGGCGTGCCTTCATAGAATATCGTGCCCAGCATCTCCGGCGTAATATCGGCGTTGAGCACGGTGCCTGTTTTGATGATCTCGGAAAGATTGGTGCGGCGCTCCAGCACCACCAGCGCGCCCGTGCGGGAATCGGCCAGCTGCTCGGCGGAATCGCACACCGCCACGATGGCGCTCTGCCATTTGGCGCGCAGATCCCCCGGGTCCGCCTTGCCTTTGAACAGCTGCATGCCGAACAGGCTTGTGCGTCCCACCTGTTCCAGCGCGCGGCGCAGTTCCGGCTGGAACACCACCACCAACGCAATGATGCCGAAGCTCATGATACTGTTGATGAGCCACGCCAGTGTGCGCATGCCCAGCAGATTTGCCACGGCATACGCCAGCAGCACGGCAATGATGCCCTTTGCAAGCTGCGCGGTGCGCGTCTGGCGCACCAGCGAGATGGCCTCGTAAATTAAAAACGTCACCACGAGGATGTCCAAAAGATCCACGATGGGGTTAAAATTCCCCTTGACGTTCAATATGAAATTATACCAGATGGACTGTAACTGCTCCGTCACCTTCCGGCCTCCGTTCCGCCGCCCCGGCATGCCGGGGAAATTAAAAATTCGCCGCGCTCCTCTGCCGCGCGCGGCTGCGCGGCCCGCCATCTGCACGCTGCGGAGAAACCCAAACAAGCCATTGATCCGTATACCCTGTTTCCAGGCTTCCGCTCCGCTTTCGGTCTGCATCTGCCAAACGGATATATTATACCATATTTCTAAGCTCGCACTTCGCGTACCGCTCGTGTTCACTAAGAAACATGGTATCTATGCCGCTAGGCTCATGCTTCGCCTGCGGCTCGCATTCACCAACCGGACATATTATACCATGACGCTGCAAAGCGGCCTCAACAAAACCGCACCTGCTGCGGTTTTGCATGGTTCAATGTTCTCAAAGCCCTGCGCACCGGCACAGGGGCGCGTGCAACGCACACGCGCAGCCGCGCAAACGGCGGCTTTGAGGTTATGGCTATACCATATTTCCAAGCTCACACTTCGCGCACCGCTCGTGTTCACTAAGAAACATGGTATCTACACCGCTAAGTTCATACTTCGCCTGCGGCTCGCATTCGCTAAACGGACATATTATACCATAAATATGGCCGCCGCAAAAGAGTTTTACCGCAGAAAAGCACGGCGCGCGCATATTTTTACGCTTCGTCCCGCATGCGCCCTCATATCCGGCGCAGCAGGCACACGCTGTGTGCGGCAATGCCCTCGCCGCTGCCTGTGAAGCCCAGCTTTTCCTCCGTGGTAGCCTTGACGGAAACATCCTCTGCGGAAATGCCCAGCGCCGCCGCCAGATTTTCCCGCATTGCGGGGATATGCGGCGCCAGCTTTGGCGCCTGGCACAAAAGCGTAGCGTCGATGTTGCCTGCCGCCCAGCCCGCGCGCGCCAGCACACGGCCAACCTCCTGCAGCAGCGCAATGCTGTCCGCGCCCTTGTAAGCGGGGTCGGTGTCGGGGAACAGCTTTCCGATATCACCCAGCGCGGCCGCGCCCAGCAGCGCGTCCATCACCGCATGCGTCAGCACATCCGCGTCCGAATGGCCAAGCAGCCCCTTTTCATACGGCACCGTCACACCGCCTAAAACCAGCGCGCGGCCTTCCACCAGCCTGTGTACGTCATATCCATGCCCGATGCGCATGCCGTTCCCTCCGTTTTTTTCCGGCGCGGGCAGATCCTCCCGCGTAGTGATCTTGTAGTTTGCGTAATCGCCCTGTGTCAGCCGCACAGGCAGGCCCGCCAGTTCAAAGGCCGAACAGTCGTCCGTCACTGCGTCACAGCACACCTGCGCCAGCACTTGCCGGTACAGCGCGGTGCGAAAACACTGCGGCGTCTGCACGGCGTACAGCTTTTCCCGCGCGGGCGTTTCCACCACGAGGCCGTCCGCCGCCACCTTTACGGTGTCCTTCACCGGGACGGCCGGCGCAGCTGCCCCTGTTTCATACGCGGCCTCCAGCGCATCCCATATCACCTGAGGCGTGACGAACGGGCGCGCCGCGTCGTGGATGGCCACATATTCCGCATTCACCGCATCCAGGCCCGCACGCACGCTCTGCACGCGCGTGGCACCTCCAGCTACGGTCTTTGCGGGCTTGGCACAGGCCGCGGCCAGCAGCGCTGCCTGCGGAGCGTTTTCTCCCGCCACCAATAGGATCTCGTCTATGGCCGGGTGCGTATCGAACGCGCGGACGCTCTTTTCCAAAACTGTGCCGCCGTCCAGCGGATAGGCCAGCTTGTCGAATCCCATCCGGCGGGACGCACCCGCCGCCACGATAACCGCCGCCACTGTATGCCCATGCACCATCGCGCTCATCTCCTTTTTTAATAATGGGAAGGCTGCTGTTTTGACGGCCGCCCTGAATCTCTGTGCCGCCGCCTATACCCAACGCCCATTCCGGACGCCGCAAAGGCCGGTGCCTGGGCGGCGGTCTCGACTCTCTGCGCCGCCTGAACCTCACGCATGTTTTGCCGCTTCAAAAGCCGCCTTCTCAAGCAGCTTCATCCGGCCTTGCTTCGCGGCGGTCAATGCGGTCTTTCATCTTTTTTGTGCTCGCGCCGTTCCTCCCACAGCATCGCCGCCGCAAGGAGCGGCCCCTGTGCAAGCTGCGGCAGAATGGCCCCCAGCGCGCCTTCCATGGAAAATGCCGCTGTCCCCGCAACAGCGGCCAACATCGCCGCCACCCGCAGAAGATACCAGCCCGTTACCGCTGTGCCGTCTGGCGCGGCGGCCCATGCTTTGCAAAAGCAGGCCAGCGCCGCGGCCGAAGCCGCCACACCAATACACCAGCCGGCCGCAAGCCAGCCCCGCGCGCCGGAGCGCGCGTATAATGCCGCCCCTGCCATCAGCGCCGATACAAGCGCGTTCCACAAAAACGCATTTCGGAACACCCGTCTGCGGTCCATCGCGCCGCCGCCTTTCCCCGTTTCTTCTGCTCTTTATTCCACATGGATATAACGCCGAACATGCCAAAACGTCTTCGCTGCATTTTTCAAAAGCAAAGGCTCGCGTCAGAACAGAGACTCCTGCTCACAGCTGTCCGCGCCCGTGCCGCCCATGGATGCAAGCTGCTCCAACAGCACGCCGCGGCTGTTTGGCAGCGTCCCCTCGATGACCTTTTCCAAAAGCTCCTCCAGCGCGGCGCCCACAGCCACGCCCTCGCGAATGCCCGCCGCCAGCGCGTCTGCGCCGTTCACGGCCAGCATCGATCGGTCGTAGCACGCGCCCGTAGCCAGCGTCCGGCCGAGCGCCGCGGCAAAATCCCGCAGGTCATCCTGCCGCACGCCGTCGCCGTGGGCTACGGCCCGGGCCGCCTGCAGCAGCGTCAGGCCCCGCAGCACTTCCGGACCCAGCGTGTGCAGCCACCGCCGAATGACGGGAGGCAGCGCCTGCAGCGGCGCGTCGGCGTACAGCGCAAGCTGCGCCGCAATTTCCGCTGTTTTTGCGTCCGGGCACAATATTGCGGCCTGCTCCGGTTCCACGGCACAGAACAGCAGGCCCATACGCACCGTCAGATCGTCCGGCGCGGCCTGAATAGCGCTTACCGCATTTTCCCACGCCGCGTCCGACACATGAGACAGACAGGGCAGCAGCGGCTCGAACAGCGCGCGGTAATTGCGCAGCACACGCGCCACATGACGGCCGCAGAGCATTTTGCAAAATTCCGCCCTGCTGCGTTCTATGGCGACCTCCGTCAGTGCGCCGCATTTCGCCAGTGCGGCAGCGGCCGTCTGCGGCTCCACAGAAAAGCCCATGGTGGCCGCAAAGCGCGCCATGCGCAGCACGCGCAGCACGTCCTCGGAGAAGCGGCGCGCCGGTTCTCCCACGCAGCGCAGGCGTTTTGCCGCAAGGTCTGCCGCGCCGCCGAAGGGATCGATCAGCCCGGCTGCGGGCGAATAGGCCATGGCGTTGACGGTAAAATCACGCCGGGCCAGGTCGTCGGTGACGCTGCGCACGAACCGCACGCTGTCCGGACGGCGGTGGTCGGAGTACGCGCCGTCGGTGCGGAAAGTCGTTACCTCATAGGGCGTGTGCTCCAGCAGCACTGTTACGGTGCCGTGGCGTATGCCCGGCGCCGAAAGACATTTCCCGGGAAACGCCGCTTTGATCTCCCCGGGGCGGGCGGAGGTGCACACGTCCCAGTCGTGGGGCGCGCGCCCCATCAGGCTGTCCCGCACGCAGCCGCCCACCGCAAAGGCGGAATGCCCCTGCTGCTGCAGCGTGCTTAAAATGCTGCGCACCGGTGCGGGCAGCAAAATATCCACTTCCACGCGCGCGCCTCCTTTCCGTGCCGATTTCTGCGGTAATAGTATAGCATAAAATACGCATAGAAAAAAGGACGCATAAAAGAATATCCATGTAAAAAAGCTTCACCTCTCCCCGCTTTGGGTTAAAGTGAAGCCTTATATTTTAAAGCTATTTTCCCTTTGCTAAAAATTTTTCACAAGTGCGGCCAAAAGTCAAAGGGTCGATTTGTGTCAAGTTTTTGACTTTTACCGCTATCCCTCAATGTTATCTCCATCCGGGTCGCAAGAACTACAATAAAAATCATATGCACTATAAGTCTTGTTCTGGCAAGTGTCCCCTTTCCCCATGCACCAATATTCCCCGCCTGATAATCCATCATCCGGAACATCGTATTCATAGTCTGGAATGTTGTATTCATATGTTGGCGTATAGCTTTTTGGTTTTGTAGAGGCAGAAGATGAATCAATCTCTCCCATAATTCCTATCGCAAAGAAAAGCAGTATTATCGCCGTAAAGCCTATCCAGATACATCCCGCCTTAGTTTTTTCCTCTTCAGCCTCCGATTTAGGCGTTTCTTTTTCTTTGTTTTCAATATTAGATTTCACTTTCTTTTGCACATCTGGATTCTTGCTTATCGGATAGCCACAATGAATACACGCCGTACTTGCATCTGATATTTCTTTTCCGCATTCCGGACATTTAATAAGTGCCATTTCTTTTCCTCCTTGAAATCAATCGTTTGAATTTTCCCACCTATTTTGTTAGAAAACTCTCAAAACACCCTAAACTCTGAAAACATCAATATTCTTCAATCATTATAAGCATATCCTCGAGTATATTTCTTATGTTTTCCGTCATGTCTTTTGCGTCCTCCAGCAATAATATTTGTCCTTGCAGATACTCTTTCACAGCACTTTTCCCCTGTTCCAACAATGCCGAATCACTGTCTTTGAACCCTTGAGCAAAAATCATATAGCTCTCAGCTGACTGCTTGTAAAAATCATACAGTTCTTGCATACGGTATCCTTCTAATCCCATCTCTTCAACTTTCTGTACTGTCTGCATACAGCTATCTGCACACGCATACAAAGCCTCTGCTATATAGCCTGTGTCCGCCAAACCGTTGTTATATAGTTTCACTGCCACTTCAAAATGTTTGTATGATTCAACAGTATCATCATTTTCTAATACTTCTCTGAATGATGCCGAGGGTACAAATTTTTCCAATTCCAGAGCCTTATCAATTAAAGGAGTCAGCTGCTGTACACCAACAGCAGACGCTAAACTTTTCAGTTCGTGTACTTTATCAAATGGAGTGGTCGACTTAACTTCTGATATCAAATCGCTTTGAGCAACAAACCAATTAAAGCCCTCCCGCATTAAGCTTTGTTCCACTTCACTTTGAACAAATTGCCGCGTTTTTTCGTTTAATGAGCAATATATCTCTTCTGCTTCGGCAAACTCTCCTTGTAAGATTTTCGACAAAAGAGTGGTCAACATCTCCTGGCGATGTTGCTCTTGCTGTCGAGTGAATACCACTCCTGCGACCACCCCCAAAACAACTAGAGCAGTTATAATAACCACGCACCCTATTCTCCATTTCCTCTTTGTACCTGCATGTTGTGGAACAATTGTTTTTTCGTTTGTCTCCATGATTATTCCTCCCACAATATTATTAATCATGAATCCTTTTAGGATTCTTATTCGATTATAACATTTCAAAATCGGATTTACAATTAAATAAAGGAAAATGGAGGTGTGAAATGGTCGATTATAAACGTCTTGGAGAGCGGATTGCCCAAACGCGAAAATCGCAAAAGCTATCGCAGGAAAAATTGGCAGAGCTTGCCGACATTACTGCTACCAACCTTTCCCATATTGAACGAGGTAAAATAAAAACCAGTATCGAAACGCTTGTTGCAATAGCAAACGCTCTTAACGTGACCTCTAATGACCTTTTGTGCGACAGCTTGAACCATTCCACCCAAGAGCTAAAAAACCAAATTGCAGCCTGTCTGGACGGTTGCACAATGCAGGAATTGCATCTTATAGCCGATGTTGCCGCCGCTGTAAAAAAGAGAATGAGAGAATAAAAAAGACGTGTCGCATCTGCGGCACGTCCTTTTTTCGCCTCAAATTCTCACCCTTTTGCAACGCAACAAAAAACTCCTCTCATTACAGGGCGGTCCACACCCAATAAATCAAGGAGTTTATAGGTTCTGTCAAAAACAGTTTATCGTTTTGAATGTTGGCTCACGACCGTAAATCTTGTATAACCGCATTTGCCGCCGTTTCTCGCTGTGCTTCAAAAACGGCTGTGTCAAACCGTTTTCACGCCGTGCGGTGGCTCTTTTTGTCCAGCCGCATCTTGTCCGCTATCATGGCGATGAATTCCGAATTCGTCGGCTTGCCCCGCAGGTTGTGGATCGTATAGCCGAAATAGCTGTTCAGCGTGTCCACATCGCCGCGGTCCCACGCCACCTCAATGGCGTGGCGGATGGCCCGCTCCACACGGCTGGCCGTGGTGCCGTTGCGCTTTGCGATCTCCGGATACAGGCGCTTTGTAACGCTGTTGATATAATCCTGGTTTTCCATTGTCATCAGGATGGCGTCCCGCAGGAACTGGTAGCCCTTGATGTGCGCAGGCACGCCGATCTGGTGCAGGATCTCCGTCACGGTGCACTCGTCGTCCACCACAGGCTGTGCAGCCGCATGGCGGCCCGCCGCCGTGCGGGCACGCGCCGCCAGCACCTCGGGGTCAAAGGGTTTTTGGAAGTAGAACGAAAAGCCTTTTTTCATCATTTCGCTTTCCAGCGCATCGTCCGTGAAACTGCCGGTGACGAAAAACACGGTCTTTCCGCCGCCTGCTTCGTCGTACCGCTGTTTTACCGTCAGCGCGTCCAGGCCAGGCATGAACGCATCCAGCAGCACGGCATCCGGCTTTTCCGCCGAAAGGGCCGCCAGCGCCTTCGCACCGTCCTTTTCACACACTGTCACCGCGATGTCCTGCGCCGCCAGCGTCTCGGCGCACAGCCTGGTAAGCTCCGGGGATAATTCCGTCATCAGCAGTTTAACTTGTTCCATTTTTTCGTTCCTCCATATGGTTATTTCTCTCAGGTTCGAGGGTTTCCCGCTCATTTCCTCAACGACCTAAATTCTACCATATATTCCCATATAATGCAACAGTTTCCATGAAAAAATTTCCATATTTGGTAAGAAAAATCTGTTTCGACACAAAATACAGTGGTTTGGCAAAAGCCGCTGTTTCCGGCCCAAAAACGCGCAGCACCGCACATCCCGGGCTTTTTCGCGCTTTTTTACGCCGCCTCGCGCTGGGCCGCCGCATCTGCAGACTGCACCATATTTTCCGCAAAAATGCCGTAGCCCCGGGTGGGGTCGTTTACCAGCACATGCGTCACCGCGCCCACCAACCGGCCGTCCTGCAGGATGGGGCTGCCGCTCATGCCCTGCACGATGCCGCCTGTGGCGGTGAGCAGGCGGGGGTCTGTCACGCGCACCACCATGTTGCGGTTGGGATTGTCAGACGAAAGAGCGATTTTTTCAATGACGGCGGTATAACGCTTCGGCTCCTGGCCTTCAATGGTCGTAATGATTTCCGCATCTCCGGTATTGACCTCCTGCGCCAGAGCGACCTCCGCTTCGATGCCTTTCATATAGCTTTTCACACTGCCGTAAACGCCAGTCTCGCCGTTCACGGTGATGGTCCCCGTCGGCACGCTGGTAAGGAAACGGCCTTTCAGCTCGCCGGGGCTGCCGGCGCTGCCCGCCACCGCGCCCGTGATCTCCACCGGCACGATCTCGCCCTTGAGCAGCGAGATCGTGGTGCCCGTATCCACATCGTGGATGGAATGACCCAGGCCCGCGAAAGTGCCCGTGGTGTTGTCCACAAAAGTGAGCGTGCCGATGCCTGCGGAGGAATCCCGCACCCACATGCCTGTGCGCCAGCTGTCGGTGGTGGAATCCTTCACAGCGGTAAGCAGCACGGATTTCTCCACGCCGTCCCGCACATAGACCACCTCGGCGGGCGCGCCCGCCAGTCCCTGCAGCGCCGCCGCCACATCCTCATTTGTTTTGGTGTCCCTCCCCGCGATGGAGGTAATAACGTCGCCCATGCGCAGGCCGGCCGTTTTGGCCGGATTCTGATACCCCGTGGACGTGTAAATATCGCTGAAGCCCACTACCATCGCGCCGTTGGCGAACATTTTGATGCCGAAGGGCGTACCGCACACCTGTACCACACGCCGCTCCACCACCTGCGCGCGCACGGTCTTTACCGGCACGATTCCCGCGATGGTAAGATCCGCGTTATAGGACGAGCCCCCCGAAAGGCCCGCCACCTCGCCTGTGGATGCGGCCGCGGCCGTGCGCACGAACGGCATGCCCGCAATGGCAATGTCCCCGCCCGCCGTCACAAGAAAGGTGTCGGGCAGAAGCGTGCCGATGTACAATGCGAAGATAAATACGATCACCACGCATCCGGACGTGATAAAGCAGCTCCATTTGATAAATTTTTCCAAAGTGGTTCCCTCCCTTGCGCCCGCGGCCCGGCAAACGCCCTCCCGCCACTGTATGCGCAATGTTCCGTTTTTGTTAGTATTCGCACGGAAACAGGGAAATAAACACGGGAAAAACACTCTGTACACGAAAAAGCGCGCCGGACGAAGAATTCGTCCGGCGCGCTCCGATGCTTTTTTACAGGAACAGCTTTTTGACGCGCCGCAGCACGGCCATGATGACCGGCCCCGCCAGCACCGCAATGGCAACAGGCACAAGGTCCGCGCCCAGCACGGCCGCCGTGCCGAAAAAGCCCTGAACCATGGGCAGATACACGCTGACTACCGTTGCGGCCACGGAGGTAAATGCCGCCGCCAGCAGCGCCGGGTTGCCACGGAAATCCAGCCCCTCTCCCCTGCATTCAAAAATATGCAGCATCTGGGAAAACACAATGGTCAAAAAGCACGCGCTGCGGGCAACGATCAGGTCTCCGCTGGTGGCCAGAACGGCCCAGTATGCCCCGCAGGAGGCCATGCCCAGCATCATGCCGCGTATGACGATGGTGCGCGCCAGCCCGTGGGCGAACAATCCCTCCGTTTTTGGGCGCGGCTTGCGCTTCATAATGTCGCGGGCCGGCGGCTCCATGCCCAGCGCGATGGCGGGCAGGCCGTCGGTGAACAGGTTCACCAACAGGATCTGGATGGGCAGCAGCGTCACGGGCAGATGCAGCAGCATGCCGAACAGCATTCCCAGCACCTCGCCCAAATTGGAAGTGAGCAGGAACCGGATGAACCGGCGGATATTCTGGTAGATGACGCGGCCCTCCTCCACGGCGGCCACAATGGTTGCGAAATTATCGTCCAGGATGACGACGCCCGAAGCCTCCTTCGTCACGTCCGTCCCCGTGATCCCCATGGCGACGCCGATATCCGCCTCTTTTACGGCCGGAGCGTCATTGACGCCGTCTGCCGTCATTGGGGAATGCCACCTGGCGGGACGGCATATGTACTCTCCCCCGCTGCGTCCGCGCTGCGCGGGTCAAAACCTCCAGCGTATCTCCAGCGGAACGGGCCTGCGCTGGCGCTCCGGCCTGCCCACCAGCACGGCCTCCACCATACATTCGGCCATCTCGTCCGTCAGCACATCGGCCCGGGCATATTTTTCCACAAGCTGCTCCGCCGTCACGCACTGCGCCGCCTGCTCCACCGCCGCACCGCGTTCCCGCTCCGCCGCCGCCAGCTCTTTTCCCAACCGGGCGATCTCCGCCTCAAACGCAGCGCTCAGCTCCGCGAACTGTGCAGCCGTGACAGCGCCGTCCACGCGGTCCTCATACAGCGTTTTGCGGCAGGCGCGCTGGCGTACCAGCGCCTGCTCCAGCCGGGCGGCGCGCAGCGCCAGCTGTTCCTGCCTGTGTGCCGCGGCCTCCGGCGGACGCAGATGCCGCGCCAGATATTCCCGGTCCAGATACCGCGCCATGCAGGCCTGCAGCGCCTCCAGCACACACTGCGCGGCCTCGTCCCGCCGGATGCTCACACCCGGGCAGCGCTCCGGGGCCACAGCGTGGGTGCGGCACCGCAGGTATTTTCCCGCACGGCCGTATTTGCTTTGCAGCTTTCCGCCGCACAGCGCGCAGCGGCATTTTCCCGCCAGCGCGTCCCGCCTGCCTTCCCTGCGCTGCTCCGCTCCCCCCTCCGCCAGCTTCCGCTGAACGGCCTCCCATGTTTCCGTGTCGATGACCGCCGCATGGGTTCCCTGCACCACGGCCCGGCGCTCGGGCGGCAGGCGGCGCAGGCGCTTGCTTTTGTAGCTGATTTTCTCGTTGACATGCTGCACGGTGGTTCCTGTGTACACCTGCTTTTTCAGGATGCCCAGCACCGTGGAATCGCTCCAGAGCTCTGCCAGCGCGGTGGAGCGGCCCCGGTTGAAAGCCGGGTTGTTCTGCTTTTTGTATGCGCTTGGATTCGGCACCTGTTCCCGGTTGAGCTGTGCCGCAATGCGTGAAGCGCCCCAGCCGGAAAGGTACAGCGCATAGATGCGCCGCACCACCGCCGCCGCCGGCTCGTCCACAAGCAGGCGGTGTTTGTCCTGCGGGTCCTTCCGGTATCCGTAAGAGGCAAAGCTGCCCACGAACTCCCCCTGCCGCCGCTTTGCGTCCAGCACGGTGCGGATATTCTGGGACATATCCTCCAGATACCATTCGTTCACCAGCCCATTGATCTGCCTGGCCTTTTTGTTGCCACGATTTGCGGTGTCGGCGTTGTCGGCATAGCCCACAAAGCGCACGTTCCATTCCACGAACAGGCCGTGGATGTATTTTTCCACCAGCTCCATCTCGCGGGTGAAGCGGCTCTGGCTTTTGCACAGCACGATGTCGAAGCAGCCCCTGCGCGCATCCTCCAGCAAACGGTTGAACTGGGGGCGTTCCCTGTCGCTGCCCGTATAATCGTCGTCGCTGTAAATATTGTATATCTGCCAGCCTTGCTCTACCGCGTACCGTACCAGCATGGACTTCTGGTTCTGGATGCTGCGGCTGTCCTGCCCGGGGTCTGCCTTGTCCGCGTCCTCCTCCGACAGGCGGCAGTAAATGGCGGCGCGCGGCGCATCGCCCGCGGCCCTGCTCTGCATATCCATCCCCCTCCCTCTGCCGGTGCGGGTCCGTCGCGTCAGGGAGCCTGCGCGGCGCGCTGTTCGGAACGCTCAATGACCTGCAGCCAAAGCTCATTGAAGCGCAGCCTGCGCGCTTCCTCCTCAGGCTCAGTCTCCCGCTTCGCTGTCTCCTGCGGTTCCATGCGGCACGTCCCCTTTTCCGGTGTTTTGTTAAACGGTATGCACCGACGCTGTGGGATATGCCCGGCGGTCCTGTGTGCGGAAAACGCCCCGCGCCGGTATACAAACGGCGCGGGGCGTTACAGCTTGGCGAAAAAGCTGCGTTTTCCGCCAAGCTGCCTACGAACAGGGCCTACGGCCCCGCTCGCCGCGCACGGCGCGGGGTTATTTCAAATGAAAAAGGGGTTCACCACCCCTTTTTCAAGCTTTTTCCCCGGGCGCTTCTTTTCCTTCTTTGCCTTTTTTGACAGCCTGAAACGCCCCGCGCCGGTATACAAACGGCGCGGGGCGTTACATTCTTCTTATTCTTTTTCCCGGGGCTTGCGGTGCGCGGCGCGCCAGGCTTCGATCTGTGCCAGCCGCTCGGCCACACGGGCTTCGCTGCCCTGCTCCGTGGGCACATAGTAGTGCCGGCCCTGCAAAGAATCCGGCAGACACTGCATATCTGTCAGCTTGTCCTGTGCGTCGTGGGCATACTGGTACCCCTCACCGTAGTGCAGCTCTTTCATCAAACGTGTGGGCGCGTTGCGGATGACCAGCGGCACCGGCTCGTCCAGCATTTCCAGAGCGTCCTTTTTTGCGGTCTCGTAAGCTTTGTACAGCGCATTGGATTTGGGTGCGGCGGAAAGGTACACCGCCGCATGCGTCAGATGTACCGTACACTCCGGCATACCCAAAAAGTGGCACGCCTGATATGCCGCCACGCAGATCTCCAGCGCACGGCTGTCGGCCAGGCCCACATCTTCGCTGGCAAAGCGCACCAGGCGGCGCGCCACATACAGCGGGTCCTCCCCCGACTCCAGCATCCGGGCCAACCAGTATACCGCAGCGTCCGGGTCGCTGTTGCGCATGGATTTGTGCAGCGCTGAGATAAGATTGTAGTGCTCCTCGCCGTGCTTATCATACAAAAGAGATTTTTTCGATATACACTGCTCCAGCGTTTCCATGGGCACAACGGTGCTTCCGTCGGGCAGGATGTCACCGTTGAGCACCACCATCTCCAACGTATTCAGCGCCGTGCGCGCGTCCCCGTTGGCAAAATTGGCGATCATCTCCAGCATGCCCTCTGCCAGCTCCACCCGCCTGCCGCCGAAGCCGCGCGGGTCTGTCAGCGCCCGGCGCAGCAGCTCCGTAAGCTCCCCGGCCGAAAGACCGTGCAGCACAAACACCTTGCACCGGGACAAAAGCGCCGAGTTGATCTCGAACGAAGGGTTTTCCGTGGTGGCGCCGATGAGGATGATGCTTCCCTTTTCCACAAAGGGCAGAAACGCATCCTGCTGCGCTTTGTTGAAGCGGTGGATCTCGTCCACGAACAGGATGGTCTGTTCGCCGAAGCGGCGGTTCGCCTCGGCCGTCTGCATCACTTCCTTGATCTCTTTGATACCGCTTGTCACGGCGCTGAAATCAATGAAATTTGCCTTCGTCCTGTTGGCGATGATGCGCGCAAGCGTCGTTTTGCCCACGCCAGGCGGCCCCCAGAACACCATGGAGGGCACACGGTCGCCGTCTATGAGCTGGCGCAGCACCTTGCCCTCGCCCAGAAGATGCCTCTGGCCCGCAAATTCCTCCAGGGTGCGCGGGCGCATCCTGCTGGCCAGCGGCCGCCCCGTGTCTGTTTCCCCAAACAATGTCTGTTGTATCATACGCCGTGCCTCCCCGCTCTTTCCCGTGTTTTGCCGGCCGCGCAGGCGGCCGGTGTGCGTTCATTTTATCATATCCGTCACGGAAGCTCTATGCCCGTATCCGCCTGGAGCACGCCGGTGACAACGCCGATACACCGCAGTACGTCTCCCGCGCGCACCGTAACGTTGGATACGCTGCGGTTGATCGTGTCCAGGCGGCACAGGCCCCGCGCCTGATACAGGCGGCGGACATAGCTCGCTTCTCCCAGCGCAAAAACACCGATCTCACCATGGA
The DNA here is from genome assembly GCF_000949455.1 of Ruthenibacterium lactatiformans. Taxonomy (GTDB): domain Bacteria; phylum Bacillota; class Clostridia; order Oscillospirales; family Ruminococcaceae; genus Ruthenibacterium; species Ruthenibacterium lactatiformans. Next base: position 41,431 of record NZ_JXXK01000022.1, on the reverse strand, counting down.
GCGCCCGCCCCCGCCGCACCCCCAGCACAGCGCCCTGGGGATACAGGGGTTCCAGCGCCGCGCTCCACATCGCCACGGCAAAATCGGCCTCACGGGCGGCCGGACAATCGCGCACCCGGATGCGCTGCGCCGTCATCGTCCCAATGGACACAGCGCTGTCCATCGGAAAAGACGGCAGATAGCAGAACAGCTCCCGCGTCGGGCCGCCTTCCCTATGCTCCGCGCGCATCTCATACATTGTCTCCAGTGTTTTTGTGAAAAAAATCGCGCTCATAGGTGCTAAGCTCCCGCAGCATCTCCAGCATGTCCCGCTCCCGGGCGCTGATGGCAAACATCCCCTGTTCCTCCACATATGCGCCCACCTCGAATTCAGTGCCCAAAACAGCCGCATCGGTAAAATAGCGCACAGGCACGCCGAACGCCCGCGCCACACGCTCCATCGTCTCCAGGGCGGGACGCCGGGTCGCCCCATTCAGCAGCTTATTCAACGTTCCCGTCGCTACGCCGGAACGCTGGGACAGCATTTCTGTCGTCAGGCCGTCTCGTTTTTTCAGGTAAGCCATGCGTTTGGCCAGGTTCATCTGCTGCACCTCCCCGTTCCACTTTAACCGCAAACGGTTAATTATGCAAGCGGATTCGTCAAATTTCGCCTTAATAATTGACAAAAAAAGGAAACTCCGTATGATGATACCTATATCAGAAGATATCAACACGGAGGAGGAACTCGGAACAATGAACCTGGAAGCCCCTGTATACGAGTGTTATTCTCATGGAGCGGCCTTTGGCGTTCGCCTGCCGTCCGGCGAACAGACGGCGGCGCTGTTTGCGGACATCCGCGCCGCCCAAGCCGTTGCGGACTATTTTACCGCGGTGGAACTTGCGCCGGAGCATTTGTCCTGCGTGATGGAAGACCTGTGCTATGCCGTCCGCACGCTGCCGCGCCCGTTCACCTACGCGGAGCTGTCCGGCCTTCATGCGCCGGACTGAACGCGCTCTGTTCAAAACAAAAAACGCGGGACACAGCCAAAGGCCGTGTCCCGCGTTTCAGCTTGGTGAAAAAGCTTCGCTTTTGCGCCAAGCTGCCTACGAACAGGGCCTGCGGCCCCGTTCGCCGCGCACGGCGCGGGGTTATTTTAAATGAAAAAGGGGTTCTCCACCCCTTTTTCAAACTTTTTCCCCGGACGCTTCTTTTCCTTCTTCGCATTTTTTGACGGTCTGAAACGCGGGACACAGCCAAAGGCCGTGTCCCGCGTTTTTCCATTGCTCCTGCTCCGCAATAAAAGCCCATCCCGATGGCCTGAGACGGCCGCCGCCCGTCTCAGGCGGTGCGCATGTCCTCCAGCCGCTTTGCGCTGGTATGCGCGATGGGTTCCCATTTTTCCTGCTTTTTCACAAAGCTCAGCAGCGTGAGCACCATCTGGCTCATCAGAAACACCCAATAAGCCAGAATGCCCTTGGCCATGCCGGAAAGCGATTCATTCTTCAGCGCCACGGTGAACGCGGCGAATACCGCCGAGCCCACCACGCTTGCCACAAAGCCTCCGGCCGTCATCAGCGCCGCCAGCATCATGCCGTGCAGCATGATGCCGCCGAAGGTGATGCCGCTGCCCAACAGCGTGAGCACCAGCCCCGCGATCCCCAGCACTACGCTGGCAAGCTGCACCATCGGCACGAGAAACGTGAGGTACATGTCCAGGCAGATCAAGCTGCCGTGCAGTACAAAGCTGCTGAACAGGCCGTGGCCGTAGTTCTGCAGCCCCTGCAGGCTGCCGGTCGTCCAGCGGCGGCGCTGCTTCCAGCTCTGGCGGAATGTAAGGGGCTGCTCGTCGTAGATGAGGGCCTCGGGCACAAAGTGCACACGTTCGCCCAGCATGGCGCACTGAGCGCTGAATTCATAATCCTCTGTCATGGTAACCGTGTGCCAGCCGCCCAAACGGCGCAGCAGCGCAGTGGTAACGGCAAAGCCGCTTCCGTTCACCAGCGCGGAGAGGTGCAGCGCGCTGCGCGCACCATTGTAGAAACGGTTCAGCATCCAGTAGCAGATAGAATAACAGCCGGAGATCGCGCTCTGTTCGGGATTCTTGCTGTCGCGGAAACCCTGCGCCACCTGTGCGCCGCTCACCAGCGCATCGTTCATACGCGCCAGGAACTGGCCGTCCACCAGATTGTCCGCATCAAAAACGCACATGGCGTCGAACTCCTCCGCCAGCACGATTTTATCCACCACCTGGGTGAGCACCTCGCCCTTGCTGCGGATGACACCCTCCGGACGGAAAATGCGCGCGCCGCGCCCGGCAGCCACTGCCTCGGTGTCGTCGGTGCAGTTGTTGGGCGCGACGATCACCTCATACAGCTCGCGGGGATAATCCTGCCCATACAGGCTGTCCACCAGATGGCCGATCACCGCCGCCTCGTTGCGTGCCGCCACCACAAGTGCAAAGCGTTTTTCAGGCTTCGCCTGGGGCGCCGCAGGCAGTTTTTTGCGCAGGCCGAACAGTGCGACCACACCGAAATAAACGGCGTACAGGCAAAGCGGGATGCTCAGCACAAAAACGATCCGTGTCAGAATCAAAGTCACCATTTGGGGTTCATCTCCTTTAAAGGGCCGAAGCCCGGTAAATTCCGTGTTTTTTTCATTCCATGCCTATAATACGAGACAGCGGCCGATTTGTCTGCAAAATCGGGAGAAATTTTCAGAAAAAATTTCTCCCGGCATAGCGCGGCGCATTTTTTCATAAGTTTTAGCAATCATGGGCCTCTTTGCCCAAATCAAAAAAGGGGAGAAACGCATGCTGCAAAACACATCTGCGGGCTTGTCCGAAGCCGAGGCAAAAGCCCGCCTTGCGAAAGTGGGCGAAAACCGCCTGCGCGGGAAAAAGGGAGCCAGCGTGGCCGCCATGTTCTTCTCGCAGTTCAAGGACCTGATGATCCTGATCCTGGCGGCGGCCACGCTCATCTCTGTGCTGATGGGCGAGGGCACGGAAGCCATTACCATTATAATCATCGTGCTGATGAACGCCACCATGGGCTTTCTGCAGGAATACCGCACGGAAAAAACGCTGGAAGCACTGAAAGAGCTTTCGGCGCCCACGGCGCGCGTGCGCCGCAGCGGCAGGGAACTGGAGGTCGGCGCGCGCACCGTGGTGCCCGGCGACGTGCTGCTGTTCGAGGCCGGCGATAAGGTAGCGGCGGACTGCACGCTGCAAACCGGTGTGCAGGTATCGTGCAACGAGGCCATGCTCACGGGCGAGAGCCTTCCCGCCGCAAAGCAGCCCGGAGACAGACTGTACATGGGCTGCATCGTGATGACGGGCCGGGGCGAAGGCGTGGTGACGGCCACCGGCATGGAGACCGAGATGGGAAAGATCGCCGGGATGATGGAAACCGCCGGCGAGGAGCCCACCCCCCTGCAGCTCAAGCTCAAACAGCTGGGACGGTTCGTGGCCGTGGCCTGCGTCACCATCTGTCTGGCCGTCGGCTTCCTGGGCTTTTTGCAGGGCAACGATTTTCTGGAGATGCTTCTCACAGGCATCTCCCTCGCCGTAGCCGCCATCCCCGAGGGCCTGCCCGCCATCGTAACCATCACGCTGGCGCTCAGCGTCAACCGCATCCTGCGGCGCGGCGCCGTCATCCGCAAGCTGCACGCTGTGGAAACACTGGGCTGCGCAGGCGTTATCTGCACAGACAAAACCGGCACCATCACGCAGAACAAAATGACGGTACAGCGCATCTGGGTGCCCGGGCGCACACTGAACGTCTCGGGCAGCGGTTACAGGGCGCAGGGCGCCGTGGAGGAAAACGGCCGTCCCGTACAGGCCGCGCGGGACGCGGCACTGGGGAGGCTGTGCGAGGCCGCCTCCCTGTGCACCACCGCGCACATCACCCGCGCCAAAGACGTCTACGACGTGATGGGCGACCCGACCGAGGTTGCCGTGCTGGTGGCCGCCGCCAAGGCCGGCGTAACAAAAGAGGCGCTGCTGCAGCAATATACCGTCATAGGCGAAAACCCATTCGACGCCGCACGCAAACGCATGAGCGTGACCGTGAGCGGTCCCGGCGGTGCACGCCTGCTGTGCAAGGGCGCGCCCGATATGCTGCTGGCCCGCTGTACGCATATCGAAACCCCCGCAGGTCCGCGGCTGCTGGCCCCGCGGGACCGCGCCGATATCAACGCCGCCTGTGCCCGCATGGCGGGCGAAGCGCTGCGCGTGCTGGGCTTCGCGGAAAGCAGCACTCCCGCCGCCGGGGAGGAAAAGCTGTGCTTCTTGGGCCTGATGGGCATGCTGGACCCGCCCCGGCCCGAGGTGCGTCCCGCCGTACAGCGGTGCCGCGAGGCCGGCATCAAGCCTGTGATGATCACCGGAGATTACAAGGAAACAGCGCTGGCCATTGCCCGGGACGTAGGCATCGCCCGCGCGGGGGACGGCGTGCTCTCGGGCACGGAGTTGGACGCGCTGTCCGATTCGGAGCTTGCCGCGCGGTGCATGCGCGTCTCTGTTTACGCCCGCGTTTCCCCCGCCCACAAGCTTCGCATCGTGCGCGCATACAAGGCGGCGGGCCAGGTTGTCGCAATGACAGGAGACGGCGTCATCGGGCAATGCCACCTTGCCCCCCGCCGCCGGGCGATGTACAGGATGCATGCCTCCAAAGGATACAGCAAAGCCGGAGGCCGCATTCAAAGCACCCTCCGGCTTTCCGCACGGACAACCGTATCCGGCATGGTGTCCCCGACTGGAATCGAACCAGCGGCCTAACGCTTAGGAGATGGACCCAGTGCATATATTCCCTATCAACAGGGATAAAGAAAATGCAGTTATATCAAGGCTTTTCTCCATGTTCTCTATAAACCTTGTACAAGCAAAATCAAGCAAAAACAAAGGATTTTAGCCCCCTATTGTTTGCACTCTGTTTGCAAAGGCGCGAAATTTGGCGTTAGCCAAAAGTTCAATTCCCGTCGAGACTTAATTATATTCATGGTATCGTGGACATAGTTTACCATACATAGAGGTTCATTACAAGAGGTATTGAGCCAGTGAAAGTGCCTGTTTTATCTTTCTCAGGAAAGGTAAAGCAGGCACTTTTTTTCATATCTAAACTTAGAAAGAAATGAGGTGAAATCATGAATACACAGATTATTGCCATAGCCAACCAAAAAGGTGGTGTCGGCAAAACAACCACTTGTGCCAATCTTGGAATTGGTCTGGCGCAGTCCGGGAAGAAAGTCCTTCTGATTGACGGAGACCCACAGGGAAGCCTGACCATCAGCTTGGGCAATCCCCAGCCTGATAAGCTGCCCTTTACACTGTCAGACGCTATGGGCCGTATTTTGATGGATGAACCAATTCGTCCCGGCGAGGGTATCCTGCACCACCCTGAGGGCGTAGACCTGATGCCTGCGGACATCCAGCTATCTGGTATGGAGGTATCTCTGGTAAACGCTATGAGCCGAGAAACCATTCTGCGACAATATCTGGACACGCTGAAGGGGCAATACTCCCATATCCTTATTGATTGCCAGCCCTCCCTGGGTATGCTTACGGTCAATGCACTGGCTGCCGCTAATAGGGTTATAATCCCCGTCCAGGCAGAGTATCTTCCAGCTAAAGGTTTGGAGCAGCTTTTGCAAACTATCAATAAGGTTCGCAGACAAATCAATCCCAAGCTGCAAATTGATGGGATTCTGCTGACGATGGTAGACAGCCGAACCAATTTTGCCAAAGAAATCTCCGCTCTTCTGCGCGAAACCTATGGCAGTAAGATCAAGGTGTTTACATCAGAAATTCCTCATTCTGTCAGGGCTAAAGAAATCAGTGCTGAAGGAAAAAGCATTTATGCCCATGATCCTAATGGCAAAGTGGCTGAGGGCTACAAAAATCTGACGAAGGAGGTATTGAAACTTGAAAAGCAGCGCGAAAAAAATAGAGCTGGCCTCAGTAGATGACCTGTTTTCTACAGAAGAAAGTCGGCAAGACGAGCAACTGGAAAAAATTCAGGAAATTCCCCTATCTGAACTGCATCCGTTCAAGGATCACCCCTTCAAGGTCAAGGATGATGATGCAATGATAGAAACCGCAGACAGCATCAAAAAGTATGGTGTGTTGGTTCCTGCGATTGCCAGACCACTGCCTGATGGCGGTTATGAGCTGGTAGCCGGTCACAGACGCCGCAGAGCCAGCGAATTGGCCGGAAAAGAAACCATGCCTGTCATTGTGCGCGACTTGGATGACGATGCTGCCACAATTATTATGGTTGACAGCAATTTGCAGCGAGAAAATCTGCTCCCCAGTGAAAGGGCTTTTGCCTACAAAATGAAGCTGGAAGCCATTAAACATCAAGGAGCAAGAACAGACCTGACTTCTGTTCAAGTTGAACAGAAGTTGAGCGCCAGAGACCAGGTGGCAAAAGAAGCCGGTGAACGAAGCGGTATCCAGGTAATGCGATATGTTCGTTTGACTGAACTGATTCCAGAGCTTTTGGATATGGTGGATGAAAAGAAAATTGCATTTAACCCAGCCTATGAACTCTCTTTTTTGAAACCGGACGAACAGCAAATGCTGGTGGAAACAATGGACTATGAGCAGGCTACCCCTTCTCTCTCTCAGGCTCAGCGAATGAAAAAGTTCAGCCAGGAAGGGAAATTGTCAGAAGATGTGATGCTTGCCATCATGTCAGAGGAAAAAAAGGGTGATCTGGATAAAGTGACCTTGAGCAGCGATACCTTGCGAAAGTATTTCCCCAAAAGCTATACACCGGCCAAAATGCAGGAAACCATTATTAAACTGCTGGAACAATGGCAGAAAAAACGCCAACGAGATCAGGAACGATGAAGGGAGAGCCTATGAAAGATATTGCAGCAAGGGAACTGAAAGGCCACAACATTCTTGCAGTGGAGCGATTTTGGGACAGCACTTTCTGGATGATTGAGTTTACTGTCTTGCGCCCTACTGCTTATGGAGAACCTGGTGACGAAATGAGGCTTTTTCTCACAGAGGACGGGTATCAGTCAGCTCTGCAAAGCCAGCAGCGTCGAGAAATCAAAATTAAGAGATATGCCCATGTTATTGAGGGGCATATCCTCGACTTCAAGCCTAAAAAACACCGTCGTTCATAACCGATACAACGAAAGGAAAGGAATGAATATGTGTACTGTAAGAGAAATCCGAGAAGCTATTCAAGAAGATTGCCGCTCACAGCGTGATATGGAATCCACCGAGATTGACCGTGTTTTTCAAACCTTACCATTTTCTCAGGAAAGGGATCTGTTTGATAAACCACCAATGCCAAAACGCCCCTACCGACGCAAGAAAAAAGATACAGACAGACCCTAACCGCTGCCACAATTCTTTTATGAATTGCGGCTTTTTTCATACCTGAGAAATGAAAGGAGTGAAGTAAATGGCTGTTTTTCGTGTAGAACGCACTGGCGATTACACGGTTATGAGCAATTTTCATCTAAAAGACAAACGACTTTCTTTGAAGGCAAAGGGTCTCTTGTCGCAAATGTTATCTCTGCCTGATGACTGGGATTATACGCTGTCAGGACTCAGCTATATCAATCGAGAAAGCAAAGATGCAATCCGCTCTGCTGTCAATGAGCTTGAAACAGCCGGATACATTCGGCGCAGACAGACAACTGATGCTTCTGGTAAATTCGCAGCCAATGAGTATACCATTTTTGAGCGTCCCATCGAGGGAGAACCGATGTTGGATAAGCCGTTGTCGGAAAACCCGATAACGGTAAACCCGTCAGCGGTAAATCCGTTACCGGAAAATCCAACACAATTAAATACTAAGAAATCAAATACCCAAAAACAAAATACTCATGGATCAAATACCGATTCCATTCCCTTCCGGGAAACAGCGGCGGTAATACCGCCGGAACGGAAAGGAAGGGATGCGATGTCTGTCACAGAGATAGAAAATTATCGGGAATTGATTTTGGAGAATATCGAGTATGATTGTCTGAAGCAGCGTTATCCTCTCTACCTGGATGACCTGAATGAGATCGTAGAGCTGTTGGTAGAAACGGTCTGTGCCAAACGAAAGACCACCCGGATCTCTGGTGCGGACTTTCCTCATGAAATTGTACGCTCCCGCTTTTTGAAGCTGGACAGCTCTCACATCGAGTTTGTCATGGACTGTCTGCAAAAGAACACCACCCAGGTACACAACATCAAGCAGTACCTGCTTGCAGTGCTGTTCAACGCTCCTACCACCATGAATAACCACTACACTTCACTGGTAAATCACGATATGCACGCAGGCGGCTGGTAATCAGCCGCTTTTGTATTACACCAAAGGAGGCACAGCATGAATCAGATTGAAATTTTCAATAGTCCAGAGTTCGGAAGCATTCGCACTTTGGAACAGAATGGCAAAGTATTATTTTGCGGTACAGATGTGGCAACAGCGCTGGGATATACCAATCCACGCAAAGCCGTCCGCGACCATACCAGGGGTGGAACGAAATGTTCCATAGGGGTCCAGACTGGGAAAAAGGCAGATGGAAGCCCCGCGGTACAAATGGTCGAAATGCTCTTTATCCCCGAAGGTGATCTATATCGTCTGATCGCCCATAGTAAACTGCCGTCAGCGGAACGGTTTGAACAATGGGTGTTTGATGAAGTTCTACCTGCCATTCGCAAGCACGGAGCCTATCTCACAAAAGAAAAGTTGTGGGAGATAGCCACTTCTCCGGAAGCTCTGATAAAGCTCTGCTCCGAGCTGCTTGCTGAGCGGGAAGAAAATGCGTCGCTACGAGAGGAAAATGCCCTGCTGGAGAGTAAGGCAGCCTTTTATGATTTGTTCATCGACCTCAATCACAGTACCAACCTCCGCACCACCGCCAAAGAGTTGCTTGTCCCGGAGCGTCGGTTTGTCCGTTTCCTTCTGGAAAAGCGTTTTGTGTACCGCACCGCATCCGGTAATGTACTGCCCTATGCAAAGCCAGCCAATGAAGGACTGTTTTGTGTCAAAGACTACTGCAATCACGGGCATATCGGCTCCTATACGCTGATAACCCCGCAAGGCAAACTCTACTTTGCTCAGCTGAGAGACATGATTTTGATGGTTGTATGAGAGTGGGAAAGGAAGTGAGTTTTATGCCAGAAGGCAAAACAATCGGTCAGCTGATGGAAGAAATGCGCCTCAAAGCCGGGGCGCAGAACTACCACGGCCATGAGTACATGGATTTGGAGCGGTTTGCCGAGGACACCCGGCACATGATTATCTTCGATGTGCTGACCGACGATTCCCCGGTGGGCTGGAAAGGTGAACGAACCCGCCTGTTTCTGACGGAGGCCGGATACCAGAAAAGCCTGGAGAACCAGGAAAAGGGTCACATCAAGATTCTCAGCCATGCCAAAGTGCGCCAGGGCCATCTGTACTATGAACGCTCCGATCAGCTGCGCTGAAAGGAGCCTGCCATGCTGAAATACCTGCTGCGGCGGCTGGTGGTCCCGCCTTAGTATCAAGCGCCACCCCTGCAAAATCCGTGGAAAGAGGCGATGACCTATGCAGGAGGAAGTGGAAAACAGGACTTTGACGCTGGTAGTCAGCGGAACAAAGTTTACCGGGCGGTTGATGAAAGCCGCCATCACCAAGTACCTTGCCCACCGCAAGGAAAAGAAGCTGCAAAAGCAGAGAAGCCGTGACGCGCCTGTGAAGCCCCAGGGCAAGCAGACGGTGAAACAGCTGATTGGTCAGAACCAAGGGGTTTCCAACATCGAGATCACCGACCCCTCCATCAAGGAGTTTGAGAAGATCGCCCGGAAATACGGCGTGGACTATGCGGTGAAGAAGGACCGCAGCAGCTCCCCACCCAAGTACCTGATCTTTTTCAAGGGTCGGGACGCGGATGCCCTGACCGCTGCTTTTACCGAGTACACCGGGAAAAAGGTCAGAAAGGCGGAGAAATCCGAGCGCCCGTCCGTGCTGGCAAAGCTGAGCCAGTTCAAAGAACTGGTAAAACACGCCGTCGTGGACCGGAACAAGCGGAAGGAGCTGGAACGATGAAAAAGCAGCTGAACATCAAAAAGCTCATTTTGCTGAATCTGCCGTATATCCTGATGGGGCTTTTCTCCACCAACTTCGGTGAAGCGTGGCGGATGGCCGTGGGTGCGGACGCTTCGGCAAAAATGCTCTCGTTCTTCTCCACGCTGCCGGTGGCGCTGGCCAGCTGGTGGCCCAGCCTGCACCCGCTGGACCTGCTGGTGGGCCTGTGCTGCTGCGGCGGCCTGCGGCTGGCTGTGTACCTGAAAAGCAAGAACGCCAAGAAGTACAGGCACGGCATGGAATACGGTTCCGCCCGGTGGGGAACCCATGAGGACATTACACCCTACATCGACCCGGTATTCCAGAACAATGTGATTCTGACGAAAACGGAGAGCCTGACAATGAACAGCCGCCCCAAGGACCCAAAGACCGCCAGAAACAAAAATGTGCTGGTGATTGGCGGCTCCGGTTCCGGTAAGACCCGCTTCTGGCTCAAACCGAATCTGATGCAGATGCACAGTTCCTATGTGGTCACAGACCCGAAGGGAACCATTTTGGTGGAGTGCGGAAAAATGCTCCAAAGGGGCGCACCCAAGCTGGGGAAAGACGGAAAGCCTATGAAGGATAAGCACGGCAAGGTCATTTATGAGCCGTACCGAATCAAGGTCCTAAATACCATTAACTTCAAGAAGTCCATGCACTATAACCCTTTCGCCTATATCCATAGCGAAAAGGACATTTTGAAGCTGGTAACAACGCTGATCGCCAATACCAAAGGCGAAGGCAAGGCCGGAGACGATTTCTGGGTAAAAGCAGAAACCTTGTTGTACTGCGCGCTTATTGGCTATATCCATTATGAGGCTCCGGTGGAGGAACAAAACTTCTCCACCCTCATTGAGTTCATCAACGCCATGGAAGTCCGTGAGGATGACGAGGAGTTCAAAAACCCCGTAGACCTGATGTTTGATGCACTGGAAGCCGAGAAGCCAAACCACTTTGCGGTGCGCCAGTATAAGAAATATAAGCTGGCCGCCGGAAAAACAGCCAAGTCGATTTTGATTTCCTGCGGCGCTCGCCTTGCCGTGTTCGACATTGCAGAGTTGCGTGAGGTCACGGCTTATGATGAGCTGGAGCTGGATACTCTGGGAGACAGGAAAACTGCCCTGTTCCTCATCATGAGTGACACTGATGACAGCTTTAATTTCCTTATATCCATGTGTTATACCCAGCTGTTTAACCTGCTCTGCGAAAAGGCCGACGATGTGTACGACGGCAGACTGCCGGTTCATGTGCGCTGTCTGATCGACGAGTGCGCCAACATTGGCCAGATACCCAAGTTGGAAAAGCTGGTGGCCACCATCCGAAGCCGTGAGATCTCCGCCTGTCTGGTGTTGCAGGCGCAGAGTCAGCTCAAGGCGATTTATAAGGATAACGCAGATACCATTATCGGAAACATGGATACTTCCATCTTTCTGGGCGGTAAGGAGCCGACCACTCTCAAGGAGCTGGCCGCCGTGCTGGGTAAGGAAACCATCGACACCTACAACACCGGAGAGAGCCGTGGGAGGGAAACATCCCATTCACTCAACTATCAAAAATTGGGGAAAGAGCTGATGAGCCAGGATGAGCTTGCTGTTATGGATGGCGGCAAGTGTATCCTCCAGCTGCGCGGTGTGCGTCCTTTCCTTTCGGATAAGTACGACATCACCAAGCACCCCAATTTCAAGTACACTGCCGACGCGGATGACAAGAACGCTTTTGATATTGAAGCATTCTTGTCCGCAAGGCTGAAACTCAAGCCCAATGAGGTCTGCGATGTATATGAAGTAGACACAAAGGGCGCTTAATTTCGTTCCGCTTTAGAAGGGAGTGATCTTATCTATTCGCCGCATCTGCCCTCTATGGGCCATTGGCGTACAAAGCGGACAATCGCGAGAAAAAATAATGAAAAAGGAGGACAGCCGGAATCATGCCCCCGGAAACCGGGCGGCAGATTGTTCCGGCTTTTGTATGCCTATGAAACATGACAAACCTATTTTTTAATCAGATTCCGGCTAACAAACTATATGGCATTTTTTGAACAGGCAATCACCGTTCTTCAGACCCTCGTTATCGCGCTCGGTGCCGGTCTCGGTATCTGGGGCGTTATCAACCTGCTGGAAGGTTACGGCAACGACAACCCCGGCGCCAAGTCTCAGGGCATGAAGCAGCTCATGGCCGGTGCTGGTGTAGCCGTGGTAGGCATGGTCCTTGTACCTCTGCTCTCCGGGCTTTTCTCTGTCTAAGCGTCTCCGTATGAAATCCTTGCCGCTCCCGCAGTTTTGCGGGGGCGGCGGAAAGGAGGTTGACACCGTATGGATTTCTTACTTGAAGCCCTGACAAATTGGCTGAAAGAAATGCTGGTGGGCGGCATTATGAGCAACCTTTCGGGGATGTTTGACAGTGTAAACAAGCAGGTCGCGGATATATCCGTACAGGTAGGCCAGACCCCACAGGGATGGAATGGCAGTATTTTCAGCATGATTGAGAATCTGTCCAACTCCATCATGGTGCCGATTGCAGGCGTGATCCTGGCTATCGTGATGACCGTAGACCTGATCCAGATGATCGCAGACAAGAACAACCTGCATGATGTGGACACCTGGATGATTTTCAAGTGGGTGTTCAAATCAGCCGCTGCCATCCTCATTGTCACAAATACATGGAATATCGTGATGGGCGTCTTTGATATGGCGCAGAGCGTAGTGGCGCAGGCGGCAGGGGTTATCAATTCGGATGCGTCCATTGACATTTCCTCAGTTATGACCGATCTGGAACCGAGGCTGATGGAAATGGATCTGGGACCGCTGTTCGGACTGTGGTTCCAATCCCTCTTTATTGGCATTACTATGTGGGCGTTATATATCTGTATCTTTATCGTTATTTATGGCCGTATGATCGAAATCTACCTTGTGACTTCGGTGGCTCCCGTTCCAATGGCTGCAATGATGGGTAAAGAATGGGGCGGTATGGGACAGAATTACCTCCGATCCCTGCTGGCGCTGGGCTTTCAGGCGTTTCTCATTATCGTCTGCGTGGCAATTTATGCTGTGCTGGTGCAGAACATCGCTCTGGAAGATGACATCATCATGGCAATCTGGAGCTGCGTGGGCTACACCGTACTGCTGTGCTTTACGCTGTTCAAAACCGGCAGTCTCGCAAAATCAGTCTTTCAGGCGCACTAAAGGAGGGTTCTGTATGAAAAAATATCAAATCATTTACGCAGACCCGCCATGGAACTACAAAGTATATTCCAAGAAAGGATTGGGACGCAGTGCAGAAAGTCACTATCCGACCATGAGTATCGAGGATATTTGTGCGCTGCCAGTAGGCAACTTGGCGGATAAAGACTGTGCCTTGTTTTTATGGGTCACGATTCCATGTTTACTGGAAGGTCTCTCAGTTCTGAAGGCATGGGGATTTACCTATAAAACCGTCGGCTTTGTTTGGGTAAAGCAAAATCGAAAGGCAGATAGCTTGTTCTGGGGAATGGGATATTGGACGCGCTCCAATGTGGAACTTTGTATCCTCGCAACGAAAGGACATCCCAAGCGTATAAACGCAGCTGTTCATCAGGTCATTGTCTCTCACATTGAAGAACATTCAAAAAAACCGCAGGAAGCCAGAGAACGCATTGTCTCATTGATGGGTGATCTCCCGCGCATAGAACTGTTTGCTCGTCAATCCACACCCGGTTGGGATGTGTGGGGAAATGAAGTGGACAGCTCTATTTCATTCCCATAAAGGAGGTGGATAATATGGCTTATGTACCCGTACCCAAAGATTTAACCAAAGTCAAAACCAAGGTCATGTTCAATCTGACACGAAGGCAGCTGGTCTGCTTTACCGCCGGGGCGCTTGTAGGTGTACCGCTGTTCTTGTGGCTCCGTGAGCCTGCGGGAAACAGCATGGCTGCCATGTGTATGATGCTGGTCATGATGCCCTTCTTCCTGCTGGCAATGTATGAAAAGCATGGACAGCCCCTGGAAAAGATCGTCGGCAACATCCTCAAAGTAGCTGTGATCCGTCCCAAGCAGCGTCCCTACCAGACCAATAACTTTTATGCCGTATTAAAGCGGCAGGAAATGCTCGATAAGGAGGTGTATGACATTGTTCACCGCAATGAAAAGCTGGCTGCGCCGTCTGCTGGGAAAACCGGAAGAAAAGACCGTGCATCCGGTAAAGACAAAGAAAAAGCTGTCCCGCGCCGATAAGAAGCAGATCGAAGCGGCCATTGCCCGCGCCAACCGCACGGACAAAAAAGGAAAATCGGCACAGGACAGTATCCCCTATGAACGAATGTGGCCGGACGGGATCTGCCGCGTATCGGACAGCCACTACACAAAGACCATTCAGTTTCAGGACATCAACTATCAGCTCTCCCAAAATGAAGATAAGACCGCGATCTTTGAGGGCTGGTGTGATTTCCTCAATTATTTCGACAGCTCGATTCACTTCCAGCTGTCTTTTTTGAACCTTGCGGCATCGGAGGAGACCTTTGCCAACTCCATTTCCATTCCGCCCCAGGGGGATGCCTTTGACAGTATCCGTGAGGAATATACCACGATGCTGCAAAATCAGCTGGTCAGAGGCAACAACGGTCTCATCAAGACCAAATACCTGACCTTTGGTATTGACGCTGACAGCATCAAAGCCGCCAAACCCCGTCTGGAGCGTATTGAGACCGATATACTCAACAACTTCAAGCGTCTTGGCGTAGCTGCCAGGACACTGGACGGTAAGGAAAGGCTTTCCCAGCTTCATGCGGTATTCCACATGGATGAACAGCTCCCATTTCAGTTTGAATGGGACTGGCTGGCTCCTTCCGGTCTGTCCACAAAAGATTTTATTGCACCAAGCTCCTTTGAGTTCCGCACCGGCAAGCAGTTCCGTATGGGCAAGAAATACGGGGCTGTTTCTTTTTTGCAGATTTTAGCCCCAGAGCTGAATGACCGTCTGCTGGCTGATTTTCTGGATATGGAAAGCTCGCTCATTGTGAGTATGCACATTCAGTCGGTGGATCAGGTGAAAGCCATCAAAACGGTAAAGCGTAAGATTACCGATCTGGACCGCAGTAAGATTGAGGAACAGAAAAAAGCAGTCCGCGCCGGATACGACATGGACATCATTCCTTCTGACCTTGCCACCTACGGCAGTGAGGCGAAAAAGCTGTTGCAGGATTTGCAGAGCCGAAACGAGAGAATGTTCCTGGTCTCCTTTTTGGTGCTGAACACAGCGGACACCCCCCGTCAGCTTGGCAACAACATCTTTCAGGCAGGCTCTATTGCCCAGAAGTATAACTGCCAGCTGACCAGACTGGACTTCCAGCAGGAAGAAGGGCTGATGAGCTGTCTGCCCCTGGGACTCAATCAGATCGAGATTCAGCGAGGGCTGACCACCAGTTCTACGGCTATCTTTGTACCATTCACCACACAGGAATTATTCCAGAACGGCAAAGAAGCCCTGTACTACGGCATCAATGCCCTGTCCAACAACCTCATCATGGTGGATAGAAAGCTGCTGAAAAACCCCAACGGCTTGATTTTGGGTACGCCGGGTTCCGGTAAGTCTTTCAGCGCCAAGCGTGAGATTGCCAACTGCTTTTTGCTTACCAATGATGATGTCATCATCTGTGACCCGGAAGCGGAGTACGCACCTCTGGTGGAGCGTCTGCATGGGCAGGTCATCAAGATCTCGCCTACCTCAACCAACTACATCAATCCGATGGATCTGAACCTGGACTATTCGGATGATGAAAGCCCGCTGTCCCTCAAGTCTGACTTTATCCTCAGCTTGTGTGAGCTGATCGTGGGCGATAAGGACGGATTGCAGCCGGTGCAGAAAACCATCATCGACCGTTGTGTGCGTCTGGTCTATCAGACCTACCTCAATGACCCGCGCCCGGAGAATATGCCCATACTGGAGGATCTATATAACCTGCTCCGTTCACAGGAGGAAAAGGAAGCCCAGTATATCGCCACGGCCCTTGAAATCTATGTAACCGGCTCCCTCAATGTGTTCAATCACCAGAGCAATGTGGACATCAATAACCGCATTGTCTGCTATGACATTAAGGAGCTGGGCAAGCAACTCAAGAAAATCGGTATGTTGGTGGTCCAGGATCAGGTGTGGAACCGCGTTACCATTAACCGCGCTGCCCACAAGTCCACCCGTTATTACATCGACGAGATGCACCTGCTTTTGAAGGAGGAGCAGACCGCCGCTTATACGGTGGAAATCTGGAAGCGATTCCGCAAATGGGGCGGTATTCCGACAGGTATCACCCAGAATGTCAAAGACCTTTTGAGCAGCCGCGAGGTGGAGAACATCTTTGAAAACTCCGACTTCGTGTATATGCTCAACCAGGCAGGCGGAGACCGTCAGATTCTCGCCAAGCAGCTGGGCATTTCCACGCACCAGCTTAGCTATGTGACCCACTCCGGTGAGGGCGAGGGCCTGCTGTTCTATGGCTCCACCATCCTGCCCTTCGTTGACCACTTCCCGAAGAATACTGAGCTTTACCGCATTATGTCCACCAAACCCCAGGAACTGAAAAAGGAGGATGAATAACTATGAAACAGAATATTTGCGAACTTGATACCATGATTTTTTTCCGTGAGGCATTGGAGGCTCACGAATTCATGTTGCTTCCGGTAATGGCCTCCGCTGTTGTTGAGTGTCGTACCGCTGACAAAGAACTCAAAACCTTGAATGAGGATGGCGAAATTGGTCTTGCCCGTCTCTTTTCGATTTGGGCGAATATGATGTGTGCCCCTGGTGCAGGAACCATTGTAGGGTGCAGACCTATCACAATGCTCTCTGAGATTCTGGCGCAAGTCCATGCGTATCTCACCGTGCATCCGCTATATGATCCGGAAGGTTTGGCCCTCTATGTGGAGCTGCACCACATGATGGATGCTATCCTAATGGGTGATTGGTTTGAATAAAGAGCCGCGCCTGCGCTTTACTGATGAGGAACGGGCTGACCCTGCACTGGAAAAGCCGATCCGCAAAACGGAGAAAGCTACGGCCAGAGCAGATAAGGCGCAGGCCAATATTCCAAAGAAAAAAGTCAGACAGACGGTCATTGACCCGGACACCGGGAAAAAGACCTCGAAGCTGACCTTTGAGGACAAGAAAAAACCACCTTCCAAACTTTCTCAAGGGGTTAAGGAAGCTCCCGTCCATCTGGTCGCGGGCAAGTTTCACAAAGAGATCCGGGAAACAGAACAGGACAATGTGGGCGTGGAAAGCGCCCACAAGTCCGAGGAGGCGGTGGAGACCAGCGCTTATCTGGTGCGGGAGGGCTATCGCAGCCACAAGCTGAAGCCGTACCGCAAAGCAGCACAGGCAGAGCGCCAACTGGAAAAGGCAAATGTAAATGCCCTGTACCAGAAGTCCCTACGGGAAAATCCTCAGTTTACCAGCAACCCTCTCTCCCGCTGGCAGCAAAAACAGAGTATCAAAAAGCAGTATGCCGTCGCCAAGCGCACCGGTCAGACTGCCGGAAATACCGCCCAGGCTGCGTCCAAAACCGGAAAAGCCGCAAGGACGGTAAAAGAAAAGGCACAGCAGGCAGGGGCATTCGTCATGCGCCACAAGAAGGGCTTCCTGATGGCAGGGGTTTTGTTCCTCATCGCCTGTATGCTGATGAATACCATGTCCTCCTGCTCTATGATGGCACAGAGTATTGGTTCTGTAATTTCCGGCACTACCTATCCATCGGATGACCCGGAAATGCTGGCGGTGGAGGCAGATTATGCAGACAGAGAAGCTCGGTTGCAGGAGAAAATCGACAACATCGAAAGCAGCCACCCAGGGTATGACGAGTATCGCTATAACCTGGATATGATTGGCCATGACCCCCATGAGCTGGCGGCAGTTCTCTCTGCTGTCTTGCAAGGCTATACACGCCACAGCGCACAGGCAGAGCTGGATCGTGTGTTTGATGCACAGTATCAGCTTACGCTGAGAGAAGAAATTCAGATTCGCACTTACACTGACGAAGATGGGGATGAGCATGAATATGAATATCGTATTCTCCATGTAACTTTAACAAGCCGTTCCATTGCCTCTCTTGCGCCAGAACTACTGACTCCGGAGCAGATGGAGATGTACCAGGTCTACCGACAGACTATGGGCAATAAGCCGCTGTTATTTGGTGGCGGTTCTCCCGATACAGGTGTTTCTGAAGATTTGACTGGTGTTGAATTTATCAATGGCTCCCGCCCCGGCAATCCGCAGCTGGTGGAACTGGCGAAAAGTCAGGTGGGCAATGTGGGAGGACAACCTTATTGGAGCTGGTACGGCTTTGACTCCCGTGTGGAATGGTGTGCCTGCTTTGTATCATGGTGCTATGGTCAATCCGGTCGAACGGAACCACGCTTTGCTGGTTGTCAGTCTCAGGGTGTTCCGTGGTTCCAGTCTCATGGACAGTGGGGCGCACGAGGATATGAAAACATCGCCCCCGGTGATGCCATTTTCTTCGATTGGGATCTGGATGGTTCCGCAGACCATGTGGGAATTGTTGTCGGCACCGATGGCAGCCGTGTTTATACCGTGGAGGGAAATTCCGGCGATGCCTGCAAGATCAAAAGTTATGACCTGAATTATCAGAGTATCAAGGGCTACGGCCTGATGAACTGGTAACAGAGATTTTTTAGAAGGAGTGATAGACGATGGCAAAGAACAAAATTGAACGCATTGACCAGGAGATTGCTAAGGTCCGCGAGAAGATCGCAGAGTATCAGGAAAAGCTCAAGGCGCTGGAAGCACAGAAAACCGAGGCAGAAAATCTGGAGATCGTCCAGATGGTGCGCGCCCTGCGTATGACCCCGGCTCAGCTGAGCGCCATGCTGTCCGGTGGCACAGTTCCCGGCAGTTTGGCTGATGACAACAACGAACAGGAGGAAAACAGCTATGAGGAATAAACGATTGCTCCGAACACTTTCCGCCCTTTGCCTGACGCTGGTGCTGGCATCGGGCTTTACTGTTCCCGCTTTTGCCCAGGGCGCAGCGCCGCCCCCGGCAGAGGATACCACCAATGACAGCAATGTGGTGGTGGAAGAAACGGAAAAAGCACCTCCGCTGACCCCGGATGGCAACGCCGCTCTGGTGGATGATTTTGGTGGCAACAAGCAGCTCATTACCGTTACCACCAAGGCAGGCAACTATTTTTATATCCTGATCGACAGGGCCAATGAGGATAAAAAGACTGCTGTTCACTTTCTGAACCAGGTGGATGAAGCGGACCTGATGGCGCTGATGGAGGATGGAAAACCCAAAGAGGAGCCGCCTGCGGTGTGCAGTTGCACGAAGAAATGTGAAGCAGGGGCAGTCAATACGGCCTGTCCGGTCTGTGTAACTGATAAGAGTAAATGTACGGGAAAAGCACCGGAACCTCCGGCAGAAACATCGGAGCCGGAAAAAGAGAAGCCTGCCGGACTGAACCCGGCTGCGCTGATCCTTCTGCTGGCTCTGCTGGGCGGCGGTGGCGTATTTGCCTACTTGAAGCTCGTTAAGAATAAGCCTAAGACCAAGGGCAATGACAGTCTGGACGATTATGATTATGGTGAGGAAGATTCCGAGGAATGGGAAACCGAAGATGAGGAAGTCCTTGAGGATGGTTTTGAGGGTTCTGACCCTAATGAGGAACGCGATAGAGCAGATTGAACCATTTGAGCGTAGCGTATTTCAAATCATTGCGGGATAAGGGACAGAGGACAGGGAGAAATTCCTGTCCTCTGCTGCTCTACTCACTCTCTTACTGTAAATCCACACCCAAAATCAGCACATGGTCAAAGAAAGGAGGACCTCACAATGAACACCTGGAACTGGTTATTACACTTTCTGATTATTTTTGATCTGGTCGCCTTCGGAATTTACTTTGGAGGAGACATTCTTTTCACTGCTATAAGCAAAGTTCAAAAAAAGTCAAAGAAGA
The DNA here is from genome assembly GCF_000949455.1 of Ruthenibacterium lactatiformans. GTDB lineage: Bacteria > Bacillota > Clostridia > Oscillospirales > Ruminococcaceae > Ruthenibacterium > Ruthenibacterium lactatiformans. Next base: position 21,456 of record NZ_JXXK01000022.1, on the reverse strand, counting down.
ACGATGACTTGGATCTTTATGATTTTGAAATTGAGACCGCACCCCAAAAACGCTCTTTATGTGTGGACTCAATCCGAATGCTTTATTCTGGTGAGATAGATGAATTTGTGGAAAAGGAACTGTTGCCTGATGCAGCGGAGACCATGAACGCTTTATCTGAAGCTGAAAAAACAGCAGTTAGCCTGTTACTAAAAGCTTATATCGGTTTTTTGAGCGAAGAAGCAACGGTAGATGAACAAAGTTTTCCCATGGTTAAGGAACTGTTGTCTTATACACAGGGCAGCAAAGAAGATGGTGAAAAAGATGCCATAGATTGTCTGATGGAAGATACGGTCAGCAGAACCCACAGACATCGAGAATATTACAACAATTATCAACGCTATCAACTGATGCAGGTGGATAAAGAGCGTGTGATTATGGCCTGCAATATCATAATCAATGATTTGATTGGCAGGTTGTACCGATATGATTATCGCTTTGGCTATGACATTACACTTGCCTCAGAACACAGCATTGCAAAAAAACTGTCTGATAATTGGCAGAATGAATGGGAGGTTGAAGATTATGAAGCTGGTGATTGCTGAAAAACCATCGGTTGCACAAAGTCTGGCTGCGGTAATCGGTGCAACTGCTCGTAAGGACGGGTATTTGGAGGGTAACGGTTGGCGTGTCAGCTGGTGCGTAGGCCATCTGGCCGGTCTTGCGGATGCAGACAGCTATGACCCCAAGTATGCCAAGTGGCGATATGATGACCTGCCTATCCTGCCGGAGCATTGGCAGATGGTGGTGGGAAAGGACAAGAAAAAGCAGTTTGATATTCTCAAAAAGCTGATGAACGCCCCGGATGTGACGGAGGTAGTAAATGCCTGTGATGCCGGACGCGAGGGCGAGCTGATCTTCCGCAGCGTCTATGAGCTGGCAGGCTGCCAAAAGCCGATGAAAAGGCTCTGGATTTCTTCGATGGAGGACTCCGCCATAAGGGAGGGCTTTGCAAACCTGCGCCCAGGTGTAGATTATGATGGACTTCGGGATGCTGCTCTCTGCCGTGCCAAGGCCGACTGGCTGGTGGGGATCAATGCCACAAGGCTTTTTTCCGTGCTGTATCACCGCACCCTCAACATCGGGCGCGTGATGTCCCCAACGCTGGCGCTTATTGTCCAGCGAGAAGCTGAGATCGACACCTTTAAGCAGGTTCCCTTTTATACCGTGGTGCTGGAGCTGCCCGGTCTTACCGTATCCGGGGAGCGCATGAGTGACCGAGCAAGCGCAGAGCAGCTGAAAGAAGCCTGCCAGGGTGCAGCTGTCACAATCAAAAAGGTGGAGCGCAAGGAAAAGTCCGAAAAGCCGCCTGCTCTCTATGACCTAACTACCCTGCAAAGAGATGCCAACCGTCTGCTTGGATTTACGGCCCAGCAGACCCTGGACTATCTGCAAAGCCTGTATGAAAAGAAGCTCTGCACCTATCCCCGTACTGACAGCCGCTATCTGACCGGTGATATGGCAGACAGCCTGCCGGTGCTGGTGAATCTGGTTGCCAATGCTATGCCATTTCGCAAAGGGATCGCCATTACCTGTGATCCGCAGACGGTCATCAACGACAAGAAAGTAACCGACCACCACGCAGTAATCCCTACCAGAAATCTCAAGGATGCAGACCTTTCTGCCCTTCCTGCGGGAGAAAAAGCGGTGCTGGAGCTGGTGGCCCTGCGTCTGCTGTGTGCCGTGGCCCAGCCCCATATCTATTCGGAAACCGTTGTGATTGCAGCGTGTGCCGGTGGGGAGTTTACTACCAAAGGAAAAACGGTGAAGCACCCCGGATGGAAAGCACTGGAGGACGCCTACCGTGCCAAAATGAAGGATGCGGAGCCGAAAAAAGAGGGCGCAGAGAAAGCCCTGCCGGAGCTGACTGAAGGACAGACCCTTTCGGTTGCTGCGGCAATCGTCAAAGAAGGCAAAAGCAGTCCGCCTCAGCACTTTACGGAGGACACCCTATTGTCCGCGATGGAGACTGCCGGAAAAGAGGATATGCCGGAGGATGCCGAGCGAAAAGGTCTGGGGACACCGGCCACCCGTGCCGGTATTTTGGAAAAGCTGGTATCTGCCGGTTTTCTGGAACGAAAAAAGAGCAGGAAAACGGTGCAGCTTCTCCCTTCCCACGATGCAGTTTCCCTGATTACCGTTCTGCCGGAACAGCTGCAATCTCCGCTTTTGACTGCCGAGTGGGAGTACCGCCTGGGCGAGATCGAGCGCGGGCAGCTTGCCCCAGAGGAGTTTCTGGACGGGATCAGCACCATGCTGAAAGATCTGGTGGGAACTTATCAGGTCATTAAGGGAACTGAGTACCTGTTCACTCCGCCCCGTGAGGTGGTGGGCAAATGCCCTCGCTGCGGCGGGGAAGTTGCAGAACTGCAAAAAGGTTTCTTCTGTCAGAATGATTCTTGCAGATTTGCAATCTGGAAAAACAACAAATGGTGGGCCGCCAAGAAAAAACAGCCGACCAAGGCTGTGGTGTCTGCACTGCTTAACGATGGCCGTGTCCGTGTGACGGGCCTATATTCGGAGAAAACCGGAAAGACCTACGATGCCGCTGTGGTTTTGGAGGATGATGGACAGTACGCCAACTTCAAGCTGGAATTTGACCAGCGGAAAGGAGGCAGCCGATGAAGCTCTCTTTAGTGGAACGGGAAACCATTCTCCTCTATAACCAGGCAGAACCAATGGCTGAGATCTATACTCATGATCCCCGTCTGATGGAGAAGCTGGATCTGCTGGCAAAAAAGCACCCCGACCAGATCATCCGAAAGGACGCCCATAACTTTACCGTCCCCAAGCGGTGTGTATCAGTCCGGGAGCCATATAGCGCAGAACGCCGCAAAGCCGCCAGTGAGCGTGCGAAAGCCGCCGGATACCAGCCTCCTATGCGAAAGTCCGGCAGTTAAAGGCACATGACAGAGAATGTATTTGAAGCAGTCAAGCAGTCGGTCAGCACCAGAGATGCGGCAGCGTTTTATGGGATCGAGGTCAAACGAAATGGCATGGCCTGCTGTCCCTTTCACGATGATAAGAACCCAAGCATGAAGGTAGACCAGCGGTTCCACTGCTTTGGCTGCGGTGAAGATGGGGATGTGATCGACTTTACCGCAAAGCTCTTTGACCTCTCCTCAAAAGAAGCGGCGGAGAAACTGGCACAGGACTTTGGCCTGATCTATGACAGTCAGGCCCCTCCCCGCAGGAGATATGTCCGGCAGAAAACCGAGGCACAGCAGTTTCGTGAGGATCGGCAGCGGTGTTATCGCGTACTGTCCGATTACTACCATCTGCTGAAAAAATGGGGGATTGACCATTCTCCCCGGACACCGGAGGAAGAACCGCACCCCCGCTTTGTGGAAGCAATCCAGAAGAAAACCTATGTAGAGTACCTGCTGGACCTTTTTCTTTATGAAAGTGAAGAAGAACAAAAGGCATGGATTGCAGAACACACAGCAGAAATCACACACTTGGAAAGGAGATTGAAAATCATGGCTGAGAATAAACCCACCAACCGAGAACGGCTAAGGGAAATCACAGATGGCATCGAGCAGGGGATCAAGGAACTGTTTGAGAGTGAAAAGTATATGCGCTATCTGTCCGTCATGTCCCGCTTCCACCGCTATTCGGTAAACAACACCATGCTCATCTATATGCAGAAGCCGGACGCTACATTGGTAGCCGGATACAATAAGTGGAAAGACCAGTTTGAGCGTCATGTAAAAAAGGGCGAGCATGGCATTACCATCATCGCCCCCACACCGTATAAGAAGAAAATCGAGGAGCAGAAGCTGGACCCGGATACCAAGGCTCCGATTCTGGATAAAGACGGAAAGATCGTCACAGAGGAAAAAGAAATCGAGATCCCTATGTTCCGTCCGGTCAAGGTTTTTGATGTGAGCCAGACCGACGGGAAACCTTTGCCGGAGCTTGCTTCCTCCCTTTCCGGCAATGTGCCAAATTATGAGGTATTCATGGAGGCTCTGCGCCGCAGTGCGCCGGTGCCGATCACTTTTGAAGCAATGGCCGCCGATACGGACGGCTATTTTTCTGCCGATCATCAGAAAATCGCCATTCGTCAGGGCATGAGTGAGGTGCAGACGGTTTCGGCCACGGTTCATGAGATTGCCCACAGCAAGCTCCACAATCAGAAAAAGATTCAGATTGCCAATGACGAGCAATATCAGGAGATCGAGCTGTTTGATAAACCCGGTCTGTTCTCCAATGGGCGGATTGTCCGTGATAATCTGCCGGAGGGCGTTTATTGCTATGACCTGCGCGGTTCTGACTACGACCCCGGAGAGCCGGTCTGTGTAGAAGAACAAGTGGTTGTAAACCATGCAGGTTCCGTTCTGCTGACAGAGCCGCTGGAGCTGGCGGAAAATGGACGCCTGATGCTGACCGAGGAAGAAGGACTGAATTTTGTTGGCGGCTTTTCTACTCTCGCCCAGTTTTTGCAGGAACAGAAGAAAGACCGTCACACGGAAGAAGTAGAGGCTGAAAGCATCTCCTATGCAGTCTGCAAATATTTTGGCATTGAAACCGGAGAAAACAGCTTCGGCTATATTGCCAGCTGGAGTCAGGGCAAGGAACTGAAAGAGCTGAGAGCCAGTTTGGAGACCATCAATAAGACCTCCGGCACTTTGATCTCTGACATTGAGCGCCACTATAAGGAAATCTGCAAAGAGCGTGGAATTGACCCCAATGCAAAAAAAGAGCCGGAAATGGCGGTTCTTGATGCGGAGGCAAACCAGCAGGAGGCTTTGTTTCTAATTGACGATGCCACCTATCTTCATATTCAGCCCTGTGACAGCGGCTGGGACTACACTCTTTACGATGCTGCGTCCATGAAAGAGCTGGATGGTGGTCAGCTGGATATGCCGGAGCTTTCCTGCATGAAGGCAGTTCTCCAGATTTGTGATGATAACGATCTGGACAGCACTTCGCTCAGACGCGCTCCCTTGTCTATGGTTGAGACCTTGCAGGAAGCTGCTTATGAGCAGATGCAGGCAGAGGCAAGTCAGGTGACCGCTTCTGCCCAGCTGCCGGAAGCGCAGGAGCAGGCACTGGATGAATACCCCATGCCGGATGAGCAGGTATCCACACCGGATATGCAGGAATATGGCTACTCCTATGATGGGATGTTCCCTGTTACCAGAGAACGGGCGCTGGAACTGGATGCCGCCGGTTTGACCGTCTATGTGCTGCATGAGGACAATACGGAGAGCATGGTGTTTGATCCGCAGGAAATCATGGATCATGGCGGTCTTTTCGGTGTGGACCATGAGGAATGGGAGAAAAGCCCTCAGTTCCACGAAAAGATCATGGAGCGTCAGGAACATCAGCAGGAACGCGAACAGGCATTTCTCTCTCAGAACAGAGATTGCTTTGCCATCTATCAGGTAAGTAGTGACGATCCGCAGAATGTGCGCTTTATGAATCTGGATTGGTTAAAGTCCCACGACATTTCCATAGACCGCAGCAATTATGACCTCATTTACACAGCTCCTCTGAGGGAGTCTGGCACTGTGCCGGAGCAGCTGGAAAAACTCTATCAGCAATTCAATCTGGAAAAGCCCGTGGACTTTCACAGTCCCTCCATGAGCGTCAGCGACATCGTTGCGATCAGACAGGACGGTAAGGTATCCTGTCATTACTGTGACAGTGTTGGTTTTACCCAGATCCCCGGATTCCTGCCAGAAAACCCGCTGAAAAATGCGGAAATGATGCTGGAGGACGATTACGGCATGATCGACGGTATCATCAACAATGGCGCAAAAGAACCTACGGTGGCAGAGCTGGAACAGCAGGCCCGAAGCGGTCAGCCCATTTCCCTGATGGATCTGGCTGCCGCTGCCCATCGGGAGGAACGGGAAAAGAAAAAGTCCGTCATGGAGCAGCTGAAAAGCCAGCCCAAGGCAGAACACAAAAAGACAGCACCCAAAAAGAGTGCGGAAAGGGAGATTTGATATGGGAAACTTTACTTTTGAGGAAATGAACCTGATGTGCATTTACAATACCGGCAGCCGCACCGGGCTGATTGACAGTTTGCGTGAGATGCGCGGCGAGCTTTCGCCGGAGGAAACCGAGCTGCGGGAGTTGACAGACAGCGCACTGGGCAAGCTCCAGGCCATGAGTGATGCCGAGTTTGCCGAACTGGAGCTGTACCCGGATTTTGACCAGTAAACAACATAACCGCAGGGATGGGGTGGCGATCTGCCACCCCGCCTTTTTACCCCAAAACTGAAAGGAGGACAGAACACTATGCCAACCAAAGCTGAACTATATGCACAGATGGCGGACAAGGTGGCAACACAGCTCACGGGGAGCTGGCAGGAATGGGCAGGGTTTCTCACTACTGCTTCCCGCCTTTACAAGTACCCATTCCATGAGCAGCTGATGATCTATGCCCAGCGACCGGACGCCACCGCCTGTGCGGAGTACGATTTGTGGAATGAAAAGATGGGCCGTTATGTAAGGCGCGGTTCCAAGGGAATCGCTCTGGTGGATGATTCCGGGGACAGACCTCGCCTGCGTTATGTCTTTGACATTTCCGACACCGGAACCCGTGAACATTCCCGCACTCCCTGGCTGTGGCAGTTGGAGGAGCGCCATCTGGATTCGGTGCAGGCCATGTTTGAGCGCACCTATGATGTTTCCGGTGATGATCTTGCCGGACAGCTCACGGAGGTAGCTGGAAAACTGGCCGAGGAATATTGGACGGAGCATCAGCAGGACTTCTTCTATATCGTTGACGGTTCCTTTTTGGAGGAATATGATGAGTATAACATCGGAGTGCAGTTCAAGGCAGCCGCCACCGTCAGCATCACTTACGCTTTGATGTCCCGCTGTGGACTGGAGCCGGAACGCTACTTCGACCACGAAGATTTCATGGCGATCTTTGATTTCAACACCCCGTCCACCATCGGGGCGCTGGGAACAGCGGTCAGCCAGATCAACCAGCAGGTGCTGCGGCAGATCGGCGTTACCGTCCGAAATGCAGAGCGCGAAGCCAACCAAGAAAGGAGCAAGCAAGATGAACAATCCCATGACCTATATCCAGAACGGAGACTATCTGATTCCCGACCTGAAGCTGAGCCAGCAGCCGGAGAAACCCCTGGGCAAGTACGGCAGGATGAGGAAAACCTACCTGAAAGAACACCGTCCCATCCTCTACAACCAGATGTTGCTGAGCGAGAAGCTGTACCCGCACCTCATCGAGATCGACGAGACCGCCCAGAGCAGACTGGAACAGATGATGCCCCAGCTGGCGAAGGAAGCGGGAGCCACCGAGGAACTGAAAGCCAGCGATCCCATGAAGTGGGTGGGCCTGATGAACACCTGCAAAGCCCAGGCAGAGGAGATCCTGATGGCGGAGCTTATCAACAGCTGACCCTAAACCTGTTCCTCTCCGAAGCGGAGCAGATCCAATCCATAGATGAAGCAGAGAATGTAGCGCATACATCCTCTGCTTTTTCTTTTGCCCAAAATGATATTGACCATGTGCTGCGTTTGGGCGGCAATACAGACCGCCAGAGAGAGCGTGTGGTTGCTGCCTTTGAAAAGCAAAAAACCACCGCTGAGATTGCCGAGATACTGAAAGCGCTGTACCACGGCGGCAACGGCCTTGGCAGTGTGAGCGCATGGTATGCCGAGGATGGTATCCATCTTTCCCACGGGAAGTCTGTCCGTTATGACAGGTCTGCCCAGGTCATTTCCTGGGAGAGCGCCGCAGAGCGTATCGGGGAGCTTTTGGAGAGCGGCCAGTTTGCCTCCAATGTGGAGCTTGCAGAAGCGGCAGGCTATGAACGCTCCCTCCTTGCAGAAAAGCTCTGGTATCTGTACCACGATTTCAGCGAGGAAGCCAGAGAAGCAGGATATTTGTCTTGCCTGTCAGAAATCAGAGGCAATGGGTTCCCGGAGGAGACCCGCCGCCTGACGGAGCAGTTGAATGACCCGGCTTTCCGCCAGACACTCAAGGAAGAATACGCCGCCTTCTGGACTGCCTATCAGCAGGACCGTGACCTGCTGCGCTTTCATTACCATAGGCCAAGGGAAATCTGGGAGAACCTGAAAGACCTTGACCTGCCCCGCAGGACTTTTTCTTCGGACCTTTCCCAAGTGCCAACCGTCCAGCATTTCATTACAGAGGATGAGATCGACACCGCCATGACCGGCGGCAGCAGTTTTGCCGGAGGAAAAGGCCGTATCTATGCGTTCTTCATGGAAAACCATACGGATAAGGAAAAAGTGAGATTCCTTAAAGACGAGTATGGCATTGGCGGACGCTCTCATGCCCTGTCCGGCGCAACACACAGCGGCGAAGATCACGATGGGAAAGGACTGCACTATAAAAAGCAGGACTGCCCGGATGTTCACTTGAACTGGGAAAAGGTTGCCAAGCGCATTACCTCACTTGTCCAGAAAGGCCGCTATCTTACCGAACAGGAACAAGCGCAGTATGACAAGATCCAGGCTGAAAAGGATCTGGCAGAAGAAGATGCCATTCAAGCCCAGCAGCCGGAGATAGAGGAAGAAACGCCAAAGCCTACCCTTCGGGAGCAGTTTGAGCAGTATAAGCCTGTGGTGACTGCCGCTATTTCCGAGGATACCGCATACCGCAATGCCTGCGGTCATTTTGACCGTGAAAATGCTGTCATCGAGGGTAATGCCGCTGTGCGCCGTGCGGTTCTTGGCTCTAAGGATATGGAGCTGATCCGCCTTTATTCGGATGTGCCGGAGTTCCGCCAGCGTCTGCACCGGGAAGTGATCGACGAAACCTATCCAAAGCTCCATGAGCTTCTGCGCCCTCTTTCTCAGGAAGATATTGATACTGCCCTTTGTGCATGGAACGGCAATATTGAGAGTAAACACGCTGTCGTCCGCTATATGAAAGATCATGCAAGAGAGAAAGATACCGCTGCATGGCTGGCTCAGGAATACGGCGGCAGCAACAGCCTGTTCGTTGTCCGTGCCGGAAGCCCGGAGGAAACGCAGCTGCCCTGGCCGAAGGTACAGCGCCGAATCGCCCAGCTCATTCAGGAGGACCGGTTCTATACCGAAGAAGAACAGGACCGTTTTGACAATATCGACCCCATCGCCATCCGGGAAGCCCTGGAGGAAAGGGGCATCGTCAACGGCCAGGTGGCAGACTCGGAAAAACTGGACAATGACCCATTTATCCAACAGGTGATGTCAGATGCAGAGCAGATCGCAGCTGCCGAGGCAGAGCAGACTTCCGAGATTTCCATTTCCGATGAGGAATATGATGCCGTTCGCAGTCCAATTCCGCAAAGGACTTCCTATGACCCTGCCGCCCCGGTTTATGCTGTGGGCGATACCGTGTATATCGAGGATGACGCCTATCAGATCACCGAGCTGCGGGAGGACACCGTACAGCTTCTGCCCACCGGCATGGTATATCCCATCTATCGGGCAGAGCGCAAAGAACAGTTCGAGCAGTTGCTTCGGGCAGACCGCCGCAATGCTTACTATACCGAGCTTCTTCCCATTGACCCGGACAAGGCAGATCAGGACTTGCGGGATGTATTGTCCCATGGACTGATGGATGAAGCAGATAAAAAACAGGTTTCCACGCTGCTGCAATCCGGCAGGAGCAACAGTGAGATTGCCTACTGGCTGAGCAGAGCCTACCCTCATGAGATTGAGACCCTGAATCTGGAGACCGGCGATATTGCCGATTACCGTACCACGGCACAGGGCATGGAGCTGGAAGTCCTGGACGCAGAGGAAAAGCGTTTGGCTGTGCTGTATTTCCGCTGGGATGAAGTTGCGCCTTTGCTGCGCGGGATGTATGCCCGTCAGATGGATGGCTTTGGACAGGAACAGCCCCAACCGTCTGCCGAATCCCCGACCTTCCATTCCGAGACCGTGGCCGTCTATCCGGGCGATAAGAACAATCTGCCTTATGATGTGGTGGTGGAACGGCTGCATATCGAGGAGCCGGAGCCACCAGCCCCTGTGACTGAGTCGGAGAAACCCTTTGAGGAAGTGCTGGACGAACACCCGGTTTCCATTCAGGTCAATGGCCAGTGGCAGACCTTCCCCAATGCCAAAGCTGCCGAGGAAGCCTCCTATGAGGAATACAAGGCCAACCTGCGCCGCAATGCACAAAACTTCCGTATTACCGATGAGCATTTGGGCGAAGGCGGTCCGAAAGCCAAGTTCCAGGCAAATATCAATGCCATTCGTTTGCTGAAAGAGTTGGAAGCTGCCGGACAGCAGGCAAGCCCGGAACAACAGGAAGTCCTATCCCGCTATGTGGGCTGGGGCGGTCTTTCTGATGCCTTTGACCCGGAGAAACCGGCATGGGCTTCCGAGTATGCCCAGCTGAAAGAGCTGCTGACCCCGGAGGAATATGCCGCCGCCAGAAGCTCCACCCTCAACGCCCATTACACCAGCCCTACGGTCATTCAGGCCATCTATGAAGCGGTGGGCCGTATGGGATTTGAGACCGGAAATATTCTGGAGCCATCTATGGGTGTGGGCAATTTCTTCGGTATGCTGCCGGAGGAAATGCGAAACAGTCGTCTGTACGGTGTGGAGCTGGACCCGGTTTCCGGGCGCATTGCAAAGCAGCTCTATCCCAAGGCGGACATCACAGTAGGCGGCTTTGAGACCACCGACAGGCGTGACTTCTTTGACCTTGCCATCGGCAATGTGCCTTTCGGTCAGTATCAGGTCAATGACAAAGCCTACAACAAGCTGAATTTTAGTATTCACAACTACTTTTTCGCCAAATCACTGGACCAGGTGCGTCCCGGTGGTGTGGTGGCTTTTGTAACCTCCCGCTATACCATGGACGCCAAGGATTCCACCGTGCGCCGCTATCTTGCCCAGCGTGCCGAGCTGCTGGGAGCTATCCGTCTGCCCAATGACGCGTTCAAAAAGAATGCCGGTGCCGAGGTGGTATCGGACATCATCTTCCTCCAAAAGCGGGACCGCCCGCTGGACATCGTGCCGGAATGGACTCAAACCGGACAGACGGAGGACGGATTTGCCATCAACCGGTATTTTATCGACCACCCGGAAATGGTGCTGGGCAGACAGGAGCCGGTAAGCACTGCTCATGGTATGGACTACACCGTGAACCCTATCGAGGGACTGGAGCTTTCCGACCAGCTGCATGATGCGGTGAAGTATATTCATGGCACTTATCAGGAGGCAGAGCTGCCGGAGTTGGGCGAAGGCGAAGCCATTGGCACCTCCATTCCTGCCGATCCTAATGTGAAGAACTATTCTTATGTCATTGTAGACGGGCAGGTGTACTACCGGGAAAACAGCCGCATGGTGCGCCCTGATCTCAACGCCACCGCAGAAGCCCGCGTAAAAGGTCTTGTGGGACTGCGCGATTGTGTGCAGGAACTGATCGACCTTCAGATGGATGCAGCGGTTCCAGACAGCACCATTACCCAAAAACAGGCGGAACTAAACCGGCTCTATGACAGCTTTTCTGCCAAATACGGTCTCATCAATGACCGTGCAAACCGCCTGGCCTATGCAGACGATTCTTCCTATTACCTGCTCTGTGCGCTGGAAGTTATTGACGAGGACGGAAAGCTGGAGCGCAAGGCGGATATGTTCACCAAACGGACCATCAAGCCCCATCAGGCAGTGGCTGTGGTGGATACGGCAAGTGAAGCACTGGCGGTGTCCATCTCGGAAAAAGCCCGCGTGGATATGGACTATATGAGCCAGCTTACCGGAAAAACAAAAGAAGAACTGGCGGGAGAACTGCAAAGTGTGATCTTCCGTGTGCCGGGACAGCTGGAACAGGACGGCACACCCCATTATGTGACTGCTGATGAATACCTTTCCGGCAATGTACGCCGCAAACTGCGTCAGGCTCAGCGGGCGGCACAGCAGGACCCTTCTTTTGCAGTCAATGTGGAAGCTCTTACCGCCGCCCAGCCCAAAGACCTGGATGCGTCGGAGATCGAGGTGCGTCTGGGCGCTACCTGGATTGACAAGGAATATATCCAGCAGTTTATGTATGAGACCTTTAATACCCCGTTTTATCTCCAACGCAGTATCGAGGTCAACTATTCGTCCTTTACCGCTGAATGGCAGATCAAGGGAAAATCTTCTGTATCCTACAACGATGTGGCAGCTTATACCACCTATGGGACCAGCCGCGCCAACGCCTACAAGATTCTGGAGGATTCCTTAAACCTGCGGGATGTCCGCATCTATGACACCATAGAGGACGCAGACGGAAAAGAGCGCCGCGTGCTGAATGCCAAGGAGACCACCCTGGCGGCTCAAAAACAGCAGGCGATCCGGGAAGCCTTTAGGGACTGGATCTGGAGAGACCCGGAGCGCCGCCAGACTTTGGTGAGCCAGTACAACGAGGAAATGAACTCTACCCGTCCCCGTGAATATGATGGCAGTCACATCACTTTTGGAGGCATGAACCCGGCCATTACCCTGCGGGAACACCAGAAAAGCGCCATTGCCCATGTGCTGTATGGAGGAAATACCCTGTTGGCACATGAAGTAGGCGCAGGCAAAACTTTTGAAATGGTAGCTGCTTCGATGGAAGCCAAACGCCTGGGACTGTGCCAGAAATCTCTCTTTGTGGTTCCAAACCATCTGACAGAGCAGTGGGCGTCGGAGTTTCTGCGTCTCTATCCTTCTGCCAACATCTTAGTCACCACCAAAAAGGACTTTGAGACCCATAACCGCAAGAAGTTCTGCGCCCGTATTGCGACCGGTGACTACGACGCCATCATCATGGGACACAGCCAGTTTGAGCGTATCCCCATCAGCCGGGAGCGTCAGGAACGGCTTCTCTATGAGCAGATCGACGAGATCACCGAGGGCATCGCAGAGGTACAGGCCAGCGGCGGCGAGCGTTTTACCGTCAAGCAGCTGGAGCGTACCAGAAAGTCTCTGGAAGCCAGACTGGAAAAGCTGCAAGCCGAGGGGCGAAAAGACGATGTGGTAACTTTTGAGCAGCTGGGGGTGGACCGTTTATTTGTGGACGAGGCCCACAACTACAAAAACCGTGCGAAACGTTGTGCATAAGTCGTAGCAGACAGCTATGACGAAAAGCACCATGCGATAGCACTTGATATATCAAGAAAATATCGTAGAGAACTCAAATCTCAAATTCAGAGGCGAAATTCCTCTGCCGTACAGAATCAATGCCGGAAAGGAGAAATCCCACAGCGGTCTGTCAAACCGCAGGCAGTACGAGAGCTAATACTCCACTGTGCGTTGTCTATCTGTAAATAGACAGGGTACAAAGCGTGGTGAAGTCGTAACCTGAAAACCTAAACCGAAAGGCATGGATAATAATGGTGCGGGCTTCCGAAACCTATGGCTATCCAGTAGTGAAAGCTATGCAGCATCGTAAGAGTGCTTGGCATCCGAAAGGATGAAGATTGGAGAAAGCAGATACGGCTGGTTTTTCCGTATATGCCCCATGAAATGAAATATTCATGCGGAACCACACAACAACTGTGATTCAAAGTGTGGTTAGGTTCTCCCGGTGTAAGGTAGCGGCCTAAGGGTTTCAACGGTCTATTGACCACAAGGATAGAGATTTGGGAACGTTTGAGAGCCTGTATTTGGAGTGTTACAGCACAATGAAGAATACAGGAAGTCAGCCGTGCCATAGTAGTCTGCAATTGGGTAATGCCAATTACACGGGGCTGAAATGCCCCACGGCGAAGGGCACGAGTCAGATTGATTTGTAAATTTCACGAAAGAAAATCCAATAACTCCCTGAAAGACGGGTGACGAACTGCGAGGTGAAAACCTTGTGCATTTAAGCGTCAGATTTTCAACAGAAAAAGAATTGAAACAGTTTCAAGACCTGCTCTATGAAAAATCGGGGCAAGGCGTTTCATTCACGGGACTGTTGGAAGCAATGGTCAGCGAAGTGACTATTGTAACCGCTGTTCATAACATCAAGTCCAACAAGGGCAGCAAAACTGCCGGTGTGGACAGGATGAAAATGGACAAGTATCTGCAAATGCCAAAAGAAGAACTATTTCAGTTGATTCAATCAAATATCTCCAATTACAAGCCGAAGCCAGCCAAACGGAAGTATATCGAAAAGGCAAACGGCAAAAAGCGACCTCTGGGTATTCCCACTGTATTGGATAGGATTATACAGGAATGTATGCGACTGATTCTGGAACCGATATGCGAAGCGAGATTCTATCCGCACAGCTATGGTTTCCGTCCTTACCGGGCGCAGAAGCACGCTATCCGGGATATTGTCAATGTCATCAATGCAAGTGTGAAATCCAAAGACCAGCCGGTATGGGCAGTCGAGGGAGATATAAAGGGCTGTTTTGACAACATCAATCATAGATTGTTGCTGAAAAAGCTATGGCGAATCGGAATCCACGATAAGAGGGTTCTGAAAATCATCAGCCAAATGCTAAAAGCCGGATATATCGATCAGGACTTATACCATGCAACAGAAATGGGAACACCACAGGGCGGTATATTATCTCCGTTGCTGTCCAATGTGTATCTCAATGACTTTGACTGGTATGTGGGGCGCTGCTATATGGAGCCGCACCGTCAATGCAAGCACAAATGCAACGATACCCGAAGGCTGAAATGGTCTGGAATCACCCCGAAATACAATTTTCGCTATGCGGATGATTGGGTGATCCTGACCTCTACGGAACAGGAAGCGTTCCGTATGAAGCATGAACTGACAAAGTATTTTAAGCATCGCATGAAGTTGGAACTGTCACAGGAAAAGACCTATGTAACCGATTTGAGAAAGAATGGTATTCATTTCCTCGGTTACATAGTCAAGGCAGAACGAAAGAGGAAAACACCAGACCCAGCCACATGGTCAGATAATCTGGTAGGAAAGCCATTCCCTGATATGGAACGATTGACGAAGAAAATCCATACCTTGCAAAAAGAAGTTAGGAAAATTGGATTATACACGCAATCCAACACGCAGGCGGCTCAAATCCAGTATGTGAACTCCGTGATTATGGGACTGGCCCAGTATTTGCAACCCTCTATCTGTTCTCATGCCTACCATGCCATTGACCGTAGAGTGAATAATACGGCGTTGGCAGTATGGAAAAACCTGTTTCCCAAGCAGTACAACCAAATGCAGGTGCCGTTAAAGGAATTAAGTAATCTGCCACATCGGCACGAAGGTTATGACAGTAAAACCTTCGCAATTCAAATTGATGGGAAATGGTTCGGAATAACCTATGCGTTTATTACACACAGTCGTTATGAAAGCAAACCATTTGACCAGAAAATGACCCCTTATACGGAGGATGGACGCAGGCGGTATGTAAATTATCGTACCAAGCATAAACCGTTGCCCTGTGACCGCCCCTCCATCAATACACCCGAAGATATAGCCTTATCCATCTACGCTAGCGGCAAGGGATGGAGAGCCAATTTCGAGTATTTTATGAATCGGGAATATGCCTACAACCGAGATAAGGGAAAATGCAAATGCTGTGGTAGATATTTCTCTGAACTGATTCCGAAACATTGTCATCATGTAAATCCACGACTTCCGATTGAAAGAATCAACAAAGTTCCAAATTTAGCATGGCTATGTATACCGTGTCACCGCATGGTACACAACAGTCCTATACCGCCAGAGTTGGATGCCAAGGCGGTACGCAAAATCAAGAAATATCGTGAAAAACTCAAAAAGTGAAATTTACAAGTGCGCTGTATTCGTGAGGGTACAGATGCAATGAAATCAGTAGAAAGTAAGTCAATCTGATGGTAGGCCGGGTGCGCTGAAAGGTGCACGCCCGGCGTGAGACGGGGGAAAATCCGGAGGAAACGAATGTGCGGCTTCGCCGCACATCACGTTCAAAGGATTACCTATCGTCATTGTTTTTATACACAAAAATGCGAAATGTGGCTGGTCTTTCCACATCGGACGCGCAGAAATCCTCCGATATGTTTGCCAAGTGCCGCTATATGGACGAGATCACCGGAAATCGTGGTGTGATCTTTGCCACCGGCACCCCGGTCAGCAACTCCATGACCGAGCTTTACACCATGCAGCGTTATCTTCAGTATGAACGCCTGCAAGAGCTGAACATGACCCACTTCGACTGTTGGGCTTCCCGATTTGGGGAGACCGTCACAGCATTGGAGCTGGCACCGGAAGGCACCGGCTACCGGGCAAGAACGAGATTCAGCAAGTTCTTTAACCTGCCGGAGCTGATGAACCTGTTCAAAGAAGTGGCTGACATTAAGACTGCCGACCAGCTGAATCTGCCTACCCCGGAAGTGGAATACCACAACATCGTGGCGCAGCCTACCGAACATCAGCAGGAAATGGTCAAAGCTCTTTCGGAGCGTGCATCGCTGGTACACAGCGGAACTGTTGACCCGTCCCAGGATAACATGCTCAAGATTACCTCGGATGGCCGTAAGTTGGGGCTTGACCAGAGGATCGTCAACCAGATGCTGCCGGACGAACCTGGCACAAAGGTCAATCAGTGTGTGGACAACATCATGCAGATCTGGCGGGACGGCAAAGCTGACAAGCTGACCCAGCTGGTGTTCTGCGACATTTCTACACCACAGGCCAAAGCTCCTGCAAGCAAGGCGGCGAAAACGCTGGATAATCCACTGCTTCACGCATTGGAAGGCGCTGTGCCTCTGCCGGAACAGGAACCGACCTTTACGGTATATGACGATATTCGTCAGAAACTCATTGCTCAGGGGATGCCTGCCGACCAGATCGCTTTTATCCATGAAGCCAATACCGAAGTGCGGAAAAAGGAGCTGTTCTCTAAAGTCCGTACCGGTCAGGTTCGTGTCCTTTTGGGCAGCACCGCCAAGATGGGCGCAGGCACCAATGTGCAGGACCGTCTGGTGGCACTTCATGACCTGGACTGTCCGTGGAGACCGGGAGACCTTGCCCAGCGCAAGGGCCGTATCGAGCGCCAGGGTAACCAGAATCCTCTTGTCCATGTGTACCGCTATGTGACCGAAGGAACCTTTGACGCATACCTCTGGCAGACGGTGGAGAATAAGCAAAAATTCATTAGTCAGATCATGACTTCTAAATCGCCGGTACGCTCCTGCGATGATGTGGATGAAACCGCCCTCAGTTTTGCAGAGATCAAGGCTCTGTGTGCCGGAGATCCCCGCATCAAGGAGCGCATGGATTTGGATGTGGAGGTATCCCGCCTGAAGCTGATGAAAGCCGACCACCAGAGCAAGCAATATCGTCTGGAGGACCAGCTGCTCAAATACTTCCCGGAGGAGATTGAAAAGCACAAGGGCTTTATCAAGGGCTTTGAATCCGATCTGGAGGTTTTGGCAGCGCACCCGCACCCGGAGGACGGTTTTGCTGGTATGGAAATCCGTGGCGATCTGCTGACCGATAAGGAGAACGCCGGCGCAGCCCTTTTGGATGCCTGCAAGGAGGTTAAAACCTCCGATCCGGTGCAGATCGGCAACTACCGGGGGTATGCCATGTCCGTGGAATTTTCCGCTTGGAAACAGGAGTATACGCTCCTGCTGAAAGGACAGATGACCCACCGGGCAACCCTTGGTACAGACCCTCGCGGAAATCTTACCCGTATCGACAATGCCCTTGCTCAGATGCCCCAGCGTCTGGAGTCGGCAAAGGCACAGCTGGATAACCTCTGTCAGCAGCAAGCTGCGGCAAAGGAGGAAGTCGGAAAGCCATTCCTTTATGAAGAAGAACTGAGATGCAAAAACGCCCGTCTGGTGGAGCTGGATACCCTGCTCAACATCGACGGAAAGGGACAGGCACACACCGAGTCTGTTGTTGCCAAAAGTACACGGCCTTCGGTGCTGGATAACCTAAAACGCCCGGTGCAACCCCGCAGTACAGACAAGAAACCAAAACAGCTTGAGGAGGTGCGATAACATGAATACTAACGATCTGAATACAGCCCTTTATGAAAAGATGGCTGCCGAACAGGACAAGTTCCGGGACTGGCTGAAAAGACAGCCCCCGGAAGAAATCCTGCACCACACCTATGAGTACACGGTTCGTGAGGACATTGTGATGGCGATGGAGGAACTGGAGCTGACTGATGCCCAGGCTCAGGCACTTTTGGAATCTCCCTCTCCGCTGGCGGATGTGTACCGCTATTTTGAAAAGTTGGAGACCGGTTATATGGATGTGATCCGGGACAGCATTGAGAACCGTGCCGATGATGTGTGCAGAGCCAAAGAGGAACTGCGAACAACACCGGTCTATCCCCATTCTGCCGCCTATGCGAGAGAACATGGGGAGTTGGAGCAGTACCGGGCTTCCAACAATGCAAATCTCCAATGCAAGGAGTCCATTGAAGCGGCGGTGCGGGAACACTTCGACGGAATGTATCTCAGTCACGATGCGGCAAAGGGTGTGATCGAGATCTATGGCATGGAGCGTGTGGCTATGGTTCTGGCTAACACCGTCCAGCTTCAGGACTGGGATGGGCGCTACTCCCGACGCAACAAAGAATGGGCTAAGACCATTCCCAACGATAATCCCGAAACTGTCCGTTGTGGTTATGCCTTAAACAGCCACCCTGCTGTGCTGGATGGCTTTATTGATCTGGTGCGTGTAGAACAGCAGCGCAGCCGTACTCAGGGAGAAAAACTGCAACCGTCCCGCCCCTCAGTACGGGATAAGCTCAAACAGGAGCTGCCTGCCCATAAGCCTGCCGCCCCGAAGAAACGGGAGCCGGAGCGATAACTATGGCAAAGCGTAAGCGGGATATGCAATTAAACTTTAGAGTTTCAGCGGAGGAGCTTGCTGTGATTGAGCAAAAAATGTCTCAGTTTGGAACCTCCAACCGTGAAGCCTATCTAAGAAAAATGGCGCTGGATGGGTATGTAGTCAAGCTGGAGCTGCCGGAGTTGAAGGAGCTTGTTTCCCTGATGCGCCGAAGCAGCAACAACTTAAACCAGCTGACCCGTAAAGTGCATGAGACTGGACGGGTTTATGATGCTGACTTGGAGGATATATCCCAGCGGCAGGAACAGTTATGGGAGGGCGTAGAGGAAATTCTTACCCAGCTTTCCAAACTTTTATAACAGGGATAGATACTCCATTTGCGGAGGGAGGAACGGCATTACTTCGCTGCTCCTCTCTCCGCTTTTTCTTTTTATCGGTATCCTTGTCTTTTGCCTGCCCATGCCGGATAATATGATTAGAAAAGATACCAAGAACGCTGCAAGGAGGAAATAACATGAAGATTTTGAAAGGGCTTTTGATGATTATAACTGCACCGGTCACTTTGGTGCTGACGCTTTTTGTCTGGCTCTGCACGGGGCTGATCTACATATCCGGTCTGGTGCTTGGTCTGCTCAGCACTGTAATTGCTCTGCTTGGCGTGGCTGTGCTTATTACCTATTCCCCGCAGAATGGTGTGATTTTGCTGGTTATGGCATTTTTGATTAGCCCGATGGGGCTGCCACTGGCTGCAATCTGGCTACTGGGCAAGGTGCAGGACTTGAAGTTTGCCATTCAAGATTTGGTTTATTGATAAAATGCGCGGTCACAAAAATGCCAGACAGTGTCTGTTAAATTACTATATTTACTTTTGTGCTACATTCGTGTATAATGGTAGCACGAAAGGAAGTGATGAATGTGACCAAATCAGAACGGTTTGAGCAGTTAGACAGACTTCTGACCGAGCATGATGGGATGCTGCAAACCGCACAGGTAATCGCCAGCGGAATTGTAAAACCCATTTTTTATGAATATGTCAAAGAGAAAAATCTTCAGCAGGTTGCTCACGGAATTTATGTCTCCGAGGATACCTGGATTGATGCGATGTTTCTGTTACATCTGCGGTGTGGTCAGGCAGTATTTTCCCATGAATCGGCGCTATTTTTCCATGACCTGACAGACCGGGAACCATCTCCATACGCTATCACGGTGCGCAGAGGGTACAGCACCACTCGCTTAAAGGCAGAGGGCCTTTCTATTTACACCATCAAACCAGAACTATATGAGGTAGGGCTGACAACTGGCCAAACACCTTTTGGGCATACGGTTCCTGTCTATGATATGGAGCGCACCATCTGCGATCTGCTCCGCAGCCGGAACAGCATGGAAATACAGACGTTTCAAGGTGCGCTGAAGATGTATGCCAGAAGGAAGGACAAGGATCTGCGGACTTTGATGCAGTATGCCGGTATGTTCCGGGTTGAAAAAATTTTACGGCAGTATTTGGAGGTGCTTTTATGATAAAAACAGCAAGGCAGCTAAAAGATTTAATTCGCAATCTTTCCAGAGAAAAATCTGCGGATGCACAGCTTTTAATGCGAAACTATATGATGGAGCGTTTTCTGGAGAGAATTTCCCTTTCTGAATATCGTGACAAATTTATTCTGAAAGGCGGGATGCTGGTAGCGGCAATGGTTGGACTGGATGCCCGTTCCACCATGGACTTGGACGCTACTGTAAAAGGAGCCAATGTTAATGTAGAGGACATCGAGAACCTGATTTCTGCTATTGTGAGTGTGACGATTGATGATGGCGTCAAATTTCAGCTGAAAAGCATTTCAGAGATTATGGATGAAGCGGAGTATCCTGGGATTCGGGTCAGCATGACTACAACCTTTGACGGTGTGGTGACACCTTTGAAGATTGACATTTCCACAGGGGATGCTATTACCCCCAGGGAGGTACGCTACTCTTTTAAGCTGATGCTGGAAGATCGCTCCATTGACATTTGGGCATACAATCTGGAAACCGTTCTGGCTGAAAAGCTGGAAACAATCATCACCAGAACCACCACCAACACCCGCATGAGAGATTTCTATGACATTTATATTCTGGAACAGCTGCATGGGAACACATTGAACCCACAGATTCTCCATGATGCGCTGTGGGCCACTGCTCACAAACGCGGGACAGAACGACATCTTGCAGAAGCTGCCGAAGTTTTTGAGGAAGTGGAGAACAGCTCGGTTATGCAGAAACTTTGGGAATCTTACCGCAGGAAGTTTTCCTATGCGGCAGATCTGGAGTGGAGCATCATCATGGGGGCGGTTCGCAGTTTATACGCTCTATGTGAAAAGGGATCGAGCCTATGAAAAAACACGGTCATTATTGCAAAGTCTGCGGAGAATACAAAGCCAACGAAAAATTTTCCGGCAAAGGCCATGCGGCTCATATCTGTAAATCCTGTGCTTCTTTGCCGCCGGAGAAGCAAGCGGAGCAAATGACAATAAACCGCTTGCTAAATCTCCCCTGGCGATTATCAAAGGAACAAATTTCCTGGCTGAAAAACCGAATGAAAGATAAGTGCCCGGAAGTCTGTGCGCTGGCGAAAGAACAATACGAGATGAGGTTTCCTCCAAAACAGTTAGAGGACACCGATGACGATTTTGATTTTCTTGATGAGAATGATTTTATAGAATAACGAAAGCGGTCTGCACCATGCAGGCCGTTTCTTTTTTGGAAAG
>NZ_JXXK01000021.1 GCF_000949455.1 Ruthenibacterium lactatiformans | reverse complement strand
AGCGTCCTGCTGAACACGTGGATTGGCGCAGACCCATGGCGGTATTACGTCGGCGCGGACGGTAAAGCGGTATCTGGGATGCAGGATGTCGAGACGAACACGTACTATTTTGATCCGGTGTACAAGACGGTGACCACATCAGCGTGGAAAACACTGGATGAAGATTTGTATTACTTCCAGTGGGATGGTACGCTCGCACGCAGTATGTGGATCGGCGCAAACCCGTGGAAGTACTACGTGGGCGCGGACGGCAAGGCATACAAGGAAGGCCTGCACGAGATCGATGGCAAGAGCTATTTGTTCGGCCAGTATCAGAATATCTATGGCGCGACGTCGTCGGCTGGCGGCTGGCAGACCATCAATGGCGACCTGTACTTCATCGCGGCGGACGACAGCGTTCTTACGAACTCATGGATCGGCGCAAACCCGTGGAAGTACTACGTAGGCGCGAACGGCAAGGCATACAAGGAAGGTCTGCACGAGATCGACGGCAAGAGTTATCTGTTCGGCCAGTATCAGAACATTTACGGCGCGACGTCGTCGACTGGCGGTTGGCAGACCATCAATAATGAACTGTATTTCATTCAAGGAGACGACAGCGTTTTATTGAATTCTTGGGTGGGGTCACACGACTGGAAATATTATGTGGGTGCAGATGGCAAGGCGTATCGCGGACTGCAGTGGGTCGGGGACGACCGTTACTATTTCCACCCATTGTATCAGAACGTCCAGTATGGATTGCAGAGAATTGATGGAGTCGACTACTATTTTGATCTTGAAACGGGTGCGCTGATAGGCAACCGCGGCATCGACGTCTCCTCCCACAACGGCGTGATCGACTGGAATAAGGTGAAGGCGGACGGGATCTCCTTCGTGATCGTCCGCGCCATGCACTGGAGCAATGCGAGCAACAGCTATGTGATGGATACCATGTTCGTGCAGAATGTGTACGGCGCAAAGTCTGCCGGGCTGCTAGTGGGCGCGTATTGGTTCAGCGAGGCGTTCAACGGCACAGAGGCCGCGCAGGAGGTGCGGTTCATTGCAAATTCCTCCGAGTGGAAGAACCTCAAGCAGGCCGGCGTCGTGCTGGACATGCCGTTCTACATCGACTATGAGGACTACAACTGGCTGAACCAGCACACGACGTATGAGTCCCGTACGGAGGCGGTGCGCACCGGTATGGACTGTGTCGAGCAGATGCTGGGCACGCAGTCTGGCTTCTACACGAGCGACAACTATGCACAGAGCTGGTTCAATGGCCAGCAACTGATCAAAGAGGGCTACAACGCATGGATCGCCCGCTGGAGCAGCACGGCGCCGCAGACGAGCGGCTATGTGATGTGGCAATACAGCAACAGCGGCACGGTGAACGGCATCAACGGCCGGGTGGATCTCAACTACAGCTACGAGAGCTATACGTTCCATCCCGTTACAAACTATACTGGCAACTATACCACCATCACCGTGTATGATGAAAACACAAATAAAAATGTGTCCGGCAACATCACGGAGATCGTCAAGCAGATCGTGGCGAATGAAGTGGGCGGCGGTCTTGGCCTGACAGGCGCGGGAGAGAGAGCAGAACTGTACAAGGCGCAGGCTGTGGCGGCGCACTCGTATCTGGTATCGGTGCTGAACGCCGGTGGCACGCCGAGCGTTGGACTGACAGCTTATGGCAGCTTTGTGGGCCTGAGCGATGCGGTGGAGGCCGTGAAGAACCAGATGCTCGTCTACAACGGTTCCGTCATCAACGCGGTGTATACCGCCAGCTCCGGCAGCCACACGAACTCGGCGGCTAACATGGGCTGGACGGCGCAGCCGTACCTGACCAGTGTGGAGAGCAAGTACGACAGCCAGTTTGATACCGGCTACTTTGTCGGTTCTGAGAAGAAACCAACTTTCCCATGGACTTATACAACAACACAGGAGCAGATGCGTAATAGCATTCAGGAGATGGCCGGCTATCTGCCCTCGGGCGATCCGTCCCAGTGGATCAGCGTCCAGACGGATATGCATGGAAATGTATATAAGATAACGGCCAATACCACAGCGGGAACAGTGAATATTCGTCCGGATGATTTTCTGGCGCACTGTTTGGGTGTAATCAGCATGAACATTGAGTCATTTACCTACAGTGATGGTTTGTGGACGATCAAGTCGTATGGAAACGGCCACGGTGTCGGCATGAGCCAGTGCGGCACTGCCGGGTACATTGCCAACGAGGGCTGGAACTACAAGCAGATTTTGGAACACTATTATAATGGCGCAAAGGTTGTCTGACAGGAAAAGCGCGCGTTACAAAATGGAAATGTAATAGCGCTTTGAACAAACAAATATATCAAGACGAATCGGCCTTCAAAGGAAGCTGTTTGAGCTTCTTTTGAAGGCCGATTTTTGCGATTATGGGGGAACGGGCTGTTTTGCAACGTGACCTTTTTCATTGGAAGCGGTAGTGCCAAGGGTTTTCGAAAAATGGGTTGCAGGCCCAGGCATGAATGAAGTCAGCCAGCAATGGCGGTATCCTCAATATTAGTCCACGGATGCTTCATGTTCATGTGCTTCTTGTTGCCCCACTGGGTGCCGACAATATGGCGCAGTGGGCATAAATCAGCGTGAGAATGGTGTTGTCGCACGGAAAGCTGCCCCTACATGGGGCGGCGGCAGATCTCTCGGTTCAATCTTTCAATGACATTGTTGATGCGGGTTCGGATTCAGTGTTCACTGGGAAAATCGCAGTAGATCAAGTGTTTCTTCAATGCCATCCTCCACTTTCTTTGCACCCCCTTTCGGTTTCATAGAGCACAGCTCCTCCACCATAACTGTCGCTTTTTCTCTGACAGCATTCTTGCTTTCCTGAGCGTGAATCGCCTTGAGCATCTCGGTCGCTAGCTTTATCTTGGAGCGAGGCGTCACAGAAAATACATCGCGACAAAAGTGTACGGTACAGCGCTGGCACTTAGCTTCAGGAAATACTTCTCCCATCGTTTCTAATATACCAAGGCACTTGTCTTTAACTACGAGTTTGGCGACATTTTGATTGTGGCTGCGCACCACTGGAAGAAATTGATCAAGCTCACATTGTTCTCCTTTTTGAGCATGGTATGCTATCTCTTCTCAAGAACATATAACGTATTCTATATTATTGCACCTGCCAAGTTGTGATTGACGATACTAGCATACGAATGATATTGATGATAATCAAATATTTAATGTCAATAAATATTTTCACCAAAGTAGTGTGTCATGATCATTGAAGGAGATTAAGATTTTATGAGCACCTTTCTCCAAAAAAATTCAAAAAAGATTTTTTGGGTCAGCATAATCACGGCTGCACTTTTGTCATATGGCTTTTTGATTTCGCAAGTTTCTATAGGTATAGATGACGAGGCATACGGGAATTATTTCGGAAATAATTCGTTGGCGGCGCAAGGCAGGGTCGGATATATCCTCATCCGGTTTTTGGCCGACATCTATAAATTTACACCAGTGTGGAGAGAGACACTTGGTGTTCTGGTATTCATCGGCGTTGTCGTTTTGTTGACACATTTGCTGCGCAATTCCTCCAATGGACGTTTCTCCACGGCCGCTGCAACAGTGTCGGCGACGGTGACACTGTCGTTCCCGCTTTTGGCTGAGCGTTTCCTGTTTTCGGAATGTGTTTTCTCCACGCCGTTCCAATGGTTGCTGTGCGCGTCCGGCCTAGGATGCCTGCTTGCTGCGCACCGGGAGAGAGGCCGGCGGCGTGTCGGTTGGCTGTTGGGCGCAGTAGCGGCGCTTTCCGTGGCAATGCTGTTCGAAAAGACAGTTGTAGCTGCGTGTATGACGATGGCTTTCCAGATTGCAATTGTCACGCAGATGAATCCGGAAGGGCCGTACTATCAAAAGTGCGCAAAGCTGTTCCAGTTGCTGGCGATGTTGCTTGCGACATTTGCGGCTGGTTATGTGCTTTCCTCAGTAGGAACGTCGCTGCTGCGAATGTTTGTCGGTGTGTCGGACAGCGGATATGTCGATCGCTATATGAAATACGATTGGTCCTCCCCGCTGATGTCACTGGCATGGACGCTAAAAACTGTGGCGGAGCGATTGCTTTCGGGCTTTCAGACAAACGAGGCCTTCCGAACGTTTCTGATTGCGCTTGTACTGTTCTTCGCAGCAGGGATTGCCCTCGCAGTTCAGAGGAAAAACCCCTGGTTGGGACTGTGTGCGGCGGCTTATTGTGTCCTGCCGTTCGCTCCGTATATCGTTACGGCGAATCCCGATCTTCCGACGCGCATCTTGGATTACTGGGCGCTGTGGACGGGCTTCGCAGCGGCAGCGGCATTCGCTTTTTTGCATGCACTGGTCAAAAGTCCGCGCACGCAAACAGTCCTCGGATACGCAGCAATGTTTCTGTGTGTGTTGTGTGTGCTCCGCCAGTCGTACGCCATGACGCAGCTGTTTTATGTTGATTACAGAAAGTATGAGCAGGATGTTAACCGCATGCAGCAGATTGTGAATGATCTGCAATTGGAGGTTGGTGCGGAACTCGACAAGCCGGTGTTGTTCATCGGCTGCATGTCGGAATCGGAGTATGTATTAACAGATGAAGTTGCAGGAAGCTCCATATTCGGTTGGGATCGTAAGTGGTCACCTGAAAGTGAGCTGTCATCCGGTCGGATCTATGATTTCTTTGCGCAACACGGTTACACGCTCCGCAGCCCGGCGGGCCTTGCGGCGACGGGGGAGGCGTATCGGGAATTTCAAGAGACGGTGCGTATCCGTGCAACGGAACTCAGCAATTGGCCTGAAAACGGCTATCTCCGGGAGTATCCCGAATACATCTTGGTGCGTTTGGGACCGCCGCTGTATGAAATTTACACTCTCTCAAGAGACGAATTCCTTGAGAAGTTTGACGACTCGACAGCCTCGGTCGAAGGCGACTTCTGGTGCGAAGGTGACAATAGCATGGTGTGCGGCGGATGGTATGCGTTCCTAGGGGAGAATAGCTGGGGAGCGAATCTTTCGCTCGTTTTGCTGAATGAAGAGGAAGACTGCCAGTACGTTGTTGCGGCTACGCAGGTTGATCGCGCAGACATCAATGAATATCTGGATGACGGGTATGATTACACGCAATCGGGCTTCAGCATGTCGTTCAATCTCTCGGGCATTACACCGGGAAATTACCAGCTTGGAGTTTTGCTCCAAAATGGACAGCGATCCCGTGTGATCCTGCAGAATAACGCCTATTGTGTGTGGTAAGGGATTGGAAAATGTGAGAAAATCGGTATACGGGATGAGAGGCGGCCGCAAGGACACATCCATCAGTTGCCGTTGCAGGATGGAGGATAAAAATGAAAGTCGTACTTTTGGCCGGGGGGTTCGGCACGCGGATTTCAGAAGAAAGCCATCTAAAACCCAAGCCAATGATTGAGATTGGGGAGAAGCCCATTTTGTGGCATATTATGAAGCTGTATTCTCACTACGGTTTTAACGAGTTCGTCATCTGTGCGGGCTATAAGCAGCATGTCATCAAAGAATTCTTTGCGGATTACTTCCTGCACACGTCGGATATCACGTTTGATCTGCAGACGAATTCGATGGAGGTGCACGACAACTTTGCGGAGCCGTGGAGGGTGACCGTGGTGGACACGGGCCTCAACACAATGACAGGCGGACGCGTCAAGCGCATTCGCAAATTTGTAGGCGACGAGCCATTCTTCCTGACGTACGGCGACGGTGTGTCGGATGTGGACATCGCAAAGCTCTTGGAATATCATAAGAGTCACGGCAAATACTGCACGATGACAGCAACGAACATTGGACAGCGTTTTGGCGTGCTTGAAATCGAAAAGAATAATGAGATTTCTGGCTTCCGTGAAAAAAGCGAATCCGATGGAAGTATGATCAACGTGGGCTTTATGGTATGTGAGCCGCAGATGTTTGAATATATCGAAGGAGATTCCACCGTATTGGAGAAGGCACCTTTAGAAAATCTTGCAAAAGATGGTCAGCTAATAGCGTATAAGCATGACGGCTTCTGGCAGTGTATGGACACGCAGAGAGAGAAACAGAAGCTGGAGGAAATGTGGGCTTCCGGGCAAGCTCCCTGGAAAGTGTGGGAGGAGTAAATGCTGGATTCTGATTTTTTTAACGGAAAACGCGTTTTTGTTACAGGGCATACAGGCTTTAAGGGAAGTTGGCTTTGCCACATCCTTGCAAAGTTCGGAGCAGAGGTGACAGGGTATAGTCTACCGGCGCCGACTAATCCCAACCTGTTTGAAATTGCGAAAATCGAACGTGATGTACATTCTGTCATTGGGGATATTCGAGATATGGCGGCACTGAAAAAAGCCTTTGATGCAGCTGATCCGGAAATTGTGTTGCATCTTGCAGCTCAGCCTATCGTGCGCGACAGCTACAAGGATCCGCGTTATACCTATGAAACGAATGTGATGGGAACAGTAAACCTCTTGGAATGCGTGCGTCTCGCTGATGGCACGCCTCCTCGCTCAGTTGTGAATATCACGACTGATAAGGTCTATCACAACAATGAATGGGAATGGGGATACCGCGAAAACGATTCGTTGGACGGCTTCGACCCCTATTCAAACAGTAAGAGCTGTTCGGAACTTGTGACACATAGCTATAAAAACAGTTTTTTTGAACAAAAATCGGTTGCTGTTTCTACAGCGCGTGCGGGTAATGTCATCGGCGGAGGTGATTTTGCCAATGATCGTATCATTCCAGACTGCATCCGAGCAGCAATGGAAAGAAAAACTGTTGTTGTGCGGAACCCGTATTCTACCCGTCCGTATCAGCATGTATTGGAGCCTTTGCGTGCCTATCTGATGATTGCGCAGAAACAGTATGAGGACACCGATTTTGCGGGCTACTACAATGTAGGGCCTGATGATTGTGATTGTGTTACAACAGGCGCTCTTGTAGAGATGTTCTGCCGCGCATGGGGAGAAGGGCAAAACTGGAAAAAATGCGCGGCGGAAGGCCCGCATGAAGCGAACTTTTTAAAATTGGACTGTAGTAGACTGAAAACGGTGTTTGGCTGGCAGGCGCAGTGGCATATTGCAGATGCGGTGGAAAACACTGTAGCATGGACACGTGCTTGGCTTGCGGGCGAAGATGTCCGGGCGGAAATGGATAGGGAAATCGAAGCGTTTTTTAAGCGGTAAAGGGGTAAACGTATGTTTGAAAATATGACAGAGACACAGGCGCGCGCTGAAATTCTGAAAAGCGTGGCAGAGTACTATCACGCATACAAGGAGAAGAAAGTCCCTTTTCAGGAAGGTGACCGCATCACTTATGCGGCCCGTGTTTTTGATGAAAAAGAGATGTGCGCACTTGCGGATGCCACATTGGACTTTTGGCTGACGACTGGCCGCTTTTCGGATCAGTTTGAAAAAGAGTTTGCCCAGTGGCTGGGTGTTAAATATGCAAATCTGGTAAACAGCGGTTCCTCTGCGAACCTTCTTGCATTCATGGCGCTGACAGCACAGGAATTGGGTGAGCGACGCATCAAAAAAGGCGATGAAATCATCACCGTGGCATGCGGTTTTCCTACTACGGTAACGCCCGCGATCCAGTACGGTGCAGTGCCGGTGTTTGTTGATGTGACCATTCCGCAGTACAACATTGATGTGTCGAAGCTGGAGGCAGCCCGCAGCGAAAAAACAAAAGCGGTGATGGTTGCGCACACGCTGGGCAATCCGTTTGATCTGAGCGCAGTAAAGGCTTTCTGCGACAAGTACGACCTGTGGCTGGTAGAGGATAATTGCGACGCGCTGGGCACACAGTATACCATCCGTGGTGAAACAAAATACACCGGGACCA
This sequence comes from Ruthenibacterium lactatiformans, assembly GCF_000949455.1. GTDB lineage: Bacteria > Bacillota > Clostridia > Oscillospirales > Ruminococcaceae > Ruthenibacterium > Ruthenibacterium lactatiformans. The sequence goes on along the minus strand of NZ_JXXK01000021.1, from coordinate 58,188 downwards.
TCGGAGATATCGGTACGTCAAGTTTCTATCCGCCCCATCACATGACGATGGGCGAGGGCGGTTGTGTGTATACCAACGATCCCAAATTGAACCGCCTCATCAAGAGCTTTCGTGACTGGGGGCGTGATTGTGTGTGTCCGTCCGGCCGTGACAACTTCTGTGGGCATCGGTTTGACGGGCAGTACGGTGAACTCCCGCAGGGGTATGACCATAAATATGTGTACAGCCACTTCGGTTATAATTTGAAAGTAACAGATATGCAGGCTGCCATCGGATGCGAACAGCTGAAAAAATTCCCTTCTTTTATTGAGCGCCGTCGCCACAATTGGGAGCGCCTGCGTGCCGCACTTGCGCATGCGAGCGATAAACTCATTCTTCCAGAGCCGTGTCCGAGCAGCCGCCCCAGTTGGTTCGGCTTTTTGATTTCGCTGCGTCCGGAATCCGGTCTCGACCGCAATGCCGTGACTCGCTATGTAGAAGAGCACAATGTGCAGACACGCCTTCTGTTTTCCGGCAATCTTATTAAACATCCTTGCTTTGACGAGATGCGCGCCACCGGTCGGGGTTACCGGGTTGTCGGCGGCTTGGAAAATACAGATTTCATCATGAACAATACCTTTTGGGTAGGCGTGTATCCTGGCATGACGGATGAAATGCTCGACTATATGGCCAAGGTGATATTGGAAGCGGTGCAGTAAAGTCTATGGGCAAAAAACTATTGTCATGCAGAACAATGGTTTTTGCTAAGAGCGTCAGAGGTGCAAGTGCCGATTTCATACTCCAATCAACAAGCAGAAATAACCTTAGGAGGAGCATATGCAAATACGCCTGGCAGATTACGTTGCAGATTTTTTGACCGCACACGACATTACCGACTGCTTTATGGTGACGGGCGGCGGTGCGATGCACTTAAACGATGCCCTTGGGCATAAAGCTGGTTTGCACTGCACGTTTAACCACCACGAACAGGCCTGTGCCATCGCGGCAGAGTCCTATGCCCGTTTGGAAAACCGGATCGCAGCCCTGTGCGTTACGACAGGACCGGGCGGAACCAATGCAATTACAGGTGTATTGGGCGGTTGGCTGGATTCTATCCCGATGCTGGTCATTTCCGGGCAGGTGCGTTACGATACCACGGCGCGATATGCGGAACGCTTTACCGGCGGCCTGCCGCTACGCGCGGTGGGAGATCAGGAGTTTGACATTACACGGGCGGTCTCCTGCATGTGCAAATATGCCGCGATGCTGGAGGATCCGGCGGATATCCGTTATATGCTGGAAAAATCCTTTTATCTGGCCACGCACGGTCGGCCCGGACCGTGTTGGATCGACATCCCTGTCAATTACCAGGGTATGACGATTGAGACAGAGGGCCTGCGCGGCTACGACCCGACGGAGGATGCACGGTCTTTTCCAGTATCGATCACGGCAGAGACGGTGGAAACAGTGCTGGAAAAGATTCGAATTGCCAAGCGTCCAGTGCTGTACGCGGGTAATGGTATCCGCCTTTCAGGGGGATACGACGCCTTTCGTTCCGCTGTGGAAAAACTTGGCATCCCGGTTTGCACTTATTGGGACGCTATCGACCTGATTGAGACGGAACATCCCTTCTATGTGGGACGCGGCGGAAATATGGGGAACAGGCCCGGAAATTTCGCAGTGCAAAACGCAGATTTGATTCTGGCCGTCGGTAACCGTCTGCCGATTCGAGTCGTGGGATATAACTGGAAGACATGGGCGCGTGAAGCCGAAGTGATTATGGTCGATGTGGATGAGGCAGAATTGAAAAAACATACTTTACATGTAGAAATGCCCATTCACGCGGATGCAAAGGACTTTTTTGAGCAAATGAACACGCGGCTGAACGGCATAGAGCAGCCGCTTTTTCAAGGTAGGGAATGGGTAACGGCGTGTCGGAAATGGAAGGAAAAATATCCTGTTGTTTTGCCGCGTCATTGGCAGGAAGACGGGCTGCACGCCAATGCCTATGCATTCGTTGACTATTTAAGCACGCAACTTCCGCCCCGTACGCTTACAGTTGTGAGTAACGGCACTTGTTGCGTTGCGGGTCATCAGGCATATGTTATTAAAGAAGGAACACGTTTTTTTAACAGCAATGCCGTTGCCTCCATGGGCTATGGTCTGCCTGCGGCCATTGGCGGTTGTGTTGCCAATAAAAGAAGAACGACGGTCTGCTTAGAAGGGGACGGCAGCATTATGATGAACCTTCAGGAATTGCAGACGATTATCACAAACGCTCTGCCGATTAAAATTTTTCTGATTAACAATGAGGGGTACCATTCCATCCGTCAAACACAGAACAATTTATTCGCAGACCATTGTAAAGTCGGTATCGGGCCGGAATCGGGAGATTTGTCTTTCCCGGATTTCAGCAAATTGGCACGGGTGTTTGGCTATCCATACTTTGCGGCGCACTCCAATAAAGAAATGCAGCGGGTAGTGGAGGAGTCGCTTGCAGTTGATGGGCCGACTTTTTGTGAAGTATTTGTTTCAACAGAGCAAGTTTTCGAGCCGAAATCCTCCACCAAGCGTTTGGAAAACGGTACGTTGGTATCCCCTCCGCTGGAGGACTTGGCTCCTTTTCTCCCGCGGGAAGAGCTTGCACAGAATATGTTTATCCCGATGGTGCCGGAAGCATGAGGACGTTGCATAGAGCGATTGTGACGGGAGCGACAGGCGCCGTCGGGACAGCTTTGGTGCGGGTATTGGCAGAAAGAGACATTGCGGTGACTGTGCTGTGCCGACCCGGTAGTGTACGGCGGGAAAATATCCCACAGCACCCGCGAGTGCGGGTATGCTTTGCAGATCTCACACGGTTGCGGGAAGCTGCAGTGGAACTGGATGACAGCTGTGATGCGTTTTTTCATTTGGCTTGGACGGGGACGGTAGGTGCGGCCCGCAATGATATGTTTCAGCAAAACAAAAATGTGGAGTATGCGCTGGAGGCTGTGGAACTTGCGGCGTCTTTGGGGTGCAAGATTTTTGTGGGAGCTGGTAGTCAGGCGGAATACGGCCGAGTGGAGGGGAAGCTTTGCGCAGATACGCCTGTGTTCCCGGAAAATGGGTATGGCATCGCAAAATTATGCGCGGGGCAGATGACGCGCATTGCTTGTGCCCAAAAGGGCATACAACATGTTTGGGCACGCATCTTGAGCGTGTACGGTCCGTATGACAATCCAAACAGTATGGTGATGAGCGGTATTTCTGCGCTTTTGCGCGGGGAGTGTCCGCGCTATACGCCGGGCGAACAGGAATGGGATTATCTGTACAGCGAAGATGCAGCTCAGGCATTGCTGCTGATGGCGGAAAAAGGAAAAAGCGGGATGGTATATCCTCTAGGTAGCGGGCAGACGCAGCGCTTGAAAAATTATATTGCCGCCATCCGCGACGCAGTGAATCCAGCGCTTCCTGTGGCGCTTGGCGCGTTGCCATATCCTGAAAACCAGGTAATGTATTTGTGTGCCGATATATCCTCACTAACACAGGATGTGGGCTTCCGTCCCCGGGTGTCCTTTGAAGAGGGAATTCAAAAAACGGTAGATTGGGCGAAAGGCAGATAAAACGAATGAAGAAAAAAATCAGCATCATGATTCCGTGCTACAATGAGGAAGAAAATGCCCGCCCTATCTATGAGGCGGTCAAAGATGAGTTGGAGCGCGAATTGCCCGGGTACGATTATGAAATTCTGTTTATCGACAATAAATCGACGGATGGAACACGGCGTATCATCGAGAAAATTTGTGAGGAAAATCCGAAGGTAAAAGGGATTTTCAATGCGAAAAATTTTGGCCAATTCAACAGCCCTTACTATGGGATTTTACAGACGACGGGTGACTGCACCATTTCCATTTGCGCTGATTTTCAGGACCCTGTTGATTTGATTCCGGTTTTTGTCCGTGAGTGGGAAAAAGGATACAAGATCGTCTGCGGCATCAAAACCTCCAGCAAGGAAAATAGGCTTGTTTATTTTCTGCGTTCTTGTTATTATAAGGCGATTAAAAAAATGAGCAGCGTAGAGCAGATTGAGCATTTCACGGGCTTTGGACTGTATGACAAAAGCTTCGTGCAAGTTTTGCGTGATTTGAAAGATCCGACGCCGTTTATTCGTGGGATTGTAGCGGAGCTGGGCTACGAGCGCAAGGATATAGAGTATACCCAGCCCCAGAGGCGCGCGGGAAAGACGCACAACAACTGGTACAGTTTATATGATGCTGCCATGCTGTCGTTTACCAGCTATACAAAAGTCGGGCTGCGCCTCGCCACGTTCGCTGGTTTTCTGATATCGGGAATCAGCTTTTTGCTGGCATTGGTCTATCTGGTGATGAAGCTCGTTTACTGGGACCGGTTCATCGCCGGGTCGGCACCTATGCTCATTCTCACCTGCTTTTTTGGAGGTGTTCAACTGTTTTTTATCGGTCTGTTGGGTGAGTACATTATGAGTATGAATGCCCGTATTATGAATCGTCCGCTGGTCGTGGAAGAAAAACGATTGAACTTTGAAAAACAGGAGGAAAGAGATGGAAAAGGCACAGAAGATTAAAACTTATGTGCTACTGCATGTATTGATGCTGATATTCAGCCTGTCTCCGGTTTGTTCTAAGTTGGCTGGGCAGCAGCCTTTCTTGAGCTTTAAGTTCGTTCTTTTCTATGGGCTGGTGATTTTGTTGCTAGGCATATATGCGCTTTTATGGCAACAAATCATTAAACGCATGCCTTTGACCACAGCATACGCAAACAAAGCTGTGACTGTGGTGTGGGGCATGGTTTGGGGAGCGTTACTTTTTCAGGAAGATATTACGCTGCAAAAGTGTATTGGAGCGGCAATTATTGTGGTGGGCGTAATATTGTATGCATTCTCGGACAGCAAATCACAGAAGAGGAGGGCAACAGATGACTGATTTCTCTGCAGTGTTGCCTTATGCTCTGATTTCATTGTTAGGGGTATTCCTCTCATCGGTGAGCCAGGTAATGCTGAAAAAGGCTGCGATGCGCAAATATAGCAGTGTTGTGCAAGAGTATTTAAATCCACTGGTAATATTCGCATATGGGATTTTTTTTGGTACAACGTTGCTAGGCATCCTCGCCTATAAAGGAATGCCGGTATCTCTTGGCCCCGTTTTGGAAACAACAGCTTATTTTTATATTACTGTTTTCGGTGTTGTGATTTTCAAAGAAAAACTCAACAGCAAAAAAATTTTGGCATTATGTATGATTGTTATGGGAATTGTTGTATATGCGCTAGGCTGATTGCGCTTGTGTGATGGATTTAAACGAAAGGATAAATAGCATCAAAAAGCTATTGTGCTGTGCCTTTAAGGTGCAGAGCCTTTTGTAAAACAAAAAGCTGAACTTTTGCAAATGAGCAAAAGTTCAGCTTTTTTCGTTATGGTGGACCCGAAGGGGATCGAACCCTCGACCTTACGGATGCGAACCGTACGCGCTCCCAGCTGCGCTACGGGCCCACGCTTATTTTTGACAGGCGGTGAATGAAGCACCGTGCTGTCACCTATAATAGGATAAGACATTCAAAAGAAAATGTCAAGAGCTTTTTGAAAAAATTATCATGTGGGAGGACGCTGCAGTGGAACTCAGAGGATCGAAAACAGAGGCCAATTTGATCACGGCTTTTTCCGGGGAGTCTCAGGCTACAAATAAGTATACCTATTATGCCTCGAAAGCCAAGAGCGAAGGCTACGGACAAATCGGAGCGATTTTTGAGGAAACGGCCGGTAATGAGCGGGAGCACGCAAAGTTGTGGTTCAAGGCGCTCAACGGCGGCATCGCGGACACGCTGGAAAATCTCAGAGACGCAGCTACGGGCGAGCATTATGAGTGGAGCGACATGTACGCGGAATTCGCCAAAACAGCACGGGAAGAAGGCTTTGATGAACTTGCATTCCTGTTCGAAGGTGTGGCAAACATCGAAAAGACGCATGAAGAGCGATATCTGCGCCTTGTGCAGAATATTGAGGAAGGCCTTGTGTTCGAACGGGGCGGGGAAATGATCTGGGTTTGCCGCAATTGCGGCCATATCCATTGTGGAAGCTCCGCACCGCAGGTGTGTCCTATCTGCAAGCATTCCCAAGCTTATTTTGAACTGCGCGCCGAAAACTATTGAGTGCTGTCTTCCCAAAACGTCTGTGCGGATATACTGTATCCGCGCAGACGTTCTTTGCAAACGCCTTTGCGGCCGCCGGAAAATGTGATATACTGTAAAAAATACCGTTTGTCGAAAATGGTCGATAATTTTCGCTTGCACGGTGTGCCTTTGCTCCTTTACACTTATAAAGCAATATTGCATAAATATTGGTTTTAAAAGTGGAGGAATGGCAATGAAAACGACGGAAGTGCTCTATACACGCAATTTTACAGACTTAGGGCCGCTGCAGTCCGCGCATATTTTGCAGTATGCCCTTACAACAGACCCGGGATGTGCGCTTCGCTATGGGGTTTCCGTTACGGTGCTGCAGGCCGGAGGCCGGGACACGCAATCCTGCCGGGCAATCTGCGATACGCAGGAGGGGACTTGCCGTCTTCTTGTTTTCCTGTGGGAAAATGCGGTGGAGCCGTGCGCCGTGCGGGGGATTGTGGAGGACATCCGGCGCGCGGGCCTTTTGCCGTGCGGCGCGGAAGAGTGAGTGGGCTGTATGAATGAAAACGCGAAGATCCGAGTGCTGATCGCCGAGGACGATCCGATCCAGAATGACCTGCTGAAGGATGCATTGGAGCTGGAGTCCGATATGGCCTGCTGCGGCCAAGCATGTGATGGGCTTGAAGCGCTGGCCAAGCTCCAAACGGAACAGCCGGACGTTTTGCTCCTGGATATCGTGATGCCCAACATGGACGGTGTGGATCTGCTCAACGAGCTGCGGGAGAATCCGCCGCCGAAGCGTCCGAAGGTGATTGCGATCAGCGCGTATGGGCAGGAACATATTGCCCGGGCGGCGTTGGCGCAGGGAGCAGATTGGTTTCTGCTGAAGCCGTACCAGCTGGAGCTGCTGATGCGCCGCATCCGTACGCTTGCAGGCGAGGCCCCTTCCCAAAAGAAGTGCACACTGGAGCACATTGTGTCCAAAGCGGTGATAGACTTGGGTGTGCAGACGAGCGCCGTTGGATTTCTGTATTTGGAACAGGCACTGCTGATTCTTCTTACGCATCAGGGCACCTGCCTGATGAGCAAGGACGTATACGCGGAAATCGCGGCCCGGAACGGTACTACGGAGCAATGCGTTGAAAAAGCGCTGCGAAAGGTGATCCAGCAGATATTTGAGGTGGATTCAGAAGCGCTGCATGCGCTCTTGAAGCTGGGACATAAAGAAGATGCATTACATTTGTCCAACGGCCGGTTCCTTACACTGATGGCGGCGGGGATCCGGCTGCACAATCTGCTCTAGGAGGGGCGTGCCGGGCGCATGAGAATAGATGTCAATGCGGTGTTGCTGCAATATTTTGAACAGACGGCTCCGCCGCAAACGCGCGCGGAAGCAGTCCTGCTGGCTGCAGCGGAGGCGTTGAGGACGCTGCTGGGAGCAGAGGAAGTCCGATTTGTGGTCCGGCTCGGTACTTTGCTGAAGGAATTGACGTTCCCGGGGCAAATCACACGGGCCCGGACGGAAAACGAAGATGATATGATATTGGCTTGCCTGGCGCATTGCGCCGGCAAGCCTGTTTGCGTTTGTGCGCAGAACGGCGGCAAGGCGGGAAATTGGCTGTTTCCGCTTCCGGCGGAGGACGGCGCGGTACACGGCGCTGCTTTGTGCAGCGTATTGGGAATCCCGGAGGATGCGGCTCTGGCCGGAGCCGAGCGCCTGACGCGAAGTCTTGCACTGCGTCTGCCGAAGCTGTTCCGGGAGAAAGAGACGGTCGGGATAAGCGGGGCTTCTGCTTCAGAATGGGAACAGGCGGCCATGCTGTCTCATGAATTCAAGACACCTCTGACGGTTGTGCTGTCCTCGCTGCAGCTGCTGCGGCGCAGGCTGTGCCGGCCTGGCAAGGATATTGCGGACGGAGTGGAAAAGTATCTGGATTATGCGGAGCAGAACTTGTATAAGACGCTGCGTCTGGCGGCAAACATTCTGGATGCGCAATACGCGGACGTAAAAAACGTTCAGACGGAAGAGTACACGGACCTTGCCGCTGCGCTTGCGGAAACAGTGGAGGGCGCCCGACCTTATGCTCAGGCGTGCGGCGTTACGCTGCGGTTTGAAAACCGTTCCAAAGGTCCGTGCGGTCTGCTGTGCGATACGCAGCGTCTGGACAGGATCGTGCTGAACTTGCTTTCCAATGCGCTTAAGCACACACCCGGGGGCGGCGCGGTGTTCGTTCTGCTGGAGAGGGATGGGCTGTATGCGCGTATCGTTGTGGAGGACGATGGTTGCGGTATTCCCGAGCAGGCGCTGCCGCACTTGTTTGAAAAATTCTGGCGCGGGCAGGGGGAGCGGGGAGGCTCCGGTCTGGGGCTGTATATTGCGCAGCAGTTTGCACGGATGCAGGGGGGAGAAATTCATGCGGAAAACCGGACGGAGCGCGGTGCGCGTTTTATCGTAGAGCTGCCGGTACGTCTGCCTGGGGCGGAGACAGATGTGCTTTCCAGTGTGCCGCTGCCATACAGCGGCGATTCCCGCGAAACGATGCTTCGCATCGAGCTTGCAGAACTGCCGCTTGCGCAAAAGTATATTTGACGGCTTTACTTTACAGGTAAAATCATGTAAAATAGATGAGAAAATGAAATTGCTTCGATGGGGTGCTGCTATGTCGGTGAAATACAAACGCGTGTTGCTGAAACTGAGCGGGGAGGCGCTGTCCGGGGACAAAGGCTTTGGCTTGGACATGGATACCATCCAGACCATTTGTAAAGGCATCAAAGACGCCCACGATTTGGGTGCTGAGATCGCGATCGTGGTGGGCGGCGGCAACTTTTGGCGCGGCCGCTCCAGCGGCGAGATGGAGCGTACCCGTGCGGATCAGATCGGTATGCTGGCCACGGCCATGAATGCGCTGGCCGTGGCTGACGCCCTGGAGCATTTGGGCGTAGAGGTGCGTGTGCAGACAGCTTTGTCCATGCAGCAGATCGCCGAGCCTTATATCCGCAACCGGGCCATCCGCCATCTGGAAAAAGGGAGAGTCATCATTCTGGCCTGCGGAACGGGCAACCCGTTCTTTTCCACGGACACAGCTTCGGCGCTGCGCGCTGCGGAGATCAACGCGGATATCATCTTCAAGGCGACGATGGTGGACGGCGTTTACGACAAGGACCCCAAAAAATATGCAGATGCAAAAAAATACGACACGCTTACGTTCAGCCGTGTGCTGGCGGACCAGCTTGCCGTGATGGACAGCACCGCTGCGACGATGTGCCGCGATAATTCGCTGCCCATTCTGGTATTTGATATCCTGCACCCCGAAAATATTGCAAAAGCAGTAGCGGGTGAGCCCATCGGCACGCTCGTGGTCGAGCAATAAGGAAAAGAGGAGAGACGATTATGAGCGCAGAGACAAAGACCTATGAAGACAAAATGACCGGCGTCATCAACCATCTTGTAAAGGAGCATGCGACGATCCGCGCGGGCCGTGCGAACCCCGCCATCCTCGATAAGGTGACGGTGGATTATTATGGCACGCCCACGCCCATCAATCAGGTGGCCGCGGTTTCTGTGGCAGAGGCGCGCGTGCTCACCATCAGCCCTTGGGACGCTTCTTTGATGCACGCCATTGAAAAGGCGATCCTTACCTCTGATATTGGTATCAATCCCACCAACGACGGCCGCGTGATGCGTCTGGTTTTCCCGGCTCCTACGGAGGAACGGCGCAAACAGCTCACCAAGGAAGCCATGCACATGGGTGAGGAAGCGAAAATCGCGGTGCGCAACGTCCGCCGTGACGCGCTGGACAAATTCAAAGCGAAGAAAAAGGCGGGCGAGTTGACAGAGGACGATTTGAAAAATCTCGAAAATGAGATGCAGAAGATTACCGACAAATTTGTCAAGGAGATCGATAAGACCTGCGAGGCCAAAAACAAAGAGATCATGGAAATCTGACGGAGCCCGCGCACGCGGCGTTTCCACGGCTGGATGTGTGCCGCGCGGCAGCCCGCGCGGCATTCATTTTTACAAAGGAGTCAAGAGCATTATGGCACATGAACCCGGCTTTGCAAAAGGCTTGAGCATCGGAATCATCATGGACGGGAACGGCCGCTGGGCCAAAAAACGCGGCCTGCCGCGCACTGCGGGCCACACCAGGGGCGCAGAGGTGTTTCGGGATATCATCCGCTACTGCAACGAGCTGGAGGTCGCCTGCGTCACGTTTTATGCGTTTTCCACCGAGAACTGGTCGCGTCCGATGGAGGAAGTCAACGGCATTATGAAGCTGTTCGGCGAATACCTTATTATGGCGTACGATTACCAGAAGGAGAACAACCGTGTGGTGTTTTTGGGCGACCGCACGGCGCTGCCCGCCAAATACCAGGCGCAGATGAACGATATCGAGGAAAAAACCCGCGGCAACACCGGTACGGTACTCAACGTGGCTGTCAACTATGGCGGCCGGCAGGAGATCGTGCGGGGGATGCAGATCCTGGCACGCCGTGTACAGCAGGGGTTGCTGCGGCCTGAGGACATCGACATTGAGACGGTATCGGGCGTAATGTATACCGCCGGGCAGAAAGATCCGGATTTCATTCTGCGCCCCAGCGGAGAGCACAGGCTCTCCAATTTTATGCTGTGGCAGGCGTCTTATGCGGAATTTGTGGATATGGACGTGTTATGGCCGGATTTTACCCGGGCGGATCTGGACCGGGCCATTGAAGAATACAATACCCGCAGCCGCCGCTTCGGCGGAATTTGAAAGCAAAGCGAGGCATGGCTATGAAAACAAGAGTGATTACCTCCGCAGTCGGCCTGGTGGTACTGTTCGCGGTGATGGCGCTGTTCGACACCTTCGTGTTCAACGTCGTCATTGCGGCCATTTGCCTGCTCGCCATCCATGAGGTGTTCAAGGCGTTCCGGTTTGAAAAGGCTGCGTATATTTATTGGGGCTTTGTGCCGTATACGCTGCTGGTGATGTTCAGCGATTTCCATATGGTTCGCATCTGTATGCTTCCGGCATCCTACATTTTTGCGTTGTACCTCGTTTTGTGTGTCATCGGCAATTCAAAGTCCATCAATTATGCAAAGCTGGGCGGCATGGTGCTGTTTTCCTGCATCATCATGTTCTGCTTTTATTCCCTCATTTATCTCAAGCAGCTTCTGCCGCGCGAGACATACGGCTACGATGCGCTGTATTTTATTTTCCTGATTTTGGGCTTTGCCTGGGGCGGGGATTCCGCCGCATATTTTGCGGGACGCGCGTTCGGCAAGCATAAGCTGGCGCCGGTCGTCAGCCCCAACAAGACCATCGAGGGAGCCGTGGGCGGCGTGATGGGAAGCATGCTGCTGGGCGTTGTTGTTACGGCATGCTATACAGCGCTGCATGGGCAGCTTGTCGGCGTGCCTCTGGATACGCTGGGCTGGCGGTACTATGTGGTCGTTGTGCTGCTGGGTGGGTTCGGCTCTCTGCTGGGGATCGTGGGCGATCTGTTTGCCTCTGTGATCAAGCGCCAGTGCGGCATCAAGGATTACGGCACCATCTTTCCCGGGCACGGAGGCATTATGGACCGCTTCGACAGCGTGCTTTTCATCGCGCCGTTTGTCGCAATGGTCGTGACGGCGGTATTTTACTATTTTACGAAATAACGAGGCGTGATATTATGACAAAAAAGGTCACGGTCCTTGGCTCCACAGGTTCTATCGGTACGCAGAGCCTGGATGTTATCCGTGCGCAGGAATACAGCGTGTTTGGGCTGGCGGCGCATTCCAATGTGGAGCTGCTGCTGCGACAGGTACAGGAGTTTCATCCTCATTGCATTGCTGTTGTGGATGACGCGGCGGCGGACCGCGCCGCCCGGGAGCTGCACGGCATGCCGGGCGCGCCGGTCCTTCTGCGAGGCAAAGAAGGTCTTGAAGAATTGGCAGCTATGGACGGCTCGGACATCGTGCTCAACGCGGTGGTGGGCATTGCCGGGCTTGCCGCGACGCTGTCCGCCATCAAAAGCGGGCGGGATGTGGCGCTGGCCAACAAGGAGAGCCTTGTCACCGGAGGTTCCCTCGTGACGGATGCCGTCCGGGAGAATAACGTCAAGCTTCTGCCTGTGGACAGTGAGCATTCGGCCATTTTCCAATGCTTACAGGACGAATACTCGGCCAAAAGCCTGCAAAAGATACTGTTGACGGCCTCCGGCGGGCCGTTTTTCGGCCGCACGCGGCAGGAGCTGCAGAATGTTACAAAGGACGATGCGCTGCGCCATCCCAACTGGAGCATGGGAAGCAAGATCACCATTGATTCCGCCACGCTGATGAACAAAGGGTTGGAGCTGATCGAGGCTGTCTGGCTGTTCGGCCTGCCGGCAGAGCAGGTACAGGTGGTGGTACAGCGCCAGAGTATTATCCATTCGATGGTGCAGTTCAGTGACAACTCCATTTTGGCACAGTTGGGGGTGCCGGATATGCGCATTCCCATCCAGTACGCGCTTACCTGGCCGGAGCGTGTGCCCGGCCCTGCGCCGGAGCTGGACTTCACAAAGCTGCACGAGCTGACTTTTGACACAGCGGATGAGGCTACTTTCCGCTGCCTCGCGGCATGTAAAAAAGCAATCGGCAAGGGCGGCCTTGCACCGTGTGCTGCAAATGGCGCAAACGAAGAGGCGGTGCGTCTGTTTCTGGAGGGACGCATTCCGTTCCTGAAAATCGGTGAGCTGGTGGAGGGCGTTGTGGACAGCGAAGCCTTCGGCGGGCCATATACTCTGGATGACGTGTATGCATGCGACGCGGCGGCGCGCGCATATGTTTTAGCACATGTATCCTAAAAGAATGGGCGGCGGCGCGCCGGGCTGTTATACGGTCCGCACGGCGCGGCCGAACAAATGAAATAAAAGGCAGGGCACAGAATGGCATCATTTTTCAGCAGCGCGGGGTCGTTTCTCATTACGGTGTTGGCGTCGGTATTCGTATTCGGCATTGTGATTTTCATTCATGAGCTGGGGCATTTCCTCACTGCGAAGTTCAGCGGCATCCAGGTGAACGAATTCGCGCTGGGCATGGGGCCTACGCTGTTCAGCTTCACCCGCGGGGGAACAAAATACGGCTTGCGCCTGTTTCCCATCGGCGGCTTTGTCAGTATGGAGGGTGAGGACGAGGAGAGCGAAGAGGCGGGTTCCTTTACAAAGGCCCCGGTGGGAAACCGAATCCTTGTCACCGTGGCGGGCGCTGTGATGAACCTCCTTCTGGGGTTTGTGGTCCTTGTTTGCGTGGTGTGTTCGCAGCAGCTCATCAGCACGCGCACCGTAGCGGAATTTTACGAGGGTTCGTCCACACAGCAGTCCGGCCTGCAGGTGGGAGACACCATCGTTGCGGTAAACGGACGGCGCTGCTTTATCGCAAATGATATCATCTATGAGTTCGCCCGTACCCAGCAGGGGCAGGCGGACTTGACCGTATTGCGTGACGGAAAGCGCGTGCAGCTGGACAATGTGGTGTTCGATACCTACGAAGAAAACGGCGTCAACCAGCTTGTCATTGATTTTAAAGTGCTGGGCGAGAAAAAGACGGTGGGCAGCGTTTTGAAAGAGGCGGGAAACTGGACGCTCTCGCTGGGGCGTATGGTCGTGCTCAGCCTGACGGATCTTATTACGGGCCGTATCGCGGTCAACAATTTGTCCGGTCCCGTAGGCATTGTTTCCGCCATCAGTGAGGCGTCTTCGCTGGGGCTTTCTTCACTGTTGATGCTGCTCGCGCTCATTACCATCAATCTGGGCATTTTTAACCTTCTGCCCATTCCGGCGTTGGACGGCGGACGGCTGGTATTCCTTATCATCGAGGCGATCCGCCGAAAACCCATCAGCCAAAAATATGAGATCGCCATCAACGCCGCGGGATTTATCCTGCTTATCGGGCTGATGATTTTTGCCACATTCAACGATATCACCAAACTGATCGTATAAAAAGAGGGAAGACAATGCGCAAGAATACACGAGCCGTCCGTATAGGCGGCGTTACAGTGGGCGGTGGAAATCCTGTTGCAGTGCAGAGCATGCTCAATGTGCCCATTCATGATATCGCGGGAAATGTGGCCCAGGCCAAACGGCTGGAAGCAGAAGGCTGCCAGATCGTACGGGTCACGGTTCCGTCCGTTGCGGACGTGCCCGTGGTAGAGGCATTAAAGAATGCTGTAAAAATGCCTGTTGTGGCGGATATTCATTTTGATTACAAGGTCGCTTTGGCTTGCGCCGAAGCGGGCGTGGATAAAATACGCATCAACCCGGGCAACATCGGAGATGACGCCCATGTCGGCGAGGTCGCTTCGGCCTGCCGTGCAAGGGGCATCCCCATCCGCATCGGCGTAAACGGCGGCAGCCTGGAAAAGGAGATCCTTGCAAAATACGGAAAGGTTACGCCGGAAGCGCTGGTGGAGAGCGCGATGTACCATGTATCGCTGCTGGAAAGGCACGATTTCAACGATATTGTCATCTCTATCAAATCCTCCAATGTCCCCGTGGTGGTGGAAGCATACCGCCAGCTCAGCCTGCGGTGCGATTACCCTCTGCATGTGGGCGTTACCGAGGCCGGTACATACCGTATGGGCCTTATTAAATCGGCTATGGGCATAGGGACACTGTTGTTGGAGGGGATTGGAGACACCATTCGCGTGTCGTTGACGGACGAGCCGGAAAAAGAAGTGCGTGCAGGTTTTGACATCCTGCGCGCCGCGGGACATTTTGTGCCCGGCCCCGAGGTCGTCAGCTGTCCTACCTGCGGGCGTACAAATATCAACGTAGCCCAAATCGCCTCGGAGGTCGAGGAGCGTCTGCGCGGCTGCAATAAGCCAATCAAGGTGGCTGTCATGGGCTGCGTGGTCAATGGCCCTGGCGAGGCAAGGGGCGCGGATATCGGCATTGCCGGAGGTAAGGACTGCGCCATGCTGTTCGTCAGGGGACAGCAGGTGCGTATGCTGCGCGGTAATATCGTGGACGAGCTGTGTGAAGAAATCGAACGGTTGGTGTTGGAATAATGAAGCCCATGCTTACGCAGCTCTGGCCGCAGTTTACGGCTGACGCCGCGTTTATGGACAGCTACGGCAGCGCCATCGTGGAGCGTGTCGTTGCGGACAGGCAAAATAAAATCATCACTGTGGTATACCGTACGGCAAATCCGGTGCCCGCTGAGACCAGCGGACGCCTGATCGCATCCTTAGAGCCGCAGTTCCCGGGCTTTGCACTCAAGGTGCAGGGCCTGTTTGCATATACCTGCCTTACGTCCTGTGCCGTGTTGGAGCTGGCAGAGGAATTGAAAGACGCAGGCCTGCCCATTAACGGCTTTTTGTCGGGGGCTCAGGTGGATATTGCGGGGGAGCACATCACCGTGCGCGTGCAGAATGGTGTGCTGCTGCTGACGCAGATGGAATTTGCCGTGAAACTGGAGGAGCTGATCGCCGCGCGCACCGGAGTGCGGCCGCAGGTGGCGCTGGTGTGCGACACGGCTATTTCGGCCGAGGCCGTGGAAGAACATATCTTGAAAAAGGCGCCGCCCGCCCGCCAGTTCAAGGCCAAAAGCGAGGGGCCTGCCGTAAAGGTGCAGGGATTGGACCTGGAGGACGCGCCCGCCAAGCTGGTGAATGGGCATATGTTCCAGCCGACGGGCCTGACGGCGCTGCGCGATGTTGGGGCAGAGGCCGGCAAAGTTACGGTTTGGGGCGATGTATTCTTTACAGAGATCAAGGGGAACTGGCGCAAGATCTATTCCATTTCCATCACGGATTATACAGGCTCCATCAATCTGAAAATACGGCCGCAGGAGGGAGAAAACTGCGACAAGTGGGAGGAGCTTGGCCCCGGGGACACGCTTATCATCAAGGGCGACTGTGCCTATGACAAATACGAGCGCGATTATGTCATTTACCCTTATGACGTGCTGAAGGTGGCGCGGAAAAAGCGTGTGGACCCTGCGCCGGAAAAGCGTGTGGAGCTGCATCTGCATACGAAAATGAGCAGCATGGATGGTTTCTGCGACCCTAAAACCATCGTAAAAACGGCCCACCGCATGGGTCACCGCGCGGTCGCTGTCACAGATCACGGCGTGGTGCAGGGCTTCCCTGAAGCGATGCTGGCCACGGACGATATCCGAAAGAAAGACCCGGATTTTAAGCTTATCTACGGCGTGGAAGCTTATTTTGTGGATGACATGGTGCCCGTTGTGTATGGTGCGGCCACGGGCGCCATGAGCCAGTCCTTCGTAGTGTTCGATTTGGAGACTACGGGCCTTTCACCGGCCGACTGCGCCATCACGGAAATCGGCGCAGTGGTGGTCGAGAACGGCGAGATCACCGAAAGCTACAACAGTTTTGTAAATCCGGGCTGCCATATTCCCGAGGAAATAACGAAGATCACCAATATCACCGACGAAATGGTGGCCGACGCACCGGGGCAGGAGGAGGCGCTGCGGGCGTTTCTGGAATTTGTGGACGGCCGTGTGCTCATCGCGCACAATGCCCATGGCTTTGACATTCGCTTCTTAAAGGCGTGTGCGGAGCGGTACGGCGTGCCGTTCGGCAACACCTACATCGACACATTGCCGCTGGCGCAGGCACTCTATCTTGGACTGCGCAATTACAAGCTGGATACCATCGGTAAATATCTTGAGATCCCGCCGTTTCAGCACCATCGCGCCTGTGACGACGCGAAGGCGCTGGCGCAGATCTACGTGAAGATGATCGAGGATCTTGCTCTGCGCGGCGTAACGGCGCTGGAGAATGTGAACACAGGTCTTGGCGGCACGCGTGAGCTGGCAAAGAAGAATTTTCACCTCATCATTCTGGTACGCAATGCGGCGGGTTTGAAAAATCTGTACCGTATCATTTCGGCCGCGCATATGGATTATTTTTTCAAGGTTCCGCGTGTGCCGCGCAGCCTTTTGAACAAATACCGTGAGGGCCTTATCATCGGCTCTGCCTGTGAAGCGGGAGAACTTTACAGGGCGATCGTGGAGGGGCGAAGCTTTGATGAGCTGAAAAATATCGCCGCTTATTACGATTTTCTTGAGGTGCAGCCGCTGGGCAACAACGAATACATGCTGCGGGAGCACATGGTGGACAGCATCGAGCAGATTCAGGAATTCAACAAGACGGTTATCCGTCTGGGCGAAGCGTTGGGCAAAATGGTGGTGGCCACGGGCGACGTGCATTTTATGGAGCCGGAGGACGCCATCTACCGCGCGGTGCTGCAGGCGGGCAACGGCTTCAAGGATGCCGATAATCAGGCTCCGCTGTACTTCCGTACCACAGATGATATGCTCAAGCAGTTCAGCTATCTTTCTCCGGAGAAGGCGCGGGAAATCGTCATCACGAACCCAAACCGTATCGCGGATATGGTGGACGGCGACGTGCGTGCCATCCCCAAAGGACTGTATACGCCCACCATCGAGGGCGCGGATGAATCCCTGCGGGAGGATACCATGCGCAACGCGCGGGAACGCTACGGCGACCCGCTGCCCGAGCTTGTGGAAAAGCGTCTTACGCGCGAGCTGGATTCCATCATCAAGCACGGCTTCGCAGTGCTGTATGTCATCGCCCAGAAGCTGGTGCTGAAAAGCGAAGAGTACGGTTATCTGGTCGGCTCCCGCGGCTCCGTCGGTTCTTCGGCCGTGGCGCACTTTTCGGGCATCTCCGAGGTGAACAGCCTGCCGCCCCACTACCTGTGTCCCAAATGCAAATGGAGCGAATTTTACACCGACGGCTCGGTGGCGGACGGCTTCGACCTGCCGGACCGTGTTTGTCCCCAGTGCGGCGAAAAGCTCATCGTGGACGGCCATGACATCCCGTTTGAGACCTTCCTGGGCTTTGACGGCGATAAGGAACCGGATATCGACCTGAACTTTTCCGGCGAGGTGCAGGGCCGGATTCACCGCTATACGGAGGACCTGTTCGGCCACGACCATGTGTTCAAGGCGGGCACGATCTCCGGCCTGCAGGATAAAACGGCCTACGGCTATGTGAAAAAGTACCTGGAGGAGCGCGGGCGCATCGTAAACCATGCGGAGGAGAACCGGCTGGTACAGGGATGCGTAGGCGTCAAGCGCACCACCGGCCAGCATCCGGGCGGCATGGTCGTTGTGCCCAGCAATTATGACGTGTTTGATTTCTGCCCCATCCAGCATCCGGCAGACGACAAGGAAAAGGGCATGATCACTACGCATTTCGAGTTCAAATACCTGCACGATACCATACTCAAGCTGGACGAGCTGGGGCACGATGTGCCCACGATGTACAAGCATCTGGAGGATATGACCGGTATCAAGATGGATTCGGTGCCCATGAATGACCCTAAGGTCATCTCGCTGCTGGTCTCCACAGAGGCGCTGGGTGTGAAGCCGGAGGATATCGACAGCCTGACGGGAACCTTCGGCATCCCGGAGCTTGGCACGAATTTTGTGCGCAACATGCTCATCGAAGCACAGCCCAAGAGCTTTGGCGACCTGATTCAGATATCCGGCCTGTCCCACGGCACCGACGTGTGGAACGGCAACGCGCAGGACCTGATCAAGGACGGCGTGTGTACCATTTCCGAGGTGATCGGTACCCGCGACAGTATCATGACATACCTGCTTCATAAGGGTGTGGAGCCGAAGCAGGCGTTTACCATCATGGAGCTGACGCGAAAGGGCAAGGTGGCGAAGGGCGGTTTCCCGGAGGGCGTGGAGGATATGCTGCGCGCCCACGATGTGCCTGAATGGTATTTGGACAGCTGCAAGAAAATCAAGTACATGTTCCCGAAGGCGCATGCCGTGGCGTATCTGATCGCGGCCATCCGCCTGATGTGGTTCAAGGTGTATCATCCGCTGGAATTTTACGCCACACACTTCACGGTGCGCGGCGACGATATCGACTATGATGCCGCGGTGGGCGGTATAAAAGTAGCGAAACAGCATTTGAAAGAAGTAAATGCCCGCCTGAAAGAAGAAAAGAAAGCCAAGGACGAGGACATCCTTGCTTCGCTCCAGATGGTAAACGAGATGCTGCAGCGCGGCTACGAATTTCTGCCCATCCGCATCGGGAAAAGCCGCGCCAAGACCTATACGGTGGAGGATGGTAAGATCCGCCTGCCTTTTATGGCGCTGAAGGGGCTGGGAGACGCGGCGGCGAACACGCTGGAAAAGGCTACCCTGGAAGGCCAACAGTATATTTCCGCCGAGGATCTGCAAAGTGCGTGCAATGCTATTTGCGCTACGGCCAAGAACGAAAGGCATATGGAATACGGTATCGTTTCCAATACCATCATGGATACGTTGGCGGACATCGGCGCGCTGGGAGACTTGCCAAAATCCAGCCAGGTGACGTTTTTTTGAGCGCGCCGCACTGTCGTCAAAATGCGCGGGGAGAGGACTATGACGCATTATTTGTTCACGATAGCGCTGCTGCCGCCCGCAGTGTTTGCTTTGTTTTGGGCGGTAAAACGAAAAAACACACGGGTATGGCAGCCGGCTTCTGGTTCGACATGTTTCTTGTGACGCTGGGCGTGTGCGCGCTGCTGGCGGCATTGGCATATCCCGACAGCGCCGCGTCGTTCCTGTTTCTTGTCTGTGCGGCGCTTGTGTTTGCGTTTTTGCTGTTGTTCGGCGTTTATATCCTGCTGGGGCTTTTGCTCTGGAATACGGTGCAGATGCTCAAGCGGGAACGGCCGAGCCTCAAGCACATGCTGACGCTGATCCTTGCTCTGGCGATCCTTGCGCTTATGGCGCTTCCGTGGGTTTTGGGCAAAAGCGGATTGTTTCCCTGGCTGTATCCGCTGTGGATGGCGCTTCTGGGGACGGCGGTCTTTTTCGCTTTGCACAGCCTGGTGTTTCTGACGGCGTTCTATGTGGGAAAGTGGTTCCCGCCGCGTAAAAGAGTGGATTATATCGTTGTATTGGGCAGCGGGCTGATAGACGGCAAGGTGCCTCCGCTGCTGGCCGGGCGCGTAGATGCGGCGCTGCGGTATGCGGCGCGGCAAAAAAGAAAAACGGGGCGTGAGCCTTGCCTGATAATGTCCGGAGGACAGGGGGCGGATGAGCCGCGTCCCGAGGCTGAAGCCATGCGGGAGTACGCAATGGAAAAAGGTTATCCGGCGGAGCTTGTGCTGACGGAAACACAGTCGAAGAACACGAAGGAAAATTTTTTATATTCCAAGCGCGTGGCCGAGGCGCACAGCGAGGGCAAGCCGTACTGCTGTATCTATGCGACAAGCGATTACCATCTGCTGCGGGCGGGGCTGTACGCCGGACGGGCCGGCTTTTCCTGTGACGGTGTGGGCGGCAGGACGGCAGGCTATTATCTGCCCAACGCTCTTTTGCGGGAATACATCGCTTACGTGGTCATGAACAAAAAGCGGTATCTGACCATTGCGGCTGTTGTATTTGCTCTGTCTCTTACCCTATGGGGCGGGCTTGCTCTTCTGGCCTGGTTTGCAAGAATGCTGTAAAGAAAAAAGAGCGCCGTGCTTTTGCGAAAGCACGGCGCTCTCAGACGGACGAAAAAGGCAAGGAAGTGAAAGAAGCGTCTGGGGAAAAAGCTTGAAAAAGGGGTGGTGAACCCCTTTTTCATTTAAAATAACTCCGCGCCGTGCGCGGCGAACGGGGCCGCAGGCCCTGTTCGTAGGCAGCTTGTCGAAAAAGCAGCGCTTTTTCGACAAGCTGAAAGAGCGCCGTGCTTTTGCGAAAGCACGGCGCTCTTTTGGCTTTTTGAGGGGTGCGGCAGTCGTGTCTTTTATTCTTCCACGCGCACCATACTGGGATAGATCTTAGCGAGGCGGCTGTCGGGGAAACGGTCGTCCAGCACCTGCTGCCAGGCGTGCGTTGCGGGGACGCCTTCATAACGCTGGCTCTGGCGCAGCACCGCCGCGCCGCTTACAAGAGAGTTCGCAAGCATAAATGCGATGAGCACCCAACTGATGACGACACCGTAGGTTTTGGAAACGCGCCGTTCGATAAAGCCGTTCAGCCGTGGAAATACCTCTTTCACCCATACCAGCGCCAGTGCGCCCCAGAACAGGCAATACAGCAGATTGATGCGTCCGTTCAGGTTGAAAGGATACCCGGTATAGTCCCAACTCACGGTGCCCAGCACGGTTTCCTGCAGCCAGCTGCAGAAATACTCGAAGGCGCCTCCGATGATGGAACCGCCGATGAAGATCCAGCGGTCGCTTTTTCCGATGAACGGATGCAGGCAGACGGTGAGCAGCACCGCGCCGATGCCGTAGATCAGATTGAAAGGCCCCCACACGAGGCCGGTGCGCTGTGAAAGCCTGCCGGAGGCGATCCAGCAAAAAATAGTCTCGATGACCACTCCCAGGAAACAGCAAAGAAAAAACACCCAGAACAGCTTATAAAAATTAAGGCCGTGGGCAAAATGGCCGGGAACCCCGGCCAGGTCGCGTGCGATCTGTTCGTCGTGCGCCTGTTCCCGTTGGAGAGTGCGCGCCTCCTGAAGATCCAGCCGGGTCAGCTTTTCTTCCAGCTTTTTGCGGCGGCGAGCAAATCGTTCTTGTGTTGTCACGGTCGGTTCCTCCTCTTTTACGCAATAAAAGCAGTATATCACAGTATTCTTATTTTGTCGAAGAAATGTTTATGCGCAAAAGGAAAAGACATCCGGCGGAGAAACACAATTACCTGTTTTCACGCTTCTGCTTGGGGCTTTCACGCGGGGAGACTTGTGTCCCGGCCCGGGCAAGACTATGATTTTTTCAGGAAGAGCGGCGGTATGCGTGTTTTGCGCTGCGAGGTGCAAACAGGGAGGTTCGATATGAAAAGGACAGGCTTGGCTCTGCTGGGGCTTGTAATTGTACTGGCTTTTTTGCCCGCACCGTTTTCGGTGCATGCAGCCGGACACGAGTGCACACGGCCAGTGGCGAGGGTAACTGCTTTGGACCCGCTGAGCGGCGAGGCGTGGAATTGGGTCCTGTGGGACGAGGAAGCCGTGTGGATATCCCGTACACAAGAAACTGCATCCGACGGCTCAAAGATGCGTAGGGAGGTTGTTTGGACATTCGATTTGGGGCCGTTTTTGCGGGAGACTTTTCCGTCTGATGAAGCGCCGGCAGCAGATGCGAAAGTGTGGCTTGTTGTCCGGACGGAACACTCGGACGGAACATCCGGCAAAGTCATAGAAACCCATTCTTCATACACATTTGTGGATGCACAGGGTGGGGCGTACCGTCCCGGCTGCACTGTGCGCTGGAGCTCCGGCAGCCTGGGGGAAAATGGAAACTTCTACTCTACGTTGGGCCAGGCTGGTGAAGAGCAGGAAAATGACGGGCCGTTTCGCGTTTTGCATATCGGTTAACGTCCCACGCTATTTGTGCTTGTTTCTACGGCTTTTGGGAATATGTTGCCGAAATCTGGAAATCAGGGTAAAATGATAGGGCGCGGACAGGAGATAGGAACGGTTGCTGCTGTTTTTCCATAACGGGAGGACAGCAAAAAAGCAGTGCAGACAGATGCCTGCACTGCTTTGGACTGGGTGGCCGGATTATTTTTTCAGAGCGGCCGGCTTCTTGGGCTGATAATGCAGGCCATAGCAACGATCATTGGCGCCGATCTTGGCGGCTTTGCCGATGAATTTGGAGCATGCTTTGAAGAATCCCTTTTCACATTTTTTCATGATGTACCTCCTGTTTTTTGATTGGGTGAATGGTTTGCGGGGAATCCCATAAGGAGATATATACCGCAAATCTGCTGCGGACGCAAGGGAATCTGCGCGAACCCCGGTCTGAAACGCGCGAAATCATCATTTTTGGTAGGAGAGGGCTCAATGCAGGTGTTCATTGCGGAAGATAATTATTATGAATTGGAAAGACTGCGGCGGCAGGTTCAAAGCTGGGGAAGCCGGCATGGAGGCGTCAGCATCACGGCTGTGCAGTGCGTGGCGGAAGTGGGGCCGGCGGATTTGCGTACATACGATGCCGTTTTTCTGGATGTGGAACTGCCCGGGAAGGACGGATTCGCTTTTGCGCAGGAGCTGCGCGGTGCGGGCTGTTCGGCGGATATCGTGTTTGTTACGAACCATCCGGAGCTTTCGCTCAAGGGCTATACAGTGCACGCACAGGACTATATCATCAAGCCCGTGGAGCAGGAACGCATCGACGCTGCAATGGATTATATCGCCAGGAATTGCCGTCTCAAAGAGCGCAGGAGCATCGTGCTGCAGCGCGGTATTTCCCAGCAGGACAGATACTTCCTCACAGAAATACTGTATGTGGAGGCAAGCAACCACAGCAGCATCGTTTATACATACGATAAAACGCAAAGCTATGCGCTCACATTTGCGCAGATGGAAAAACTCCTGCCGGCAGAGGATTTTAAAAAGTGTCATCGCGGCTATATCGTCAACCTTCATGCGGTGAAGGGCCTGCGGCGGAATAGCATCACACTTGTTGACGGCAGGGAGATTCTGGTAAGCACGACCTATTTTCAAAGCGTCAAGGACGCTCTGATTGCTCTGAGAGGAGGGCAATGATGGAGAATATCCTGTGGAATACATGGCAGTATTTAGTGGATGTGTTCGACTGCTTTTTGATCCTGTATCTTTTCCGGAAAATGATGCGGACACGTCTCCGGCAGCCCAAGTATTATTATCTGTTCCTTCCCGTGCTGGCGGCGGTGCTGTTCGCCTGTAATTGCTGGCTCTCCGGGATGATAGGCCTTGGTGTGATGACGTGCGTCTACGCCGCGTTTTCGCTTTTGCTCTTTCGGGGAACGGTGATGATGCGCCTGTTCTGGCCCGCATTTTGCTCGGTACTCTTTTTTTCAATCGACTTCATATACAGCAGCGCGCTTTTGATGTTTTTTCCGACGATCGACCCGTATACTTATTTTTCGGAACAGTCGGCATTCTTCATGGTCAATACGCTTGCCACGAGGCTGCTCATTGCCACGGCCGTGGTGCTTGTCACACGCAAGGCGTTCCGTCTCACGCTTTCCTGGCGAAATTGGATGCTGTCTGTGTTCATCCCAGCGGTGAGCGGCGTTATTATGCTGCTTTTGGAACCGAATTTTATGGTGCCGGGAGTGAACGACGGCCTGTTCCTGCTGGTGGCGGTTCTGTTGTTTCTGGTGAATATCCTGTGCCTGTGGCAGACGGTCTCGATTTCCCGCTACACGGCAATGGCGGCGCGGCAGGAAGCCGAGCTGAAGCTCAAGGGCCTGGAGGATACGCAGTATCAAAATCTGCTGGATACGCACAAGACCCTGATGGGGTGGCGGCATGATTTCTTCAATCACCTTTCCGTCATCGGACAGATGATTCAGACAGGCAGAGGCGATGAAGCACTGGGCTATATTGAAGCGCTGCGTGATAAAACAAATGAGAGCTCGACGATGGTGAACTCCGGGAATCTGGCTGTGGACTCCATTCTGAACGCGAAACTTCCTGCCGCAAGAGAAAACGGCATTCGTGTATCCCTCCGCCTTGAGGTGCCGAAAATGAAGACCGATCCAGTGGACCTGTGTACACTGCTGGGCAACCTTTGGGACAATGCTTTTGAGGCGAATATGTATCTGGAGAACCATTCGGAACGGTTTATTCGGCTGACGGTGCGCCCATCCGATTTCTTTTGCAGTATCCATATGGAAAATCCCGTTGCACCGGGTCGCGAGGAGCAGGCGGAAAGCCATGAAAGCACCAAACACCTGCCGGGCCACGGCCTTGGCGTGGGGCAGATTAAGAAAACCGTGCAGAAGTACGATGGTGTATACTCCCTGCGTTTGGCACAGCCCGGGCGGTTCGTGGTCGATTTGCTGCTGCCCATAGACGCGGCCGCTCCGGTGGAGCAGGTGTTTGTATGGGAGAGCGCGAAAGAGGCGCTGGTATGATTGACAGATTTGCTGACTGGTTTGCGGGGGTCCTGCTGGAGAAGGGCGTGATCACCGAAGATGAGTTGGAGGTACAGGTATACGGCATCCAGACCATACTTTCCAATCTTTTGAGCTACGGTGTGGTGCTGGCGGTCTCTTGGGCTTTCGGCGTACTGCCATTGTCCGCAGTGTTTCTTGCCGTCTATACGGTGCTGCGGAAAACAGTAGGCGGATGGCATGCGAAAACGCCTTTTTCCTGTGCGCTGTCCAGTATTGCCGTATGGGGCGCGGGGCTGTTGCTTGCGGCCGTTGCCGCAAAGAGCGCTGCACTGCTGTTTGTAGCGTGGGCGGCGGGATGCCTGGCGCTTTGGTGCAAGGCCCCTTGCATCATGCCGGATGAAGAGGACACACTGGAACTGCGGCGAAAGCTGCGGCTGCGTACGGCCGTGGTGTGTGCGGTGGTTCTGGGTGCCGCTCTGCTGAGCATGTGGCTGTATAGCCCGGCTTTGCGCCGCGGTGCGGCTGCTGCTGTGGCGAGCGTGCCCGTTGTGGCCCTTACGATGCTGGCTGGGATACATGCCGGCCGAAATGAAAAAGAATAAAATAAGAGAACGGCCGGGAGCGTTGCTCACGGCCGTTTTTTCTTCCGGTTTCGACAGCGATTTCACGCCGCTTCAGAGCATTTTCACGCAGAAACGATTGAAATGAAATGGGAGAGTGGGGTATCTTTGGATAGACAAAACAGCCGGAAAAGAATTCAGGCCGCCCGCCAGCCGCGAAAGCGGCTCGAAGCAGCTTTTGCTGCAAAGCGCTTGGGCGTTTCGGCCGGGCAATGAAAGGCTGCGTGAAAGAACGGAGATGGAAACAGCGTGATATTGTACCATGGAACGACATATTCCCGGGCGAAATCGATTGTTGCGGAGGGATGGATCTATCGGACCAACGGAAACCGGGCGGTTTACCGCAATACAGAGCCGGGCTTTGTGTCGCTGGCTGCACGTCCCATCGAGGCGGCGGAATTTGCCGCCCGGGCCTATCTGAACGAACGCCTGCACAACGGCACGCAGAAGCTGGTGGTGTTCGAGGTGGATGTCAATGCCAATACCGTGGCTTTGGACAAAAAAGAAACGGACAACCCGTCCACAGAATGGGCGGTGCGTCATCCCGAGCAGACCGGGCCGTATTACAGGTGCGATACGGATCTGCCGCGCTGGTGCGTTACCCGCTGGCTGCTTCTTCAGTTCGTTTCCCCGCAGGACCGGTGGGATTTTATCGACGAGCGCATCGAACTGAAAGACGCAGGCCTGGCGGATCAGCAATGGAGGCGTTCGCTCTCCGCGCTCCAATAGGCGGGAACCCTGAGCAAATAGGCGCGTACTGTGCTCCAAAAAAACAGCGCCGGAACAGTTCCGGCGCTGTTTTGGTCAGAATCTATGCGTTTTTTGCTCAGCCGATATTTTTGCCGCCCTTGGTGGCTTTCATGCGCAGGTCGTGGTTCAAAATACGTTTGCGGATACGGATGCTGCTTGGTGTGACCTCAAGAAGTTCGTCCGGCTTCAGAAATTCCAGACTTTCTTCCAAACTGAATTTGGACACAGGCACCAGGCGCAGCGCGTCGTCGCTGCCGGAGGCGCGGGTATTAGAGAGATGCTTGGTTTTACATACATTGACGGTGATGTCCTCGCCGGCAGGGCTGTACCCAACGACCATGCCCTCGTAGACCTTGTCGCCCGGGTCCACGATCAGCGTACCGCGCTGCTGCGCATTGAACAGACCGTAGGCCACGGCCACGCCGGTTTCATAGCTGATCAGGCTGCCGGTGCTGCGGGCAGGAAGGTCTCCGCGCCATTCGTCATATCCATCGAAAATGGTGTTCAGGATGCCTTCGCCGTGTGTGTCGGTGAGAAACTCACTGCGGTATCCGAACAGGCCGCGGGAGGGGATGCGGAATTCCACGCGCATGCGCGTGGAGCCCAGAGGCGCCATCTGGACAAGCTCGCCCTTACGGCTGCCCAGCTTTTGCATCACACTGCCCTGGTATTCAGTGGGGACGTCGATAACGACATGCTCCATGGGTTCCATCGTTTTGCCGTCCACCTCGTGCAGCAGCACTTTGGGCGGGGACACCTGCAGCTCGTAGCCCTCGCGCCGCATCGTCTCGATCAGGATGGAAAGATGCATCTCGCCGCGACCCATCACGCGGAAAGACTCGCTGGTGGGAGAATCCTCCACCTGCAGCGCCACATCCTTGAGCAGTTCCTTATGCAGGCGGTCACGAATCTGGCGGCTGGTGACAAATTTGCCCTCTTTACCCGCAAAGGGGCTGTCGTTGACGGCAAAGGTCATTTCGACCGTCGGGTCGTTGATCTTGACGAAGGGCAGGGGTTCGACCATCTGCGTGTCGCACAGGGTATTGCCGATGTTGATGTCCGTCAGGCCGCTGAACGCGACGATATCGCCTGCGTCGGCGGATTCAATGGGAGTGCGGCCATTGGCCTCAAAGCTGTACAGCGCGGTGATGCGCCCTTTTTTGGAGAGATCTTTGTCATGCCAGTCGCATACGGACACCTCCTGGCCCACACGGATGGAGCCGTTCTCCACACGCCCGATGCCGATACGGCCTACAAAATCGTTGTAGTCGACCGAGGAGCACAGCATCGCAAGAGGCGCGGAGGGGTTGCCCTCGGGCGGCTTGACATAATCGAGGATCGTCTTAAACAGCGGCTCCAGATTCTGGCCTTCAACATCGGGGCTGTAGCTTGCCGTGCCCGCACGGCCGGAGCAGAATACCATCGGGCTGTCCAGCTGCTCGTCCGTGGCGCCAAGGTCCATCAGGAGCAGAAGGATCTCGTCGATGACTTCCTTGATGCGCGCATCGGGACGGTCGATCTTGTTCACGGCGATGACAAGGGAAAGATTTTGCTGCAGGGCTTTCTGCAGCACAAAGCGTGTCTGGGGCATGCAGCCCTCGGCGGCGTCCACCAAAAGGAGCACGCCGTTGACCATCTTCAAAACGCGTTCCACTTCGCCGCCGAAATCGGCGTGGCCCGGGGTGTCCACGATATTGATTTTCACGCCGTCATAATAGGTACAGGCGTTTTTGGCAAGGATGGTGATGCCGCGCTCGCGCTCGATGTCGCCGGAGTCCATTACGCGCTCGGCAACCTGCTGGTTTTCGCGGAACGCTCCGCTCTGCTTGAGCATCTGGTCCACGAGCGTCGTCTTGCCGTGGTCGACGTGGGCAATGATCGCGATGTTGCGAATATTTTTCTGTTCCATAAACGTTCCGTTCCTCTTTTTTATATGTGTATTGATTTTGTCAGACATAATATTTTATAATATGTACAAGGGGATGTCAAGAAATTTGGCGGTTTCATGCGGCTGCAGACAAATATTTTTTGTAAAAATCGAAAAAAGAGGTTGCATTCCAGGAAACGATTTGCTATAATAACAAAGCCGCAGAAATTACGGACAGTTAGCTCAGCTGGTAGAGCACCTGCTTGACGTGCAGGGGGTCAGGGGTTCGAGTCCCTTACTGTCCACCATATCAAATGCAAAGCAAACCCGACGCCATTGCGGCGTCGGGTTTGCTTTTTGCAGAAAACAGAACAGCGTTTCATAAAGGTGTTTCCGCACAAGGAAATGTCTTTGACCTCAGCTGCGGCTGGAAGGCGGTTGCTTTACCGGCTTTCCGCCGGGCGTCCCGAAGCGGTTTGGCACAAGGATACAAAATGACGGCACGGTTGTTTTGCACAAAGCGCATTCATTTTCTATGTGCGGTGTGTACGGGTTTTGTTGTATCCGTGTGGGGTTTATGGTATAATAACTCCAAGTCTGCTGCTTGCGCGGCAATGTGCATGGATGCGGTTTTTGCCGCGTTCGGCGGGTTGGGCGCGGCACAAGAAATGGGAGGGCGCGCCATGCGGATATTGGGCATCGACCCGGGATATGCCATCGTCGGCTTCGGCGCGCTGGATTATACCCGAAACACTTTTACCACGCTTCAGTATGGGGCCATCACCACAAAGGCGCATACGACCTTTGAGGACCGATTATCTGAAATTTATGATGACATGACGCAGCTGCTGGCGGCCGTCAAGCCTGACGCAATGGCCATTGAAACGCTATTTTATACCACCAACCAGAAAACGGTCATCGCCGTGGCCGAAGCGAGAGGCGTGCTGCTGTTGTGTGCCCGGCAGGCAGGCGTGCCGGTGTTCGAATATACGCCGCTGCAGGTAAAGCAAAGCGTTTCAGGCTACGGAAAGGCCACAAAAAAGCAGGTGCAGGAAATGACCAGGACGCTTTTGAAGCTGCCCGCCGTGCCCAAACCGGACGACACGGCCGACGCGCTGGCTATGGCCATCTGCCATGCGTACAGCTACCGTTCCAAACAGTATGGCGTGGCGCTGACAAAGCGCCAGCAAATGGGATATTTTTGATTTGAGCTGGATACAAGCATACAAATAAAAGATGCGCTTTGGAGCGCGTGGAAAAGACCGGAGGAAATTATGATCTACTGCCTGACAGGGAAGCTGCTGGAAAAAGCGCCTGATTACGCCGTGGTAAGCTGCGGCGGCGTGGGGTATCTGGCGGCCATCCCGTCCACTACGGCGGGCGCGCTGCCCGCTGTTGGCGATACCTGTACACTGTATACCTGTATGAATGTCACCGAGAATGATGTGTCGCTGTTTGGCTTTGCCGACAAAGAGAGCCAGACGATGTTCCGCCTTTTGACGGGCGTTTCCGGCGTGGGGCCGAAGGTGGGGCTTGCCATCCTCAGCGTACTCAGCCCGGACAGAGTTGTTTTGGCTGTTTCCGCGGGAGACCACAAGGCGTTTACTGCGGCCAGCGGCGTGGGGCCCAAGCTGGGCCAGCGCATCGTACTGGAGCTGAAAGACAAGGTAGGTAAGGGGCTGGCCACGGGGCTTGGCCTGGCCGATGCTTCCGGTACGGCAGCGCCTGCAGCCACGGGCGGCGTGGCGCAGGCCATTGCCGCCCTCACAGGCCTGGGCTATACGGGCAGCGAGGCCGCGCAGGCCATTGCCAGGCTGGACCCGTCTTTGCCTGTACAGGAACTTATCCGCCTTGCTTTGCAGGGCATCGGGAAAGGAAGGTAATCCATGGCTCTGGAAACCGTAGAGATCGACAACGGTCCGCGCCTTGTGAGCCCGGAGCCGGAGCCGGAGGACTTTGACAGCGAGGCGTCCCTGCGCCCGAAAACGTTGGAGGAGTACATCGGCCAGGACAAAGCAAAGGAAAACCTGAAGATATACCTGCAGGCGGCCAAAATGCGCGGCGAACCGCTGGATCATCTGCTTTTGTACGGCCCACCGGGCCTCGGCAAAACGACCCTTGCGTGTATCGTGGCCCACGAGATGGGCGTGCAGATCCGCATCACAAGCGGCCCGGCCATTGAAAAACCCGGCGACCTTGCCGCTCTTTTGACGAATCTGCAGGAGGGCGATGTGCTGTTCATCGACGAGATCCACCGCCTGTCCCGGCAGGTGGAGGAGGTGCTGTATCCTGCGCTGGAGGATTATGCGCTGGACATTATGATCGGCAAGGGACCGTCCGCACAATCCATCCGCATCAACCTGCCGCGCTTTACGCTGGTGGGAGCGACGACCCGCGCGGGCCAGATCACCAGCCCGCTGCGCGACCGCTTCGGCGTGCTGCTCAAGCTGGAACTTTACTCTCCGCAGGAACTGGCAAAGATCATCCGCCGTTCCGCTTCTATTTTGAATGTTCCCTGCGAGGAGGGCGGCGCTCTGGAAATGGCGAAGTGCAGCCGCGGCACGCCGCGCGTGGCGAACCGTCTGCTCAAGCGCGCGCGGGATTTTGCCGCTGTGCTGGGCGACGGCGTGATCGACGAATCCATCGCCCGGGAAGCGCTGCAGCGTATGGGCATCGACGACACGGGCCTGGACGAGATGGACCGGGGCCTGCTGCGGGCCATCATTGAAATGTATGGCGGCGGCCCGGTTGGTTTGGAGACCATTGCCGCCGCGCTGGGAGAGGAAGCCGTGACGCTGGAGGATGTATGCGAACCGTACCTGATGCAGCTCGGCTATCTGACGCGAACCCCCCGCGGCAGATGTGTGACGCGGTATGCTTATGAGCATCTGGGCATGAAAGCGCCCGGCACCGCTGAGGCCAGCGGCCAGCAGACGCTGGACGACCTGTAAAACAGGCGTTGCGCGGAAAATGGATTTGGGCACAATGCCGGGAAAAGCACACTAGATTTGTTCACATTTTTTCGCTATCCTAAGAGGGAACATTTACGAGGAGGATGACACAATGGGAAAGTTGTTCGGAACCGACGGCGCGCGCGGCGTTGCCGGAAAAGACCTGACTCCGGAGCTCGCGATGCAGATCGGCCGCGCGGCGGCGGCTGTGCTGGCGGGCAAGACGCAGCACCGCCCCCGCTTTATCATCGGCAAGGACACCCGTATTTCCGGAGATATGCTGGAAAGCGCACTGGCCGCCGGCCTTTGCAGCGTCGGCGCGGACGTGGAGCTGCTGGGCGTCATCCCCACGCCTGCTGTGGCGCATCTGGTGCGCAAATACGGCGCGGATGCGGGTGTTGTTATCTCAGCCTCGCACAATCCGGTGGAGTTCAACGGGATCAAGCTGTTCGGCGGCGAAGGCTATAAGCTGCCGGACGAAGTGGAAGAAGAGATCGAGCACCATGTGTTCAACAACGGCGCAGAGCTGACGCTGTGCACCGGTACAGCCATCGGGACCGTCCGGCGCGTGGACACGGCTTTGTCGGATTATGTCGATTATCTGGCAAAGGCGATCGGCGCAGACCTGACGGGGCTGAATATCGCCATCGACTGTGCCAACGGAGCGGCCAGTGAAGCAGCCGGGCTGCTGTTTCCGCGTCTGGGCGCGGCGTGCCGCTTCATCGGCACGGATCCGGACGGCGGCAATATCAACGAGGGCTGCGGCTCCACCCACCTTGACAAGCTGGCAAAATACGTGGTGGACAACGGGCTGGACTGCGGCGTGGCCTTTGACGGCGACGCAGACCGCTGCCTGGCTGTGGACGAAAAGGGGCGCGAGATCGACGGCGACAAGATCATCGCCATTCTTGCGAAAGACCTGAAGGACGCCGGTAAGCTGCCCGAGGATACGGCGGTCGTTACCGTAATGAGCAACCTGGGCTTTATCGAGTATATGAAGCAGAACGGCATGAAAACGGCTGTCACCGCCGTGGGCGACCGCTATGTGCTGGAGGAAATGCGCGACAAAGGCTATGTCATCGGCGGCGAGCAGAGCGGACACGTCATCCTGCTGGCGCATTCCACCACCGGAGACGGCGAACTGACGGCGGGCATGCTGCTGCGCACGATGGCCGAGAAAAAATGCAGGATGAGCGAGTTGAACGACGTATATGTCCGTTTCCCGCAGGTGATGGTCAATATCAAGGCCACACCGGAGGAAAAGGCGCGCTATAAAGAGGATGAATACATTGCGGGCTTCATTGAGAGCCAGCAGCAGAGCCTGATGGGCCTGGGACGCGTGTTGGTCCGGGTCTCGGGAACAGAGCCGCTCATCCGCATCATGGTGGAGGGAAAAGACGAGGCGGCCATCGCCGCCAGCGCCGAACGCATTGCAGTGAAGATCAACGAGCGCATTCATTAACAGTAAAACGAACGGCGGGCGTGCCCGGCGCATGCAGCGCCGGGCCTTGCCGCAGAATTGGACCGGAGGTTTTTATGCGGGCAGCGGACAACTGGAAAGATTATGAGCTCATCGACGCAACGGACGGCAACCGTCTGGAGCGCTGGGGCAAAACCATCCTGGTGCGGCCTGACCCTCAGGTCATCTGGAAAACCGGAGAGAGCAGCCCGCTGTGGAAAAGCGCGAATGCGGTGTATCACCGTTCCGCTTCGGGCGGCGGACAGTGGGAATACCGGCGCAGGATGCCGGAAAAATGGCAGATCACCTATGGAGATATCTGCATGGTGGTGTCTCCTACAGGCTTCAAGCATACGGGTGTATTTCCGGAGCAGGCTGTGAACTGGGACGCCTATGCGCGGCTCATCGCGGCGGCGGAGCGGCCCATCCGGGTCCTGAACCTGTTCGGCTATACAGGCGGCGCCACGCTTGCGTGCGCGGCGGCAGGCGCCAGTGTATGCCATGTGGACGCCAGCAAGGGGATGGTGGCCTGGGGGCGGGAGAATGCCGCAGCCAGCGGCCTTGCGGACAAGCCGGTACGCTGGATCGTGGATGACTGCGCGAAATTTGTTGCGCGGGAGATCCGCCGCGGGGTGCGGTACGACGGCATCATTATGGACCCGCCCAGTTACGGCCGCGGCCCGGGCGGCGAGGTGTGGAAGCTGGAGGACAGCATCTACGATTTCATTGACCTGTGCGCGGGCGTTTTGAGCGACGAGCCGCTGTTCGTCGCGGTAAACAGTTATACTACGGGCCTTTCGCCCAGTGTGATGGAGTATATGCTCCGGGCGCGGGTATGTCCCAGGTGGGGAGGGCACACAGCCTGCGACGAGATCGGCCTGCCGGTAACGGCTACGGGCGGCGTGGTGCCCTGTGGGGCCACGGCGTGGTGGCTGGCACGAAACGCAGGGCTGTAATGCCGCGGGCATAAAACATGTATCGAAAAACAGGGGAAAGCTGTTGTTTGAGAAGAGGGGCCGCGCGGCAAAGGGCCGCGGGACAAAGGATCAGAAACGGACGGGAAAGCATGGAAGAAATGCTCAGAGCAGACAATATCACATTCAGCTATACGGACGATCAGCACCGCGCTGTGGACGGCCTTTCGCTGCGCGTAAAGCGCGGCGAATATGTGGCCGTGTTGGGGGCGAACGGGTGCGGCAAATCCACGCTGGCCAAGCATTTTAACGCCATCCTGCTGCCGCAGGCGGGCACAGTATACGTGGAGGATATGTCCACTGCGGACGAGGACAAGCTGTTCGACATCCGCCAGAAGGTGGGCATGGTGTTCCAGAACCCGGATAACCAGATCGTCGCCACCGTAGTGGAGGAGGACGTCGCTTTTGCGTTGGAAAATCTGGGTGTCCCCCCTGCGGAAATGCGGGCGCGTGTGGACGAGGCCATGCAGATGGCCGGGATCTATAAATACAGGGAAAAGGGCCCGCACAAGCTGTCCGGCGGGCAGAAGCAGCGCGTGGCCATCGCGGGCGTGATCGCAATGCGGCCGGATTGCCTTGTGCTGGATGAAGCCACCGCGATGCTGGACCCCATCGGCCGCGAAAAGGTCATGCGCACGGTACACAGACTCAACGACGACTACGGCATCACCGTCGTCCAGATCACGCATTATATGGAAGAGGCCGCCACAGCCGACCGTGTGGTGGTAATGAGCGCGGGCAGAGTGGTTATGGAGGGCACGCCGAAAGAGGTGTTCCGTAATGTGGAGGAGCTGCGTGCGCTGCACCTGGATGTGCCGCAGGCCGCCGAGCTGTGCCATGCCCTCACGGCTGCGGGCTGCCCGATGGCGGATGACATCATTGATGTGGAAGAGTGCGCTGCGGCGCTGTATGAACTGCTTACAGGAAAAAAAGCGCCCGGAGCCGCACAGGAAAAAGCAGAGGAGGTGTCCGCATGTCCGCAATCGTGAAGGTGGAAGACCTCACCTATATCTATAACCAGGGCATGCCGGACGAGACTGTGGCTCTGGATCACGTCAGCTTCGAAATCGAAGAAGGCGAGTTCGTGGGTGTCATCGGTTCCACCGGCTGCGGCAAATCCACGCTCATCACGCACTTCAACGGTATCAACAAGCCTACCTCCGGCAAGGTGTACATTGCCGGTGAGGATATGTGGGCGGACCCCAAAGATATCCGCCGTTTTCGTTTTATGGCAGGTCTGGTGTTCCAGTACCCGGAGTATCAGCTTTTTGAAGAAACGGTATATAAGGACATCGCTTTCGGCCCCGCGAATATGGGGCTTTCTGCGGAGGAGATCGACCGGCGCGTGCAGCGTGCGGCCGCGTTCTGCGGCATTGACAGCTGCTTTTTGCAGCGCAGCCCCTTTGAGCTTTCCGGCGGGCAGAAGCGCCGTGTGGCCATTGCAGGTGTGCTTGCCATGGAACCGCGGCTTCTGGTGTTGGACGAACCCGCCGCCGGGCTGGACCCGGAGGGCCGGGATATGATCCTCGGACAGATACGGGAATACCATAAGCAGACCGGGTCCACCATCGTCCTTGTCAGCCACTCCATGGAGGATATCGCCAAATATGCAGACCGCGTGCTGGTGATGAACGCGGGACGCATTGCGATGTACGACGCCACAGATAAGGTGTTTGCCCGCGCGCCGGAGCTGCTGGAGCTGGGCCTTTCGGTGCCCGAGGTGACGAAGATATTTTTGCGCCTGCGTGAGATGGGGCTGGACATCGACACCGACGTATATACGGTAAAATACGCTGTTAAGACCATCCTTGCCGCCCGTGCGGCAGCAAAGGAGGGTATGTAAATGCTGCGTGACATCACCATTGGCCAGCATTTCCCGGGCAATTCCATCCTGCATACAATGGACCCCCGCGTGAAGCTGCTGCTCACCATCGCCTATATCGTGATGCTGTTTGTTGGTTCGAATCCGGCGGGACTCGTTATTTCCATCGTGTTCCTCACTGTTTTGTACCTTGTGGCGAAGATACCGCTCAAAATCGTGGGAAAAAGCATCAAGCCGATCCTGCCCATCATTCTGTTTACGGCCGTGCTGAATCTGTTTTTTATGACGGGAACATCCGAGCCGCTGGTGTCCTGGTGGATATTGAAAATATACAAAGAGGGTATCTATTACGCCGTCATTATGGCTGTGCGCATCATCTGTCTGATCGCGGGCACGAGCCTGCTGACATACACAACCAGCCCTATTGTGCTGACCGACGCCATCGAGCAGCTTCTGCATCCGCTGGCAAAGCTGCACTTGCCGGTGCATGAGCTTGCCATGATGATGACCATTGCTCTGCGGTTCATTCCCACGCTGATCGAAGAGACGGACAAGATCATGAACGCCCAGAAGGCGCGCGGCGCGCAGCTGGATTCCGGCAATCTGCGCCAGCGTGTAAAGGCGTTGATTCCGGTGTTGATCCCTCTGTTTATTTCGGCGTTCCGCCGGGCAGACGAGCTGGCCATGGCCATGGAGTGCCGCTGCTATCATGGCGGCGAGGGGCGTACCCGCCTGAAGCAGCTGCACATGCACCGTTCCGACATCCTCATTGCTGTTGTGGCGGTGCTGGTGTTTGTCGCCATTGGTATGAGCAACCTGTTTTTTGCACGCATTGGGTAAAAGGGGTTTGTGTTAAAATCGTCCGGGAGGAATTTTATGCACGTCTGCATTACGCTGCGCTTTGCCGGCACGCGCTACCACGGGTTCCAGGTGCAGAAAAATGCGCTTTCGGTGTGCGAGGTGCTGCAGAACGCGCTGGAAAGCCTGTACGGCGTGCGGCCGCCGGTGAAAGGGTGTTCGCGCACGGATTCCGGTGTGCACGCGCTTGGGTACTGTGTCAGTTACACGCAGCCCAAGCCGATTCCGCCGCGCAAGCTTCCGCTTGCCGTCAACCGCTTTTTGCCGGACGATGTACGAGTGACGGAGGCGCACCGGGTGCCGGAGGATTTCCACGCCCGTTACAGTGCGAAAAGCAAAGAATATATCTACCGCATTCATAACAGCGCCGTGGCGGACCCGTTTCAGAACGGGTTGTGCTGGCGTTTCCCAGGGCCTTTGGATGCCGGCAGGATGGAACGCGCGGCGCAGTACCTTGTGGGAAAACACGATTTTGTGTCGTTCATGTCCTCCGGCAGCGATATCGCCGATACGGTGCGCACGGTGTATTTCGCCCATGTGCGGCGTGAGGGGGACGATATCACGTTCCATGTGTGCGCGGACGGCTACCTGTACAATATGGTGCGCATTTTTGTGGGCACGCTGGTGGAAGCGGGCGCGGGGCGCATGCCGCCGGAGCGCATGCGGGATATTCTGGAAGAAAAAAAACGTTCGCTGGCGGGGGATACCGCTCCGGCGCAGGGGCTTTTCCTTTACAAGGTGAATTACTCCGAAGAAGAAGCCGGCAATACACAGGCCGCGCAGGAAATAACGGCGAAACAGGAATAACGAAACGCAAAAGAGAGTATACGATTTATGGAACTGATGCCACGCGAACCAGACGGGCGCGAACAGGAGAATACAACGCCGCAGAGGCCCGGCGCCCCTGCGCGGAGTGCGGTGCGTCCCGATGCGGGCGAGCCGCGCGCCATCCAAGAGCAGGCGCCCGGCGCGGAGCCCGTGCCGCCTCGGAGCAGCGCGGCACGTATTGAACGTATCCGGCGGCGCAAGCGCATGCGCCGTATCCGCGCGGCTGCGGTGTGCGCGGTGCTTTTGGCTGCGGTACTGGCCTATTTCACCGGCATTTACGGCGCGTCGCTGGCGCTGCTGGGCGATGCGGTGGACTCCATCGGCATCGCGCTGACGCCCAGCCCCGGCTATCCCGTTTCATTTACGCTGTCCGGGTATCAGAATGCACTGCCGCTGGCAGGCGGCTTCGTGGCGGTAGGCGATAAGGACCTGGCCATCTATTCCGCGGGCGGCAACGAGGTGCGGCGCATCCAGCACGGTTACGGCAGGCCGGCCATTACGGCGGGCAACACACGTGTGTGTGTATACAACCGCGCTGGCAAGGAGCTGCGGGTGGAGAGCCGCAGCCGCACGCTGTTCGAAAACAAATTTGATGACGCCATCCAGCTCTGCGCTATGAGCCCCAACGGCACGCTGGCGGTTTTTACAAAGTCAAAGCTGTATGTTTATGACCCGATGTTTGAGAACATCTATACCTTCCAGACGCAGGACCTGCCTACAGCTCTCGCGTTTGCCGGCGACAACCGGCAGTTCGCAGCGGGGTGCCCTTACGCCGAAGGCGGCGCGCTGGGCGGTACCGTGTACCTGATGGATACACGTAAAGACGAATATGTCACCATTCGCAATACCGAGGGCATGCCCGTGAAGATCCAGTACCTCACCAATGCCGAGGTGCTGGTGCTGTACGATACTTATGCCGCGGTGTACGATACGGCCGACGGAACAGAGTTGTACCGCTATTCCTATGGTGGGCGCACGCTGCAGAGCGCGGCCATCAGCGCGGGCAAGAATGCGGTGCTGCTGTTTGGCGACGGCGTACACGGCGCATTGACGCAGCTTACGATTCTGGACGCGACCCTGTCCGAGGCGGGCAGTGCCGACGTGAACGAGCGCGCAAGCGGCGTGGCAGCCAGCCGTACCGGTGCGTTTGTTCTGACAAATGACGGTGTGCTGAGCTATGGCCTGGACGGCGTGTTTTACGGCGCAACCGTGACGGAGGCAAAGCCGCTGGCGATGGTGAACGGCCGAAAGCTGCTTTTGCTGGAGCAGGGGGAAGTGAGCGTGTTCGAGCCGCCCGCGCCGCCGTCGGCGTCCGCGGGATGACGCCGGCCACCGCAACCGAAGCATATGCGGGGGAATGCATCCCGCAGGAAAGGACATACTTATGAATATCTCACCGGCAATCATCATCGACGTCGCGCTCATCGCGGTGATCGTCGTATCTGTGTTCCATTACGCCCGCAAAGGCTTTGTGGCGGGCTTGATGGACCTTGTGGGCAACCTCGCGTCTTTGGCGCTGGCCTGGGTGGTATCCGGCAAGCTTTCGCCCACGGTGTTTGAAAACTTTTTCAAATCGGGCCTCATCGAACAGACGGCCCGTACCATCCAGCAGCAGGGCGGGGTGAACCTGTCCGTCATTCTGGACGGCCTTTCGGGCATCCTGCCGCAGAAGTTCATCGACGATATCACGGCTTCTGCGGCCGGCATGCTGGATTCCGGCGCTCCGGATATTGCTCAGCAGGTGGTGGAAAAGATCATTGCGCCGCTGGTGGTGCCGCTCATCACTGTAGTGGTGTTTTTTGCCACATTTGTGCTGTGCCGTGTCGTCATTGCATTCCTTGTCACTGTGCTCACCAATATCAATAAGATTCCGCTTCTGGGCGGCGTGAACCGCATTTTGGGCGTGTGCATCGGCGTGGTGGCCGGGTTCATCAACGTGCTGCTCATCCTGTGCCTGCTGTGGGCCGTGGTGGTCATCACAAACGGAAATCTGCCGTTCGTCAACGATTCGTCGCTTTCGGGCAGCTATTTTTACTCATTTTTCTCCGCGTATAATCCGTTTCTGTAAGATGCGGAGAACAGGAAAGGAAATAATCTGAATGCTTTGTGTTAGATGCAAAAAACGCCCCGCCATTGTTTTTGTACAGAAGCTGGAGGCGGGCGAGGCGAAAAGCGAGGGCTACTGCCTTTCGTGTGCGCGGGAGCTTGGCATCAAGCCCGTGGACGATATTATGAAACAGTTCGGTATCTCCGATCAGGATCTGGAGGCTATGGAAGAACGCTTCGCCGGCATGATGGAAAACGGAGATATGGACCCCGCCGCCATGATGCAGCAGCTTGGGATGATGGCGCCGCAGGACGATGCGGACGGGGATGAAGCGCCGGACGACGATACGGACGAAGGCGGCGACGGCGATTTTACGCCCGGCGGCAACGCAACGTTCCCCTTCGGTATTTTCGGCGGCCGCAGGAAAGCGGAAGAAGCGCCGGAGAAGGAAGTAAAGAGTAAGAACGACCGCGGCAAGAAACGCAAGTTTCTGGACAATTACTGCGAGAACCTCACCCGCAAGGCGCGGGACGGAAAGCTGGACCGCATCGTGGGCCGCGACAGGGAAATTTACCGCACCGTCCAGATCCTTTCCCGCCGCCAGAAGAACAATCCCTGCCTCATCGGTGAGGCGGGCGTGGGCAAGACGGCCATCGCCGAGGGCATAGCGCTGCATATCGCAGAGGGGAACGTTCCGGCGCGCCTGCGTGACAAGGAAATTTATCTGCTGGACCTGACAAGCCTGGTGGCGGGAACCCAGTTCCGCGGCCAGTTTGAAAGCCGTGTGAAAGGGCTCATTGGCGAAGTGAAAGCGGCGGGCAACGTTATTTTATTTATTGATGAGATCCACAACATCACCGGGGCGGGGGATTCCGAGGGCGCGATGAACGCAGCCAACATCCTTAAGCCTGCGCTCTCCCGGGGGGAGATTCAGGTCATCGGCGCGACGACGTTTGCAGAATACCGCAAATACATTGAGAAAGACCAGGCGCTGGAGCGCCGTTTCCAGCCGGTGAAGATCGAGGAGCCGTCCATCGACGATGCTACGGCTGTTATCGCGGGCATCCGCCAGTATTATGAGGCGTACCACCATGTAAAGGTGAGTGAAGCCATCGTGCGCAGCACGGTCACGCTGTCCGAGCGCTATATCACCGACCGTTTCCTGCCGGATAAGGCCATCGACCTGTTGGATGAGGCCTGTGCCTGCTGCAGCCTGCGCCACCCGGAAATCACCGAATGGGTGGAAAATGAAAAGCACCTTGCGGGCCTGAAAGAGCAGGAGGCTGAGCAGGAACAGGCCAAGGAGGGGCCGGACTACGAGAAGCTGGCGCAGATCAAATCCGAGATCATCCGCCTGGAGGCAGAGCTGCCCGCGCAGCGGGAGGCCGTGGACGGCATCCAGGTGACGATGGAGGATGTGGCAAAAGTCATTGAGCTTTGGACGGGGATTCCGGCCGCAAAAGTAAAGGAAACCGAGTATACAAAGCTTGCGCATCTGGAAGAAAACCTGAACAGGGTCATCATCGGCCAGCCCGAGGCCGTGCATCTGGTGGCAAACGCTGTCAAACGCAGCCGCGCAGACATCTCAGCGCGCCGCCGTCCGGCCAGCTTTATCTTCGTCGGCCCCACGGGTGTGGGCAAAACAGAGCTTGTCAAGCAGCTCGCGCTGCAGCTGTTCGATACGGTCGACCCGCTTATCCGTCTGGATATGTCGGAATTCATGGAAAAGCACACGGTCAGCCGCCTGATCGGTTCGCCGCCGGGCTATGTGGGCTATGACGAGGCCGGGCAGCTGACGGAGAAAGTGCGCCGCAAGCCATACAGCGTGGTGCTGTTTGACGAGATCGAGAAAGCGCATCCGGATGTGATGAACCTGCTGCTTCAGATCCTGGACGAAGGAAAAATCAACGACGCCCAGGGCCGCACGGTCAATTTTGAAAATACGCTCATCTGCATGACGAGCAATGCAGGCTCCGGCGACAAGACCGGAGAAACAGGCTTCAACCGTACCATCGCTCAAATGAGCAGGGATAAGTCCATCAAGGCGCTGGGCGAATTTCTGCGGCCGGAGTTTATGAGCCGTGTGGACGAGATCGTCACTTTTGCGCCGCTCTCTCCGGAGAGCCTGAAGCGGATCGCCGCTCTGATGCTTGGCGAGTACAAGGAACCTCTCGCGGCAAAAGGCATCGGTCTGAGCTGGACAGAAGCCGCGCTTGCCCTGCTGTGTGAAAAGGCGAAGGGCGGCAAGTTCGGCGCCCGCGATCTGCGGCGTGTCATCCGCAAAGAGGTGGAGGATGCCATCGCCGGGAAGATCATCAGCGGCGAGCCGCTGACGGCCATTGAGGTGGATACGCAGGACGGGGATATCGTACTGCATTGCTGAGCGCCGCG
Organism: Ruthenibacterium lactatiformans; assembly: GCF_000949455.1. Taxonomy (GTDB): domain Bacteria; phylum Bacillota; class Clostridia; order Oscillospirales; family Ruminococcaceae; genus Ruthenibacterium; species Ruthenibacterium lactatiformans. The sequence continues at coordinate 16,692 of NZ_JXXK01000021.1, read as the reverse complement.
CCGGAGAATGATACAAAAAAGCGGCCCTGCTGCTGGAATGCCAGCGGCGGGGCCGTTTTTCAGATGTTATTTTTCGGGCTTGACCGGGAAAAATTCCAGAAGGATATCGGGCAGCAGGCCTGCTGAAGGCAGCAGGCGGACGAGGTCTGCTTCATCTTTCGGCTCGCGCGGCAGCACCATGCCGCCGCGTCCACGGTCCTCGGTCTCGTGATGATCGGAGCCGGAAAAAAACAACAGGCCGTTTTCGCGGGCGAAGCGGAGCGCGTCATCGTTGTGAGAGTCATGACGGGCGTTGCCGTTGAACACCTCCACGCCGTCCAACAGGGCGGGGTCCTCCCGCGTCAGCCCGGTGCGAAACGGGTGTGCCTGCACCAGCAGCAGGCCTTCGAGGTCCGCCAGGGCGCGCAGCTGCGGGATGGTATACCGGTGCAGCTCCGGCGTACTGTAAAGCAGTTCGGGCGTAGCGCCGAACAGGAGATAGTCGTTGTCGCTTGTGGTGGTGCGAAACTCAAGCCCGCAGTAAATGTGCAGGCCGGCCTGTGCCCCTGCTTCACACGCGGCGCGGTAGCCGGACAGAAAGCAGTCGATCTTTTGTGTCCAGCTTCCTGTAAGGCTGTCGAAATAGCCATGGTGGAAGTGGTCTGTAATAACGGCGCCGCCGTAACCGGAGCGTTTGAGCTGTGTGACGAGCTGCACGGCGGGCAGGCGGCTGCAGCCGCTCACTTCAGAGGTGTGGCAGTGTGTTTCCAGTTTGAACATTGCAGAAAGCTCCTTTTCGCAGAGTGGGCCTGTGCCCGGCAACCAGTATACTACTTTTTCAGCGCTTGTGCCAGTCTTGCGGCCAGGTGTAAGAGGAAATAATTGCATTCCCACATCAAAAAGGATAATATAAAGAAAAGAGACCAGCACAAGAGGAGGCAATGGATATGGCACAGGAAGATTACCGCAAGGCGCTCCGCCTTGGACAGAAAGAGTTCCGGTCGAGCGTGCTGAAAGGGACTTACCCGTATTTGCAGGCACTGGACGAGATCCTGGAGCACACCGCGGTGGAATATACAGAACCGCTCGGCGTTGTAAATATCCCTTTGGCATCCATCGTCGGTACGAAAACGGCCGGGCGCAAAACGGCATTTGCAGGTAATTTCATGCCGCTTCTGGATGAGGACACTGAATTTGCCCAGAAATGGAACGCGCTGTGCGACGCGCACTTGTCCGTGGGCATCCGGGACCCCATCAAGGCCTACGAATACATGAACAAGTTCTATGTGGAAGAGGGCAACAAGCGTGTCAGCGTAATGAAATACTACGAGGCGATGAGCATTCCCGGCTCTGTCACGCGTATCGTGCCGCGCCGCTCAGAGGACAAGGAAAACAAGATCTATTATGAATTCCTGGATTTTTATGATCTGACGGGGGTCAATTATCTATGGTTTTCCCAGCTGGGACGCTTCCGGGCAATGGACCAGGCGGTCAACAGCCGCCCGGGGCAGCCGTGGAGCAAAGAAGACCGGCGGGACTTCCAGACGGCATATTACAATTTCGAGGATGCGTTCCACCGCTGCGGCGGCGCGCGGCTGCCTATTACCGTGGGGGACGCGCTTTTGAAATTCGTGGGTGTGTATCCTTATGAGACGATCAGGGACAAAACGGGCCGGGAGATGGCGGCAGAGCTGGAAAAGATGTGGTCCGAGATCGAGGCCCTCACACAGGACGAAGCGGTGGAGCTGTCTCTGGAGCCTACGACGCAGGCGCCGCCGCTCATCAGCCGCATCCTGCCGCTGGAACAGTCCCGCTTGAATGTGGCCTTCCTATATGAAAAAAGCGCGGATACCAGCGCGTGGACCTATGCCCATGAATTCGGGCGCGGTCATGTGGATGAGGTCCTTGCCGGGCGGGTGTTCACCAAGGGCTACGACAACATCCGGGTGGGTGAAAATGACGACGAGGTCATTGAGCGCGCCATTGCCGATGGAAACGACGTGCTGTTTACCACGACGCCGAAGCTGATGGAATGCAGCCTGCGTGCGGCCATCCGTCATCCGGAGGTAAAGATACTCAACTGCTCTCTGAATATGGACCATCCCAGTGTGCGCACCTATTACGGCCGCATTTATGAGGCTAAATTTCTGGTTGGGGCAATCGCGGGTGCGCTGGCCGACAATAACCGTGTGGGATACATTGCGAATTATCCCATTTACGGGATGGTCGCGGGCATCAATGCATTCGCGCTGGGCGCAAGGATGGCCAATCCGCGTGCCAAGGTTCATTTGATGTGGACCGGGGAAAAGGGTGTGGACGCGCTGAGCGAGCTGGAAAAACGCGGCGTCGAGCTGATCTCCAGCCAGGACGCAGGGCTGCCGCGGGGCGATAAGCACTATGGCCTGTACCGTTTGGACGGGGAGGAGCCGGTGCCTCTGGCAATGCCATTCTGGCATTGGGGAGAATTTTACGAGCGTATCCTGCGGGGCATCATGGATGGCCGCTGGAAGCTGGAGGGCAACGAAGCGGGCCGTGCGGTCAATTACTGGTGGGGCATGGCCTCGGGAATGATAGACGTGCTGCAAAGCCGCAGCCTGCCCCGCGGGACGAAGCGCCTTGCCGCGATCCTTCACAAAGGCCTGTGCTCGGGCACGATCGTCCCGTTCGAAGGAGAACTGTACGCCCAGGGCGGCGTGATGATACAGGCCGAAGACAAACAGATGGAGCCGGAGGAGATTCTGCGCATGGACTGGCTGGCGGAAAATGTGGAAGGCCATATCCCGGCCTTTTACGACCTCATTGAGGAGGCGAAGCCGCTGGTGCGCCTCCAGGGAATTTACAAGGAGGCACAGGTGTGAAGATTCTGGCAATTTCCGATGTGGAATCAAAATATCTCTGGGATTATTTTCAGCCGGAAAAGCTGGAGGGAGTGGATCTGATCCTTTCCTGCGGCGACCTGAAGGCGAGTTATCTCACACTTTTGGCAACGTTTACCCACGCGCCGCTGCTGTATGTACACGGCAACCATGATACGGACTACCAGCGCAGGCCGCCGGAAGGCTGCACCTGCATCGAAGACACGGTTTACGAGGTGAACGGCGTGCGCATCGCCGGGCTGGGCGGCTCAGTGCGGTACAAGCCGGGGCCGTTTCAATATACACAGAGGGAAATGGAACGCCGTGTTGCACGGCTGTCCTCCAAAATACGCCGTATGGGCGGGGTAGATATCATCGTTGCCCATGCGCCTGTCCGCGGCTGCAACGACGGAGAAGACCCCGCACATATGGGTTTTGACTGTTTCAACGCCATGCTGGGACAGTTTCAGCCGAAGTACTTTGTGCATGGACACGTTCACCTCAACTACGGCCGCATCCCACGCTGTGCGCAGTGTGGGGAAACACAGGTGATCAATGCCTACGAGCGGTATACGTTCGAGCTGGAAACGCCAGAGGCTCCGCCGGCGCCTCCGCAGCGGCCGTTCGGTTCTCTTTTGGTGCCCAAGCTGTTCTGGAAAAGCAAATAAAAGCAAGAGCCCGGCTCCCAAATGCACAGGCGCAGTAATGCGCCGCTTGGGGCCGGGCTCTTTTATAGGGGGCTTGTGTGCTATCGATGCCTTTACACGCTTTCAGCCTGCCGTTCTCCCATTCTGCACCAGTTGATAAAGCCGTAGATATCATTGACGAGAAAGGCCGTAAAGCATACTACGACGGACAGATAGGATGTATTTTGACGGGCAGCCAAAATCCATAAAACAATGAGAACGATGTCGTTGGCCGCGTACCCGAGCGCATAATAAGGACTTCTTTTATAGGTAAGATACACCGCGATGAAGCTTGTCGTTACAGAAAGGGTGCTCGGGACTAAGTTGGCCGTTTGAAAATACCCCAGTATGAAGTAAAAAAGCGCAGTGACAAGAATTGCCGCCAGATACATAAAACGCCATTCTGTTCGGGCCAGGTGATTGACGCTGACTTCCATCCGGTTCCCGTTAAACGGGTTTTTCAACCAGGAAATAAGAGCGAACACCGCCATCGGCATAGTCATACCTACATAAGTAAGCATTTCTCCATAATAGGAAAAGGTGAAAGAAATGATTCCGTAAAGCAGGCTGAAAAGAATCATAAGAAGTTGACCGAACGGATTTCCCTTTGCGTTAAAAATGAGGGATGTGACGCCGAGCAGCGAAGCAAAAAGCGTGAAATAATTGCTGCGGTCGAAAAAATAAAAAGCCGCAATGATCACAAATACGGAACCAAACCACAGCGCTCGCTCGCCCTTGGTGAAATAGCGGCGCAGTTCTTCAATTTTTTCATACAACCTCCAAAAAAATAAGCATTCGCATGCACATCTTCTCAGACCTAACGATGTACAAACGAATGCGAATTGCATTCCTACCCGGTGGCAGTGATATTCACATATGAAAGCGGCTGCTTGTGCCACGCAATTTCGGAAAAAAGCAGCATCCGCAGATGCTGCCTTTTGGAGCAGATGAACAGAGTACAACGGTATCAACAGAGGTATTGTTTGACAGTGTAATGCGGCAAAAGTGACCGCCTCCGTCGTAATCGAATACATCGATTCGCGTTACATATTCTGAAATAATAAATTTTTGCTGGGCGGGCGGAAGATCTGCAATATTGAGGAATTTTTTAAATCGACTGCGAATTTCGTCTCTCGTTAAAAAATCTCCCTTTGGTACGTTGGATGATAGGAGTGCATCTTTTTGTGCGGATAAATCTGCCATTCTTTGTTTGATTGGCCCTATATCTGCGCCGCTTTCGATTGCTGTTACAAGATTTGAAATTTTTTTGTCAATATCTGCAATTTTTACGCCGATGTCTGGCATCTCATTGTCCTGCGCTTTATATGCTTCATCTACAAAGCGTTCTATCAAATCGTCGGAAAATGCGAGTTGATTTAATTTTTGAATCACGGCTTGCTCAATTTCATTCTTTTTCACGGCATGCTTTGTGCATGTCTTTTTACGCAACTTGGCATTGCAGTCGTAGTACAGATATCTTTCTCCGCGAGATACGCGAGAGTTCCCAACCATTCGAGCGCCACAATGTCCGCAAAATAATTTTCCGCTTAGGATATAAAGTTCTTTTGCTTTCCCGGACGCTGCGTCATGTTTTTTTACATCCATAAGTCTTTGCACCCTTTCCCATTCATCCGCTGGTATAATGGCAGGACATCCGCCCTCAATGCTGATATATTCCTTTTCTTTTTTGTGCTGGCTTCTATGACCGTTCACAGTTTTAGTTTTACCATAGGTGAATCTTCCTGTGTAACGCTCATTGCGTAAAATATCATAGATAGAATTTTTTCCGAACTTTGCACCACGCTTTGTTCTAAAACCACGTGAATTTAATTCGTCGATGATTTCGCCATAGCCTGCACCGGAAAGATACATATTAAAAATAAGCCTTACCGCGGATGCTTCTTGCTCGTTTATGACGAGTTTTTTATCTGCACCAAGATTGTAACCAAGCGCGGGAGTGCCTCCGGTTGTAATGCCTTTATAAGCGTTTTCGCGCAATCCCTTTAATACTTCTCCGGCCAGATTGCGGCTGTAATATTCGTTCATGCCAGTGATGACGTATAGCATCAACCGACCTTCCGGCGTATTTTCAAGCCGTTCTGTTACGCTGATGATTTCAATTCCAAGCCGCTCAAGATAGTCTCTGTCGTTCAGCGCCTTGACACCGGCGCGGCCAAAGCGGTTCAATTTGTGAACGAGAACAATATCGTATTCTTTGCGCGGCGCAGCATTCAGAAGCGCCTGAAACTCTTCTCGCTTTTCGGAATGATACATGCCGGACTTAGCGCGATCAGCATATATTCCGATAATGTCGATGCCGTTCTGCTGTGCGTAATATTTACAAGCGCGGATTTGTGCTTCCACGCTTTCTTCGCGCTGCATGTCACTGCTGTATCGGGCATAGATTACCGCTCGATTCACTGTAATACCTCCAAAGTATGACTTGCCAAGCCTACCCCGGAGGTGGTATAATCCGATTGTCTGGACGGATTATCCTCCAAGGGTAAGCTGTTCTATAAACGCTTCGGTGCTCCCACGCCGGGGCGTTTTTTATTTATTCAAGATTATCAATAGCATACTGAGCTTCTTCAGCGGTGAACTGTTCTCCGTATTCAGAAGTTAACTGTTCATAAATAGCACTTGGTGACATCGCCATGCTGTCCTGATATGATTTTGCCTTTTGCAAAGCGTTTTCTTTATAGTCAACCGCTAACGTATCGACCGCATACTGCGCTTCTTCTGCGGTAAATCGTTCTCCGTGTTCTGAAACAAGCTGGTCATAGATTGCTGCTTTGGACATAAACATCGTTTCACTGTATGTTTTTGCTTTTTCAAGCGCATTCGCGTTCCAGTCGGCTATAAGATTATCTATAGCATACTGTGCTGCCTCGGCAGAAAACTGCTCGCCATACTCGGAAACCAATTGGTCATATATAGCAGATTTTGACATGTGCATTAATTCGCTATACGATTCTGCTTTTTTTAACGCCGATTTATATTCCGTAGGTATATTTTCTTCCTTGGGTGAAGAATCGCCTACGATTGTATCATTCGACATGCTTTGAGATTGGACTGATGGGTTATCATTGTTATTAGATGAATTTGACGGTACATCATTAGAAGATAAAGACCCTATAATTCCAATGAAAAACAACAATGCGATCGTAACACCAATAGCAATTAAACAACCATGGTTCTTTTTCTTCGGTTTTTTCTGCCCGGTAAATTCGTCAGGGTCTCCAGAATACATCGACGGAACCGGCGCAACAGATTGATCATCAACATATTTGGGCGTTGTGCTTTCTGACAAATTATCTGCATGAATTGCTTTGGTTCCGCATTCGGGGCAGAATTTTCCGTCAAATTCCTTCCCGCAATTTGTACAATACATAAACATCCTCCTAACTTAACGCCTTTCGGCGTAACTTACTTAATAATCCAGTCAGGATGCAGGATTCCGACTGCGCGGCCATTCACAACGACGCTTTCATCCAGAGGGATGGGAGCGTATTTTTTATTTTCGGATTCAAGCACACCCATACCCAGCCGCTTGATATACCCGCATCCGTCCAAAGTAACAAGGCCAATACCGTTGTATCCGGGGCGCTCCTTGGATATCATCACGATATCGCCATCAAAATAGATTGGCTCCATGCTGTCACCCTGTACGCGCACGCAGAAGTCAGCACGCCGCGTTTTATCATTGGCAATGACTTTTATCGGGGTGAATGCTTCCGGCCCCAGATATGTGCCTGTGCCCGCGCTGGCGGGTTGTTCTGACAGAGGAAGATAAATACAGTTATCGTCTTGTTCCTCTTCCGGCTCTGGTGCGGTGCAGCGTGTGTATTCGATATTCACAAGCCCCTTTACTGCATCCCGGCCCCATTCGTCCAGCGCGTCATATTTCTTTGCAATGCTTAACGCCTCCGCTGTATATGCGGGGGCGATTTTTTCTGTAACCCCTGTTTTGTGAGGGTCATTGCTGTATCCCATTAAATAATCAATGGTAACGCCATATTTTTGAGCAACAGCAATCCAAAAATCAGATTTTGGGTCACGCGCTCCAGTTTCGTATCCATTGTATGTTGTGAGGCCAATCCCAAGAGAAGCTGCGAAATCTTTTTGTGTGATGCCTATACTTTCTCGGAATGCTTTTAAGTTTTTGTACATTGTATCGCCTCCTACAAATTAAATATAATACGCAAAGTCCAAAAAGTCAATAAAATAATCCGCAAAACGCGAAATTATCTATTGACATAATCCGCAATACGCGGTATTATAATATTGCGATACGCAAATCGCGGATTTTCATATAAGGAGGGATATTTTTGCGTGTGAATATTGAAGCCGAACGCGGACGCCTCCAGCTTACAAAAACAGAAATGTGCGAACGCTTGGGGGTCACTAGTAAAACTTATAACAGTTATATTCGCGGTGCCACCATTCCGTCAGATGTGTTAGAGCATCTTCGTGCAATGACTGGCCAATCTATTGACTACCTGCTCGGGCTGGCAGAGAGATAAGGAGAGAAAGGAGAAAGGATGAAAAACAACCAAAATTTTAAATATTGGGCTGGGCATGTGATTCTTCATGTCTCTGAAACGCTACTAGCACTATCTATTGCGCACATCATCTTTCGCTGAATTTCTTAATTGGTCAACAATATTTTTGCATTCGTGCGGAACAGGATGCTCTCTGGTAACTGCATAGGCTAATGCATTTAAAACTTCTGCTGATTTCTCTGAACAAAGCAATTTGGTTTTTTCGCAAGCAGATAGTATATTCGCTATGTTTTCATTGTTCTGACAAATGACGTAATTTGAATACGCAATGAACACATCAGCGTAGAACTCAGAAAGAATCTTTTTTTCTTCCTGTCTTGAAGATGAAGCATTAGTGAGTTTCGCTCCAATAAACACACCAACTAAGGTAAAAACACTAGTAATAATGGCACTCGCAAGATCAGTCCACAATTTTATCACCTCGGCACCATTATAACATAATACAGAATTTTGGGAATCCATATGTTAACACAGTAACACGAAACATGTCCAATAATACGGACGGAAAGGAGAACATCATGGAAGGCATGGAAGAAACGAATGCGCGCGTGGCAAAAGTGCTTGCGCCGTATTTTCTGGAGTTGATAAGAAAAGACATCCAGCGGGAAAAAGAGGAGGAGCAGAAAAATGGACAAACCTAACCCGTTCTGCCTGCGCCCCCCGCGCGGCCTGCGTGGATGGACAAGCCTTATTTACAAGGTGGTACTGATTGCAGCCGTACTGCCTGTACTGGACGGCTTGCAGGCGATAGGCCGTGGAAACTCGGACATGCTGCCGGGGCTTGCAACGCTGGCGTTTGGGCTGGTGCTGGTGCTGGCCGGGATCGCGGGATACATAGCTGTAAGAGAGGAGGACAAACCCAATGAATAAAGATGATATGGTCGTAGAAAAAATCAAACTCTTAGAAGAGCAAGTGGCATCGCTTGCGCATCGTGTGAAGATACTGGAAAGTCATGACCGTGTTCTTTGCGGAAACGGCAAAACAGAATATGTATATACCATTGTTGAAAATTACGCGCTGGAACAGGCAAAAAAAGAGCGTGCCGATGCACGCCCCTAATTGAGAATTAATTGTCTGCAATAAACTCTGCCATTGTCTCGATTGCTTCCGCTAACCGGCTTATAGCTAAATCTGTTTCTCTTACAATCAGCACAATGTCATTTTCTGTGATTTCAGTTCCGTCTGGCGTACCGTATGGCATACTAACGCGCAATGCAAAGCCAGCTCGTGCGTTTTGGGCAAGTTCTTTTACGTCAGACAGAAGCTTAGATGAGTTCGGTTTCAAAAAAATCACCCCCTTTCCAATATTCAGCATATCATTTATGTCTATGATTTTGAGAAAGGAAGAAACAATTCGTCAAAATACCATAAATTTTCGTGATTATAGAGAGGAGGACAAGCCATGACACAAAAAGAATGCGTGCAGGTTGTACGTGCGGCCGGGTTCAGCGGATACGACAAATCGCTGGACAGCAAAGCCAACAATCCCGGAAAATACGGCGTACAACGCACAGCAGAAGCGCAGGCCGCGCTGGACGCGGTTGCAACAGCCAGAAACGGCGGTTTGACCGTGAAGCAATGTAAACGGTCGGGTGACAGGCACAAGCTGCCACACCGCATTTCCGCCCGATTCACGCGCGAACAGGCCGAACGGATAAAAGAAGCCGTTAAGTTGTGCGGATACGGAACAACACAGGGATGGCTGAATGTATGCAGCTACCGACTGTTGCGCGAGGAAGAAAAAAAGAAAGCCCCTGCATCCGCTGGCACGGATAACAGAGGCGCAGACCAAAAATCTACATCTAAAAAATACACCACCGGGGAGGATTTGTCAAATGCCTGAACTGCATTACATCGGAATATCCGCGGCGTTTGACCCAACCGACGATGGCGACAATCCTGCTTGCAGTAAGTGTAATGACCGTCTTAGCTGGGGAAATATCATGTTCTTTGACCGGTTCGGCACATTGGGATGCGACGGATGCTGCGACAGGCTCGACGATGGAACATTGGTAGATGCTGAAACGGGAGAATATATTGCAGGCCCCGGAGAATGGGACTGGTGTACCGTAGGCTATATGGCCGGATAAGGAGGAAACATGAACGAGAACTATTTTGCGGAGCTTTATGCCGTAAATGTCAATGAGCACACCGAAAAGAAGAATGGGCTTACATATCTGTCATGGGCATGGGCGTGGGCTGAAATCAAAAAGCGACATCCTGATGCGATTTATACGATTTACGAAACGCCGGAAGGATGCAATTACTTTACCGACGGTCGCACATGCTGGGTGAAAACAGGCGTTACGCTGAATGGCATAGAGCATATTGAAATGTTGCCTGTTATGGATCTCAGGAACAAGAGCATTGCTTTTGAGAACGTCACGAGTATGGACGTGAACAAAGCCATTCAGCGCAGCCTTACAAAGGCGTGTGCAAGGCATGGACTTGGGTTGTATATCTATGCCGGAGAGGATTTGCCGGATGTCCCACCCGACCCGGTATTTTGCGAGGAATGCAAAAAACAGATTGAAGGCCGCCCAGACTGGCCGCCTGAAAAAATTGCAGAATACAGCAGAAGGCGTTTTAAACGCACGCTTTGCCCGGATTGCCAGAAAGCGGCAATGAAAAAGGAGCCCGATGGGGGTGAATTGAGATTTGGCACAAACGATGCGGATTGAGTTTGATGCATGCCGCGTTGAAATGGGGCTTGAATGCTGGCTGCGCCTGCGCGTGAAAAACCGCGCGCAGGCCGCACAGATTGCGTATGAGCTGAAAGATAAGACCGTGGATATGGTGGCAGAAATCAAGCGTAAAACAAAGGCCCGCAGCAAAGACGCAAATGCGTATGCGTGGGAGCTTATGGGCCAGATGGCCGATTTGCTGCACACAGACAAGGACAGCGTATATCTTGAGATGCTGAAAAGATACGGCCAGCAATTTGTGGTAAAGGTGCCAAATAAAAGCGTTGAGATGTTCAAGCGTCAGTACAAATACTGCGAACAACATGAAACACTTGCTCCGGAAGAACGGGCGCAATATTACCGCGTATACCTTGGCAGCTCTACATACACCACCAAGGAAATGAGTGTCCTGATAGACGGCATTGTAAGCGAGTGCAAAGACCTTGGAATAGAGACGATGACACCGGAAGAACTGGCACGCATCAAGGAGGAGCCACGGTGAAGAATCTCGATAAAAACGGATACGCACCCAGCATTGTGACGTTTGACACAGACTGCTGCTTTTTGTGCGGAGGACAGGACGAAAAGCTTGACAGGCATGAATGCTTTGGCGGAGCGATGCGCGAAAAGAGCAAACGCCTTGGGCTTTGGGTTCCGCTGTGCCATAACCGGTGCCATGAATACGGGCCGAATGCGGTACACAGCAATAGAGAATCAAGGACGTATTGCCAGCAGGCAGCACAGAAAGCGGCGATGCAGGAATACGGATGGGGCAAAGAAGATTTTATCCGCGAATTTTACAAAAACTATCTGTGATTTGTAAAGTACAGTTTCAAGTTAAGTTTTAAGTTGAGTTTTGAAAGGACGTTTGATATGGGATTGAACGTAGTAGCTTTGCTGGGGCGCCTTGTGGCTGAACCCGAACTGCGCCACACACCGAGCGGGGTTGCGACATGCACGTTCCGCATCGCGGTAGACCGCAGCTATTCCAAGGATGGAGAACGAAAGGCCGATTTTATCGACATTGTAACATGGCGGCAGACAGCGGAGTTTGTATGCAAGTATTTTCATAAAGGCAGCATGATCGCCGTGAACGGTTCCATCCAGACCCGTAATTATGAGGACAAAAACGGGAACAAGCGCACGGCCTTTGAGGTGGTCGCAGGAGGCGTTCATTTTGCCAGCACAGCGCGAGAAGCACCGAAGGTAGACGCACAGCGACGAGATCCGTTTAAAACAAATGCCGCTGCAGCAGATGTGCAGCAGGATGATTTTGCGGTGATTGACGATTCAGAAGATTTGCCGTTTTAAGGACGTGACAATATGGCAAATGACGGATATATCAAGCTTTACAGAAAGATGATGAAGTGGGGCTGGTACACTGACACGAATGCCAAATGTGTGTTTCTTCATTTGCTTTTTCTGGCACAATATGAGGCGTGTTTTTACCGTGGGATTGAGTTGGAAGTCGGACAGGCAGTAACGTCAATACGCGAAATTTCATTGCAAACAGGTATTTCAGTGCAGTCCGTGCGAACAGCGATAAATCATCTAAAATCAACACAGGAAATAACACAGTGCACACATGGAAAATTCAGCGTGTTTACAATAAAAAACTATATCGAGTACCAAGGAGTCAACACGGAAACTAACAATCAGGTAACACGCGACCAACACAGTGCTAACACAGAAGTAACACAGACCCTTATATTAAGAAATCAAGAAGTCAAGAAATCAAGAAATAAAAAAGATATCTCTATCGAGATATCCAAAAAGAAATTTGGCGAGTTTGAAAACGTGCTGCTCGACGGGCAAGAGCATGGGAAGCTGGTGGACAGCTTGGGCGATATTGGCGCATCGGAGTATATCGAGCGGTTATCTGCCTATCTTGCACAAACCGGGCACCGTTACAAAAGCCACTATGCAACGATTCTGAATTGGTGGAGGAAAGACGGCAAGCCTGTTAAACGCACATCGGAACCGCGTGTTATCAAGCCGGACGTGGGACGGGAGATCACGCCGGATATGACGGCAGAGGAGTTGTTTTAAATGCTCGGGGCAGAACAGAGCGTCATTGGCTGCCTGATGCTGGAACCCGCATTGCTGGATAAGGCGCGCACGATGCTTTCACCGAAGATGTTTGAGGCGGAGCCGCTGGCACGGATATTTTCCTGCATGCTGAAGCTGAAAAAGGCGGGAATGCCTGTAGACGCGGTGACGGTGGTTTCTAAGCTTGGCGCAGAGTACGACGGGATAATCCGAGAATGCGCAAGTATTACGCCGCGCATTGAGACATTTCCGCAATATTCGGCGCTTGTACTGGACGCATGGCGGGAACGTACATTGGTGACGGATTTACAGAGCCTTGCCATCAGCGGGCACACCGCCGACGAAATGACGGCGGAGCTTGAACGGATGGCAGCGCAGCAGCGGGACATCATGCAGCACGTACACAGCACATCGGAGCAAACATTTTTGGAGGCTGTGACGGAGGCTTACCAGAATCTATTCCGTCCCGATACGTCTCTGAAAACCGATTGGAAACAATTCAACGACGTGCTGGGAGGTTTACAGCGAGGATGCCTGTACATAATTGCGGCGCGTCCGGGAGACGGCAAAACAGATTTTTCCATGCATCTGGCCGTGCAGCTTGCAAAGCGCTATCGCGTGGATTACAGAAGCCTTGAAATGACAAAGGAGCAGCTTGTGCACCGCATACTTTCTCGGGTATGCATGATAAATTCCACACGCTTTCGAGACCACGACATTGACGAAAACGCGCAGAAACGCATCGGCATTGCCGTAGACCGAATGGGAGATTTGCACCTCGTGATGGACGATACGCCCGGAATATCCGCCGAGGATGTGGAGGCAAAGCTTGCGTCAAATAAGCCGGACGCAATGTTTATCGACTACCTGGGATTGATGCGCGGAGACGATACAGGGAAAAAGCCTTTGTGGCAGATAACGGGCGAGATTACGCACGCGCTCAAGGCCATGGCGCAAAAGCACAATGTTGCAATTGTGGCATTGGTACAGATGGGACGAGCAGTGGACAGGCAGAAAGAACCTACGCTGTCGGATTTAAAGGGAGGCAGCGACATTGAAGCGGACGCGGACGGCGTGATCTTCATGCGTCCGAAAAAAACAGAAGATTTTTTGAGCGGGGATGATGCGTGGGAAGTGGATGCGATCATCGCAAAAAACCGCCACGGAGGAATGGGAAGAATGCAATTCCACTGGCAGCCACAGTACCACAATTACATCCCGGTTGATAACAGGAGGAGCGAATGAGCGAAAAAGAACTAGAGCGGCGTATTGACGTTATACGGACGGCGGTTGAAAAAGCGCAGTTCTATGTAAACTATGCGTCGAACGAATTAAAAGCGATTTCCAGGGAGATGGAAGCCGATGAGTAAATACCACAGCCAGAAGGCGACATACAACGGCATAACGTTTGACAGTAAGCGTGAGAGGGATAGATACATAGACCTTTTGCTGCTGGAGCGTGCGGGAGAAATATCCGAATTGAGGTTACAGGTGTCGTTTGAGCTTATTCCCAAACAGGCAGGAGAACGCAGCTGCAAGTATATTGCCGATTTTGCGTACACTCGGAACGGAGAGATGATTGTTGAGGATGCGAAAGGTGTACGCACACCTGAATACGTTATCAAGCGAAAGCTGATGCTGTGGGTACATGGCATCAAGGTTCATGAGGTGTGAGAGATGAGCAAAAACCTTGCGCTTATGCTTGCCCGTGCAAAGAACTCCGGAATCCGTGAAGGAATCGACGCTGTGTGCGAAGCCATGGCGCTGGCGCACTACAACGCAGCAATAGAGCTTGAGCTTGATGAGCGAGAGGTCGGAGCATTTTATACGCGGATGCGGCAGGAGCTGCTGGAGATCCTTGCACAGGGCGGAAGAGATACATTTTCAGAGGAAATGAAACATGCGATATCGGTTGCATATGAAAAGATGGGCGTAGAGCCGATGTGATTGGAGAAAAGAATGGATTATCAACTTGAGTGGAATGAAGCTGGTCGCACCAAAAACGCGCCTGATGTGGAAGCTATAAAACTGCTTCAATTCTACGAGGGAGCGGCGCTCCACGCAGATCCTCGCGGGTATTGTGTTTGCACCAGCGAGGGAAAGGACAGCCGCGTGCTGGGGCATCTGATGCGCCGGGCGGGAGTTAAACATTTTTATATGCATAATATCACAGGAATCGACCCGCCGGAGCTTGTCTATTTTCAGCGTGCAAATTTCCAGACATACAGCGATCTGGGATATCTGACCTATGACGTGATGTACCAGTACAGCATGTGGGCGCTGTGTAGAAAAAAACGGATGCTGCCAATGAGACAACGACGCTTTTGTTGTGAATCCTTAAAAGAACGTCCTGCACCAGAATGCGGAAAGGCTTTTAAGTGCATGGGCGTTCGCAAATTCGAGAGTTCAAATCGAATGAAAAAGCGCGACGAGTTGGAGATCGCATCGGACAAAAAGCGCGGTGACAACATCATCATGCCGTTTGACAACAGTGAAAAGCGAAGGATATTCGAGACCTGCTATCAGGACAACCAGAGGAGGATCAACCCGCTGGCGTACTGGACGGATTCGGATATCTGGTCCTATTCCAAGGATGTAGGGTTAGAGCAGTGCGGCCTGTACAATGAGGGATTTGAGCGGCTCGGCTGTATCGGCTGCCCCATGGCGCGCCGCGCGGGGCGTGAGCAGGAGTTCCGCCGCTGGCCCAAATTCAAGGCGCAGTATCTGCGCACGGCACAGCATATCATTGACGACAAACCGGACAATCACTATTTCAAACAGAAATTTAGGTCAGGCCAAGAATACTTCGACTGGTGGATGCATGACAGGACACAGGAAGAAGCCAATAATTACCAGATGGATATGTGGGAGGAATAGACCGTGGACGATTTGATAAGCCGAAAGGCACTGACAGAAAAAGCATGGGAAGCAGATACACAGTGCGGATATGTGCAAGTGGTAGATGTCGGAGACATAGAGGACGCCCCGGTCGTCGACGCCGCACCGGTGGTGCATGGGCGGTGGGGTGAGTATGAATCGTTTCCGCTTACACCAAGTCTGAACGGTTGCCCTTGTAGTGTGTGCAAAACTCATTTTTCGCCATCATCAATAATTGTTATGAAATACTGCCCAAACTGCGGGGCCAAGATGAACGGAGGGAACGATAATGACTGATGAACGAGATTTACTTGCAATCAGCATAAAGCACACAGAGTACAAGTGGAAGTTTGGAATGCCGTGCGTGCTTTGGGGACGTAGGACACAAGACGGAGAAAAAAGATGTTTTAGAGGGTATACCTTATTTCCGGAAGAAGCAGAACTGTATTCTCTTGCCGAATGGCAAAACTCCGGTTATGGTGCTGGCGATGTGTGCAAAGTCGATGCGCCAGTGGAAATGCAGATTGGTTTTTGTAAAAAGTTTAGACGGTACGACACTGTGCTTGTGCGATACGATGATTATATCAATTATTGCAAATGCGCATGTTTGCCGCTTGACAGAGGGAATGACAATGATTAAAGGGAAATATGTCGCTACCATTGAGTTGAATTTCAATGTTGACGAAAGCACTGACGGATTACTTCCGTTTGAAACGTTGAAAGCGAAAGTAACATGTGGAGAACTTGACAAGGCAATTGTGGCCGTCATCTCAGATGAGTTTGGGGGGCTTTGTTCTGTTGGATTAAACAAACAGTATGCAGACCTGTATCTGGTAGACGGAGGAAATGACAATGACTGACGGAAAGAAAGCGATTGCTACACTCACGGGTTTGAAGATGATGGTGGGGACTAAAGCAAAGGAAGTGTGTGATGTTGCTATCTCCGCTCTCCAAGAGCGTGAGGAACGTAGAGAGGGATGCCGATTCTGTTTTGACGTG
>NZ_JXXK01000020.1 GCF_000949455.1 Ruthenibacterium lactatiformans | reverse complement strand
TTTCCCCTGGTCTATTTATGCAGACAGCCCCACGGAAATATTTCCGCGGGGCTGTTACATCAGCATTTTTTATATCCAATTATCTGCATTTCATCTTCCGACACAATTTCTCTTGTTACTTTTATTTGACTGTGATATATTTAAACTACTAGTTATCTTTAATCTATATTTGTTTGGAGTGTAACTTAATGTCTGAAGAAAAACGTGTCCGTAGAACCCCGGAACAAATCGCTGCTGATTTGGATGTCCAAATTGAAAAACTGAAAGATTCCATTTTAGAATTGGAAAACAAAAAAGCGGCGTCTGCCACCGAATTTGATAACAAGATCGCCGCTGTTAAAGAAAAAATCGCTAAACTTGAAGCCAAAAAGAAAGACGTGCTTACGCCGAAAAAACGCAAACCGCGTAAAAGCAAAGCCGACCAGATCAAACTCCTTGTCAGGCAGGCACAAAAATCCGGCATGAAGCTGGATGAGATCGCGGATAAGCTTGGCATGGCGCTGCCTGAATAACCTGATATCCCGCTTTTCCTCTGTCCCGCTGCCGAAAGGCTGCGGGATTTTTTATTTTCCTCCTCACGAATATCCACACAGCTGCTATTTCTTCAGAAATTCGTTTGCCCATTTCACATCAATCATAAATTGATTCTCCTCTTCCGCTGCAAGCCTTTCTGCAAAATTATTCTCAATGCTTTTATAGAGGTCAAGCGGAATTTCAGCCTTTAAAAACTTCTCGCCTATAAACTGGATACGCGTCTTGTAGGCCCACCCAAATATCGTGTCCAGCCAGATTAGAACACCGCCTTGATGCGTGTGGAGCCCAATTCAAGGCCCAGGACGGTGCTTTTCAGTCGCAACGCATTCAACATTTTGTCAACTCTTTTTTCACCCTGCATTTGAAAAGGCGCGGCGGAAAGCACTCTGTTTCCGCCGCGCCTTTTAAGTCCTAGCTCCTATTCACCTTCGAAAACCGTGTTCTGTCTCAGAAGTCTTTGCTGGGGAAAGTGCGTCAGGTATAAAAGAATGTACTCCAAACAGACTGTCCGATATAGGTATTATACCCTATGGACGAAACAGTGGCCCAGCTTATCAAGAACGTGATCAAAATCGTTCCTGTCCAGACACTGCCTGTCAGCTTATAAAGCTTTCTTGATAAATAGGTGGTAAGCGGGAGCATCAGAACCAGCGCAAAAGCAGAGTTCCAGTTGCAGAGCGCCGCGCCGCCCGAATGGAGCATGATGACATTCAGCATGCAGCACAGCCATACGCCGGCCGTGCTAAACACAACCGTAAAGAGGGTGTCTTTCCATTCGGGAATATCGGTTCGCACCGTATAATTTGTTAGCACGTTGATTGCCAGCTGCGGCAGGAAGATCACCACCGCAAACTTCAGCGCCACCCACCAGTATTCCACCTTCATGACGCCAAACACGTTATTCCAGAAACGATAGTCCTCGCCGAACAAATAGCGAATCACATCAAGGGAAATATACGCCGCAGCAATCATGCAAATTGAGAGAAACAGTGAACGCAACACCGATTTGCCGGAGGCCTTAAGGCCAAAGTTCACCGGACGACCGCTCTTTTTATCCTGCACATAGAATATGGCTAGGAACGCCACCGCAACCAGCCCCATAAAGCCAAGATACATAAAGACGACCCACCAGTTGAAGAACAGCGGCAGTATCTCAAAGTAGGGCAGGAAGGGATTGAAAATCCGGTTTGTCATCAGGATTACAGCAAAGCCTATCACCACCATCAGCCCGCCGAAAAGCCAATACTTCTTTTTGTCGAAAGAAGTCTTCGTCTCTGCCCCGACCACTTTCACCTGCGCAAATGTTTTCAGTGACAATAGCATCACCATAAGCGGAACAAGCATCAGAGCCATGCAAATCATTGCCAAGCCATTCAACACCTCGTGTGCAAAGAAAATCGTGCTGGAGGCATTGATTGGCTGCGCGCCGTCCGCCAAAAGTTCACCGTTGTTGTATGCCAGAGTCTGTTCAAAATATTTCACCGCATCTGTAACCGACCGCACAGAAATCTGGTTGGTAGCGTGTTGTTCCGGGTTGAAGCAAACGACCCGAGCCGCGCGCCCTTCAATTGCCGCATGCAGCGCTTCGTTGTCTGTAATGCTTATTTGTGTAAAGCCGCCCAACTGCTCGCCGGTGGCAGCCACATCATCGATAGCATACCAAGTTTCTGCCGTCACTGTTTCATCCGAGTGCCAAGACTCAAGCGTTGTTTCGGCGGCGGGATAGCCGATGTAAGAGTCGTAATCACCGATGATCAGTCCCAGATTCACCTGTGCATTCCTCCGCACCTCGAATCCGCCCACAACCACCGTCTGCATGGGCGAAACCTGCGGTGCGTCGCCGCCTACGACAAGTGCGGCCTTCAATCTGGTGTCAAAATGTGCTGTCTTCTCTGCTCTGATGTCATTAAAATGCGCAAGCTGAGCTTCGTTTAGACGCTCCTCAGCCAATGCGACAGCATCCTGCGTGATCTCATCCTCGGTAAATTTCTGGCCGAATTCCTCATATAGCACATTGATCAAAATGTCGTTCAGCGTATAATAGCCCACGTCGAGGGACGCCGCGTAAGAGGTTCTTCTCGAGCCTTGGGAATGGCCCATCATGCCGACACGGGTCTGGTCGACAAATTTCAGCGTACGCACAAACTCCAGCGCATCATGCAGACCGCCCGGCGTATTCCGCGCGTTGTAGTCCTGCTCACCCGCACCAATCTCATCGCGCTTGGGAAATTCGCTAATGCCCGAGCCGTTGGCGCTGAAAGCAAATACCACAAAGCCTCGCCGCGCCAGCTCTATGCAGTAGCTGTTCATTCCCTTGTGTGTGCAGCCTGCTCCATGCGTAACGATAACCGCCGGCAGGCTACTTTCGTCACTTGTCCCCACAGGATAGTACAGTTCTCCATCTAACAGAGCCCCGCGCGCATCAATGTTGATCTGCTCAATCTTTACGCGCCCAAAATTGGTTGCAAACATATGTGCAAGAAAACTGAAGAGCAAAATCAGCACCACCAGAAGCGCAAACAACCGTTTTGCTCCATCTACTGTTTTGTTGGTGAATTTCCCCATATCTACTTATTCCTCCTCGTTCTTAACGGATTTTCAATGGAGAGCAGCGCCAGCTGTCCTGTGGCATCACTCCCATCATCGGACTAAAAGCGTATATTCATACCTCCTATCTCAACAACAAATAAAGCTTTTCGCTTCACGCGTCTCGTCTTTGTCAACAAAAAGCACTACCTTTCCTTTATTTAATATATACACTTTGCTCTTTTATTGAAAGAATTCACTTACCTCTTTATAGACATTTATTGACATTGCCGCGCAAATCCGCCATAATATCAACAGAGGAGATGTGCAAAATGGCGAAACAGGAACGGCGTATTTTTGACAAGGACGTGCAAGTATGGGTGCATCGCTACGAAAACCTGCGCAACATGGCCCATTGGCATTTTGAAAATGAGCTGGTGGTCTGTCAGGAAGGAGCCGCCGAGATCATGCTGGACGGAATCTTCTACACTCTGCACCAGGGCGACTGCGCTTTTTTCTGCGGGGAACGTGTCCACAATATTCGCGGCACGGTTGACAGCCGCATCGCAGTCGCACAATTTGGCAATCTACTTCACTCGCCCTGTTATCTGAAAAAGCCCATTTTCCCCGACCGTTACAACGCCTGTGAGCGTATGAACGAGCTGAATGCGGAATACCAGAAAAAGCAGCTTTTTTACGCCGAAAAAATGAACGCCCTCATCACTTCCCTGCTTTCGGATATCTTTCGCGGGGAAGAACTGGCGATTGATGCACGCACCGCGCAGCCAACGCACACACACTACAAGCAGCTCCTTGTTTTATTGGATCAGCATTGTGACGAATACAGTTTTGAGGACGCTGCCTCGTTTATGAACATGTCCGAAGCTTACTTTTCCCGTTACTTCAAGCGTATGACTGGCCTTACTTTTTCCCGTTATATGAACGTCCTCCGGGTAGATCGCGCTATAGAACTGCTTGGGCAGCTGGAGGACATCACCATGGCCGATTTAATGGCGCGCTGCGGCTTCAACACCTTGCGCAACTTCAACCGTGTTTTTAAAGAAATCACCGGATATCCTCCTAAGCATCTTCCCGCGAACTTTTCTTTGAATCGCCGTGCCTTTGTCAACGAAGAAACAGGCTTTGACCCTACGTTAGATACCTCCATCGTTTTGGGTGAGTAGCCCGCCCGGTCTGTGCCATTCCCTCTGGCGCTCTGCTTCAAAACGGCTAACTAAAATGAAGAACGCCTGTCGCGAAAATTTCGCGGTAGGCGTGGATGATAAAAAACTCGCGGGAAAAAGGGTTAATCGCATGTTTTTTATTGTAGACAATAAAAAAGGCAATCCAGGTGGATAACCTTTTTTGCATTAAGCTCTCTTCCTTAATCTGGCAGAGAATTAGAGAATCGAATCATTTTTCTTTGCCTTCATATAGTGCAGGGACTTCTGTTGAGCTACATATTGACAATCTTTTCCTTAAAGTGATACTCTGGACACGCTGCCCTTTCAAACTGGAGCCGGAGGGAGGTGGCTGCGTGTCCTTTTTGCTCGATGTTCTGAGTGGAATTTTGGCGAATATTATTTCCGGAAAAATTCTGATGATTTCAAAAAAGCGCAGTCAAAAAAAAGTAGTAATACCCAAAAACACCGTGAGTTGCAGCTCACGGTGTTTTTGGGTTTCCAGGCGGCTTGTGTCCTTTCTGGAATCTTCTGAGCAGATAAGCCGTTTTGGCGCGGCTTTTAAAAAACCGCCTCCGAAGAGACGGTTTTTGGTGCACCAACAGGGACTCGAACCCGGGACCCGCTGATTAAGAGTCAGCTGCTCTCCCAACTGACCAATACTAATGGTGTAGCTAAAATTACTCATGTGGTTCTTCTCCCAAGAACTGCTTATAAGTTCCTCGCACATGGATTGTAATCCTGTATCCTTTTCCAACCTCCACCTTCTCGAACAGCTGTGCCAGAATGGCTCTTTTCCTCTGGACCGTGGCGAGATCAAACTCATTGGCCCAGCCGAGGAATTCATCATAATAACTGCGGATCTGTTGCACCGTAGTTCGGTCATCATTGTTCTGAAGTAGGACTGCGTACTCATCTTTTGCTTGTCTGACTTCAGCCTCTGCCTGCGCAATCAGTCGGGCCAGCATCTCCTGCGAGAATGCACTCCTTCCATCCAAACATTTCAGAACTTCATCCTCATATCGTTGCTGCTTATACTGGGCTGCCTTGATTTTCTTCTCGGCAGCCTGTTTTTGTCTGTTATGTTCAGCATCCTGCTGCCGTATTCTCTGTTCAATGCTCTTGTCATATGGCTCACTTTTGATCTTGCGGAACAGCTCATCAGCATAGGCAACCACAATCCTGTCCACCCGCTCTGCCAGATATAGGGCCTGCCCATCACATTCCCGCAGATGCTGGCCGCGCTGATAACAGTTGTACTTGGCCTGCACCCGTTCTCGAATACTTCCATCAGCCAGCTTATACCGATCTGTATGCAAAAAGGCCGACATCTTCGCCCCGCAATGTGCGCAGACGACGATGCCGGCCAATAATGTTGGATTGCTACTCTTTTGGGCAGCGTTTTTATCTTTCAGAGCCTTTTTGCTTCTCTTGCTGATCATCTCGTTGGCCTTGGCGAACAAAGCCTCGTCAATAATCTGCAGCTGCGGCATAAACTCCGATCTTGCCGCTTTGGTAATGATGTATCCTGTATAGCCCTCGTGCTGAATCATTCTCTTGATATTGGAAGACTGGAACTCCGCCCCTTGGCGAGTACGCAGTCCTCGTTGGTTCAGCATCTGTGCCATGGCATATCCACTGGCACCTTCCTCCGCCACTTTCGTAAATACTTCCCGGACCCATGCCGCTTCATCTGGATCGATCTCCAAATCTTTTACAGGCTGGTCTCTCTTGTTGACTCTACCTTTATTAATAGCTCGATATCCGTAAGGGACAAAGCCTCCGGCGAAATGTCCGCTGGAAACGATCTGACGGATACGATCTCTGGTTCGCATGGAGGTCTTTTCGCTCTCCCCTGCCGCCTGCCAGAACCGGATATAGTTCATCAGCTTATCGCCATGGCTTTCAATTCGCTGCTGACCTTCGTGTGTGCTCCACATCTGAATACCGTGCTGAACGAACCATTCAAGTACAAAGGGTGTTTCACTCTCAATGCGTCCCAGCCGGTCAAACATATACACTAGAAGGATATCGAAGTTTCCCTTGCTTGCCTCACTGCGCAATTCCTGAATGACATCCCGCTTACTGGCGGAGACTTTGGAGCCCGAAACACCTTTTTCCGCCTTCTCCAGCACCACACGCCACCCATGCTCCTGGGCGAACTTCCGGCAGGCAATCTTCTGCATGGGAATATCGTCGTGATCCACCTGGCCCTTGGTCGACACCCGGTAGGACAAAGCGGCACGCGGTGAATCCACGGGCAGCCGCATCTGCTGGGTAGTAAAATAGGCATCATCCAGCCACTTCTGATCCGCTTGCGAGATTTCCACTTCCTGACCATGCTGGTCCCAAAAAGTCATCGTTGTTCCTCCCCTATTCACTTAGTTCTGGTTATTTCCTCATCCCAACAATACTCAATCAACAGGAGGAAAGCTATCACCAAAACGGAGAAACATACTCTCTACTGCTGGTCACAATTTGACAGTTTACCCTCACGGTGTTTTCTCTCTGCGTAGGCATCCATGATCATGGATTTCACTTTTTCAAGCGTATCCCCATCGTCCTTTTCCGAAAAGTATATGGTAACGAAGCCCCCCTCTACTTCCCGTTCCACTCGAGTACGGCCATCAGGCATCTGCTGTATGTATTCCTGCACACCGGTTCCTTCCTTTCGGGCAACCTGCAATCACTCGATCCAAACCATAAAGATGCATCTGATACCGCAAACTCACATCGGTGGTAATGAGCGTCACATCATTTGCCTGTAATTTGGCTAGGATCTTGCACAATTTGCTTTTCTTACGGGCAAATCGGGAAAGTCGTGTTACTGCCACGACATCGATATCTCCCCTGCGCGCGGCCCGGAGCATGGAAAACAAACCAGGCCGCCAAAAGGAATTGGCCTTTGCACATTCGCAGCTTTGCCCAACTATACAATACCCATTGCAATTGGCCCATTCGCGAAGTTCATCCAGCTGCTGTTCAGCAGCAGATCGATGCCCGCTGCCTGTACGCGCATACAACCAGACACGCGGAAAGAAAAGCACATCTTCTTTTTTGCGTTCCATCTCACACCTCCGAATCGTAATTCGGAAGAACCATCCAGTGTCGGCCCCCCGGCTCGATCCAACCGCACTGGACACCGAAAGTGTGCACACCATACTGCAGCAAAGATGCGAGCAACCCTTCCAGTTCGGGTCGGCCACAATGTAAATGGTTGATATCCACCACGATCAAAACGTCTACCTCATCGTTTGCAGCTGCGTGAAGTAAATCCATTACCCCAGGGCGCAGCGTCAGCGGTTGTTCTTCGGTTCCTGCCTGAGCGTACAACTCCTGTACGCAAGGCCAGCGCAGCTTACGAAGTGCTTTACGGCAGACCAGAATCTGTTGCCGCAAGGTGAGATCACTGTTTCTGACTTCCTGGATGAAGCAAATTGCCCTCATGAAAATCAACCTCCTTAGGGAATCGGGGCTCGAAATAACTGGGATTTTTCTTTGATTGTAAAAAGCTCTGGATATCTGTTAGTTTGTCCGAAACCGGCATTTCCGGCAATGCGTCCAGCACTGCCCGATGGTAGCGCCCGCCTGGGGCCGCACGAGGGTCGAGGATTGCCACCACACAGCTATCCGTTTCAGTGCGGATGGCACGGCCAAACCCCTGACGCAGCTTGATCTGCATTTCGGGCACGATCTCAGTCTGGATGTAACTGTGAAGATTGCCGTATTGCTTTCGCATGGCCTCTCCCAGTGGGTCTGGTACCTGAAATGGCAGCTTCACAATGATGAGCAAGGAGACCATGTCCCCGGGGAAATCAACGCCTTCCCAACAGGCTCCACTGGCGAACAGGACGGCGTTGGGAAGTTGTTTGAAGCGTTCCAGATAGATCTGAGGGTTGCGCTGCGCCTGCAGTACAGGCACCGGGAACTTATCTTTCAGTTTTTCATAAACACGGCCCATCTGATCGTAGGAAGTGAACAGCACCAACGTGTGTCCGTTGGCGGTGTTGATCAGATCCTGGATCTGATGGGCCACGCGGTCCGTATTCTGTTTGGAAGGGACCTTCTTTCTGTGTGTCGCTGGAAAATAAAGCAAACAGTTTTCTTCGTATCTAAATGGAGATACGATGCGCAGTGTGCGCAATGATGTTCCTCGATCCAACCCGAATTGCTGTTCCGTATGGGTGAAATCCTCCCCCACTGCCAGGGTCCCTGATGTAAGGATGGCAGGCTTATGCTCCCTCCAGAGCGCGTCATAGACGCACCGGGGCAGATCGAAAGGCACTGCACACAGATCAATGGCCAGGTCCCCATTTTCCTGATGGTATTCCACATAGCGAACAAAGGTCATATCGCTGCGAAAGAAGAGTGGAACGAGTTCTTGAACATCACTCAGTTTGTTGCTCAAAACGGGCGGTACCTCCTTGTTCTCCAGCTTGAGGATTTCCTGAATTGCTTTGTCCAAATGCTGCAAGGAGGCGGATCGTTCATCTGTCAAGCAAAATGATTTTTCCCTTTTCGATTCGTTCTCTGCAAGCGCAAATGCTTTCAGGAACGCCATCCTTGCACCACGGAGCTTCTGGGCTCCCAATGTGCAATGGCTGGTGGTCAGTATTTTTTCAAAACGAAGCAAGTCTGACGAACGAATCCGCCGGGTGTTCATTTGACGAACTGTTTCCGGCAGTTTATGGGCCTCATCGATGACCAGTGCCTGATAATCTTTCAGCAAAGGCTTCCATCCGTTTTGCCGGTGGGCTGCGTCTGCCAGCAGGTAATTGTGATTGCAGACCTGAATGGTAACCGAAGTACCGTTAGAATCTTTTAAATACTGTCGATACCGGCAATCAGAGTACAAGATGCAGCTGCGGCTGCAATGCTCTGGCACACAGATCAGACGGCGATCATGACGGGATATTTCCGGCAAAAGATCCAGGTCCAGGCATTGGTTGGCAGCACGCAATGCGGCGGCCCTCCTGCGGAACCGTTCGCCACGAATACCGATCTGCTTTTGTCGAATCAAGAGCCGCCTATCACAAGCAAAGCGTTCTTTTCCTTTTCGCAGTACAGCACAAATAGGTTTCTGGATGTATCCATTTTGTATTAAAACATCCGATAAAAACGGTATGTACTCTGTGAGAATAGCGCTTTGAAGGGCGACACTGGCGGTGGAAATCACCACTGGGCGCTGCATCTGTCGTGGCCTTTGCAGCTGCCACAGCACGCAGGCAACCAGGTAGGCATAGGTCTTTCCCAGTCCCACACCGGC
The DNA here is from genome assembly GCF_000949455.1 of Ruthenibacterium lactatiformans. Classification (GTDB taxonomy): domain Bacteria; phylum Bacillota; class Clostridia; order Oscillospirales; family Ruminococcaceae; genus Ruthenibacterium; species Ruthenibacterium lactatiformans. The sequence goes on along the minus strand of NZ_JXXK01000020.1, from coordinate 59,023 downwards.
GTCACACAGGGCCACATCCAGGCCAAACAGGGCGTCCAGCATCATGTGGCACAGACGGATCTGGCCTTCGCGTGTGATCATTCCTCTGGCTGGAAAAAACTGCCGGAAAATCTGTTCTACCTGTCGGTGGGCTTTCTCGTAACCGGTTTCCGGGTTTGTCATAGAATCATCTCCTCGTTTGAGTTGATGGCAAAATAATACGGCGCAGTGGCTTGCACTGCGCCGCACGGGTTCGACATCAACACATGGGGCTGTTGATGTTCAGGAAAAGAGAATAACATGCAGAAATGCCATATTTGCAGCTCGCCCCCTGGCATCCGGGAACACGGTTCACTTTCGTTCGGCAAGCCGCTTGCGCAGCTTTCACTGGTGTTCCAAGGGTCTAAGGATTTCAACCCAAGGTCGGCCACCCCGTCTGACGTGCGGGGCAACAGGCGTATCATTATCTCCCTTGCAGATCATGGCGAAGCAGTTTTCGCTGCTTTTTCAGTAGAATGGATCGCTCAGTACAATCTTGTCCCTCTTGCTGGGTGCTGATTTTACGTCATGGCGCTTCTCTGATCACGCTTCCTGCTCCGGGAACGTGCCTCCGTGCTGGGTATTCAGTTGTCAAGGTGCGATCTGATTACTCAGACCAAGCAAAGTCGTTCAGGATACTTTGGAATATTTCACGATCTTGGGCAGTGACATTGTTCAGATTTCTCCGAATAGCATCTGCCTGATCAGGACTTAGATACTTTCTGCTTAAGTAATATCCATCTGGCAGAGAAACACCCCCGCTACGACCGATCGTATGAATAAACGGATACTCCTCGGCAAGAGTAAGGAAGTCCCTATAGATCGTCATCCGCGATACGCCGAACTCTTCGGCCAGATGTTGCATGGTGTCATACCGACGCAGATTCATCAATTCAAGGATTTTCCTGCGCCGTTCATTCGGCCGCACCGCGGTTTCCCTCCCTTCCTTTGCTATGGGGGTATCTTATCGCCTAAACCTAACAACTTTTGATACATTTAAATAAAAAATTTATATTTCATCAAAAGAAGTTGCCTTCTGCAGACACAGCAATAAAAAACGCCGCCCTCCGGTACTATCAACGCAAGTCTGCAAGTCGATAATTTTCGAAAGATGGTGTTTTTTATAATATATTGTCGAAACAAAAAAGAGTGCTGGCCACAATGTGGCCAACACCCTTCTTTACATATATGTTGCTGTGTAACCTGCTTCTAGCAGTTTGTTTTACTTCATTCAATAGACTTTTCCTTTTGGATTATGTTACATCATCGCCCGTAACATCTTCACGTTTTCATCTATCTTTCCACTAAACACCGCCCGCCACAAGGCTTCAAACTCAACCGCATAGTAACCGAGTAGCGTATCGGAAGTGATTTTCTTTTTACCTGTAATTACTGCACCGTCATCACTCTTGTAGAAGAGTCCAGATACTGGTAAAGGATATCTCTACTTTAACATCGGCCACAAGGTCATAGTCTGCCGGGTTCTTTCCCCAAACCGCATGCATATACAGCTGGAATGATCCCACAGGTATTCCGGCCTACATTCGCCTTACGCCTAGGAGACTCCCTTGAGAGCGCAGGAAATTTCCATATAAACGACGAGAGCCTCTCCTCCTTCAACATCCAGATTTCCTAGTCTTTTACGGTAGAAGGTCAGGGCAAGTTGTTCTTCGTCATGACCAATTTCCGGCTTCCTCGCTCCCCTGTAGGTGCACGGATTACTAGCCGGTTCACCTGCATGGTGGATTGTGCCTATGGCCCAGAAAAATACCAGGCGAGCGATGAAGAGTGGCAGGACATGTGCTCAGGCAAGCAGCTGGAAACAGCAAGCACTTCCATCGCGGAGTATGTATGGCTGTCGCTAAAGATATTTTCCGCCAATAAGGCTTACCCCAGGGGTAAAGTAGAGATTACTTAGCGGGCAACATGGACCCCGGAAATGTTTTATCCCTTGTTGTTTCCTGCTAAGAAAAAGGGTCCAACTTTAGCGGTCGTCCCGTCTTTTGCCGAAAAATTTCACAGGCGTTTTTTCAATCTATCTTCGCGTCCGCTTTTTTAAGAGAGCCTCGCGACGCAGTTCCGGAAGGGCCGCTGATCCGTCAAAGGGACATCCGCACAAAGCTGTCCGAGCCATTACCTGTTTGGCAAACCCGTTGCCAGCAGCTGCAGATGCGTCACCATGGGTTCTTCGTACCCGTCCACGTTATCAAATGTGTTGAATTCAGACACCTTTAACACCACGGTTTTTCCTTTTTCAACGCCCCCATATCCATCTTCGGCGTCATATACATCCGGTAATTGAAAGCAACCGTGTTCCCTTCCACCACAAAAGTCTGAATCGGCCCCATATCCATATCGAAGGCGTCTCGTTGCCCCTTCATGGATCGACGGTAATCGGCATACCGTTGAGGTTCTTGTCCAATGGCATCGATCACAGCCTCCCTTGCATAGAGACTGTCCGCACATTGCAGCCACCCTTCATAGTCCGGTTTCCACTGAGCCCACCACCGATAAATGTGCTCCGTGATCGCGTTTTCAAAGTCGTTCCGCCTTTTGGCATTGACCTTGATTTCCTCCAGAATCTGCTGATATGCCTGCTGCCTCTGCTGTGTGTAAACGGTCTGTTCCATATTTAAAACCACCTTTTCATTTTCATGATTTTTCTTGCTTATGAGCGGTTGTTTTGCTGCTCATAAAAAGGACATCTGTGTTATTCATGTGAACAAAATATTTTTTTCCGGTTTGCCATCCATTTTTCCGGGCAAAGCTCTCACCCTCCCAGGGCTTTGGCGCCCCCAGCGATGCAGCCTCCATCGCAGAGGATATCACATCCTGTCAGATAGCCCATCTCCGGATCGCTAACGGCAGCGAACAGGGCAGCGATCTCATCAGGACGCCCCAGCCGTTGGATTGCGTTGTATCTCAGGTAGTTTGCCGCCTCCTCTTTTTCCAGTTCACCCATGGGGGTATCAAAGTTGCCCGGTGTGATAGAAAGTACCCGTACTCCACGTTTGCCAAAGCGAGCAGCTTCTTTTTTGGCATACTGAATAACAAAATACTTGCTGATGGCGTAGGCCGCACCAGCCCGGCTTTTGGGGGGAAGCAGATTCACCCGAGCCACCATTTTGCGCAAGAATGCGTCTCGGTCGGTAGAGGCCAGGGGAAATGCTTTCTTGGGCATGATAAACTCTGGCGTCAGGTATGCAGACATGGAAGAAGTATCCACCAGACATCCCCCTCGTGCCAAAATGGGGTAAAACGCATCATGGATGTGTACGGTTCCCAAAGCGTTGCCCCGCATGATTGCTTCCGCATTCCCCATGTGGGGACTCATGCCCGCAATGTGCAGCACAATGCTCACCTCTCCGAGGCTCTGAGCGTAGGCAGCCATTTTCTGTACACTCTCCCAGTCACTGATGTCACAGCGGCAGGCTGTAACCTCAAGTTGTTCTTCTTTCAAGCGGGCAATCGCCTTCTCCATCTTTGCCGGCGTACGGGCAGCCAGCACCAGGGTATAGCCCTTGCGCCCCATACGAAATGCTGTGGCCAGACCGATCCCACTGCTGCCGCCGGTGATGACACAGATTTTCTTGTTGATTTTTTCCATGGTGCTCGTCCTTTCACACCCGCACGGCGCCAATTTTGCCCGTTGCTTTCAGCCAGGCGATCTCATCGTGCATGGTTTCCCGGTAGCTACGGGTATGGTAACCCAGCTCCCGCTGAGCCTTGGAGGAATCGAAGTCATTATTGCGGGCCAGATTGTAGATGGAGAAGGTTGTCAGCAGCGGCTTTTCGCCAGTCTTTTTGGCCTTTTTTTCGGTAATACCCGCCACAAAGTTGGCTACCCCGCAGGGTAGGAACAGGCGGGGGGCCTTGCACTCCGCCTCTTCTGCCACCAGCTTGGCAAAGTCTTTGAACCGGACTTCCTTGTTGCCCAGAATGTAGCATTCCCCCTTGCGCCCCTTGTCCACGGCTGCGATACAGCCCGCGGCCAGGTCCCGCACATCACAGAGGTTGAAGGTACCGTCGATTCCCATCGGCATCTCACCATTGATGATCTTGACCATAGTGCCAGTAGTCTCACCCATCGCATAGTCCTCGGGCCCCATGATCCCGGAAGGGTGGACCACACAGGCATTCAGACCCTTCACATGCACGGCATCCAGCACCGCCTGGGTCGCCAGGGCTTTACTCTGGCTGTAACAGCCCCGGACCCGGTCTGGAGTCTTTTCCGGCTCAAATTGGTCCACCTCGGTAATTTTTTGTCCCTTGGGCAGTTCAGGGATGGCGCCGGTAGAACTGACATAGACCAACTTGCCAAAGGTCTCGGCCTTCAGGCAGCGTTCAATGATATTTTGGGTGCCGCCCACGTTTACGTCCATGACCTTCTGGCTGTAATCAGGATTCACAGTAACAATGGAAGCGCAGTGGATGACGTTGATAGTCACATCTGGTTCCACGTCGAAAAAGCGCTCCAATGACACCGGGTCGGTGAGATCGCCTTCACAGATTTCTGCCTGGACGGGGACATACTGCTCAGCCTTGTCTCCCGGTAGAACGAAGGCCCGAACCCGATCTCCTCGGGCTACCAGTTGACGGCAGACCGTACCGCCCAAAAAACCGGCGGCTCCGGTAACAAGATAGATGGACGAATCGGTTTTCTGATTACTGATGGTTTTCATGGTGAGTTCCTCCTTACATTTCTCAGCAGTGGTGTTTTTTTCTGTATAAAACAACGCAGGCAACACCAACAGCACCGATACAGCCTACAAGTAAAGCAGTGATGCAGCAGGGGTTAAACAGGGTGTTACGCATAGTATTTCCTCCTGATCTGGTTTAGGTTTTGGAACATTGCTTTCTTTCAACGCCTATGAGGATACACTTTCCAGGTCAACATATGGTCAACAAAGACGTTTATCTTTTGTTGATATTTGTGGCGTATACTGAACGTGCTATAATTAAGAATAGATAAAATACAAACGGAGGACTGCAGATGTTCAAGATTTTGGTGGCTGAGGATGACGCCAATACAAATCGGCTTTTCTGCGCAATCCTGCGCCGGGCCGGGTATGAGCCCATCTCCGCCTTTGACGGTGAAGAAGCTCTGAACAAGCTGGACCACTACCAGATCGATTTGCTACTTTGTGATGTGATGATGCCCAAGCTGGACGGCTTCGCCCTGACCCGTACCATCCGGGAATCCGGCAGCCTGTTGCCCATCCTTATGGTCACCGCCCGGGCCTTGCCAGAAGACAAACACCATGGGTTTCTGGTGGGTACCGATGACTACATAACCAAACCAGTGGATAAGGAAGAAATGCTGTTGCGCATTAAAGCCTTGCTGCGCCGGGCCCACATTGTGGATGAGCGGAAAATCACGGTTGGCGATGCAGTATTGGACTACGACGCTCGGACAGTACGTCGGGGACACGAGTCGGTTTCGCTTCCTCCCAAGGAGTTCGAACTGCTCTACAAGTTGCTGGCCTACCCAGACCGCACCTTCACCCGTCTGCAGTTGCTGGACGAGATTTGGGGGCTGGATTCAGAGACTGACGAGCGGACGGTCACAGTCCACATCAACCGTCTGCGCACTCGTTTTTTCGACTGGCCGGAGTTTGAGATTCAAACGGTACGCAGCTTAGGATACCGGGCTGTGAGAAAAGGAGATGACTATGTGGAAGAAGATTAAGGAATGGCTGTTTACCTTCAACCTGACCATGTTGCTGACCCTGAACCTCTTTTTCATTCTGTTGACAGTACTGGGCTTCACAGCAGCTGCTGCCTGGGTGGCTATGCAGTTTCATTGGATTCAACTGGATGAACTGTTGCGTCCCGACGCGGTGATGATTGTAATTTACGTGGCGGCCATTCTCATTGGCATCAGCATGGTCGTTATGATCCGCAAGGTCATCTTGAACCCCGTACGGGGAATGGTACGCGCCATGCAGCAGCTGGCCGGAGGGGATTTTTCGGTGCGCATGGCTTGTTCCGGCTGGATGCGCCCGCTGGAATTGCGAGAGTTCACTACTGCTTTTAACAAGGCGGCGGAGGAACTAGGCGGCACCGAAATTTTGCGCAAAGACTTTATCAACAATTTTTCCCACGAGTTCAAGACCCCCATCACCTCCATCGGCGGTTTTGCCGATCTGCTCCTGGAAGATGAGGAAATGCCGCGCGAAGAGCAGCGGGAATACCTGAACATCATCACATCGGAGAGCAAGCGGCTGGCCGCACTGGCCAACAGCGTACTGGCCCTCTCCCGGGTTGAGGCACAGACCATTCTCACCGACACCACCCCTTTCCCTTTGGCTGAGCAACTACGCCAGAGTACCCTGCTCGTGGAGAAGAAATGGCGGCCAAAAAAAGAGGTCACCATCGAGGTCCTTATCCCCGAAAGCGACGAGTGCATCTATATCGGAAACGAGGGGCTACTCAAGGAGGTCTGGGTGAATCTGCTGGACAACGCCGCCAAGTTTTCCTCCGAAGGAGGTATTGTGACCCTGAGCCTGCGCAAAACCTCTGACGGGATGACGGTGGCAGTGACAGACCGCGGCCCCGGCATGGATCAGGTTACCCAGGGACATATTTTCGATCGATTCTACCAGGGGGACACTTCCCATAAAACCGAGGGCAACGGCCTGGGTCTGGCCCTGGTACATAGAATTGTCACCCTGCACGGCGGTACCGTCACCGTGCAGAGCGCCCCTGGCCAGGGCAGCTGTTTTCAGGTGAATCTTCCTTCTCAGAAATCCTGAAAATATACAAAGTAAAAACCTCGCAGCCGGCAACTTCATCGGCTGCGAGGTTTTGTTTCTTCAAAGATGTAAGTAGAGGAATTCTCACGTTATGTTCGCTGCCCGACGATACTGGCGTAAAGCCAGCCCCCCGGCCACCAACATTGAGACGGCATCTGCTGCCACCGTGGCAAAAGCCAGGCCATTCAGTCCTAACCAATATTCCAATAGGTAGAGCAAAGGAATCAGCAACACGCCTTGTCGTAGAGCCGAAGTCAAAGTGGCTGCGGGAGCATTGCCTCCGGCTTGCAAAAAGTTGATTGCCAGATAGTACAGCCCAATGAAAGGTCCCAGCAGCATGTGCAAAATCAATAGTCGAGCGCCTAGGGCAGCGGTCGCAGTATCTTGTAAAAACAGCCCGATAATGGTCTCCCGTCCCGCAAAAAGAACCGCTGTAAGCACCACTCCCAGGGTCAAGGTCAGCCCCAACATCTTGTGCACCAGGAAGCGCAGCCGCTGCCAGTTCTTTTCACCATAGCAATAAGCCAGCAATGGCTGTACCCCCATACACAACCCCATCTGTACCATAGTCACCAACATGGTAGCTTTCCCTACCGCTCCCATGGCTGCCACGGCAGCGATACCGTAACCCACCAGCAACCGGTTACTAAAGGTATGTGCCAGCCCGCTCAACCCGGTACTGACGGCATTGGGCAACCCCAAAGCCAGCAGATCTCCCAGAATGGCCAGATCCCGGGCATAGCGAGGGTGCAGTTCCAAGGTGCAGCGCTTGGTATGGCTTTGCATAAAGTAGTACCCCGCAGCCAGTGCGTTGCTGAGCACGGTAGCCACAGCCGCACCACCCACTCCCAGATTCAATCCTAATATGAACACCGGGTCTAAAAGAATATTAACAAAAGTTCCTATCATGCTGCCGATGAAGCTGATCATCACTTTTCCCTGCCCACGCAGCGCACCGGCCCAGGTGTGGTTGAGCAACAACAGCGGCGCACCAGCTGCTATTACCAGCATATAGCTGCGAGCAGCCGACCACATTTCCTCATTTGCCCCCAACAATTGCAGAATAGCCCGCTGTCCCACAAAACAGATCAGCGCAAATACCATCCCGAATTCCAAACTTCCCCAGAAGCAGAGCGCAGTACAGCGGTGTACTGTTTCCTCGTCTCCCCGGCCCAGAGCTTGAGCGATGCGGGTACAGGCACCGTTCCCCAGCATGGTGGACACTGCCATGAGCAGCGAGTAAACCGGTCCTACCAATGATACCGCTGCCACGGCGCTGACCTGCCCCATCCATCCCACAAAATACATATCGGCCATGTTGTACAGCAGCATGACCGCAATGGAAAGCAGTGAAGGCACACACAGTCCGGCGATGGCTCTCCAATCACTTTTGGCAAACAGATCTTTTCTTCCTTTCATCCGGATATTCCTTCCTCACAGCAGAGGGCAAAGTACCGCCGTCATCACACCGGCCACCACCATTGCCAGGCTGCCGGCAGCCTCGGCGGTGGGGCCATACTCAGCGGCCTTGCTGGTACCAATGACATGGGCTGCGGTACCAAAAGCCACCCCTTTGGCCGCCGGACTGGTCAGACGAAACAGCCGGCAAAACGCAGGCCCTGTCACGCTGCCGAGAATACCGGTCGCAATGATGGCTGCCGTTGTGATGGCACTATCGCCTCCCATCGCTTCACTGACCACAATGCCCATGGCAGTCGTGATGCTTTTGGGCAGTAGCGAGGCAGTGAGAGCACTGTCCAGCTCCATGATCCAGCACAGCCCGCCGATGCCCAGAAGACTGGTCAGCGTACCTGCCGTTATCCCGGCCAGCAGGGCAGGCAGATTCCGCTGCAGGCGGGAGAACCGGGTATGCAGCGGGACAGCCAGACATACGGTGGCCGGGGTCAGCAGCCAGGAGAAGGTCTCGCATCCCTGGCGGTATACCGGAACCGGAATGCCCAACACACTCAGCACAAAGGCTGCCCCCACCGCCCCCAACAGGATGGGACTGCACACAGCAAGTCCCGTCCGCTGCTGGCAAAGACAACCAAGCTCATAGGCTCCCAGCGTGAGCAGGACAGCAAACAGAGAACTGGCAGACAGAAATTCAGCCATGGTGTACCTCCGTCTTGGAATCCATCGGGGCAAGGCGGTTCAGCAATGCCTGGGTCACCACACCCGACACCCCGAATACCCCCAGTGTAGAAACCGCCACGATGGTCAGCACTTGCAGCCAGGCCCCCGCCAGCAGGGGCCAGCTTTCGATCAGGGCAGCGGCAGGGGCCACAAAAAGCACCGGCATGATTCTGAGCAAAAACTGTGCTGCGTCCTCCACGGCAGAGGAAGGAACCATCCCGCTTTGCAATGCCGCAAAAAGCAGAATCAGCCCATACACAGCCGCCGGGACGGGCAGAGGCAGCAGCCTGTGGAGCGCCTCCCCCGCGAAGGTAAAGGCCAGAATGACCAAAAATTGCCGCAATGTTTTCATAGGCTCCTCCCCTTCAGCCACCCACCAGCACCACAGCCACATCGTTCACATTCGTACCGGTGGGACCGGTCACCAAAAGCCCGTCCACAGCCCGCAGCGCGTGGTATGCATCGTTGTCTGCCAGAACGGCGGGCACCGACCAGCCCAGCCGAGTCAGGGCAGTCAGGGTATCGCCATCGGCATACCCTCCTGCAGCATCGGTAGGTCCGTCAGTGCCGTCACTGCCCACGCTGAACACGGCGGCGTTCAGGCCTGCCAGCCCCGGTGCGGCCGCCAGCGCCAGTTCCTGGTTGCGGCCTCCCAACCCCTTGCCGGTCAGATGCACCACCGTTTCACCGCCTGCCACAAAGGCCAGACGGCGCCCTTCTCCCCCGTGCGTGCGGGCAATGGCAGACAAAAAGCGTCCTGCCTCCCGGGCTTCGCAGTCCAGATGGTCGGTGAGAATCCAGGGCTCATACCCAAGGTCGCGGCAGGCGGCTGCCGCGGCGGTGCAGAGCTCCCGCACACTGCCGGTAATCCGGGTATTGACATTGCACAGTACCTTAGGCGTCTCCCGTTCGAGACAAGCCTCTGCCTCCCTGCTCATATGCAAGGCATATTTTTCAGCCACGGCAAGCGCATCGGCACAGGTGGCGGAATCCGGGCAGGCAGGCCCTGAAGCAATCATATCCAGCGGGTCCCCCAGAATGTCGCTGAGCACCACTTGAAACACCTGCGCCGGAGCACAGTGCTCCGCAAACCGCCCGCCCTTGACCGCCGAGAATCTTTTGCGCAGGGTGTTGATTTCCACAATATCCGCCCCGCATCCCAGCAGTTGCCGGGTAATGCCTTGCAATTCTGCCCCGGAAATCAGAGGCTGTTCAAACAACGCGCTGCCCCCGCCCGAGAGCAGGAATACCACGGTATCCTCCTGGTGCAGACCCCGGGTCAGATCCAGCGCCGCCCGGGTGGCTGCGAAAGAATTTTCATCCGGGACCGGATGCCCGGCCTCACAGCAGATCACCCCGGGCAGAGGCCCCTGCACATGGTCATATTTTGTAATCACCACTCCGCCATCCAGGGGAGGGAGAACCTGCAGGGCGGCCCGAGTCATCTGCCAGGCAGCCTTACCCGCCGCCACCAGCAGCAACCGTCCGGCACTAGGCGCAAACCCGGCCAAGGCACGGCGCACAGCCTCGTCAGGCAGTACCGCCCCAATCGCCCGCTTCACAATGTCATTGGCATCAGTACGCAATCGATGATTCACACAGTATCCCTCCCGCTTTGCTTCCTGTAAACTATACCAAAAGCGCTGTCCGCTCATAACAGCAGACAGCGTCCCTGCAATGGATGGTGCAGATTCCTTCACAGCCGAAAGACCTCACCGAAGGCAATACCGTTCTCATTGAAGGCATCCACCGCTAGATAGTACTCTTGCCCTTCCGTCAGTGTGCAAATTGTAACCTCGTTGCCACCGTAAACCAGCCAGCTCTGGTAGAGCTTGTCCGGTGCAATGCCGTAACGCACATTACATCCTTGCGCCCCGGGGACAGGTTCCCAACGCACCCGGGCATCCTGTTCGTCCAGACGAACGGCACGGGCTTTGGCCGGTGCGGGCTTTTGCCCCCCGCCATTGCCGAACACCCGCAGCCCCGAGACCCGCAAGGGCTGACCATAAGGCAGCGTTTTACCCACGATCCGCACATACCGGGCCCTCATTCCATTTTCATATTCGTAGTAACCGTTGGAGCATTCTTTGTCCACCGTTTCCAGCAGAGTCCAAGCCCTGCCGTCATCGCTGATTTCCAGAGTATAGCGGCTGGGTTGGGGCTCCAGCTCGATGTGCCGGATTCGCTGCTCGTCGCCATAGCTTTCATCGGGGAATGCCACCGCCAGATTCTGGTCGGCCAGATTTATCTGCACAGCACGCACATCCATCTCCCGTCCCAGATCCACAGCCAGCCATTGTCCCGGCGCGGCGTCCGCAGCACTCCACCAGGTGCGGATATCTTCGTCTACAGCCCGAGCCGGGTCGCTTCCCTGTTCAGTGGAGGAGGCAAAGGCCCTCTTTCCATACGATAAAAGCATCCAGGCCGGCCCCAGCGCCGCAGGATCGAAACGCCCTGCGGGAATCCTGCGCGGATAGCAGGCAAAATTCTGGTTGCAGAATAGCACACCATCGTCATCAAATCCGGCGGGGAACAGCCCCACCCGGCGTTCAAAATCATGGTTGACCGAAATTCGCATCGTGGCGGCGTGCCACCAGTTTCCATACCGGTCTTGTACGGTACTGCCGTGACCTGCCCCGGTGGCAAAGCCGCCGGGCACAGAAGAAAATGGGTTGGAATGTTGACGAACAAAGGGGCCCAGGGGGCTTTCCCCCACATAAACGCCATCCGCATAGATGTTGTACTGGGTTCCCGGGCAAGCATACTGCAGGTAATATCGTCCCTGATATTTGGTCATGTATGCTCCCTCAATGTAAGGTGCCCCAACCGACAGGAACATGCGGGTCATGGCCTCCTCGGTATACCCGCCGGGTACCTGCATTCCAGCCGGGAGCCGGACTTTTTTTGCGACAGGGTCAAACAAGGGCGCCAGCTGCTGGTACACAACACTGCTCTTCCTGTCCACGACCCCGTTTTCCCCGGGGCGCTCATAGCCCAGACAATCCGGGTTGCCCCGGATCAGCGCTGTTTTCTCGCCCACAGGTTCCAGGGTATGGCGATCAAGTTCCACTCCCCAGATGGGATCGATGTTCGTGCATCCCCAGTAGAGATACAGACGCCCGTCATCATCCAGGAAAAGATTGGGGTCCCAAAAAGGGAACGGTGCCCCCACCTGTTCAAACTTCCGATGCAACGGATCGTCACTGCGCAGAATCGGGCAGTTTTTGCTGCGGGAGGAAGCACAGAAATAAAGCCAGCCGTCGATTTCCCGGACATCGGGTGCATAGTCGTAGATCTCCAGGTCGGGGTCGGGATGGAAGTTCCAACGGAGCAGATCCTGAGAGTAGAAAAAACCCGCCGACATGGAAACAAACAGGTAGTAGGTTCCCTTGAAAAGTACTAGGGTAGGGTCCGCCCCTTCCCGGAAGGCATAGCGGCGGTTCTTCTCATGCATGTGCTGATAGCGGTAAGGCAGGTCCAAAGGATTGCAGTAGGTTTTCATGGCAAAGTTCCTTTTCAATACCGGAAGGTGCGTATCAGGCCAGTTCGTATGTACGGCGGGCGATTCCCAGTTCCTCGTTGGTGGGGATGACCCTCACGCAGACCTTGGAATCCGCCGCGCTGATCACCGCTTCCCCATGGCAGGCCTCGTTTTTGGCGTCGTCCAAATGCACGCCCAGGGGGGCCAGTTTTTCACATACCAGGCGGCGAATGCGGGCGGAGTGTTCCCCGATGCCCGCCGTGAACACCAGATCGTCCAGACGGCCCAGGTCCAGATAGAAGGCTCCGATATAATGCACAATCCCGGTGACAAAAACATCAATAGCCAGCTGTGCCCGGGCATTGCCGGCATCGGCGGCCTCTATGATGTACCGCAGGTCGTTGCTCACGCCGGAGATGCCCAGCAGGCCGCCTTTTTTCTGCAGCCCCTGCAGAATTTCCTCCTCGCTCAGCCCCTGGCTGCACAGGAAGGGGATCATACCACAGTCGATGTCGCCGGTACGGTTGGCGTGGATCAGCCCCGATTCCAGCGACATGCCGAAACTGATGTCCGCACTGTGACCGTTTTCGATGGCGCAGACACTGCAGCTTCCGCCCAGGTGACAGGAGATAGCTGCGTATTCCGTTTTTTCCCGGTTCAGCACATCCGCGATATACCCGTGCGATGCACTGTGGTAACCCAACCGCTGCACGCCGTACTTCTCATACCATTCATAGGGCACGCCAAAGATTTTGCGCTCCATGGGGATGGTGCGGTGGAACGCAGTTTCAAAAGCTCCTACAAAACGTGCTTCGGGCAATACGCCCCTCATGACATCGATAGCCTTTAGGTAGGCGGCGTTATGCAAGGGAGCCATGGGCAGCCATTCCCGCATTCCCTCCAGTACGGCGCTGTCGATTTCGTGTACACCAAAATATCCTTTCGACAGGGTAGCCTTGAAACCTACCCGTTCAATCTCCTCCACCCTGTCCAACACTGCGTTTTCCCCTGCGGTCAGCTCATAAAGGAAACGCTCGATGCCAGTCTGGTAGTCGGGGATATCCTGCTTGTCGGCGGCTGTCCCCCGTCCGGTCCCGTTGTTTTTGTAAGAGAACACGGCGTCATGGTCGGAACCTACGCGTTCCACTGCTCCCTGTGCAGTCACGACACAGTCAGGCATATCGTACAGCTTGAATTTCAGCGAAGTGCTGCCCACATTGCATACCAGTACGTTCATTCGTCCAGACCTCCCAACAGTTTCAGGATTTCTTGCATTTCCTTGTCCCCGCCGGCGGGCGGCTTCCAGTTGACCTGCACGGTGCGGTACCCTTGCTGTTCCAGTGCTGTGGCAAACAGCCTGGGTCCCACGTTGACGGTGACCAGTTCCGAACGGAACAGATCAAGAATTTTCTCACAGCCCATGCTCATCCCTCTCCTTCTTTTGACGGATAATTTCCCCAGCCAGAGTGGCCGCCCTCTCGTTGGTTTCACAGACCAGCACACCAGCGTCCCGCAGTTTTCGGCACTGAGCGTTATAATCCTGCAAGTCGGCAGTGGTCCCCAGCACGGTGGCAATGAACACCAGATGTCGCCCTTCCTGTGTTGCCTGCACCTGAGCCTGAGCAATATCGGGCAGCGAGTAGCCCACCGGGTCCATATGTCCCGGCGGAGTCAGGATGTAATCCAGCAGGATCACCGCCGTCTCCGGGTCGGCGGCCTCCCGCAGAATGGCCGGCTGACGCACCCCCGGGTCAATGGCCGGGTGGGGGCGGCCCAGCGTGAATTCTTCCTCACCGTAATCAATGCAGGTGTTTTCCCGGCTGCTCTGCCCTGTGGGCAGTTGCCAGTCTGACTGCAGGGGCTTGTTCGACCAGACCCGCCCCACCTTGGGCACCAGAGTCTGCATCGCCTCGTCCATGTAGGTGCCGCCGCTAAACGCGCCGCGCACATATTTCTGTTCCGGCGCCAGCCGCTGCACTTCTTCCGCAGCCAGGGCAGTCAGTTCCTCATCGGATTCCAGGGGATAATGCTTGCCCACCAGGGCCAGACACTTTTGGGCGCAATCGTCCAGGTTGGCTGCCCATATGGCCCCGGTTTCTTCAATGGGTTTCCGGGGACAGCCCATAAAGAGCACTACGACCGGCTTTTTACAGCGGCGGACGCGCTCCAGAATTCTGGGGAGTACCATGTCGCCAGGTCGGCGGGAAATCAAAGCGATGTATTTTGTCTCCTCGTCTGCTTCCAGGGCATCGATGCCCATCTCCATCATGATGCCGCCCACTTCGTCCTTCATGTCATTGCCGCCGGTACCGATGGTCTGACTCACGCCGGTGCCCATCTCATGGAGCATGGCGGCCACATGCTGGATTCCCGTGCCGGAGGCTCCGCAGATGCCAAAAGGGCCGCGGTTGTTGATGGAAGCCAGCACAAGGGCAGCGCCGTTGATGTTGGCCACGCCGCAGTCAGGTCCCATACAGAGCAGCCCTTTCTCCCGAGCCATCTCTTTCATCTGGCGCTCGTCAGACAAGGGCACATTATTGGAAAAGACCACACAATGCAGCCCAGCGTTCAACGCCTTTGTCACCTCTTCCAGGGCGTATTCCCCCGGCACGGCAATGCTGCACAGATTGGCTTCCGGATGGGCAGCCACCGCCGCCCTCGTGGAAGAATAACTTTCCTCCGCCGCTCCATTTGCCCCCTCGCGCTCTGCAGAGAGCTCCTTGTCAGCAGACAGTGCTTCTACCGCTGCGGTGAAATCATTCTTGCTCTCCGCTTTGGCAACGATTACATAATCGTTGGGACCGCAGGCCCGAGCAGCATCATTGAGCAGACCGATCTCGGCCAATATATCCTTAAAGGCATCGGTGGCCATACCGGCATATCCCACCTCGATGCCGGGCTGCTCATTGAGCACGCTGGACTCTGCCAACGATGCCAGCGAATCAATGTATGCACCTTTTTCAATCTTGACAAAAACTTCCATTGTCGGCTCCTTTCACGCCTGTTGGTTTTCCAGGGCCTGGTCCCGGATGCCTCGCAGCGCTGCCTTAAAGCAGTCCAAGGGCAGTTCTGCTGCACCTGCTCCGGCTTGACCGCCGGTTTTAAGGGCCGAACCGCCATGGCTGATCGGCAGAATATTATATCCCACCACTTTGCGGGCATCGATTCCCACCGGGAATCCACGGTAATCATCCCAAGGGATGGGGGCGAAGGTATGTTCACCCAGGCTGACAGCCCGAGCCTTCTCAGTACGGTCCTGCGCCTCGGCAAAGCTGGCTCCGGTAAATCGGGCATAGGCCGGCCCCGCAATGGAGGACATACCGCCCAAACCATAGACCTCCGTCACACAGCTGTCTCCCAGGTAGCCCAGCAGATCCTCCTTTGTTGTGGTGGGTTTGAGGAACATTCCTTCAATGACCGGCGCAGGAGCGGTATACCACCGGTTACCGGTGCCTGCCATCTGGATACCAAAAAGCACACCGTTGCCTCCCATCCCTGCCATCACAGTGGAAAGAGGCACCTTCTTGGCCTCGACGGTCAATGCTTCCACCCCTGCCATCATCACATGCAGGAAAAAGCGGTCGTTCTGTGCCAGGAACCGGATCATTTCATCCCGTTCCGGATGATCCACCGTCAAAAACGGTGGGATCAGCTGCAGCGCCAGATACATGGATGCCGCCGGTTGGCGGTTATGGTTTTCGTCCCCCATGCCGGCAGTCTTTGCCAGCACGTTGACGATGTCAATGCCGCCGGCAGCACGCACGGCCTGGCCCAATGCAGGGCCGAATTTGTCCCGCATCCAGCGCAAATCCCGTTCCACCTCGGCATCATACAACCCCCATCGCAAGGTCTTTGGATTGGGGCCGGGATGAATCGGCGCGTAACCCTCTCCGCCAAATACCGGGTCCCGTGCTACGATCACCGGCATGCTGGCCGATACCACCATGCAGGCGGCACATCCGCAAGCATGGTTTTGAGCCGGTTCAATGGTCAGGCGGCCGTCCAGAACCATGTTCCAGGCTTCTTCCGTTGTAGAGGCCAGTCCTTCATGGACGGCAGCACCGCAGATGGAAGTGCGGATGGGTGTGGTAATCTGCTCAAAAGGCAGGGGCGGTCCCGGGACCAGAATCGTCTGCGGCGTCATGCCAGGAATCACTTCCCCCGCCGGGCATACGTCCTGCCAAACAGGGCGGCCGTGCAGTAGGATATTCATCACCTTATTGTTGGCGTCATTTACTTTTTGTTCGATTGTCATAGATTTTCTTCCACTCCTTTGTTATCCAGCATCAAACGCAAAGCCTCCAGACGCTGGGTTATAACTCTGCGCACAAAAGGGTTATGTGTATCGGCATCGAATCCGTGGTAAGAGCCTTGGATGAGGTTTCTGCTCACCGGTACGCCCGCTTCCTCCAGCCTTTGGGCAAAAGCCAACGCCTCGTCCCGAAGGATATCAAACTCCTGAGGTTCGATATACACCGAAGGCAGGCCGCCCACGTCGGTGGCTCGCATAGGCACCAGGTAGGCTTCCAGTTCCCTCATGGCCGCAGGATCGGGCAGATAGGCCTGCCACATGAACCGTTCTGACCGCAGTGTCCAGGCAGCTCCATCGCAGCTACGGCGGGAAGGATAGCTTCCCCGCAGGTCGTCCAGCACCGGGTAAATCAGGCTTATTCCCCCGGGCCGGAGCAGACCGTGGTCCCGTGCGTACAATGCCACCCCCGCAGCCAAGGCGCCGCCGGCACTTTCGCCATAAAGCAAGGTTGTTCCCACAGGACCGAACCGGCCTTCATTCAGCGCAGCCCATGCGGCCAAACAGTCCCAGAAAGCCGCCGGAGCCCGGAAGTCGGGCAGCAGGCGATATTCCGGCAGCACCACCCGCGCCCCCAGCGCCGCCGCATACCTGGCAGCCAACCGCAGCGCAGCAGCCTGAACCGGCAGGAAAAAGGCACCGCCATGGCAGTAGAGCAATCCGACAGGGGACCTTTCCTCCCGGGGTTCCACCACATAACAAGGCAGGTCAGGGGCTCCGGGTACCGGGATCTCCTGCCGTCGTACCTGCACCCCCGGCGGCGGGGCAGCAGCCCACTCACGGGCTTCCCTTTGCAGATTGGAGGCGGTCATCCGTATCAGCGGAGCCAGCGCCGGATTGGAAAAGTCCACCTTATCCAGCGGGCCGGGACCTTTCAGTTCAGCGCGGTAGGCGAAGTGAGGCATATCAGACATCTCCTGTTCAGGCTTTTGGAATCTGGTTGAGCGCTGCGTTGAGCTGTTTGACCATAGCGGGAGTGACCGTCTTTCCCGCCTGTTTCAGCAATTTTTCCAAAGGCATTTGATCCATCTGGCGCCGCACCGCTTCGGGCAAGGTGACACTCCTGGCTACATCGCCATATCCGGCGGCAACCTTGGCCATCATTCGGGCCAGCAGTCCTGCACCGGCAGGGCTTTTCCGGATTTCCTCCATGGTGTCCAGAATGGAGTAATACCCTTCCCGCAGGACTTCGTCCGGGCGGTCGAACCAGTTGACCACCTCGCCACCCTCAACCCGGTAGGCGGGATTTGCCTGATCCACCTTGCGGACGGTAATCGAATCGGCAAGCTCGCCGCTGCGGGCCTCAATGGTATGCTCCCCGGTCAAGGGGACCTGGAAGATAAAAATCTTGTCCCCCTTCCTGGTTTCCAGCTCTCGGCCATCCACAAGCAAAGTGACACTGCTCTGATTGGAGTATACCTTAACCTCGGTAACGTCCTCCGGCCGGTCGATGTAACGCCGGCCGCACAGATGTACGAAAGGCTCTTTGCTCAGGTAGGCCTTGTAAATGTAGAACGCATCCTTTTTGGTGCGGCGGTCGAATGTTACCAGACCTTTCTGGTTCTGACCCGGTTTTCCGCCCTCATTGCGACCGTCAGCGGCAAAGTCAAACATATTCCAGCAATGCATAGCCCAGATGTAAGGGCGCTTTGACCACATGGCAAGCATGTGTTCGTGGTACAAGGCCTGGTAGGGTTCGCTCCAGTCGCCCTTTTCCGGGTGACCATTCTGGTAGGCAGGGTTGGCGTCAGCGCCGTACTCCGACAGCCCAATAACCTCCCGGGGATACTTTCGATGAAAGTCATCAAAGAATTGATCATTTTGTTCCAGCTCCCCCAGATACCAGCCATAATAGAGGTTATAGCTGCGGATATCTGTCACCCGTACAAAGGGGTCGTCCATATCCAGCATGAACGCGTGAGCCATCGTCGTAGGCCGGGTGGGATCCAGCCGGTGACAGAGATCGTTGAGTTCCTTGTGGTTTTCTACCATATTGGGGGTGACACCGCCGGAAGCAGTGATCTCGTTGGACAGTCCCCAGCAGACGATGGAAGGATGGTTGTAATTTTGTACGATGAGCTCCGTCATCTGGGAGATGGTATTTGCCCGACCATTCTCCATATGTTTTGTAATGTAAGGGATCTCCGCCCACACAATCATGCCGTACGTATCGCACAGGTCATAAAAGTGCTGCGCATGCTGATAGTGGGCCAACCGCACCGTATTGGCCCCCATCTCTCGCAAAAGAGCCATATCCTCATCGTGTTCCGCATCCGTCAGTGCGCTGCCAATCCTCTGGCGGTCCTGGTGCCGGGCAGCGCCGCACAGACGATACGGCCGACCGTTCAGTATAAATCCTTTTTCGGCATCAAACCCGATCGTCCGGCAGCCAAATTGAGCCGAAATGCTGTCCCCGCTGGAAAGGCTTGCGGTGAGCGTATAAAGATAAGGATCTTCCACGCCATCCCATAGATGGACATTTTCAATCACGAACACACTCTTGGCCAGTCCCGCCTCCACCGTCGCGCAGAAGGTCTGTCCTGCGCCGGAGAAGGTCACCGTCTCCCCTTCTGCGTTTTCCGCAAAGGCTTCCACCGTGATCCTGGCGCGGCGACAATGCAAGTCCACATCTGGCGTCACCTTCAGTGCAGTGCTGCCATGGTACCCCAGGGCAAAGTGAGCTTTGGGGACGGTAATAAAATGCACCGGACGGTAAATGCCTCCGTAGAAGGTAAAATCGGCCTTCTGGGGATATACGGTATCATTTTCGCTATTGTCCACCCTGACAGCCAGCAGATTTTCTCCATGCTGAAGCACCGGTGTCAAATTCACCCGAAAGGTGGAATAGCCGCCTGCATGGGTGGCCAGACTTTTGCCGTTGCAGAATACCTCTGCTGTCATGGCAATCCCTTCAAACTCTGCCCAAAGTTCCTCCGACCCGACCAGGACCGGGACCTCAAATTTCTTTACATACCAGCAGCTTCCCCGGTAGTAATCGTTGCCACCGTCGGTTCCATCTTCGGCGTTCCAGGTATGGGGTAAAACCACAGCGCTTCCATGGGCCAGTGTCAGTGCGGCACCAACATCCTGGCGCATGAAATACCAGCCAGTGGCCAGCGTTTCTTTTTTTCTCATATGTACATTCCTTTCCTGGCTAAATATCCTGTTTCCGGTGACGGCTCCGCGCCATGCCAGCTTTCTGCATTGTATTGTAGCAGGTCAAACAGGCTCTTTGATAGTTCTGGATTCGATATAATGTTTCTGCATTATACACAATAGAAGAATAAATGAAATTCAGAAACAAAAACAGGAGACTGGAAATATCCAGTCTCCTGTTTTTGTGTTACAGTAAACGTGTCGAAACCAAGGGCATCCGCCCCTGCATCACAGACGGATGTTGTTTTGGGATAGTCACATGCTGGCCATATTCCGGCGGTAGGCTGCCGGAGTCATTCCTAAACAGCGCTTAAACGTGTTGGAGAAAAAGCTACGGGACGCAAATCCTGTCTCTTCGGCAATCTCGGCAATATCTTTGTCCGTTGTTGCCAACAAGAGCTTCGCCCTCTCAATGCGAGCAAACTTGATGTAGTTTCCCACCGAGACCCCCGTTTCCTTTTTGAACCGGGTAGAGAGATAATACTTTGCATAGCCCATTCGAGCCGCTAAAGTTTCGATACTCAAAGGCTCCGCAACATGTAATTCAATGTAATCGCAGCAACTTTGCACCATATTGGAGTATTCGGGATTGTGCCGGCAGTTATGCACCCGGGTAATAAAATCCCGATACATCTGGTCTTTGATGTCCTGTACCTCGGCACTGCTCTTAGCCAAAAAGATACTTTTGATGTAAGCATCTCCCAGCGAGTAGCTCATGGTCGTGGAAAGTCCGCCTTCGATGGCGGCGCGGGTACACAAAGTAACGAAAGTGGTACAGGCGATCTGCATATTGCGAAGAGGGTCGTTGGTATACTGTCGTACCCGCGCGGTGTGTCCCGCAAGGGACATCGCCGAAACGCCCTCCACATCACCTTCCCGCACAGCGTTGAGCAGCGCCCGCTCCAACCGATAAACCTCCTTGCGGTCTTTGGGCTTGGTATGGATTTTCAGGTTGGAAAAATCGGCGGGCACCGCTTCCATTCCTTCCAGTGAATACTGGATTTCTCCCACCGTCACCCGATTCCCGGTAAGCAGGAAGTGCAGCATCAGTGCGTACTGACAGTAAAACTGTACCGATAGCGCCGGCAGGGACAGCAGTGTATCCGTCAAAGCCCGGTTCCACGGTTCCGAGTCGGAGAGATGGGCCTGGCGGACAAACCACTTTACCCCTTCGGTGCGCACCTCATTGGCGAAAAACGGTCCCAGCACATGCAGCGAGACGTCATCCGTTTCGCCGGCGTTCCGCTCCGCGATCCACCGCAGCAACGAGTTGCTGCCCAGAATCATGGGCAGACCCGACTCATTGTGCAGAGCCTCGTCCAGTGCCCCCGTTGCGCGAAAGACATCGTCCAGCATCTTCTCGGTCGGGCATGTGCTTTCCAGCAGATTTCCCTTGGCGTCGTATCGCCAGTATAAAAGCGGCTGGCTGCACGCGATCAGGTCAAGAT
This sequence comes from Ruthenibacterium lactatiformans, assembly GCF_000949455.1. Taxonomy (GTDB): domain Bacteria; phylum Bacillota; class Clostridia; order Oscillospirales; family Ruminococcaceae; genus Ruthenibacterium; species Ruthenibacterium lactatiformans. The sequence goes on along the minus strand of NZ_JXXK01000020.1, from coordinate 37,720 downwards.
ACAAACGGATGCGTTCCTGCACGTCAGGCACCTCCCAAAAACGAAGCAATTTTTTATATTTATCAAACCATAGCCAAGGGATTTTGTCAAATCCACGGCGAATTACCAAAAAGGAGGAAATCATATGGCGCACTGGTGGCAGGATACCCCTTGGCGTATGGTACAGACCAACCTGCCTGAACGAGCCATGGCAGAGATGGATGCCGAAAGATTTGCCCGCAGTCTGGAAAGTTTCGGCGCAACAGTGGTCAATCTCAACGCAGCAGGCATCATCGCCAGCTACCCCACCAAACTGGATTTTCAGCCCAGAAGCCGGTATATCACTGGAAACAGCCTGCTGGAAATGGTGGACGCCTGCCACCGGCATGGCATCCGGGTCATTGCACGTACCGACTTTTCCCGCATCCGCCGGGATGTATATGAGCAGCATCCCGGCTGGGCCGCCCGTTTGGGAGACGGCAGTATCGTAGACTACCACGGTTACGTCAGCGTCTGCCCCAACAGCGACTACCAGAACGAAGCCATGTTCCAGGTGCTGGAAGAGTTGTTTACCACCCATCCTTTCGATGGGCTGTACTGCAATATGAGCAGCTTTTTCATCACCGATTACGATGGCAAGGTCCACGGTGTTTGCCAGTGTGAACGCTGCCGAACCCTGTACCAACAGGCCACCGGTCGTTCTCTTGCCCCCGGGCTTTCCTTGCGCGACCCAGCCATGGGCCCTTACATTGCTTTTCTGGCCCGCTGCGGCGCGCAGCATAAAGCAAAACTCACCTCTTTCTTGAAAAAGCTGAACCCTGAACTGGCCCTGGACGGAGTAGACTTTGCCCGCAGCGAGGTAAGCCTGGATTACGACTGCCCCAACTGGGTGTACAAAGCTTCCAGCAACGCCCGGATCGCCGCCGGGCCAGGTCGGACGCGTCCTAGCGATACCGCCAGTGTGGGATTTCTGGGCTTTCCCCACCGGTACATTGCTCCCCCGCCCGGTCTTATGGCTCTGCGCCAATGGCAGAGCCTGGCCAATTCCGGTTGTGTGAGCCTCTACCTCATGGGCACGCTGGACGCAGCCCGTGATACCGCCGGGCTGAAGGCCACCCGGGAAGTTTTTCGTTTCCATCAGCAGCACGCCGGCATTCTGACCGGCCTGCACAGCCTGGCCCGGACGGTGATACTCCATAGCGGCAGCTGGAAACGCATGAGTGCCGAGGAAATGGGCTGGGTACGCATCCTTACTGAAAGCCACATTCCTTTTGACGAGTTGCCCCTTTCAGAGCTGAAAGACACCTCTCTTTTGAACGGCAAAACGCTGGTCATCCTGCCGGACGCCCCCCGGCTGAGTGAGTCTCAGGCCGGTGCTCTGGACGCCTTTGTGCTGGCAGGCGGCACCCTGCTGATCACCGGGGCCACAGCCCAGGGACCAGGCAGTGCCCCTTTGACCTGCCTGGGCGGGGCAAAGGTGACCGAAACCCGTCAGGGACTGCGTTCTTCCATGTGGGAGATTCCCCCTGAACAGGCAGACGATTTTCCCAGCTGCCGCAGCACTCCATGGCTGGACCCCGGCCCGGAATTGTGGAAGGTACAGCCCGGCCCGGATACCCAGACCTGGCTGCATCTTGTTCCGGAAAGCCCTCTGGGCCCGCCGGAAGAATGCTGGGTAGGCGATGTGCGGGAGGAGATTCCCGGTCTGCTGCGCACCTTCTGCGGAAGCGGGCAAAGCCTTTGGCTGCCGTGGAAGGGAGCGGCCCTCTGCGAAACACTGGGCACCGAAAATCCCCTGCGATTCTTACAGGACGTTCTGTTTGAGCTCTGCGGTGCCGTGAGTGTAGCGCCCGACCTTTCCCCCATGGTGGAGGTCGTTCTGGCTGCCGGGCAGGGACGTACCGTGGTACAGCTGATCAACGCCGGAGGCTGCTGCGGCGCTGCCTGGCGAGATCCTGTGCCGGTACACGACATATCCCTGAAACTGCCTGATATGGTCTTTTCCTCGGTGCATACTCTGCGCGGCGGACAGGTCGTCTGCCGCACGACCGGGAAGGAACTGCTCCTCACGCTGGATCTTCTTCAGGACTATGAAGCAATCGTGTTCGAACAATCCACTTGAGCACGACGCAATAAAACCCGTATCAATATGAAGGAGGAACCCCATGGCTACTGAAACCGCTGCCCACAAAGGCGTTCTGGCAAACGCATTCAAGGGCAACATCTGGAATTCCCGCATCCGATCAGCCAACGTCCGTGCGAAAGAAATGTGGCTGGGCTATGTTTTCGGCCCCTTTGGCGTCATGCTGATGTACTCGGTCGTCAACAGCTACTACAACCAATACCTGACCGACATCATGGGCTTTACAGCTTCCCGCGGAGCATGGATTGCCATTTTCATGGTCATCTTCCCGGTGCTCACCAAGGTCATTGATGCCACCACCAATGTTCTCATGAGTCGCCTGATCGACTCCACTGTCTGCCGTCAGGGAAAACTGCGGCCCTGGTTTCTCCTTTCTTTGCCGATTCTGGTGGTCAGCATCCTGATGCTGTTCAGCGTGCCGGTTGCCAGCCCTCAGCTGCAGGCCGTGTGGATTTTCATCTCCTATAACCTGTTCTACTCGGTGGGCTACACCATGTGGAACATGGCCTATCAGCTTTCCGCCTCGCTGTCCAGCCGCAACACAGACCATCGCAAAAACAATTCCATGGCCGGCCAGATGGCCAAAAACCTGGGCGTGGGTATGATTTCCATCTTCTTCCCGCTGATCATGACCTCGGTGGGCGCCATGATGGGAGACAACTACCGCCAGAGTTACCTGGCCTGCATGGCCCTTGTCTGTTGCGTCACGGTGCCGCTGACCTTCCTGCAGTACTTCTATACCCGTGAACGCGTAACCGAGGAGCGCCGCAGCACCCATGCCGCTTTGAGTGAGACCCACACCGCTGTACCGGAGGCTCCCTTCGCCAAGCAAATCAAAGCCTGCCTTCAGAGCCGGTACTGGATTCTGCTGATTATCCTGATTCTGGTCTACCAGGTGTTCAACAATCTGCGCGACATGTCCCTGATCTACTATTCCGGCTGGGTTGTGCAGGGCAATGCCTACGGCCAGTACGCAGCCATCCAGGCAAAGTTCCAGATGATTGCCATGTCCCCCATGGGCCCCGGCATCATCCTGCTGATTCCTCTCGTCAAAAAGCTGGGCCGCCGCAGAAGCATCTGGGTCTGCTCCATCTTCTCCATCGTCGGTTCCACTGTGGCCCTGCTCAACGCCGGTCACACCCTGCCTGTCTACGCCGGCACCGCTGTCATGTGCATCGGCAACCTGGCCTTCGTTTACACCTATCTTTCCTTCCTGGGCGACACCATCGATCATGTGGAATGGAAAACTGGCATCCGCTGTGACGGCGCTACCGGTGCCCTGGTTGGTTTTGTGACTGCCGCTTCTGCAGGTATCGGCCAGGGATTGTTCAACTTGGGCCTGATGCTCACTGGCTACGCCACCCCCGAAAAGATTGGCGAATCCGCCGAGGGCATCGCTCTGTACGCGGATCAGCCTGCCGCCGCCACCGCCTGGATCAACTTTTCCTATCAGGGCAGTTTGCTGCTGGTGGGGGTGCTGGCTTTCATCCTCTTCCGTTTCTTCTTTGACATTGAGGACAAGATGGATACTATTACCCATGATCTGCAGGAGCGCCATCGTGCCGAATGCGAGGCCAAGGGCATCGAGTACATCCCCTCCTATGAGCTGGAGCGCCGTGAGCAGGAAGAACTCCGTCGCAAGGCAGAGGAAGTCCGCATTCGGGAACTGAAAGAATATTGCGCCCGTACCGGCAAGGACTTCGACACACTGAACAACAAGGTTCTGGCACGCCGGGCCAAAAAGCAGGCAAAGAAAGACGCCAAAAAAGCCAAACAACAAGCGGGCAAGCGATAATTTTTCTTGTCCCTATTGCTGTAAGCCTATCACAAACAAAAGGAGTGTATCATTTATGAAAATCGGTTTGATTGGTCTGGGAATCATGGGCAAGCCCATGGCAAAAAACATGCTCAAGGCAGGCTACACCGACCTGCTGGTCAGCGATCTGAACCAGGCTGCCGTGGATGAAGTGGTGGCCGCCGGAGCCAAAGCCGCCACCAACGCCGAGATTGGCGAAAACTGCGATGTTGTGCTGACCATGCTTCCCAACTCTCCCCAGGTGAAAGCGGTCATGCTGGGTGAAGACGGTGTTGCCGCCCATATGCGTCCCGGCACCACCTTCATCGACATGAGCTCCATCAACCCGGTCGCTTCTCAGGAGATTGCCGCTGTACTGGCCGAAAAGAACATTGAAATGCTGGACGCCCCCGTTTCCGGCGGTGAACCCAAGGCCATCGACGGCACCCTCTCTTTCATGGTTGGCGGCAAGCAGGATGTCTTTGACGCCTACAAGCCCTTGCTGGAGACCATGGGTGCCAGCGTGGTTCGCTGCGGTGCTGTGGGTGCCGGCAATACCACTAAGCTGGCCAACCAAATCATTGTGGCCTGCAACATTCAAGCCCTGGCCGAGGCTTTGACCCTGGCTCAGAAGGCCGGTGTGGATCCGCAGCTGGTTTTTGAAGCCATTCGCGGTGGTCTGGCTGGTTCCACCGTTATGAACGCCAAGGCCCCCATGATGATTGCCGGCAACGACAAGCCCGGCTTCAAGATTGATCTTCACATCAAGGACCTGAACAACGCTCTGGACTGCGCACACACCGTGGGGGCTCCCCTGCCCATGACCGCCGGTGTGCAGGAAATCCTGCAATGGCTCCACAACAACGGTAAGGGTCAGGCCGACCACAGCGCCATCGCCCAGTATTACGAGAAATTGACCGGCATCGCTATCGGCCGCTGACCGTCATTTCTCTCTCATCGAGTCACCGCCCCAGGGCGGTGACCCGACTTTGCAAGGGCCCTACCGAGGGTTCCTGATAGCCGAAAGGAGTCCGGATATGCCCAAGATCCATAAGGTCGTCGCGACCGTCTGGTATAACAAAGAAGATATGCACGCCCTGCGACAGGTATTTCCCGATGCGCAGTTCGTCTATGTAAACTTTTTCGACAAGCAGAAACTGACCGAGGAAGTCCGGGATGCCGACGTCGCCATTCTCATGGGAGATGTGGACCCTTGTCTTTTGGGAGAAAACACCCTGCAATGGATTCACTGCGACCACGCGGGGCTGAACGGTTCCGCCAGGCCCGAGGTGTTCGCCCGAGGAATCCCGGTCACCGGCGCGGCCGGGCGCAGCGCCCCTGTGCTGGCCGAACATTGCATCTATTTTATGCTGCAAAGTTGCTATCACACCAAAGAACTGCTGGCCGCCCAAGCCAAGGGTCAGTGGGGCGTGCCGGGCATGAATACCTGGCGCGGGCTGTACGGCCGCACGGCAGGCATCGTCGGCTTGGGCAACAATGGCCGAATGTTGGCCGAACGGCTGCATGCCTTTGGCATGAAGCTGATTGGTTACGACAAGTTTCCCATCCGGGGACTGGACTACCTGGACCAGAAGCTCTGTGCCAACGAAGGCGACTCACTGGATCCTTTGCTGGAACAGTCTGATTTCGTGATCCTGACCCTGGCCCTCACCGACGAGACCTACCACATAATCAACCGGGATACGCTGACCAAGATGAAACCGGGTACCTTCCTGGTGAATATTGCCCGAGGAGGCACTGTGTGCACGGATGACCTGGTAGAAGCTCTGGAAAACGGTCATTTGGGCGGCGCAGGGCTGGATGTGTTCGAAACGCAGCCCCTTCCCCCGGACCATCCGCTGTGGCGTATGCAGAATGTTTACATCACGCCCCACTCCACCCCTCAGGTACCCCACCGTGCTGGTCGCAGTATCGAGATTATCCGGGAAAATGCCCGCCGCTTTGAGGCCGGGGAACCCTTGCGCAACCTGATGACGCCTGCCGACGCCATCAGCGTTGACAAAGCGGAAAGCGGCTGGTCCCGCCTGATGCACGTCGATGCAGGCAAGCAGAAAATCGATGTGAAAATGCTGGAAAAGTTCTTGGGCAAACGGGACTGGACCGATCCTTCTGAGTGGCTATAATTCGTAGCAAATGGCTCCCTACAGGGAAATCCTTGTAAGGGGGCCATTTGCTATTTATGCAGCGGTTTCTAGTCTTCTAAAATCCAGTAAAGTTCGATTTCCGTTTTGGCAAAGTATATTGTAGAATTTGCTCTGGTTTGGCTAAGTCCATATTATTATTTACTGTACTATGATTTTATAAAATGAAAGCACTCAAAGATTATATTCGATGCTAATATCACTAGAAGAGTACTCGAAATTGATTCAATACGAACTCAAGCATATCTCCCAGTGAAGGTGGCTACCGGTAGCCCTTCCCGTGTGCCCAACATAAGCGATAATCTGACCGGCATCTACCTGCTGCCCTGCAGTGACACAGATGCTGGAACAATGGGCGTAGAGGGTCGTCAGCCCGCCACTGTGGTCGATTTTAACATAATACCCGTAACTGCCTCCCCAACTGTCGGTGGCATTGGCGATTGTTACGGTACCATCTGCAGCAGCCAAAATTGGTGTACCCTCCGGAACAGCGATGTCGGTACCGCTATGGTAGCTGATTTCACCTGTGATAGGATCGGTACGGTAGCCTTGCGGTGATGTAATTGTTCCCGCAATCGGCAAGGGCCATTGGAGGGCTCCGTCTGCGAAAACAGTATCCATGCCGGGGGCCATGAGTTCCCCACTTCCCTGCACGAAGCCACCCAGTAGTTCACCCCAAAGGATTGTGGTATCTTCGCCTGACAGAAGTGTCAGGTATTCATTCTGCCTGTCTGTAAAGTGATAGGTTTCCCGCATTTCTTCCGGTGTATGGTGGGTCATTTCAATGATCAGGATGGTTTCTGTAATGGTTGTGGTTTCTGTCTCCCCCTCCCCATTTGTTTGTTCTACCTCCCGAGTTTGGGTTTCGGTGCGCCAATCCAGTTCGTTCATATCCCAAAGGACGGTGCGCAGCCGATCCACGTTGTCCTCATCCAAATAGGCAACAGCAGCACCATTGGCATCCCCTGATGTTTGCGACGCAAAAACCGCCAGGACATCCTGCCACGCAATGGCATAGCTGCCATCGTTGGACTCGATCTCCTGGCGGTCATAGTCTACACCGTTTTCAATTTCTTCCAACCGGTCCCGATATTCTTCGGTTAGCTGTTCCACGGCATCCTGTACGCTGATAGCATTCTCATCCGGGGATTCTTCAGCGAAGAAGATACCGTAAGCTGATCCTACCACAAGGGCAATTAAACAGATCAGCAGGATGACAAACACGGTTACCCAGCCGCCAGCAATCAGTGCAGCCGCAAGGCTCTGCAGGGCAGCCAACAGGTGCTGAATCGCCGAGTGTATTACAGTAATCACCTTTTTGGCTGCTTCTGCGCTTTCCCGGGCGGCCTGCTGGGCCCGATAGATCATTCTCTGTGTGCGTTGCACTGCTTGCCTTGCCTGTTTTTCTTTGCGGACGGTATTGGCAGCCGTGCGAAGTTGTTTTTGATCTCTATCGACACCGCGTACCCCTCGGGTAGATTTCTTGATCCGTTGCTGGCGCGCTTTGACATCGCGGCTTTGCTTCTGAGCAGTTCGTCGTTTCTGCTCCGTCTTGGCGTTTGCTTGCGGATCGGAGCCGGAGGCTTTACGGACTGCGTTTTTCTTCTCTCTCGGTTCCGGAGCATCTCTATACACGGAATCATCCTGTGGCGGTTTATCCGGTTCTTGTTTGCGAGTGAAACGATCTTTGGCAACGTCACCTGTTTTCCGCAATGCAAAGAGAACTCCATCTTCCAGATAGGCTTCTCCTTGCTGGACAGCATACTCTTCCATTTCCTGTGCAGAGGTATAGTTGCCACCAGACTTTGTGCGTGTTGCCGAAATTGCTTTTTCCTTACTTTTCAGCCATGCTTGCCGCACAAGGGTTTTCGGCAGCCGATTTGTTACGCGTTCTCTTGACGCGCGTCCAAAGGGTTTCTGCTTGGGCTCTTTGTGGGTATTCTCTTTCATTGAATCACCTGCTTTTTGAAAATATTATATAAAAAGGGCGGCCACCTGCTTTTCCGGCAGGTAGCCGCCCTTCATATATATCTATGGATTACATCGGCCACAGGCCGTATAGCCTCTGGCAATCAATTCATCTCGAGAAGCATCTGTAAACTCCTTGTTCTTTTCACTCATCTGATCAACGCTGGGGCAATCCGGAAAATGAAACTTTTTGGTGTGAGTGTTTAGCACATACTGTGCGGTCTGCGGTACCGCTGTGGCAAGGGGTTCTTCGGGAATGCTTTGGTTTCCAGTACTCCAGTCTTGGCACGGCTCTGTGCTGAACCAGCATTGGTGTCTGTCGGAATACACGGTAACTTCGCCCTGCTGATCGGTTCGGTACAGGGCAATTTCATGCCGTTGCAGAGCTTCCAGCGTCTGTTCTGTAGGGTGCCCATATGGGTTGTCCTCCCCCACGCTAAGTAAGGCATAGGCAGGAGCTGCCGCGTCCAACAGTTCTTCACTAGTGGAAGAGGAACTACCGTGATGCCCTACCACATATAAATCACAGGTCAGATCCTGCCCGGAAGCCACCATGTCCAGTTCTGCGTCCTGCTCGGCATCTCCGGTCAGCAGGCATTGGAAATTCCCGTAGCAAATACGCAGGCAGAGGGATTTGTCGTTGTCCGAATCATAGGCATAATTCCGGGGCCCTACAACTTGGATTTCTGCACCGCCCAGAGAGAAGGTATCTCCTTGAGCTGGATAAATCACCGGGACACTCTTTTCTCCCAGCACATTTTGCAGGGATTGGTAGATTTGGGTGTCGGTGGTGTAGTCCGGCATCAAAGCCTGCTCCACCGGTGTGGTATGAAGCACACCCACCAGACCACTGATGTGATCCTCGTCATAGTGGGAGGCTATCAGCCATTCCAATTCTTTCACAGCGTGCTGTTGGAGATAGGCAACCACATAGGAGGACGCGCCGCGACCGCCGCCGTCATACAACAGATACTCACCATTCGCTTGTACAAGAACGGAAAGCCCCTGCCCCACGTCCAGCATAGTCAGAGAGAATGTCGCATCGTTTGGCTCACCAACCGTTGGTGCGGCATATATTTCTTCAGGTATTGCGGTAACTGCCGGGGCTGTCGAAAGCGAAGTTGACGGAACCGCAGCACACGAAGCGGTACTAAGAGCAAGCACCGCCGACCAAAAAATACCACAGGCTTTTCGAAAACGCTCCTGCTTCATAAGAACTCCTTTGCTTGTGGAATCAGTGTATGCGAAAACAACCGCGAAAAAGGAAGAATTTCGTACTTTTCATTCCTTTTTTCAGCCAAAAAGCATATTGGATAAATATTTTTCCAACGGTCTTTCCTTATATCCGTATTCTACGGATATAGTTTATTATATTGTTTTGCCACCGTAGTTACAATAATGAAAAACGAATGGTGGAGACTTTTATGGAGCTGGATTATAAAGCTATTGGAAAGCGGATCAAAATTGCCCGTATCGGATTAGACCTTACGCAAGAGCAGCTGGCAGACAAGATATCTTTATCACCCACCCATATGAGTAACGTAGAAACGGGGACAACCAAGGTCAGTTTGACGACCATCGTAAAAATCGCCAACGCTTTGGGCGTCACAGTGGACGATTTACTGTGTGATAATTTGTTGCAGGCCCGTCCTCAATTTGAGCGTGATATGCAGGCATTGCTGGATACCTGCGAACCGTATGAAGTTCGTATCGCCTATGAAGTAGCCAAAGCTGCTGTAGAAACGGTCAGAACCAACGAGAAACTAAAGCAAGAATAATACAGGTACAAAACATCGTCCTTTTATGATATACTTATAAAAATGTCACACGGTCGTTTATCTCACTTTTATGAATCATCAAAGGAGCGCTTTGGCATGAATATTCTGTTCAGTTCCAAGGAATATGATTTTCATACGCTCATCAAGGTTGCGGAAATAGCGGGTCTTGCCGGTGTTGTGAGTTTTCATCAGGCGGGCGACGACTATCTGGTCACCTTCCCGGATGTGGAGAAAACCGAAGAGATCGTGAAGGACTACCGCGCGCGTCTGCGCGATCTGGAAAATAACATCTGGTCACACTGACCTTACATATGGGGACCGCCCTGGGCGGTCCTTTATTTTTTTGCTTCATATACCTCATCCTTTCAGTTGTTCGTCGGGCTTGGTCGTCATGAGGCGGTAGAGCTGCGTATCCTTGGGGAAGTTGTTGGTGAATGGAACCAGATTTCCTGCGCAGCGGATCAGTCCGCAACCAGCCGGCACATTGGTGATGTACCCCAGCTGGGTGTCCGAGATGTTCAGCAGTTTGGCCAACTCATCCCGGTCGGTTGCACTCTGGTTGAGCATGATCAGGAACTCGGAGTTGGCCAGCATCAGACGAGCGGTGTCGGAACGCAGCAGCTCATCCACATTCTGCGTCATGCCGGTGATCAGACCGTTGTACTTGCGGATGCGCTTCCAGAGCTTGTAGAAGAAATTGGCGCTGTACTCGTACCGGAACAGGATATAGAACTCGTCGCAGAAGATCCAGGTGCGATGCCCTCTCGCCCAATTTTTAATCACGCGGTTGTAGATGGCGTCCAGTGTCACCAGCATTCCGAGGGGCATCAGCTGTTCGCCCAGTTCGCGGATATCGTAGGCGATGATGCGCGCCTTGGTATCCACGTTGGTGGGCTGGGCAAAGGTCCCCAGGGTGCCGGTGATGAAGAGCTCCGAGGAGAGGGCCAACCCCTGCGCTTCCGGTTCCGGCTGCATCTTGAGCAGGCGGTAGAAGTCTTTCAACGTGGGGACTGCGCCCTTGTACCCGTTGCGGACATAGGGCATATAGACCTGCTCCGTGCAGCGGCCCAGGATGGATTTTTCCTTGGCGGTGACCAGCCCGCTGCCGATCAGCTGCTCAAACAGGCTCAAGACAAATTCGCTCTTGGACACAATGGGGTTCCGCTCATCACCATAGGCGCGGTCCATATCCAGCGCATTGATGTGGGTGTCCGATGTAGCCGAGATGCGGATGACCTCGCCGCCGAAGGCTTCCACCAGATGTCCGAACTCGGATTCCACGTCCAGAATCAAAATATCATCCTCTGTGGACAGGGCAATCTGAGCGATTTCCTCTTTTGCGCTCATGGACTTGCCGGAGCCGGACACGCCCAACCGGAAGCTGTTGCCGTTGAGCAGCTGCCGGCGATCCACCACGATGCGGTTCCGGCTGATGGTGTTCTGGCCATAGTAGAGTCCATGGGTCTGCATAATTTCCTGGGCGCGGAAAGGAACGAGCACCGCCGTGCTTTCGGTAGTCAGGGTGCGCAGCGCCTCGATGCGCCGCAATCCATAGGGCAGCACGGTGTCCAACCCATCCCGCTGCTGCCAGCGCAGCGTGGAAAGCTGGCACAGGTGCTTGCGGGCAACAGAGAGCAGCGATTCGGTATCATCATCCAGCTGTTCCTTGGTTCCTGCCATGTGGACGAGGGTGACCAGACCAAACATCATCCTCTGGTCGCGGGTGGTCAGATCATCCAGCATCTCCTTGGTTTCCTTGCGCTGAAGTTCCATGTCGTAAGGTACAATGGCCGACCAGTTGTTGTTGGCGTTCTGTTTCCGCTGCCAGTTGGTCACGTTGGTTTCTACACCCAACAGCGTATTCTGCAGCTGACGGGCGGCCTCATCGGTGGGAATGGGCAGAATATCGATGGACAACATTAGCTCACGATCCAGGTCGCAGAGCTCCGATACAAAGCTGTCCTTCAGATAGCTGGCGAAGTCCTGCAAGTAGAGTACCCGGCCCATGCGGTCATCAATCTTGAAATGGTCGGCGGAGAACTCCATACTGCTGGGACAAAGCCAGTCTTTGAAATGCTGGCCTCGCCGAGCCTTCTGGTGGATATCGAACTCGGTTGCCGGCGGGTCTGCAGGACGGAAAAAGTCCCGGAAGATCCGCAGGCGCTCATTGAGCGAAAGTTCCTGCGCCACCGAGGACAGCGCCGCCAGCTTGGTGGTCAGATCAGTGCCGACACGGGCAAAGTAGGTGCGGGCTTCCTCGATGTTGCGCTTGACGACACTGATGGTAAGGTACCGTTCCCGGACGATACTGTTATTGCTCTCGGTGACTTGAGCGCGCAGCATCTCGTTGAATTCTTCGCGGTAATTGTCCAACCCATCCTCCTTGAGAGGCAGCAGAACGGACCGCTCGAATTCTTCCTTGTTGATCCGCCGGTTGTACAGAGTTATCTTGGCCGAAGCACCGGAGTCCAGTGCATTGAGCAGGTCGCAGTAGTCCAGGAACATTGCCGTCTTATCTTCTTTGCCGGCAATCGAATAGTTGATGTCGGTGAACGACCAGGTCTTGGAGAACTGGTGGCCCACCTGGAAGATCCCGTCCGCCCAAATGCGGCGGATGGGAATGCAGTCCTGCACGCTGCGCGGAATACGGAACTTTACACGCTCCTGTTTCCGCGCTTTGGACAGGGTCTTGATCAATGGCGCTTCTCCTTACGGCTGCGCTTCTTCTGTTTGGGTTTCTTCATACGCATCCCTCCCTGGATCGCATCGTAGTAATAGCTGTTGGAACGATAGATCAGCCGCTTGGGGCTCAGAATCTCGGATTTGCACCACGCCCAAAACAGCTGCTCGGCAGTCATGCCGTGGTAGGAAAAAAATCCGCAGGCTGCGAAAGGCGCGGCGGCCAGGATGCAGACCCAGCCGATTTCCTCTGTTCCCAGCAGCGGACGGAGCAAAAAATAAACGCCCACCGCCACCCCGAGGGCCAGCAGTGAGCAGATAAACTGCCGGGTGTTGAGACCGAAGAAGATGGTCTCATGGTAGTCCCGGACTTCTTTGGGAATTTTGATTTCCATAAGCAATCACTTCTCTTTCTGTTACAGGCCCATGATTTCCTTGACGATCCGGTCACATCCCTTCACCGCACCAACCAACACCAGCAGGTTGAAGGCCAGTTCTCCCACATAGGTCCAGGTGGCGGTTACTACCGAGACGCTGGTATCCACAGCGGGCGGGCTGGAGGACACAGCGGAGAAGATGATGCAGGCCAAAGCAATGACTACGCCCTGCAGGCAGACACCGGCATAACTGCGCAGGAAGTTCTTGCCCACATTGGACGTGGGTTCTCCGGCAAAGGACGAAAGCGGAATGGGGGCAATGGCCGCATACATCCAAAGGGAAAACATACGGCCATACACGGTCAGGATCATCACGAAGGATAGTACGGTAATGAGCAGCCCGCCGATCAGAGTCACAGCCCAAAGCGGGATGGAATCCCAAAAACCCACCTGGTTGATGGCGTCAATCAGATCTTGGGGCAGTGTAACGGCGCTCATTCCGGACACGCCAGATTGGTTGATCACCGTGGAGACCATCCCCTGCACGATCTGGAAGATAGCCAGCATCAGATCCAGACCGTAGGTCACAGCTGCTTTGGCCAGGGCGAAGCGAATAAAGAGTTTGAGGGCCTGTTCGGGGCGTTTGGCCTCCACGAAGGTGCCGCAGGTCTTGACCACACCGGCTGCGAAGAAGAGTACCAGCAACCCGTAGCCAATGGCTTGCAGTGCCCCGTGGATGCCCACCATCACGGCCCATACCTGGCCGTCCTTGAAGGTCTGTGGACTTTGGGTCAGCAGCTGCCAGATCTCTCCCAGTTTGTCATTCCAGGTGGTCAGGGCAGCGTTGAGGTTGCTTACGATCCAGCTGTCACCCACGGTATATCACCTCCTTTCCTGATATATTCCGGCACATCAGACTCCGGTGCCAACGATCAGGTCCAGGATCTCTTTGGCGAAGGTGATGATGATGCCGCCGGCCAGCGTCAGGAAGCCCTGGCTGCGCTGGCTGGGATCATGGCTCTGCAGCGACAGACCCACCTGAACAATGCCCCAGCCCAGCAGGATCAGGCCGATGGCCCGGATGATGGAGAAGATGAAGGTACTGAGGTTGTTGACCACAGTCAGCGGATCACCGTCGGCCAGCACCGGCGTGGCGGCGCAGCAGACCAGAACCAGAGCAGCATACAGTGCGAAGGCGCGGCGGGTCAGACGTTTGGTGCGGGGCATATCAATCTTGTTGCGATGCATGGGCATCCCTCCTTGGATAAGTAAACATGGGTTTCGGTTGTTCGGCTGCCGGCAGGAAATCATCCATGTCCAGCAGCTCGTAGTTTTCAGCAGCACCTGCCAGATCCTCATGGGCATCCGGTGCAGCGGTGTAGTCATAGGGCGGCGCGCCGCCATCTTCGGTGAAGCGGATGTTCGGGTGCCAGAGCAGATTGTACTTCCAGTCCATGACCGGGCGTTCACCGCGCACGAACAGCAGCGCTTTGTCATTGGAAAGCAGGCGCACTTCGTCGGGGGTCATCAGGTCGCGGGCCGCTTGCTGGTGGCTGGTACTGCTGCTGCCGCTGCGGCCTCGAGAAAGGCTTCGGCTGGTGGTTTCCACCGTTTCCTTGCCGATCAGCTCGGAAACGTATTTGTGAGTTCCCTGCTCGTTGCCGCCCAGGTAAAGGAACTCATCGCACAGGCCCACCAGCGATTCCCAGCTGTCCTTGTACATGGATTTCAGCTGGGCGATGTTCTGCACAATGATGGAACAGAAGATGCCCCGAGAACGCATGGTTGCCAGTGCGGACAGGAAGCTGTCCTTGGGCAAAGCAATGTTGGCGAACTCGTCCATTAGGCAGTGGACCGGCACAGGAAGCCGTCCCCGATGGACACGGTCTGCCTGGTAGAAAAGCGTCTGGATCAGCTGGGTGTAGACCATGCCGACCAGATAGTTCAGGGAACGATCCGCATCGGGGATACAGCAGAACAGGGCCACTCGCTTTTCTCCCAGCTCGTCCAGATGCAGTTCATCGGTCATGGTCAGGCGGGCAATTTGAGGCAGATTGAAGGCAGCCAATCGGACACCGACGCTCACCAGGATGGACTTGGCGGTTTTGCCGGCGGCCTGTTTGTAGATGCCGTACTGCTTGACGGCAATGCTTTCCGGGTCACGCATGGCCAGACGTTCGAAGAGGATATCCAGGGGCGACTCGTAGCTCTCGTCCTTCTCCTTGACCTGGGCGCTGCCCAGCAGCTCCATGACCATGCCGAAGTTTTGTTCCTCCGGCGGAGCCTCATGCAGCAGATACAGCATGAGGGCCTGGAGCAGCGCAGTCTCGGATTTTTCCCAAAAAGGGTCGGAGCTCTGTGCATGGGGCGGCGTGGTGTTCTGAATGAGGTTGGAGATCAGCTGCAGCACATCCTTGTCATCCCGCACATACCGAAAGGGGTTATAGCAGAAGGACGCATCGGGGTTGAGCAGATCGAACACCCGAACTTCATACCCAATCTGCTTGAGAAAGCCACCGGTCTTGCGCAGGATCTCTCCCTTGGGATCGGTGATGACCATGGAGCAGCCGGTACATAAAGCACCTTTGCCGACGGTCAAACGCCCGGACTCCAGCACATTGGGCACCGCATAGGTACGGGTCTTGCCGGCACCTGCGCCGCCGACGATCAGCACGTTGGTGTTGTGCTTGTGCTTATAGCCATCCACTCCGATGCGGAAGTTGCGCGTCATCAGCAGGTTGGGGCCTTGGGTATCCCGGTAGCGACGGTTGAGCTCTTTGGCGTTTCCCCAGCGGGCGGAACCGTGTTCCTCACCCGGACGGGTGTTGCGGTGTTCACTGGATGCGACGAGGGCAATCACAGCATACAAACCGGTGAAGATCAGCAGGAAGCGAGGGGTCTGGCTGCTCCACGCAAGAGGAAGCGGCTGCGCCAACATCTCATTGCAGGCGTTCAGAAGGTCCGACAAATTCATGCCGGACCGCCAGCGCATGGCCATGGCAGCTGCAGCCCACCAAATCAGCGGAAGAGGCAGCAGCCAGATCCACCATGGAGTTGGCGTTTTCTGCAATCAGCGTTCAGCCTGTTTGTGGCGGGTGATGCCGCTTCGTTGCTGCAGCCGGCTGGCTTCCCAGTCTGTCCGCTTCTTCCACAGGGCAGGAAGGGCGTGCGGCAAAGCCGGGTCCACTTCTGCGGTATCGATGGTGAGCGTCTTGGCCAGTTCTTCGGCCAGATTCTCTTTGGGTTCGTCTTTGTGTTGAGCCGAAAAGAAATCCCTGGGGATATTGCTTCGATGCAGCCGGTACTCGATCTCGGTCTGCAGCATCTGGTGTTCCAGATCCTGGTCAAACCCACCTACATCGTATCTCCGGATCAGCGCACGGTTCATGCAGATACGTTCCACCTGCTGCGGCAGATCCTTGCAATCCGGATAGCGGCGGCGCAGTGCCTGACCATCGGGGGCATCCGGTCTGAACAGAGCAAGATATTTCTTGCCGGTATAGGCATACATGGCGATATACCCACACAGTTCCCATTCGGCTTCGCCGAAGGGCACCCGCATCCTGGCCAGACGGTCAGGATCGGCCAAGGCAGACAAATACACGGCCCGTCCCTGCATGACCAGCCAGGCGCGGAAATCCATGAAACGGTCATCGGAAGTGCCATAGTTAATGATAGCGGCCGCCGCACACAGCTTGGGTGTGTCGGCCAGCTGCATAAAGGCTTCCTGCAGCCGGTACCAGGCAAAGAATTCCCGGTCAGGCAGCTTGGTCAGTTCCCAAAACAGGGCCTCCATCATGGAGGCTTCAT
The DNA here is from genome assembly GCF_000949455.1 of Ruthenibacterium lactatiformans. GTDB lineage: Bacteria > Bacillota > Clostridia > Oscillospirales > Ruminococcaceae > Ruthenibacterium > Ruthenibacterium lactatiformans. The sequence goes on along the minus strand of NZ_JXXK01000020.1, from coordinate 21,029 downwards.
TCTGCGGGTCGGCCACCTGTTGGGCCCGTTCAATCAGGCTCCAGAAATCATCGGTATTCAAGAACATCCCTCCTTTTCGAATCGCTGCCGCAGGGCAGTAAAAAAGGCCCGCCCGGTGATGGGCAGGCCCTGTGCAGTTCTTTCTTCTTCCAAAGCAAAACGGACATCCAGTTGTCGGGCAGTGTAGTCGGCACGGAAAGGCTGCCAGGTATGGGCATCCATTTTCAGAAGCCGCTGCCAAAGATCCGGGCAATGTTTACGAAGCTTCCGCAGTTCCGACAGCGGCTGCAAAGGACAGCACCAGCAGGAAACCCTGCGAAAGATATCGTACAGTCCACCCCAGTCGAAGCCGCGGGCATAGCAATAGTTGAGGCAGTCTGCTTCAGTCATCCCCCATTCCACCAACGGGTAGTGCAGGTCCTTACAGCGGTGTACTTCGTCCGCGGCAATGCCTACATACTGTACCAGATGATACTGCCTGCGCAGATCTCGCAGGTGCTTGTTGATGACGTGGGTTTTCAGGCGTCCGGTACACCAGCGGCAGGAATGGGAGGGCCAGCTGAGGCCCCGGTTCGTGACCAGACGGGCGGTAGACTTGGCGGTATACTCGTAGAAGTACTGTTCTGCCGTCATCGGGGCTTTCAGACGGGTAATGGGCCGCCCGATATAGCGTTCCAGACTGGTCAGGTGATCGTACATCTGCGGAAATTCCCAACCGGTGTCACAGAACAGAATCTCATCGATGGGCCGGGCTTCCTCCAGAAGCCGAAGAAGCATTGCCGTCGAATCTTTTCCACCCGACAGCGATGCGATGGTATAGACAGGTTTCAGATTGTTGGGTTCCAACACCTCCTAAAAGAAAAATGCCAGGGAAAATTCCCTGGCAGGATACAGATGGTAATTCAGCGCGTATGACCGAAGAGATGGAAAGGCACTTTGGCCCGCAGCAGATTGGCAAGGGCCGCATCGGCGGCATCGGTGTAACCACCACTGGCAATGCGCTGGTTGCGCAGATCATTGAGGGCATTCCTTGCCAGCAGGTATTCGGCATCCCCCAGGCGCAGACGTCCGGGGTCTGTTGCATCGATGCGCAGGATCAGCTGGCCGATTTCGGCATAGGGTTTGCCACTGGCTTTTTTCTCCCGATACTGCGCATGGAGTGCGCGGATGAGAATACTTTTATCGTTCCGGTCCATCTTCATTACACGTTCACTCATAAGGGGATGCCTCCTTTTCTTTCTGGTGGTTTCTATTACGGAAACCATACCACAGCTATCCTTGAATAGCTATCCCTCAAATGAAAACAAACGGAAAACTTTTACCCGCGGACCGGACCATCCCGGTGGATTCGGATAGGCGACCTGGGCATGGGGGAATGTTCCTTGCGGGCGGCCAGAATGGCGCGGATCTCGCCCAATTCCAGTCGGACGCTGGGACGCTTACCCCGGGCCCGCACCTGGTCGGCGCGGAATCCGGGCCACATAGGCGGCGATTTCTCGTTGTTGTTCGAGGAAGGCATGGACGGAGGGGCGGGTTCCGGCTCCGTCTGGTGACGGGCCGGGGAAGGAAAAACCGGCGGTGCTTCCTCCTTCTGAGGCTCTTTCTGCGGAGTGTCCGGTGCTTCAGTGGGCATAGCCTCCATGTCCTGCGCCACCTCGTCCACCGCTTCTGCCATGCCGGTGTCCACCACATCCAGCTGCAGGCGGTCAAAGATCCGATTCACCTTGGAGGCGTCATCGGCCAGGATTGCGATCTCGATATGGTCGGGATCGGTTTTGTCCCGCATGGGGACAAACAGCAGGCCGTGCATCTTCGCTTCATGGGCGAACTCCCGCATCCGATCTTTCTCCACCGAGAAGAACTTCAGCGGCTTGCCTTCCCGCAGCAGGCGGACCAGACGGGTTTTGCCGTGGGTCTTTTTCTGGTCCTTGAGTACCGCGGCTACAAACTTGGCAAAGGTGATCGCCGCCGATCCCGAAAGACGCAGGGCAACTTCGGTGCCCTCAAGCGAGTAGCGAACGACCTGATCCGCCGGTTCTGCACCGTAGTTCATCTGGCTTCTCCTTTGTGACGCTGTACGTCTTTGGCCTTCGGACGGCTGATCACCTCAAAAGAATCCGTTCCGGGCAGAAGGCTCAGAGCCCGTCCGTTGTCCCAATTCATAAGCAGCTGACCCGCATCGTCCACGGCCAACACCGTGCCGGTCGTACCGGGCGGAATGGGCTGGGGATCGTCGGGCATATTCAGCAACCGAACACGGGTGCCGGGCGGGTAATGATCACGGGCGTATTGGACCCGGTAATTCCATTGATTCGCGTTCATGGGCATTGCTCCTTTCTTGTTCGGCACGGCGCTTTTGTTCTTCTTCCTGGCGCTGTGCCATTTCCAGCGAATGTTCTTCGATTTGCTTGCACAATTTGATGGTCTTGCGGAGTTCCCGCAGACGTTGGGTAATCAGCGGGATTTGGTCACTTTTCGGGTTAACCTTGTATAGACGGTTGCGCTCTGCGTTCAGTTGCCGCACCTTCGCTTCCGTTTGGGCACGGAGATCTCGCAGCTGTGCCAGAGTGCTGATATCCCGGCGCATCAGAAATTCGTACTGCTCAATTCGTTTGTCTAGCTGACGGATTTCCTCCCGCACGGCCGGGGATGGATGCCAAGGTTTCCGGGGAAAGACTCCCAGCATATACAGTTCCCGATAATAGAAAGCGCGCAAGCTCAAAGGCTTGCGCGCTTTCCGGTAGATTCCGTGTAGCCGGGTATGATGGACGTGTGGTTCTGCTGGGTAGGTTTTCTGCGAGTAGAGGAGGCGCTGTTTGATGGTCTCCGGGGTATACTGCTTTCCCAGGGTTTTGAAACGAATCGGGCGAGGTTTTCCGGGCGGCTGCAGCGTAGGATATTTCCGATTGAAACGGAAGGTGTATCCTTTCTGACTTAAACACTGCAGAAATTGCCGCCAGGTCAGAGCCTGTGAGATCGCTTCATTCACGTCCTGGCGCACCATAGATGTCCAGTTTGGACGATTCTCCTGTTCGTCCAGCCAAACGTGATACGGCATGGAGGACTGTTCACTTTCTTTGGTCTCAATGATGGATAGTCCATATTTTCTGCAGAGCGCATCGGAACGGGCCCGCACCTCGGTATAGTAGGACTTGGCATTGCTGTGGTATTTCCGGCCATTGTCCAGAGCCACCGAACACCACACAATATGATTGTGATAGTGTTTGGTATTGAGGTGAGTGGTAACCACCGCCTGAAAACGGCCTTGCAGCAGCTGCTCAGCCAGCTCCACCCCGATCTGATGAGCCAGTTCCGGCGTAACTTCTCCCTCAGCAAAACTTTGAACAAGGTGGTATCCCTGCACACCGGCAGTTTGCTGCCAGCGCTGTACCGTATCCCGCATATCCTCAAAGGCGGTTTCGCATACACAGCTGAGTCCCGTTTCAAAACAATCCGACTCCGTCTTATCCCGGTTGAGGGCGTAATCCACTGCGTCCTGCAAAGACTTGGGGCCGCGTGTTGTCTTGGCTTTATCCCGCACATAGTCCACCGCTCGGTCCAGGCGGCGGACGGGGATAATGGATGTATAGGCCATAACTCATCTTCCTTCCTCCCTGGTTTTTCGGGGAGTTTTCCGTTTGGGTTGCGGCACTTCTTCCGGCAGACACGGATGGCTGATGTTGCGGTAGTCCATGTTGAAGAAGATACCACGCAGCTTGCCCGAGAAGTGGTTTTCCTTTGCGATCTTCTCCGGCGTCCCACGGCTCTCGATGTAATCGTGGGGGCCGCCATACAGGCGGGTCACCATCTCATCCTTTTCGGGGTCATAGGACATAAAACGCAGATCAAAGCACACCGTCGACAGCTGCATTCCCACAAAGGACGCGAAGTGCTGTTGACGGTTTCCCTGCTCCGTCAGCGGAGGATGTGCCTCTGCCGAAGGCTGCAGCTGCAACGTGGTGGTACAGACGTTGGTCCAGAACTCCACCGGCAGATCAGCCGGCAGGTTCAGGTTGGTGTGGTCGGGGACATAGGCCATATAGTAGCGCTCGGCGTCCGGCTCTTTCCCCACCAGGATGCCGTCTTTGCTGATTTCGCTCACCACCAGCAGGCAATTCCATTCTTTCTTCTTCACGTCAAATCCCATGTACCGCTGTTTGGCGCGGATGACAACGGGCGGTCTGCGAAAGTCATCATTCACAAAAAACTGGTAGTCGGCGTCACTCAGCACCAGAGCCCGCTGTATGGAGAACTTCTGCGGCTTACTCATAAACGGCGAAATATTCTGAAGTTCAGTAACATCCAGTACACCGGATACAAAATTGGCGGTTTCCTGATATTTCTTTACCATTGGCTTTTCACCTCCTTCCAGATTTCCTGGGAGATTCGAATCATCTTATCTACACTTTCCTGACTGGCCACACCGGTACTGTTTGCCCGATGGGCCACCTGGTTGGCGTTGTTGCAGAGTCCGGACACTTTTCGCAGCAGGTCCTCATGATGGGTACAGGGACGCGGACGAATGGTTTCACCCATAATCAGCGCCCGCAGCAACTTTTCACGAGATAACCCGCTTTGCGCTGCCAGTCGGTTCAGATGCTTCAGTTCCTGCTCGGTCAGCCGAAGTGGAATAACGTGGCGGCGCTTTCGTCCTGTCACCGGACGGCATCCGGATGCCCGATGCGGATTTCCGGGTTGTGGCACGCCTCAAGGGTCACCTGCTTCTTCGGCACCCTCGTAAGATCCAGAAGTGTCTTGTCCGGCAGATAGGCACCGAACATCTGCGCGGCCACCCTGGTCAGGAGAATTGCTTCTTTTTCGGATACCGCAGTAACCAGAGAACAATGGAAGGCCCCGTACACAGTATCGTACCCTTCCTTGGGAATGTCGGTTTCGAATGCGTACCGCTGCCCCAGGGCACTGCAGAACTGCCGGTAGTCTTTGGGCGAGAGCTCCAGCAATTCTTCCGTAACGAAGGGGTACGGCACGCCTTCCGCAGCTTCTTCTTTCAGCCGTTCCAAGTCGGTCACCAGCGGGTAAAATTGTGCCCGCATTTCAAATCCACTCATGGTTTTCACCTGTTCCTTTCCAAATGTAACGCGGCACTGCTCTCGCAGGCCGTCGGGGGTTTGGGGCACGCCCCAAGGATCTGCGTTTGGATATCCAAACGCTATGCTTGCAAAACCGTCTGCCAGCAGGTGAGAGGTCGTCCCCTCCCCTTTCAGTCGGTGAGGATTTCTCCCTTTTCGGCGGCCTGCAAAACACCGTCCAGCGTTGTGAGGACCTTGCTGTATTTCTTGGCAAGGCCCACTTCCGCGTTGGTAGTCGCATCCGAATGCTTACCGCAAACCACCAAGACTGTGCAGCGGAGCAGTTTGTCCCGCAAAATTTCGTTGAAGGCATGGCGTTCATCGGGATTTTCCAGCACAATGAACTGCCCGTCCTGCAGACGAGGACAGACCGGCACATATCCGCACTGAAAAATCGTGCGGCAATAGCCGCGTAAAGTCTTGGAGTTGGTGTCATTGGTGGCGCACACGTAGGCCCAGGGACGTTTCATATCGGTTCTCCTTCCAAAAATGAGGCGGAGTGAATCTTAATAAGATTCACTCCGCACGGTTCTTTCTGTCAGTGAATCTTGTTAAGATTCACTCTGTGGCTCCAGCGCCTGTTTCACACGCTGGGTACCAAGCTGGAAGTAGGCGTCGGTAAGTTCGATGCCCACCGCTTCGTACCCTTCCTGCACCGCAGCCAAAATGGTGGTGCCGGAACCGGCAAACGGGTCGAGGATTCGGCCTCCCGGTTCGCAGATCTGCACCACATCCCGCATGAGCTGCAGGGGCTTTTCGGTCACATGGATGCGGTTGGCGGGGTTGGCCTGACGGAATACCCCCGGCAAACAACCCACATTGCGCTCCAGCGGCATCTTGCCGTTGGAACCCCAAACGATAAACTCGGCTTGCTGACGGAAGCGCCCCCGCTGCGGTCGACCGGACGGCTTATCCCATACCGCGATTCCGCGCCAGGTCCACCCGGCCCACTGCAGGGCATCGGTCATGGAGGGCAGCTGCCGCCAGTCGATGAACAGGCAGATGGGCGCACCGGGCTTGCAGGCAGCACGCACCATCTGAAGCCATTCACACATCCACCGGGTCCAGCTGCGCTGGTCCATCTGGTCACTGTCAAAATCCGGCAGTGCCTTGTCGCCGCGCAGACTGCTGTACTTCTCGGTAGTCGAGCGGTTCTTGGCCGTCTGGCTGGCACCGCCGCTGGCATAGGGCGGGTCGGTAATGACGGCATCAAAGACGGCTCTGGTCATGTGCGGAACGATGTGCATGACATCGCCATGCAGAATCGTCCAGCGGTCATCTCCAAAATGCTCGGGCATAGTAAAATCGTTGGAAGAAAACAAAGTGGATTGCTGGAGAGTATTTGTCAAAGGCATCATCCTTTCTATTATTCAGCGTTCAGGCGCTTTCGGCGGCTTGACCTGCTCAATGCTGTACAGCCGCACATGGGTCCCGTTGATGGCCAGGACACTGTTGGTGGGGTTGTCCACCGTGTTTCCCGGCAGAATAAAGGCATCCGCGCCCAGGTAAACCGCACCGGCCACAACGCCCATCACGGTGGCATGGCCTTCCACGAGGGGCACTGCTCCGGTGATCTGGTTTTTCCGAATAACGGCATCGCCGCAGACGACGGCACCTTCCTGCACCGTACCGCCGGACACTACCGCGCGGTCACGGACGCGGCCTTGGCCACCGATTTCAGCTTCATTGGAAACGAGGGCCGAACCGCTTACCCGGGCCTGTCCAGTCAGGAAAGCCCCGGTTGTCACGATGGCGTTTTCGCAGCAGATGGCATCCCCGTAGATCCAGGCACCATCGTTTTCCTGGGTCAGATTTTCCTCGCTCTGGACATAGCCGCCCAGGGTACCGGGGCCAACGGTTTCGCTTACCCGCGTCAGAGCCCGGATACGGTGCAGGCTGGGATCTTTGGGATGCGCGATGTCGGTGATCTCATACTTCTTCGAAGGGGTGACTTCCTCCACCGTGAAGTCGAAGTCGTGGTCCTGCCAGAAATGCACATACAGCAGGCCATCTTCGGTTTCGATTTCCCGCTGCTCGAAGCCCTCGCCCCAGCCGTCTGAATACTGTCCGGCCAGGTAGTCCATGAGCTTGTCCCAGCCGGGTTCCGAAAGATCATCATCTGCCCGCACCGTGGTACAACCATAAAGCCGCCCGTTCCAGACCTCCACCGAGGGGACCAGACTCCGAACGTGCTGCTTAACGTAATCGCTCTCATAGAAGTATTTCATGAGATCTTCGGTACCGTTGTCGGTGTAGGCCTTGACTGCCTTTTCAATTTCCTCCGCATAAAGCAGCAGTTCTTCGCCGTTGTATTCGTCGGCGGAATCCTCGTATTCATACTCTCCGGCCTGGTACAGTTCACCAGTCAGCGGAGAGTACATTTTGAAAATGCGTTCACTCAATCGCATCACCTCCGTTATGGTCATCGCGCCAACTCGGTGCGATGTCTGGTACAGGCACATCTTGCCTGTTTGATTTGTTTGGCGAGGTCGGCATAGTCGCCGCCCTCGATCTGCGGCAGGCACAGGGACACTTTGTACTTGCCGCCGAGATTGCGGGCGATGGCCAGCGCCGCATGGCGGCCCGGCTCATCATTGTCCATGCACAGTTGGATGGTGTCCACATCCGGATGCTGACGCAGGAACTCCACCAATGCCACTGGCGTCTTGATCTCCACATTTTCTTCTTTCGGAGCATAGATGCCGCCCAGCGAGAGGCGGTATTTGTCTGCGGTATTATCGGAGAGAGTCATCTCAGCCATGGCATCAATGGCCGCCTCAAACACTGCCACCGTGGTGGAAGGATGCAGCGGCGGAATGCAGAAGCCATACCGCTTGTCGCTGCCCGGCGTTTCAGCCTTAAACGGACGCCCTTGGCCGTAGGTGCCGCGCAAAGCTGCGTACCGTGCTGTGCCGTTTTCATCCTTTCCGATAAACACACAATTGTGATACGGCAGGCTCTCATAGACCAGGCCACGGTCCACACAGTAACTGAGCACCACGGGGGAAATGCCTCGCCCGCAAAGGTACGCCACAACCCGGGCATTGTTGCGGGCAGCAGGCGGAAGAGAGAACTCCGGGCGCTTCTGCTCCACCTCCTCATGAGCGACAGGGATGTACCCAGGTACCTCATCACACAGCATCCGCACGGCTTCCACAAAACCACACTGCTCCACATGGACGAGATAGTCCAGGGCAGACTTGCCTCCGATCCCACGGCTTTTCCAGTGCCAGACACTGGACTCACCGTTAATTTTGAAGCTGTCGTGACTGCGCAGCTCGAACTCGCCGCGGGCGCTGCTCTTGACCAGATCTGCGGAACGATACCGCCGCAAGAATTCAATGGCCGTCATCTTTTTGGCGGCGGCGATCTGTTCCTTGCTGACACCGGGCATCAGGAAAGGGCCCTCATCAGCAGGCTACTCTTATCCACCTGCTCCCAGGGAAAATCTTCACGTCCGAAATGCCCGCCGACGGCAGTACGGGCATAGATCGGTTGCTGCAGATGGAGGGTCTCGATCATGCCCGCCGGGGTCAGATCGAACACATGGCGCACTGCCGCTGCCAGATATTCGTCATCGCAGCGAAAACACGTTTGGAAGGTGTCCACCGTAACCGCCATGGGCTTGGCCATGCCAATGGCATAGGTCAGGGCCACGCGGCACCGATCCGCAATATTGGCAGCCACAATGTTTTTCGCAATGTACCGGGCCATGTACGCAGCGGTCCGGTCAATTTTGGTGGGGTCTTTGCCGGACAACGCCCCGCCGCCCTGGCTCACAAAAGGCCCGTAAGCATCCACCATGAGCTTGCGGCCCGTCAGGCCGGTGTCGGCTTCCGGGCCGCCCACCACGAAACTGCCGCTGGGGTTGAGGATGACTTCCATCCGATCATCGGTGGGCATTCCTTTGAGGGCGGGCAAAATGACCTGAGCAAAGATGTCGGCCTGGATATCCTCGATATGTACCCCCGCCTCATGCTGGACCGACAGCAGGATCTGATCTACCCGCAGCGGTTTGTCATCCTCATACTCCACAACCACCATGGCTTTGCCATCGGGGCCGATTCCGTGAACAGCATCGGTCATTCTGGCCAGGGTCAGCAGGCTGGTGAGGCGGTGAGCGATCACCACGGGCATGGGCATCAGTTCGGGCGTTTCGTTGCAGGCGTACCCGATGACGACACCCTGGTCACCGGCACCGATGGCCTCGTCATCTTCGGGGCTATCCGCAGGCACTTCCACAGCTCCGGCAATATCCGGGCTCTGAGGATGCAGATAACAATCGATCTGAAAGCTCTTGGGGTCGTACCCAACGCTGTGCAGCACGTCCCGGGCAATGTTGAACACGTCGGGGTTTGCTTCGGTGGTAATCTCACCGGCCACAATGATGTGACCACGGGTGGCCATGACCTCACAGGCGACGCGGCTGGCGGGGTCTCCGGTCAGACACGCGTCCAGGACGTTGTCTGCGATGAGATCGCAGAGCTTGTCGGGGTGGCCTTCGGTGACAGATTCAGCAGAATAAAAAGTGCGCATTGATTTCTCCTTTGTATGTTGATTGGTGTTTATGGCAAAACAAAAAGGCGCACAGCCGGGAGGGCTACGCGCCTGGTAAAAAACATATTGGGTCATGGCTTATCTCTCTTTGTTATCCAGGTTTTTTCGGGGCCGGGTAATGCGTCCTTGCTCATCAATGTCAGGAAAGCGGTATGCCAGCTTATCCCATCCAACAGTCAGACCATACAGCATGGCTGTTTGCTGCTGCTTGGTAACGCCCATAGCGGCGTTGAGGCGTTCCGCATACGTCTTGGCATCAATGCCTTCCGGGGGAGCATCGATCTCCCAATATCCATCTTTCCCGTACTGGACGAGCATCACATGGTCGAATCCTTCAACCGCACAGAAGCTCAATTCCGGCAGGTTGTGCCGGATTGCAAAATCCTGCTTGATGGATTCCGGGGTATTCGGAAGATCAGGGTTGGTATACGGCACCTGCATCAGACCACCGCGATACGGGACAAACAGCTGCGGTTTGAAAAACATGGCTTTGTACCGCTCCACCTGTTCATTGGTCAGACTGCAGAAGTCATCTTCAGTGAGCCCCACCACAAAGAAAGTCCCAGCGATCACGTCATAGTCATCCAGCGTCCGGTTGAGGGGCAGCCCTTCCAGCTTGCCCTCGTCATTGCAGACAATGCAGGCGTTGTCCTGCCAGGGATACACACATTCGATGAGTCCCCCGACCACAGCCTGTTCTGCTTTCAGACTCTTTGCGATTTCCGCTTCCCGGGGATACTGCCCCGGCTCAACAATCAGCACTTTCAACCATCTATCACATCCTTTCTCCGTTCAGGCAATTCATTTCTCTACAGCGACAACGACTGTCCGAGCTCCATCCCAGTTGTAGGCACAAGTCACAAGCGTCAGCAGGCGTTTCACTGCTTGCGGTTCATACCCTGTTTCTTCCAGCATCGTGCCGGCAAAAGCGAGGTAATCCTGTTCATCTGCAAACACTGTCCGGTTAAAAGGGATTCTCGACAGGTCGGTTGTCAAAACCGATGCGATCCGGTATTCCCGAACTCCATCCTCCGTTTCCAAGAAAATCGTCGAATGCTGCTCACGGAACTTCTGCTCGGTCAGTTTTTCCAGTACACCAAACATGGTCCCATCATTCATGTTGTGACCGAAGATCACGACATTCTTGCTTTTGGGGGTACAGTCATATTGGAAGAACAGACTTCCGGCCAGTCTCCACCGTCCATCATAATTCCGCCGAAGGTAATATTCAGGATCATCTGCACTGCTTTGCACTACAGGATAGTCCACACAGGTTCCGGGTATGGTAAGCCATGCATGAACATCCGGATAGCGAGAACGCAAGGATGCAAAATCCAATTGGTGCTTCTCCCCGCCATCCTGTTCACTCTCTGCAGATTCAGCCTGCGGCGCAGTGACAATGTATTGGGCTTTCAGATCCTCTGCATCTTTCTGCGTCAGAAACGGCTGGATTACCAGAAACCAGAGCAAACCTATGCTGCAGATGAAAAGGATTCCAAGCAGGAGCCCCTTTACAAAGCGATGCATCATTTTTCTTTACTCTGGCTGTTTTGCTCTCCAGTGTGTTTCTTCTTCCGAATCAGTCCCAAGCCCATGGCTGCCGCCACCCCTGTTCCGAACAGGACTGCAGGAAGCCACGGAATATCACCGGTCTGAGGAAGGACAGGGACAGACGGTGCCGGTGTGGGGGCAGGAGTACTGACCGGCTGTTCCGGAGTAAGAGTCGGAGTCGGATTATCCGGTGTGGGAGGAGTCTCAGGGCTGGGGGCATCGCGCATAATGACCATGCCGTCCTCCAGCTTTTCCCAATGGTCAAAGATCAGCCAGTCTTTGCCGGTGCAGACATAGACATCCGCCGCATTGAGCAGGTCGCCGTTTTCATCCTTGCTCTGTAACAGCTTGAACCGGATGCTTTCTGCCACTTCATACCCGTTGGGCGCGGCGGTCTCCACCAGAGTGTAAACCGTATCAAATTTCAGTCCGCGGATTTCGGTGGGCTTGTCGCCGCTGACCCACTGGCGCACTACATTGCCGTCCTTGTCCTGGATGGTAAGCGTTGCACCGGGGAGCTCGTCGTCACCGGTAAGCGCCCGCTTGGATACATAGAAAGAGGTGGCATCGTTTTTGAAGGTCTGCTCAAGTTCCACCACGGGCGTACTGCTGCCGGCATAGATGAAGGCCAGCTCCTGGTCGGGTGCATCAAGGTAGTATCCTTCCGGTGCGCGCAGCTCACGAAGCAGATAGCGTCCGCTGTTGGCAGTGGTGTTTTCAGGAATCTGCACGTTGCTCATGCCATAGTAGAGCCCCCGCAGCGGCAGATCGCAGGTGAACGTAGTGCGCCCTTCGGAGTCGGTAGGAGCCGAGGTTGCGATCAGATCCCCTGCATGAAACAGCAGCTCGCCAGAGCCATTGTAGATATCATCCACCGTATACAGGTTGTAGACAGCACCGGCAACCAGCGTATCCATTTTGACGTCCCGCTTGCAGACGGTGAGTTCCGTTTTGACCCTCTCGTTGTAGAACTTGAGGACCTGCGCCTCTACCTGTTCGGCGGTGGCCTCATCCGCGTTGACAACCTCAAAGGTATCCGTGGATGCATTGCCTTCCTCATCGGTAGAGGTAATGCTTTGAGCCATAACTACACTGTTGGTTTGGACATCCCACGAAAATACCACATCGTAGCTCTGCTTGGTGCCAACATAACCATACGGCGCATTGGTTTCCTCAATGTGGTAACTGCCAAGAGGCAGCGTCACTGTCACTTCGCCTACGGTTCCATCGTGGACAATCGAAAGGAAATCATAGGTGGAATTGGTGCGGCCGGGTGCGAATGTAACGATATCGCTGGTACCATCGCCCGTCTGTACGACTGCAACTACATCGCCTTTGGCATACCAAAGGGTCCGGTTGCCGTTGGCATCCACCTGATGATCCTGGGTGTAAATGTCCTCATTGGCTGTGATGGTATATTCGGCGTAAGGGATGGGCCGATCCTCGTAAACAAAGTGGCCGGGCCACGCCTCTCCGCTAAACTGCGGATCGATCAGGTCGCTATTTTCTTCTTCCCAGCCGGTCAGAACAGGGCCCGTCTTGCGGATGGTCAACCTGCCCAAGGTCTCATGGTTGATGTACTCCTGGGTAAGGATATACTCATCCATGTCGTTGACAGCATTACCAATCACTTCCCACGCCGAGTCGGAAGAGATCTCAAACTCCACCGAATACTGCTCATCGTTGAAGAAGCCGTTGGGGCCTTCCAGTTCCACGACCTCATATCGGCCCAGGGGCAGTTTTTCGGGGGTTTTCATGCGGCCCTCGCTGTCGGTATAGAACACGTTGGTTTTCTCGGTTGGATCACCGCTGCTGGGATCGACCATGGACAGGCGCTCTTTGGTTCCATCCTCATGCAGCATATAGATGGCGAAAGAGGTGTTGGCCAGTTTGACTGCCTTGCCGGTTTCGGCATCCACCTTGATCAGTTTCAGATAACCTTCCATTTCCTCATCGAGGATGTTATAAGTCAGGTAACTGTTGCTGGGTTCGGTCACACTTCCGTTGGGCTGGCACATGACGCTCTGCGGAGTAGTGCTGTCCACCGTAAAGCCAAAGGGATTGCATTGGAATACATCTTTCGGGATGGTGGACTCAACGACAAGATACTGCCCATAGGGAAGGCCAGTCACTCGGAACACACCTCCCTCGTTGGTGAAGATCTCATCGAGACGATACTCATTGGTCGTGCCGGTGGGCACCCAGCCGAGACCGCTGCCGTTGGCATTGTCGCCCGCTTCAGTCAGGGTCGCATTGTAGGCATACACCAGATCGGTGTCGCTCTCAAACATCCGCGCTACGGCCTGACTCTCCTGACTGAAATCATATTTGAGGGTTTCGTTATCGTAATTGTCCTTGCGGTAGGCGTCCAACACGCTCTGGATGTTGTAGCTACCGTCCGGGTTGCGGGTAAACTGATCCGCCTTGCTCAGATCGGGGATGCGGTAAATGGTGAAGCCTGCACCTTCCAGCTTGGGAGCGGGGCTGCCCGGGCCGGTGGTGCTCACCAGCTTGCGCAGTTCGAAGCCGCCCTTCAGCACTGCATCCAGGCTGTGCTCACTCTCACGGATCACATACCCGGACTCATCGCCATAGGACAGGGTCTGATAGTGATTGACCTCATCGCAGAGGTACCCTTCGGCGTAGCTCAGGTAGTAGCCATCGTAGGTTTTGCTGCCGTCCAGCGCACGGCCCTCTGCCACAGCGGAGTATAGATTCTTATAGATATAGTCGGTATACTCACCATCGGACTGTTCCAGGGGAGAATACTGGCCGGTCGGCTCCAGCTCACGGTTCAGTTCCGGGTACTGTCCGGTGATGTAGAACTTGCTGTTGGTATCCACCGGCAGGACAATACCGGTAGCGCGTTCAACCAGATAATACCGACCAAGATAAAGGTTTCCGAACACCAGCTTTCCATCCTTGATCTCGGCGCTGGCCACCAAATGGTCTTTGGCAAGAATGGGAAGATAACTCTCATCCCAGCCATTGTTGGTACGCACAGTGGTATGCCAGATAGGCTTACCACTACTGTCCACAATCTTGCTGTAATCAACCACCCCGGCCACACCGTCAGGATGCTGAATATCCGCAGCCGCGTAAAGATCGTACACGGCCCCTTCGATGCTGGCTTCACCGTGAGGTGCGGTACCGGATACTGCAGAACTGCTGGCGCTGCGGGGTGTATTCTGTCGCAGCTGATCCAGATCTGATTTCGTCAGAATAATCTCGCCCAAAACGCGATCATTCTGGAAGTTGCCATCCTTCGGAGTCATCGTGTAGCTGTCCTCGTTGTTTGCGAGGCCGGTGCTGTCGGTCTTATAGACACGGGTAGCATCTTTCTTTTCATCGCTGATCGTCACAGTGGCTTCCACACCGCCGGAGGTCAACAGTTTTGTGCCGCCAGTGTATTCGAAGGCGATGTCGGCATTGTAATCTGTATTGTCCAACCAGATTACGCTACCGTCGTTGGCTTTGGTGATTTCGATATAGTAGCCCCGCTTGCCCAAAGGCGTACCTGCGGTGCCGGGATGTTCCACATCTGTCCAATCGCCGTAATAGCCAGAAGGGGCACGGGTTTCCACAATAAGGAATCGTCCTTCATTGCGCTGCGTGTAATACATTGTCCGGCTTTTGATTGGGTCACCGGCAGCATACGCTGATCCGTTTGAGACAGAGTAAGTTCCATCCTCATTGCGGACAACCGTGTACTGATTGTACCCACCATACGGGATATACTTCTGCGTCACGGTGTCCCATTCATAGACCTCGTAAGCAGCATCGGCAGCAATCTGTTGGCCAGTTTCGCTGTCCACCTTTTTCAGGTTGATCTGAAGTGACCACTCATCGTTTTTCATAATGTAGTCGTTGGAACTGTCAGCAGGCACGGTGATAGTCTGGTGGCTACCAAGACTGCCATTGAATTCCTCGAAACCATACGGGATCTCTACTTCATCGTAGGAGAAGCGAATCGACGCCAGCTCAGCACGGGCGGTTGCAATAGCTGCATCCACCATGCCTTGCGCTTCGTTCTGCAGCTGCGAAATGGCGGCGTTTTTTGCTGCATCCGCAGCGGCATCCGCCTCGGCTTGGCTGCTGTAGGGGCCTTCCTGGCCGCTAAGCGTGGTTGTGCTGGTCTTGCCGACCTCATAATGCACCGACCAGGTTACTGTACCGTCGCCGCCGTTGTTCTGATAGCTGTCATCGTTTGTGTGGCCGGAAGTGGTAATAGTCTGCGCGCCGGCGGGGCTCATCTGCCAGCTGCCACCGTCGATACTGCCGCTCGTTTTGGATGGCGTCACAGTGATCTTGGCACCATCTACCTTCTCGCCGGTTTCCAGCTGCTGTTTATCGGCGTTGATCGTGAAGGTCACGTCAAAGCTTCCGCTGGCGGACTGCGCAGGGGCCACCCAGTTTGCGGAATAGTATTCGGAGTCGGGTACGTCCGGGATATCCGTACCGCCACCCTCCTCCGAAATTTCTTCGCCTACAATGGCAATGACCTGCCAGGCATACCCGGCAGGCGGGTTATAGATATAGGTATAGTATCCGTTTTCGCCAGAGTAAGTAGCGGCTTTGCTATCAGTTCCCTGCTCGGACAGCTCCTGGGCAGAAGCACGATAGGTTTGGGCGGCCAAGCTATTCGGATAGTTGGCCATGATCCACAGCTGAACGTCATCGTAGTAGCGATATGCTGTGTCTGCAGCGTTTTCACTCTCCAAACCGTAAGTAGCTGCCGTCGTTCCGTTGTGCTTTTCTTCCAGCAGGTTCAGCGAAAGCTGTCCCAGCCCGCCCCATATATTGATCTGGTTCGCATAGTGGTTACCGGGCGTATATTGACCGGGTTCCAGCCGCGACACATACGAAAAACTATAGGTTGGGCAACCCGTTGGCTGGCCATTCAGACCATGGCTGCAGCAGTAAGCCTCAACGCCGTTAAACCAAACCAGCCACGTTCCACCCTCGAAGCTGATCGAGGTGATCTTGCCGGTGGTAAACGGGGGTGTGGGTCCGGCAGCATAGGTGCCGGCTACGGCATTCGCCGCGGTTTTCATGGCTGCCTTGCTCTCGCCCAATTTCACCTGCAGGGTCTTGCTCAGTTCAGTGCCATCCGGAGCACTGTAGCGAAATTCTACTGAAAAGTCATGGTCGGCTTTCACATAGAAACCGGAGGCAAAAGCAGAAGTTTCTTTGTAGCCGGTCTTGGTAATGGATTCGATTTCATCTGCATCTGCCGGTTGGCCCTCAAAGTCCATGAGAACCACGTCCTCCGGCAGGAGAATCTCCGATGTGCTCCCATTGGCGGGGTATTCGACCTGTACCATCAAGGGAACGATGGCATATTCTTCTCCAGGTTCCCGGCCCACTGTAATGATCAGGTCATCTGCGTGCAGTGCTTCAGCATCGATATGCGCATCCACACCGTCGTACAGGTCTGTTACCCATTCCGAAACGGAAATACGAGTCTGACCAGTGGCAATGGGCAGCCCCATGCTGCCGATGTAGCTTCCGGTGGGTGCATCCGGCAGATCGTCGTAAAGCATCTCAGTGATCTCGCCCAGGTCCGGTTCCCCACCCGCTCCGGTAGCAACCGGGTTTTCCATTGCGGCGTAGGTGGCTGCAAGAATAGCTGCCCACACGGCATAGGCGTCTTGCACACGGTCATCACTGCGTTCTGCTTCCGGGATCTGGTTATACAGATCCTCTGCTTCATACAGCGGTGCGCAGGCTTCTTCCTGCGCAGCAATGGCATCATTGAGCTTGGACTCCAGCACGGCGTTGTCCAGGTCAGCCATCCATGCCTGATGCGCCAGCCCCCAGGCGTTGCTGGCTGCCACCATGCTGTCACGATTCATCGCCGCAACAGCGTCCACAAACGCCTGAGCTTGTTCGCTCAGCGCTCCTTCCGCTGCTGTTTCTGCGGTTTCAGAAGTTGCCGTTGTGGTTTCTTGCGAGGGGGTGGATTCTGCAAATGCCAGAGAGCCGCTCAGATTGCTGAACAGCAAAACTCCTGCCAACAGCAGTGCCATCCCCCGTTTCCAGAGTTTAATAAAATGATTCGGCATAACTGTCTCCTTTATTACAAATGCATCTTGGGTTACCGCTCCTGTTGCCTTTTCGGTTTAGGTCGTGCGGGGACTTCCGGCGCATCCGCCGGTCGCCCTATTTCCGGGATAAAACCACCCAAACGGTTCGGAACAAAATCCGAGAGCCACGTGCCGCCGAAAGTTGCATGGGTTTGTATCCGCCACATGGCAAGTTTTCCGACGTCCAGCTTCACGCCCTCAAAGGGATAGAGCAGACAGGTCAGGCCGTCATACTCGAAGGAAGAGATATCCTGAAACTTGGTGCCATCCTTAAGAATGCCGTTTTCGGTAAACATCTCATTGATACCGTCCAGCCATTCCTGCAGATCGCCACCACAGCCTTGCAAGATCAATCCTTCGCTGTCATTCATGCGGCGCAGACTATCAGTTGAAATCGCGTGAATTCCCATAATTAAACGCCTCCTTTCCTGTAAGAGAAACAGGCCCCCGCTTTGTGGCAAGGGTCTGTCCCATGGCGATTTATGTTTTTCCGTAGAGCTGGGCATCCAGCGCAGCCAGCCGCCTTCCGATGGCCTCCACCACATTGACCGTCACGCCATTTCCGGCCTGTTTGTAGATCTGATTGTCGCTTTGAATGGCCAGCACCTTGTCGATGCGCTCATCTGTCCAGCCCTGCAGACGCAGGCACTCCCGTGGAGTCAAGCGGCGGATTCGGCCATTGTGCAGCACCCCGGAAGCCTCTCTCTTATGCTTGCGAATCCCGCCGTTCTGCTTTGCGGTCAGGCAGCGGGCAATCTCGGTGGTTTGGGGATCACGATTCATATCGATGAAGCATGGTGTCCCTTGTGTTGATCCGGTGGTGAGGGTGTGGGCAATTTTGTGTCCCACCCTACCGCGACGGGTATTGGTGCTATAGTAACTGATGTCGATGCTGTCCCCTTCATAGGCCATCTTGTAGCCTTTTCGGGTCGCTTCTTTGATGGGCAATCCGACAGCATACAAACCGGTGCGTCCTCCAAATCCTCCCGCCTGAGCAGCCAGTGTACAGCTTATTCCGTCTGGGGAATAGATTCGTTCTCCCTGGGCGCCTGGTCGAACTTGTGCAAGAGCATTTCCTGCTGCTGTGGTGAAAGGAAGTATTTTTCCTCTACATCGCTCATCAAGATATCCGACAAGATACACCCTGCGGCGGGACTGGGGGACGCCGAAATCTTTGCTGTTGAGCACCTGCCATTCCACACCATACCCCAGTCTGTCCAGCGTATGGAGGATCGTCGCAAACGTCCGTCCGCCCTCATGAGAAAGCAGGCCGGGTACGTTTTCAAACAGCAGATAGCGAGGCTTCCGGGCTTCAGCCAATCGGGCCAGCTCGAAGAAGAGAGTGCCGCGAGGATCTCCGAACCCTCGTCGGTTGCCGGCAAGGCTGAAAGCCTGGCAAGGAAATCCTCCGCAGAGCAGTTCGAAGTCGGGCATTGTATCGGGATCGGCTTTTCGGGCATCGTCAATGAACCACTCTCCCTCCGTGTCAAACAGAGCGCGATAGCTGCGGTCGGCGTATTTGTCGATCTCACAGTGTCCCATGCAAACAAAATTGCCGGCTCTGGCCAGCCCCTCCCGAAAGCCGCCCATGCCGGCAAACATATCAATATAGTGAATGGTCTTTCGCATCCGCTCCTTTCTGGTCGATGGTGTTGTTATTTAGAGCACAAGCAAAGGCATTCCCCCTTTCATAGAGATATGAAAAATGCCCCGCAGGCTATTGACCTGCGGGGCTGGCTGTTATGGTTATTCTTCTGTGTAGGCATCACCGCTTTCGCCGTACTCCGATTCGCCATCCGTGGCTTCATCGGGGGCTTCCTCGGTGTTGGTCTCCTCGTCCGTATCACTGTCCTCATCGGGGTCGTTGTTCTCCTGATCGACGTCCGGTTCATCTTCATCGTCCGACTCTGCCGGATCTTCCGCGGGATCTTCTCCCACGGTTTCGTTCATCTCCGCGCTGGGGTCCTGCTTCTGCGCGGCTGCGGCCTCGGCTTCCTCGTCGACGGCGTCAAGCTCGGCCTCAATGAGCTGGACCATGAAGTCTTTCTGGCTCAGCTTCCGTCCGTAGGTTTCCTCGTAGTGCTTGAGGTAGTCTTTGATACGCTGGTAGAGTTCCTCGGATACCTGAAATGCGATGGTTCTGGTTGCCATATTGGTTGCTCCTTTCTTGTCTTTCGTAAAGTATTTCGTGACCACCATCTCGATGAACTGGCCGGTGGTGATGCCCTGTTCTTCCAGTTCCTGCCGAATTTGTGCGTGCAGATCATCCGGAAGTGTTACCGTTAATTTGCTCATGCTATGGCTCCTTTCTTGTGCTTTTCCTCTTGGGCTAAGCAAAGCATACTGCAAACACAAGCAGAAAGCTATTCACTAAAACCAACGATAACACATCGAATATAGTGCCAGAAATACATCATAAGCAACAATGGGGATTGATCTGTCAGTCGCAGAGCGATGCCAAAAAATCCAGCGTTTGTTTGGGTACCTCTTTCTCCGCAGTCGGTATGTAATTGCCTGTTTTGCCTTCTCTGGAAGTCAATTCTTCTCGCAGCACCTGACGAATTTCTTTTTTGAGCTGCTCTGTTTCCATCTCGGCTAGAATTGCTCTCACCAAGAAGTCCTTACGCTGGCCTTTTGGTATTTCTTGTAGTCTTTCCCACGCTTTCCGGTGGTCTGGATTGCTCAGTGTGGGTCTGAATACAAATTGTGGCCGTTTCACCCCTCGCTCACCGTGCCCTGAACGCGGCCCAAGGCGCGCTCAAAACCGATGGCGTTCACCCGGTCGTCCAGCAGCGGAATAACCCGACACAGGCCGTCTTTGGGGCTGACGTGACGGTTCACGATGCAGGCCCCGCCACCCAGCATGACCAGAGGCATGGCGTGAAGATCGAAGCCCGCTTCCATGACTGCGGAGAACAACCGCTCGGTATACAGCCGCCCCTGTTTGTTCACGATGCTGCGCACCTCGTCAGCCAGGCTGCAGGGCTGGCCCGCCAGCATCTGTTCGATTTGGGCATCAGTAAGCGAAAGACCTGTTTCCTGACGGACACGTTCCCGGATCTCGTCGATGCAACGAATCATCCCAAGTTCCAGGCTGTGCGCCGTTTCTGCTACCGGCAGGGCGTTGTCGATCCGCATCAGATCCACCGTCCAGCCGCCAATGTCCATGAGCAGCAGCGACGGTTCGTCGGTCAACAGATCCGGCTCAGCCATCAGGGCCGCAAAGCCCTGGGGAAACAACTGCACATCCGCGATAGTGATGCTGTATTCCACGCCTTCGTAGCAGAACTGGACCGGCTGGGAGGGACGAAGCAGATAGCTGCGAAACTTCGGCTTGTCCCGGCCATAGCTGGTCAGCGGCAGCCCCGCCGCGATCCGCACCGTACACTCGGTTGGTGCGTCCCGGCTGCGGATTTCCTGTGCCAATGCAGCCATCGTCAGCAGGTAGTAGTTGTCGTTGATGGTTTTGTCGCGCTGGATCGGCTGCCGTCCGGTTCCACAAACAAAAAAACACCCGCCGAACTCAAGGAGTCCCTGGCGGGTGTAAGGTTCGTGGCTGCCGTAGGCTGTAAGACCGGCTGGGAAAGAACAATGCCGCGTCTTGATGGCATAATAGCCGTGATCGATGCCAATGTTCATGGGTTTTGCCTCACTTTCGTTTTTCGTTGAAATTTGCGGATCTATGTAAACGGCTGGTAGATAACTTTTCTTCCCAGCCGGTAAATTTATACTAGGGGGAGAGGTG
>NZ_JXXK01000019.1 GCF_000949455.1 Ruthenibacterium lactatiformans | reverse complement strand
AGGCTCCATCTATGGCAACTACAAGAATCATGCCGCTTCATGTTGGCAAGGGGCGCACAGAAAGTCGGGCAATCAGTGACATCATCGACTATGTGGCCAATCCAAAGAAAACAGATAACGGCAGGCTCATTACCGGCTATGCGTGTGATAGCCGGACTGTGGATGCGGAGTTCCTTCTGGCAAAGCGGCAGTACATTGCCGCTACCGGACGAGTGCGCGGCGCGGATGATGTGATCGCCTATCATGTGCGCCAGTCGTTCCGCCCCGGTGAGATCACTCCGGAAGAAGCGAACCGGCTGGGTGTGGAATTTGCCAAGCGTTTTACCAAGGGCAATCATGCCTTTGTGGTCTGCACTCATATAGACAAATCGCACATTCATAATCACATTATCTGGTCATCGGTCAGCTTAGAATATGACCGGAAATTCCGAAACTTTTGGGGCAGCACCAAGGCAGTCCGACAGTTAAGTGACACCATCTGCATCGAAAACGGACTGTCCATTGTGGAGAATCCGAAACCTCACGGAAAGAGCTATAACAAATGGCTGGGCGATCAGGCAAAGCCCTCTCACCGAGAGCTGCTGCGTGTAGCGATTGACAACGCATTATCACAAAGTCCTGCTAATTTTGAGGAGCTGCTGAGGCTGCTGCAAGAGTCCGGCTGTGAGGTATCAAAGCGCGGGAAATCGTATCGCCTGAAGCTCCCCGGTTGGGAGAAAGCCGCCCGAATGGACAGCCTGGGCGAAGGATATGGATTAGATGATTTGCAGGCGGTTCTCTCCAGGAAGAAAGCGCATACCCCACGAAAGAAAATAGTTACACAGGCAGAGACGCAGAAGGTCAATCTGCTGGTGGACATTCAGGCAAAATTGCAGGCAGGAAAAGGTGCTGGCTATGCTCGATGGGCTAAGGTTTTCAATCTGAAACAAATGGCACAGACCATGAATTACCTGTCAGAGAATAACCTGTTGGAGTATGCGATTTTAGAAGAAAAGGCTGCGGCTGCCACGGCACATCACAATGAGCTTTCGGCGCAGATCAAAGCGGCTGAAAAGCGCATGGCAGAGATTGCTGTTCTGCGTACTCACATTGTAAATTATGCCAAGACCCGTGAGGTCTATGTGGCATACCGCAAGGCCGGCTACTCTAAGAAATTCCGGGAAGAACATGAGGAAGAAATTCTGCTCCACCAGGCTGCCAAGAATGCCTTTGATGAAATGGGAGTCAAGAAGCTGCCTAAGGTCAAAGAGTTGCAGACGGAGTATGCGAAATTGCTGGAAGAAAAGAAAAAGACCTATGCCGAGTACCGGCGTTCTCGTGAGGAAATGCGGGAGCTTTTAACTGCAAAGGCCAATGTGGATCGGGTGCTGAAAATGGAGGTAGAACAGGATGTTGAAAAAGAAAAAGACCACGGCCAGCGATAAGCTGGTCCTGGTCAAAAGCGTTCGCAGAACGCGCAGCCACAGAATGAAATTCTGTGTTCAAAGGGGCTTGGGGGCACTGCCCTCAACAAGCAGTTTGTGGCGAAATGGATAGCCACAAGCATTGCTTGCCACAATATGCTGCGCATAAAATGAAAAACTAACGACGGGACGCTTACTGCCTCCTATCGTTAGTTTTCTGTGTTTAAGCGACTTATAAAACCAATCAGCATAATCAAATCGTCATCTGACATCTTTCTCATTCCGTCCAAAGCCTTCTTGATAAGCTGAGGGTTATTTTCCTGTGCATCAAAAAATTGAAGCGGTGTGATTTCAAAATACTCACAGATGTTGAGGAACTGCTTCATAGACGGCATAGAACGCCCAGAGGAAATCGCCTGAATATAGCTTCTGTTCTGCCCTAACTCCATGCTCATCTGATATTCTGAAACACCTTTTTTCAATCGCAATTCTGTGATCCGATTGCGGATAAATTCTTCGTCCATACGCTCACCTCTCTGCTCTTTTAGCATAGCAGAAAGCAATTCTTGATACTTCGTATGTATTGTGTTATAATTTTGTAATATAACCTTTATACGCATTATTATTTGCGTTATTTTTGCTTTATATGCGTAATCAAGGCAGTTATCAAGGGTGATTTGTATGAATCAGTATGCCTGTGCCATTACCGGCCACAGACCAACAAGATTTTGCTTTGGATATAATGAGGAAGATCCTCTATGCCAAAAGCTGAAAGAATGTCTCCTGGAGCAGTTTCGCATACTCCATGACGAGAAATTTGTCCGTACTTTTTTTGTCGGCGGTGCTCTTGGTGTGGATATGTGGGCTGGAGAACAGCTTCTAACATTGAGAGCACAAACAGGATACGAGGATATTAAAATTATCGTTGTAATTCCCTTCATCGGCTATGACTCTAAATGGCCGGATCAGAGTAGACATAGATTGAAAAAGCTGATCCAAAACGCAAACGATTCTATTGTTATTTCACATTCTGCGGATGTTTCCAGTTATAAAAAAGAAATTATTATATGGTCGATCATGCAGAGTACATCATCGGTGTGTTTGATAATCAGAAAAAGCTGCGCTCAGGCACAGCACAGACAGTCAATTATGCCTTACGAAACGGAAAAGCAATCACTCTGATCCATCCAGATACTATGGAAATAACAACCCCTACGACTTAACAAATTCACAAAAATTTTTCATTGGCATTTCCAACAAAATATTTTCATTGAAGGAGTGCTGTGATATAATAAGATATAAAACTACGCTCAGAACAAATGGTGCCGCTATGAACAAATATATTGGACAGCAATTTGCTGCTTTAAGATACGAAAAAAATATTTTGGTTGTTGAAGAAACTACATCCGCTGGTGGATGCGGCTCCTTCAACGCGGCTTCTTCATGTCCTGCGTCAGCCTGTCTTTATGACAGTGCGGCGTGGGGCTTTTTTATTGCCTGAAAGGAGTATGAGAACATGAGTCTGAAATATACCTGCCCCAGCTGTGGAACCCCATTGGGTTATGAGGGATTGTGTTGGAAATGTAAGTGCGAGCAAGAACGGCAAGCTGCTCTGGCCTGGACGCCGGAACAAATTGTCGAAAAACAAAGAAACTTGATACAGAACATCCAGAGGCTGGCTGATATGGAGGACCCAGAGTTCGCCGACTTTTGGCAGCTGCTTGGCTACCATGATGTCATCACCCCAGAGATTCAGCGGATGGCACTGGCCGCAGAGGTGTTTTGGCCCTGTGAGATCTATTATCACGCTCCCGCCGATGTGCGAGATGGTCTGATTCATGCGCTGTTGTCCGCGGAAAATTCCAGCGCGGCCTCCAACCTGATGAGTTGCCTTGCTATGCAAGGAGATGACAAGGCAATGGAGACTCTGCTGGAGCTGGAGCGAAATCCCCGGCCCTGGCGCAAGGGCCTCTATGTAGACCCATCCAGCTATGCGCAGATCGGAGGCTGGACCTTCGACAAGGAGGGCCAGAAAATCCAACTCAACTTCGACACCTGCTATCCTATGGTCAAGGGAACCACTGGCGAGAAATCTCCCGTCTGCATTGGCCGAGAACGGGAAGATACCTGTCCCCACTGCGGCGGACGCATGGTGGATATATTGGTGCTGGACGGCCGGGATGAGCGTCTGAAATTTCTGGGGTTGGATGGTATCCTGACTGCCACCTGCTGCCCCAGCTGCGTGGGATTCCTCAAAGGCCCCGCCTTCAACCGGTTTACCCTGGATGGCGGCGTGGAGGTCTTTCCCTCTGAGCTATTTGACGGCGCGGAGAAGACGGATTGCTATGTCAGTCCCGAGGAGTACAAGGCCCTCACGGAAAATCCCTTTGTGCTGGGCGAAGCGCCTGTGCCCCTGTTTTACGGCGCGGCCTGCCAGGATGTGAATACCATCGGCGGCTTTGCCAACTGGGTTCAGGATGCGGAATATACGACCTGTCCTCACTGCGGTAAGCCCATGAAGTATCTGGCCCAAATCCAGTGGGATACGGTGTTTGACTGTGCGGAGGGCACGCTCTATGTGGAATTCTGTCCAGACTGCCAAATCATATCCATGCAGCATCAGCAGACCTGAGAGGAGACGCTGCTATATGTGTGAGCACTACCGAAACATTCAAACATGGAGAAAATTTGATGCGCCCAAGGACTACCTGGCCTGTATTGCTTATATTCAGCAGTTGGTGGGACAAGGCCAATTTGAACTGATGGCAGAGGAGTCCACCTGCCCGCTGGAGGAGGTAAAGACTGAGGATGGATGGGCAGACGAAATTATGGCTCACATGATTCGGTGCAAGCACTGTGGTCAGATCTTCACCTGTGTGGTCAACACCTGGCGAGGCAGTGGACACTTCAAAAAAGGCAAGGGATAACACAGAAAAGGCGGTGAAACGATGAATCGGACAGAAGAAATAGAGCTGCTGGAGCAACTCGAACAGTGGAATAGCAAGGACGAGTATTCCCAGTGCATCCAGGCCATCGAAGCTATCCCGGAACAGGAGCGGGGCTATTTGCTGACCGTCAAGCTGAGTCGGGCTTACAGCAATCTGGAGGTTCTGGGAGATCATGGAGTGCATGGGACCGACGGTGAAGTGGACGGGGATCTCATCCAGTACGCCATCCGACTGCTGGAGTCCGTTCGCACCCAGGGAGAAAACGACCCTTACTGGAACTCCCGGATGGGCTATTCTTGCCTGATGGCGTACCGCTCCGCAGCCACCGCCTATGAATACGCAAAATGCTGGCTGGCCCTGGCCCCGGATGACCCAGCCGCCCAAAAGCTGGTTCGGGACTGCGAGGAATATCTTGAGGAGGAAAAAGCTCTGGAGCTGGATTTAAAAGAGCGGGAGGAAATCATCCGAAAGGAAACTCCCGATGATGTAAAGGGGGGTATCTGTAAATGAACAGCGAACAGATCACAGCATTTTTACAAGAGCATTGGTACATTGCCTCGGTGCTCATCGGGGCCGTGATTTTGTTTGGAGCGATCCGCAACTGGAACTGGCTCTGCGACCCCACTGGTACGCGGGATGCCCATCGACACAGCAGAGGATACCGGCGTGTGGTTTTCTTTCTGCTGGGTGTCCTCTTGATTGTGGTGAGTATCTGGGGATTTGTGCTGAAATTGAAATAGGAGGAGAAAGACTATGATGACTGAGAAATATCCCACCTGGCTCATCGGCCATGTGAAAGAATGGGCGGAGAAGCGTTTGCCCACCGTGATACTTTGTTCCACCACCGGCAATGAACTGCTGGAGGTTTGGTATTACGGAGATCTGCTCACGGTGAAAGGAGAACCCCAATCCTATATCATAGATAGCGACGAGGCCCCCGGACTGGTGACAGCCCGTGACCCGGAGAGCGGCGAGGAGTTCGTCATCTTTGACGGTGGACGGCATGGCTACGACAATATGTTCTGCGATGAACATGATCCATCCGAGCTGGAGCACCGCCCCCTCAAGCGGTATGAGATCCCCGCCTCCAAGTTGGTGCTGGAGCTGGGGTACAGCGTGGACTATGAGGACGAAAAAGAGAACTTTGAACCGGATGAGGCGGATACCGTGGAACTGATCAACGGTGAACGGATGCCGTGGGAGCAGGCCAAGCGGGACGGCATCGACTATATCGCCCTTTACTATGTGAACGAGAAAGGAAAACCAGTCCAGATCCTGGACGCAGAGCTGGCCTGAGTATACCGCAGCCAGATGACGGGATAAAGGAGGGCGACAGCGTGATCGGGACAGATGAAAACCGGGCGGTGCTCCATGTGGAGGTCATCTTCTGGAGCGGCAAACGAAAAATACCACCCAGCCTGGTCAGCGGAAAGTATTGTCCCCATTTTGTGGTCACAGGAACTACAGAATATTTGGGTGTATGCTTTCTGGACGGAACCGAGTGTACATTTGATACACCAGCTTTGGGAAATGCCCAACCCCTATATCCAGATACCATTGACTATGCCCCGCTGGAAAACAATGCGGAATTTTTGATCTATGAGGGAGCCAATGCCGTTGGCAAGGGCCGGGTGCTGGGCCGAACCGTTCCCTATAAAGTGAAACAACAACGAAAGTAGGTGCCTTATGTACCAAATTGCATATATTGGCCGCTGGGAGACCCTCCCGGAAACGGCTGCCGCCATCTGTGACCATGATACTCCCAAGCTGGAAGCAATGCTCCAAGGCGGTCTGGATTTAGATGTTCCCATCCAGCTCAGCGAATATATCAAGCTGATGCCGCTGGAGATCGCGGTTTTTCGGAATGATGTGCCCATGATTCACTTCCTGCTGGAGCATGGAGCTGATCCCGGTCTGGCAGAGGAACAGCCCCTGCTGCTCACTGCCGCCCGCTGTTGTGGGCCGGAGGTGGTGGCGCTCTTTGCTGGACAGGCCGCAAAACTCAGCCCGAAGCAGAAAGAGCGGGCCTTCCAGGAAGTACGCTGGGGCAAGCGCCCGGAGAATATCCCGGTGCTGGAGCAGGCTGGGATCACAGTGGATAAGTTTGGCGGCGAGGCATTCCGGGCCGCTGTGTCTGAGGGCAATACCAAACTTGCCCAGCTGCTTCTGGAAAAAGGGGCAGACATCAATTACCACAAGCCGGACATGGTGTTCCCTTACGCCTCCACCCCTGTCACCGAGGCCGCCCGCTCCAACAATTTCCCTATGGTGCGCTGGCTCGTGGAACAGGGGGCCGACATCACCATTGCTGACAAATACGGCGACCGGCCTTACACCGTGGCGGTGCAGAACAAAAATCAAGAGCTGGCCGACTACCTGAAAGCTCTGGAGCCGGAGGAATGGCACAACGAGCAGGAAAAGATCCGGCAGCTCATGCCCTACAAGCTGCCCGCCAAGCTGGTGGAATACTTGAAGACCGGCCCCCTACGGCTGGAGTTCCCGGATCAAAAATGGGTGAAGTGGGCGGAGCTCTACTCCTTCATGGATGTGCAGGAGATGACCTGGAAACGGAAGAAGCTGCTCTCCCTGATGGTGCAGATGGATAACTACAGCGACTATCTGTTGCTGTGGAGCCCCAGGGACAAAAAGCTGTGGTATCTGGATATCGAGCATGAGGAATTCCACCCTCTGGCCAAATGGGATGACTTCATCGCAGATCCCGGCCGGTATCTGAACGGGATGATCGAGGGCGAGTTTGAGGAGTAAAGCCATGACATCAATAGACTTTCTGAACAAGGTACATAAAAGCCTGGACTCGCAGGAATATAACCTCTCTTATTCTCCGGCCAAGTCCAAGAATTATATGCTGTACTGCAACGGCAACTTCATCGGTGGCCTGTTCGATGAGGAGCTGTGCTTCGTCTACGCCGACAGTGTGAGTGAACTGCTGGGGCAGCCGGAACCCGTTTGCCACGGCTACTCCAGCACCGCCCAGCACAGGATGCTGGTGATCCCGGAGGAACATTGGGCGAAGGCGCTGAAACTTCTCTATGCCGAGAAATTTGATTGGAGCCGTTTGGTGTACGACATCACATACACCAGCATCGGCGCGGCTGTAGTGGAGGACTTCTACGACGAGAATGTGGTATTCCTGCGCTTCTGCTTTGAAAAGGAACTGCTGAAAAAGAACCCTCTGGACCGGCAGGGCCGTATCCTGCGGATGGTCTATATCAATCAGGATCTGACAGAAGCAGGCAAATATCTATTCCCCAGACTGATGCAGAAGTTCCTCGTTTTTACAGATTGCAAAGGAAAAACCAGTCTGGAAACTATGCTGAAACGGTGGTACACCGCGCTGGAGAAGGAGTACCGCAACCAGATAACAGGAGGATAACATTATGAAGCTGAACTGTAAACGCATTGATTTTACATATACACCCGGCGAGGAAATCTTCAACTTTCCCGGGGAATCGGGACTACCCTTTATCTTCGATGTAGAGGAAGAACTGACCGGCGATCCTGCTGCCATGGATGCGGTGGGAGAAATGCTGGATGAGGCGGAGAAATTGGCGGAGACGGCCAAAGCCGCCATCAAAGCAGCACTGGCGGACGAGGATAGCCGCTACCATAGCGTTGTGACATTTTTCATGGAGTTCCACCGGGACGATGTAGGCCCGGATATTGCGGCGGAACTTTTTCCGGGAACCGACCCATCCAAGCTGTCCTTTGCCGAGATGGTGGACTTTTTGAAGCTCAAGCGGTTCGGCAGTCTGGTGGATGACGAGATGGATCAGCATGTTTTCATTCTGGACCTGTCCTTCAATCCGGAGATTACTGACGAACTGATGGTGACCTACTTTGACTTGAACAAGGAGATTTTCTGTATCACCCATGAGAGCTGAGCGTGACTGACATACACGAGGAAAGGAGCAATCCCTATGAAAGCATTTGACCCCAATTACAAGCTGCTGGACGAGATATATCAAGACGATTACTATCCTGCTTTTTTGGTGGACAAGGTAAAGGACGAACTCCAGAAAGTCATCGACCTGCTGGAGAGCGGCGAAACCGACACCGATGCGGTGCAGGAAACGCTGGACGAGGCGGTCTGCGGCATCAACGATCTTCAGGAGGAATTTGACGAGAACGACAGCGAGATCGAAACGGTGGCGCGGGAATGTATTGCGGCAACCGTGGCCTACATTCTGGAGTGGTTTGGCATCCCCATTGACACTGAGGAGGCCATCCGGGAACGGGACTGGTGAGCCCTATGGCAGAAAAAGAACTGGCCCTTTGTGATGAGTGCGGCAGCCTGTTTTTCAAAGGCTCCTCACAGATGATGGGGCTGTGCCCGGAATGTGCCCATATTCTCTATGGCTACCCGAATTGTGACCATCATTTTCAGGATGGCCGGTGTGTGAACTGCTATTGGGACGGCTCGGAGAGTGTGTACATCAAGAAACTGAATCAACAGGAGGAAACTGATATGCCTACGACCGAATGGCTGAACAAATACGAATCCATCAAGGATAAACTGACCTGCAAAGTTGACTTGGAGGCCCATTTTACAGAAAAAGTGATTGGGAATATGGCGGTGGATGTGCTGGACATCGGCACCGTCCATTTCCCCACCGGGCAAATCTTCGCCTGTGATCCGCTGGTGGAGCTGGAGGACACTCTGCCCTTCCTTCAAACGATCCCCGCCGGAACTTATCCCGTGAAAATCTGCGTGGTGCCCAGCGAACAATACGGCGACCGCTACGCCTGCGTCAAGGTGGAGGTCAGCCGGGAAAAGCCTGTCCGCTATGAGCTGGGCATGGTGGGCAACGAGAATCTGGACGCGGCACTGGGAGATGATGACTACTTCGGTTTCGGCGTAGATGCCGGAATGGGGTGTATTGCAGACATCCAGACCCAGGCGGCTTTCAAAACATACTGGGCCAAGCGGCTGGAGGAGGATCCGGACATCGACCCCTACAACGACCTGTTCTGCGACTTACTGGAGGAAAACGCCCAAGCCCACCCCAAATATCAGGGGGACTGCGGCGACTGGCTCAACTGGACCGTGCCGGACACGGACTGCAACCTGCCCATCTTCTCCTCTGGCTGGGGTGACGGTTACTATCCCGTCTACTTCGGCTATGACGCAAAGGGCGAAGTCTGCGCCGTGTATGTGCGGTTCATCGACATTGAAGCCAGTTACAAAGAGCAGGAATAAGGAGGCGCGCTATGGAATTCCAAAAACGGGCACGAACAGCGGATTGGGAAAACGGTGTCCTAACTTTAGATGGAGAAAAGAAATTTGATATTCCGGAGCTGACCACAGAGATCATGGAGCAGCTGGCCGGTTACACCCTGGTGGGCTTCCATGTGAAAAGCTATCCGGTGACGGATGAACTGCTTGCCCCTTTTGCCGGACATAAAAGCATGGCCAACTTCGGCGTGGAGGACGGTGCGCTCACTGACGCCTGTTTCCCCGTTTTTTCCGCTATGCCCAAGCTGCGTTATCTGCTGCTGGACGGTAACGCCGCCATCCACGGCAGCAGTCTGTCCGCTCTGCAAGGCTGCAAGCTGGACCTTCTGACGCTCAACCGTACCGGGCTGGATGATGCCGGTCTGCTCCAGGCGGCCTCCATCCCCAAGCTCTCCCACATCCAGATCGACCATACCGCCGTTACCTATGAGGGCCTGCTGGCCATCGCTGGCAACAACCGCATCGAGCCAGTGGCCCATGTGCAATTCACCCAGGAGCAGATGGAACACTTCTTCCAGCTCCAGCGGGAAAAGGCCAAAAAGCCCGTCCAGCTGGATGAGCAGGCGGCGGCGGAATGCCGCAGGGTGCTGTCCGCTTTCTTTGCCGAGATGACGCAGTGGGAGCAGTACATGGAGCAGGCCGGGTTTGAAGGTGCTGAGGCAGTGCCCCGCCTGCTGACGATCTGGGAGAAATATGTGAGCGAAAAGCCCCGTCCGGGCTATCGACCTCTGGGCCTCTCATACAGCGCCCAGGGCACCTACAACGGGGAAGAATTCCTTGACGCAGAGCAGATCACCAAAAACAAGCTCTACATCTACACCAGGGAGAAAAACACCGGCTTTGACCGCCGCTTTCTTATGAAGCGTGTGGGCGAAGGCTGGAAGATTGATGCGGTGCAGGAGCGGCTGAACGGCTGGCAGCGCACGGAAGTGTGAGGCATCACATGGCTTGGGAATATGAAACCTTTGGCCCGGACGGTCAATGCAAATTGTTCGGTGTGAACATCTTTGACTACGACTGGCAAACCACCGGCAAGCGGGTAAAAATCAAAGACCCCATCTATCACCAAGACCATACCTTCGAGGTCTGGCAGGTAGAGATTGATGGGCAGATCCACCGCTTTGCTGCTGGAGAGTTCTCCAACTGCGTATGGGGATTTTATTTAGAGAAAGACGGATGAAAGGAGTGTGTGGGCGCATGAGCCGAATCGTCGATAAACCCTACTTTACATACAGTGCATACAACGCCCTGACCTCCGGCATTCAGGTGAAATGCCCCAAGTGCCACGGCGCGGGTGTGGTGACAGCGGATGAGGATAACGCCTATTTCCGCTGTTTGAGTTGCGGCCATCAGGAGACCCGCGACCGGACGATCTACCGCTATGATGTCCATAACCAGTGCAAAAACTGCGGCAGATACTATCGGGTGGATATTGAAGATGAGGCAAAGCAGCAGTTTTCCGTTCTCCATGTGGCCTGTCCCTATTGTGGAACAACCATGTCAGGAGAAGTTCATAAAACAGCGGAGGCGTTTTCATATATTGGCGAAATCAGGGATGGGCGAGAACCTTATTTCAGGTTGGAACTATGGTTTTTGACCTCCTTCCAGGGTAAGTCGGTCTGGGCACTCAACCGGGAACATCTTGCCTATTTGATCGGCTATCTCAGCGCCGACCTGCGGGAAAAGCCGCCGGGAAGAGCGAAAATGACCCAGGCTGACCATCTCCCCACCTTCATGAAAACCGCAAAGAACCGGGAGCGGATCGTGAAGCTGCTGAGGCAAATGCAGGAGAAATGAGGATGGAACAGAAAGTAATTTACAACGGCCAAATTCTTACGCTGACTCACTTTTGGGCAACGGGAGAACCCTGCCTGTGGATTACCGACCCGCAGCAGATCGGGATGCCCAAAATGGAGTTTGTGGGCGGATACCCAAATGAATACTGCATTTTCCTGAAGAATCTGACGGAAACAGAACTGTCACAGATCACATCTCTGGACGGCGCTCCACTGGATGTAAAAGAAGAACGAAACGACATCGAATGAGGAGAACACTATGAAAGACCTTTGCCAATACGGAAACCGACCGGAGGACGAATGGGAAATCTTGCCCTGGATACCCGATCCGCGTCCGCCCTTCAAAATCTGGGTAAAGCCGGAGCAGATCGCGCCATTCTTTCTCATTCCCCACCACCCCTATGCCATCTCCCTTCTGCTGAAGATCAGTGACGGGTTCCGGACAGAAGAATTCTGCCGGCTGGGACTGACCGGCAGCAGCGGAGACTGGGAACGGCTGGTCCGGGGCGTGATCCGGGAGTTTGAGAAAAATAACAGCGGCATGGATCTGTTTCACTTCGACTCCGACGAGGATGTGTTCTGCGTCTATTCCCAATACATCGACGATTTGATGATGCTGGCCAAAATGATCCGGGCGGCCTGTGCTGATGAAAAAACGATGCGGACTTATCTTGGCAAGACCGAGTACATCAAGCTCTTTTGGGAGGGCGCACCGGAGGGAGAACCACCGGTCATCCTCTATGAAGTGGATACCGAAAATGAGCGGCTGGCCCTCCGCTCCATCGACATCTTTGCGAATGGCCGCACCCGTAACATCCCTGACCTTTACGACGGCGCCATCGAGATCACGCCGATCCCCACCGTGGAGGAATTGAACGCCCATGTCTGGGGCGAGGAATTCCACGCCTGCATCATAGAGCAGGCGGAATTTGAGGCCATCTGGGAAAGCCGATTTTATAGCGGAGCGTTTTGAAAAGCGAGGAATGACAATGGTTGAAATCAATCGCGTCTGGCTCAATGTGGATACAGACACCAACAAAATCACACTATTCGGCCGCCCCCGTGTATCCATCCATGTGGATGAGTACATTTGGAGTTTGATAGAGGAACATATCGTGAAGCCCCATAAGCTCATGCGCAGCGAAAAGCACAAGTATCTGCTGAAAATTGCCTTTGGCCGATTTGATCCGGTGCGGCACCAATATTATCCGCTTTCCCCGTATAATGGGCCGCTTCTGGAAGGCGTCAAGCCGGACAGCGCAAACGGATGGTATCCCCGTGAGAATTTTGCAGACACTGAGGATCGCACCACCTGGTTCTCTCCTGATAAAATCTGGACAAACTGCGGCAACAAAGTTCTGGATGTCAATGTTGACGCTGCCAATGTAAGCGAGAGCATCACCCCCAGAGAATACGCAGACTTGCTGTTCGATGGAATCGGGGCAGCATTGGTATTCAACTTCAAAAGGCTCAAGTGCGAGGAGTTTGATGGGCTGAAACCCAAGATTGACTGGAGCGTGGTAGAAAGTTTCCCCTTCCCTGCATCCTTTGAGGAGCAGCAGTACATTGGGGAC
The DNA here is from genome assembly GCF_000949455.1 of Ruthenibacterium lactatiformans. Taxonomy (GTDB): domain Bacteria; phylum Bacillota; class Clostridia; order Oscillospirales; family Ruminococcaceae; genus Ruthenibacterium; species Ruthenibacterium lactatiformans. The sequence continues at coordinate 63,335 of NZ_JXXK01000019.1, read as the reverse complement.
GAGGGCAAAATTCATGTGTATTCCTGGGATGGCCGACAGGAAACAACCCTTGTAGGTCCTTATTCCGTGCGGGAATTGTATCTGGAACATTTCGGAGAATAGTGAGGTGAGCACATGGCAAAGGGCATTCGTGAACGCCTGCTGGAGCAGGTAGGAAAATTTCATCAGTGGCAGGAAATCACTTATCCCGGAAAAACCACCGAGGAGATCGGCGGTGCATGGGAGGTCGATTACCCTGCGTGGAATGATATATTTGATGCCTTTTGCCATGTGTTGACCCAAATGGATGCAGAAATGGCAGACAGCATTCTGCTGGATGAGATGGTCTATTTAATTGCCAGAGCCAACGAAGCGGAGGGATTTATACAGGAAACCACTTCCCATCCCAAATGGTTTGAGTGCCTCTGCCGCAGGGCCGCAGCCTCCAATGAGAGTGAGGCCAAGTGGCAGTTTGCCGCCTATCTGCCGGAATGCTCATGTAGTCAGGAAGTCAGGGATATAATTCTAGATTTCGCAAAGGACCCCAATGAATATGTGAGCCGGCGGGCGCTTTTGGCGATGCCCGCTCTGCGTCCTGACTGTGTGGAACAGTTCGCTCCGCTGTTCTGGGAGCGCAACTGTTACTCTCCTGAACTTCAGGAATACCAGCGGATCGCCGTTCTGGTCTCACTGGACGCCATCCATTCCGACCTGCTTCCACAATACTTGGAACGGGCCAAGCAGGATGGTCGGAGCTATCTGCTGGAACACGCAAAACGAATCGAAGGAGAACTTACTATGAACGAAAAACTGTCCCGTCCCCAATTCAATCAAATGGATACAACCGAGAAGCAGACACTGATGGAAAGCCTGGCTGCCCGTTATGATATGACCTTTCTCGGTCTACATACTTTTGACCGCTGGGGCCAGAGCTGCACCACCGGCATCTTCAAGAAAGATGGTCGGGAGTTCGTCTTTGTCCCCGGCGATACCGTCACCCTGGGCTGGGAGCAGTTTGCCGAGGGACTGAATCAGGAGAGCCGGGAGGAATTGGAGTATCTGTTCCGGGAATGGGAAATGGAACCGCAGAACCCGGAGGAGATGATTCGGGAAAGCATGGCTCCCGTTCGGCAGGCGGCCATTGGCCCCATGCTGGTGGGCCGGGAACTGGAGGAAATTAACTGGGAGCCAGTCAAAATGGACGATCCCAGGCTGACTGCCCACCCTGACTGGCTGAAGGAATTCCGTGATTTTGCCTGGAGTGACAGCAGCAGTCTTACCTTGCATCAGTCGGCCCGCATTGAGCGGACGGAAAAGGGCTTTCAGATCTGTATCTATAACCGCACAGACTACGATGCGCTTCTTGCCATGCTGGAAAACAGGGGCTTCTCCCTGCCCACGGCGGACGAGTGGGCCTACCTGTGCGGCGGAGGGTGTCGGACCCTGTTCCCATGGGGAGATGGGTTAGACTACTCCATGCGTCTGCGCTGGTTTGAGGATATGGATGAGGATGAGAACCGGCCTTATGACATGGAGGAACCCAACTTCTTCGGCCTGTCCATCGCCTACGATCCCTATATGCGGGAAGTGGTGCAGGCTGATAGGCTTACCACCTGCGGCGGTGACGGCGGATGCAATATCTGCGGTGGGCTGGGCCCATTTCTCGGTTTCCTACCCTGTTCGCCCCACTGTAAGCCAGAAGTGCAGGAGGACAATGAACTAAACGGAGATTATGACTTTTATCGGCCTATCATTCGGTTGGAGAACTATGATTGACAATAGAAGCTTGATACGAAATAAAGAAAGAGAGGTGCCGACATGGGAGCATGGGGCATAAAAGCATTAGAGCGTGACGAAGGGTTGGATGTACTGGACATCCTCAAAAATGAATATGTACCGGAGCATCCGGTAATGGATCTGGGCGAGATGATCGAACTGATGAAAGAGGAAGTCATGCTGGGATCTGACTTCTCACAAATCGACTTCCTCTTTGACAATACTGCGATGGCTCTGGCGGAGCTGTATTTCCAATGGAAGGATAACAGCAAACTGGACTACGATCATGAAGAAGCTATATGGGATAAAGTCACCGGTTTCACAGCATCCAAAGAAGCCCTTGCTTTCCTGCTGCGGCAGCTCACCGACATCAAAAACGAGGTGCCGGACGAGGACGGCATCCGTGAGATTGTGGATCTTTGGAAGAACGAGGACAGCGGTGAGATCGCTCCTGCGTGGTTGGAACACTTGAATCAGCTCATTGATCGACTGGATTCAGAACAGGAGGCACGACAAATGTATAATAAAAATACTGGGGCAACTTTATTGGCGGTTCCGATGACAGTCTGAACCTTGTGGCATTTTTGGAAGACCAGAAGAAAGAGGAGATCCCCCTCAGCGAGATATTTGCCAAGATTGGGCTGGACAAACAAAACTGGGACTTCCGCCAGACCGTGGAGTACCTGGAGTTTACACACTCCGATGGTGTGGAGATGGACTTTCACTTCGCCATTGATGTGGTCACCGACCTGGCCGCCATCCTGCTGGAGTGCAGCGTCAGCGGCAGTGTAAACCTTCAGGATCTGGACGAGTACAACACCCCTGCCCGCCACATCCGCATCACCGTCACGCCAGAGGAGCATGACGCCATGAACAAGGCCCTCGCGGATTTTGCCCATAATCCGCTGGAATATGACCTCAGTGAGATGATGGACAACGAGGAGATCCAGGAGATGGCTCGGGATGTGGAGTCGCTGCGGAAGGAGCTGTACGAGGCCGCTGGCCGCAACCGGGACTACCATGTGAAAGCGGAGGATGTGAAATCTCTGCTCCCTGACTGGGAGGGCGCCGATGGCTGTATCGCCACCAACCGCATTACGGTGGAGGGCTACAAGGTTGGCTACTGCTACCGGGAGAATCCGGACGGCGGCTGGGACAGCGGCTGGCGCTTTACCGCCGGTGACGAGAGCGAGGCGTACATGGACGACCCCAACAATGCCGGGATTTACAAGCTGAACACAATTTGCAACGACGATCCCGACATCATTCCTCTGCTGAACACCCCCGCCCCCTGCGCCTTTGAGCGGGATGAGAACGGCGTGTTCCAGCAGATCAAAGACTGGAAACCAGATGAGGACGAGGAGGACCCGGATATGGATATTTTGAAGCAGTGCCAGAAGTGGCATGAGGAGGACAAACACCAGAAAATCGTTGACGCACTGGAGGCAATCTCTGCCGAGGAGCGTACCCCGGAAATGGATATGGAGCTGGCGCGAGCCTACAACAATCTGGCGGACCCCAGCGAGCCGGAGGGAAAGAAGCTGCTTCACCGGGCGCTGGAACTGATGCAGTCCCACGAGGAGGAACTGGGAGATACTTATTCCTGGAATTTCCGCATGGGGTATGCCTATTATTATCTGGATCAGGAGGGCCGCGCTCTGCGATATTTTGAAAAAGCTCTGGAACTGCATCCTGGTGATGATCCGAAACTCAACACCCGACAGGACATGGAGGAACTGATCGACTCGTGCAAAAAGAGCATTTCTCTGCCGCAATTCTCGGAGTGCTTCCGGGAGCAGACAGAGGACTGGTGGGAAACCTTTGCCGAGATGGAAGCAGAATTGCGCCAGATGATGGATGAGGACAAGGACCACACCCGCGGCGCAGAACTCGTGGCCCAAATGCAGGAAACCCTGAATCTGGTCTTTGACGAGATTTCCTTCGAGATGGGCTTCAATGGCGAGAAGTATGAGCTGATCCTCACCCCGGAGGGCGACAAGGTCAAGCTGTTTGAGCTGGTCTACTTCCAGAAGCACGCCCCCAAGGAGGTGCTGGAGCACTGGAACATCCTTGTAGGCCGTCAGCCCCTCCAGAACATCGGTCTGCGTACCGAAGATGGCTGGGACATCTCCGGGGATGATGTGCAGATCTGGCTGGAGGAGCAGGGTGAAAACAGCTTCGCCATCTCCGCCTACTGCGAAAAGCTGCTGCCTATGCTCCGGGAGGAAGAAGGCCGGGCCTGGTGGATGCTCACCACCCTCACCGATCAGGTGCTGGGTGAGATCCCCCACATGAGATACATAGACAGCTTTGATGTGCTGGAGGAACCCAAGGCAGAGCCGTCCTTCCTCCTGTCCCAGCTGCCCGACAAACTGCGGGAGCAGGGCCTGGAGCTCTCCACCGACCCGGAAGCCTATCTGGAGAGCTACCTTGGTTACAAAATGGAACCCAAACAGGACCCGGACGCCGATTGGCGGCTGGATGTAATGGCCGGTTCCACCTGCTGTGTGCCGCTCATCAACGGCTATCTGAATGCCGACAATGATTTTATGGACGATCTCCATGCCGACGGCGCGGTGGCGGGCTTCTTCTGCTATCCCCTGAATACCCTGCGGGAGGAGGAAGGCAGTCAGAAAATCTTCGACTTCCGGGACAAGCTGGAAGAAGTGTTTGCCACTGATGAAGGATCGGAAGTGCTCACTCTCACCGGCGGGGCAACCGGCCTCTACTGCGGCTATGTGGACTTCATCGCTTGGGACATCCGCACGGCGCTCCAGATGGCAAAGGAGTTCTTCGAGGGCAGCGACATCCCATGGGCCATCTTCCACACCTTCCGCCGTGAAGCAGGTTCTGTACCTCTAAAGCAACAAGATGATGGGCCAGAAACTGAGAATCAGGATGACGAGTTGAACGAGACGCTGACAGGCATGGACTATATTCCTTATACCCAACAGAACGCCGAAGCATTCTTCGCTCAGCTGGAGCAGTGGAACGACGAAGACGAGTACACCCGCTGTATCCAGGCACTCAATGCCATCCCGGAGGATTGGCGAAACTACCGCACCGCCTACGCCCTGGCCCGTGCACTGGAGAACTACGCCATCATCGGGGACCATGACGAAGGCACTTTGAAATCCAAGGGAGACAAAGCCCTCCTGAGGGCCATTGAGGTGCTGGAGTCCGTCCGGGAGGAAGGCCAGGACAAGGCGGAGTGGAATATGCGGATGGCCTATGGCTATCAGTATCTCTATGGTCAGGAGGAAAAGGCCATCCCCTACGCCGAGCGGTGGGCGGAGCTGGACCCCGAGGACGAAAATGCCCCGGCAGTAATTCGGGAGTGTAAGGCGGAGATCCGGAAACGCCAGCGCAGCCGGAAGAAGAAGGCCAAATTCGTGCCCGGTGATACTCCATTTGAGGGCTTCGACCTCACCAACTTCTGGGATGATAATTGGTATGCACTGAAAGAATATGTCAGTGATCCGCCTTCCGATGAGCTGATCGCCAGCGTGGAGGAGGAACTGGGCTACAAGCTGCCCGCCGCCTACATCTGGCTGATGAAGCAGCACAACGGCGGCATTCCGGTGAACACCTGCTATCCCTGCGATGAGCCTACCTGTTGGTCAGATGATCATGTGGCCATCACCGGCATTTTCGGAATCGGACGGGAAAAGAGCTGCTCCCTCTGTGGAGAGCTTGGCAGCCAGTTTATGATCGCTGAGTGGGAGTATCCTGCCATCGGTGTGGCCATCTGCGACTGTCCAAGCGCCGGACACGATATGATTTTCCTGGACTACCGGGCTTGCGGCCCTCAGGGAGAGCCTGCGGTAGTCCATGTGGATCAGGAAAATGACTATAAAATTACCCATCTGGCAGACAGCTTTGAGGAATTTATCCGCGGACTGGAGCATGAATCCCTCTATGATCCGGATGAAGATGCAGAGGATCTTGAAGATGACGCCGACGAGGAGGAAACCGACCATAAGGGTTCCTTTGCCGGATCTGTGCTCCTCTCCAAAGCAGAGTGGGACAAGGAGCAGTTGATTCGAGATCTGCGGGAAGAATGGGGTATCGTAGATGAGGAGCCGGATGAGGGCGACGAAGATGTTGAGAACAGCGATGACGCTGTGGTAATGCGGGTCGGCAATATGATGCTGATTGTGACACTATTCCACGGTCACATCCCGGACAATGAAGCAGAGATCAACGCAGAAAACAACTATATGTGGCCAGAGGCCGTAGAAGTGGCCAAAGCGCACAAGGCCCATATCATGGTGGCTGTGTTGGGCGAGGAGGAAAAACTGCTGGAACGAGGTAAGCTGTTCACCAAGGCGATGGCAGTGTGCTGCAAGCAGAAATACGCCACCGGTGTCTACACCAGCGGCGTGGTATTTGAGCCTCGTTTCTATGAGGGCCTTGCCGATATGCTCAAAAAGGACGAACTGCCCATCTTCAACTGGGTTTGGTTCGGCCTGTACCGGAGCGAGGGGGGCCTAAACGGCTACACCTACGGCATGGATGTGTTTGGCAAGGAGGAAATGGAGGTGTTGAACACCGACGCTGAGCCGGAGGAACTACGGGACTTTTTGGCAAGCCTTGCCTCCTATGTGCTGGCGTGTGATGTGACGCTGCAAGACGGCGAGACCATCGGTTTTTCTGCGGACGATAAGCACACCATCACCCGCAGCCCCGGTGTCTCTCTGCCAGAGGAACAGATGACCCTGAAGATCGGTTACGAGCCTATAAAGGGAGATCCGGAGGATGACGATGACAGCATAGGAATGGATGATGTTTCCTATCATATTGAGAACCTTGAGGAGAAGGAGCTTCCCATTGACCCCATCAACGCCTACAACCACATGGCGATTTATTTGCGCTGGTGCATGGAGCATGACCTGATGGGCGGGAAATTCCTGGCGGAGCATGGCGAAGTGGTAAATCAGGTCAAAGCCGATCCAGGCAACACAGACCTACGAACATTCATCCGGGAGGAGCTGTTCGGCTGTCTATTCTCGGCTCTGTTCAATCAGAAAGGCCGTGCCTTTGCCCATTATTACTATGGAGAAATTGATGCGCCCTATTATCCTGCCGACATTGATGACTATGCCCTGAAATATTTTGGTCCGTCCCGATACCACTCCAATGAATTTCAACAGGAGGCATACTTATTCATCCCCTTTGACGAGGACTACTATCAGGCTATGGCAGAGGTAATTGAGGAACGCTTCACCAACTGGCAGGGACAGGACTTTGACGAGGATACGCTGGAGCCTTCCGAGGTGGCGCAGGCCATTATGGAGTATCTGGACTGTGAGTGTACCTATTTCCCGTCTATGGCAGATGATGATCCCATCATGTCAGCATACAGCTACGCCCGGCGGCTGGGGGTACGGGAGGGCTTTGTTCCCGTACTTATCCAGGCGGATGATGAAACGCAGTTGGAGTGTCTGGTGATGAACGCTGACCCGGAGCATGATGCGGACTTCTATGAATTTGACCTCAAAACCGTGGAGGAGTATCGAAAGAAGATGCTCTCCGCTCCCATCAAGGACGGAAAGGCGATTTTGGAGGAATTGACCGGTCAGCGCAAGGAAGAAGCCGAGGACGATGATCTGGACTGGGATGAGGAAGTCCTGGGCGAGATGGAGGGCGGAGAACCCAACGACCGCTTCGCAAACTATTGGAACGATGATACCGGAATGACATATCCGCTCATTCTGGCTAAAATTCCGGTAAAGAACCCCTGGGAGATCTTCGCCTACCTGCCCTTTGGAAATTGGAATGAGTGTCCCGACACACCGGACCTGATGGCAGTGGCGAAATACTGGTTCGAGCAACATGGTGCCATCCCTGCCGCCATGAGCCACGATGAATTGGAGTTTGAACTTCCAACTCCGATTTCCAAGGAAAGAGCTATGGAGGTGGCTGTGGAGCAATATGGTTTCTGCCCAGATCTGGATCAGAATGAGGATGGAAGCATTGGCTCCTTGGCAGCTGTCCTGTGGCAGTCCACCGTCTGGTATTTCTGGTGGGATTGATGGGAGGTGCGACCAATGACAGAATATCAAAAAACCTATATCGAACTAAAAAACAGTTTGTTGCGACCAATGAAGGTCCGGACAGTGTCCGCGCTCTATATACCTTCAAGGAAGAACTTGAGCAGAGTGAGGATCAGCAGGCCAAGGAAGTGCTGGTGGATGTGTATGATCTACTGGACTTCAAGAAGGATGCCTATGAACTGCTCTGCCAAATCGGAAATCGTTCCGATAAAAAGACCCTCAAGCGGCTGGGCACGCTGAAGGACTATGCGGAAAACTGGGGCAATCATTATGCTCTCCCCAAGCCCAAAACGCCGGAGGAAAAGCAGAAAGAGAAGGAACGGCAGGCCCAGCTGGGCCTGCCCGCCTTCCGGTATCACCCAAACCCTCTGGAAACTGGGGCTTTTGAGGAATCCGCAGACGGCGTTGTCTGCGACTGCTGTGGCAAGACGACCCATATTTTCTATACCAATCCGTTCTTTTCAGTGGAGGATATTGCATATCTGTGCCCAGAGTGCATCGCCAACGGCGAAGCAGCCCGGAAATATGACGGTAGTTTTCAAGATGATTTCTCTGTGGACGATGGTGTAGACGATCCGGAGAAGCTGGACGAGCTGATCCACCGCACCCCCGGCTACTCCGGCTGGCAGCAGGAATACTGGCGCGCCCACTGCGGCGACTACTGCGCCTACCTGGGCCATGTGGGTGCCAGAGAACTGCGGGCCCTGGGTGTGCTGGAGGAGGTACTGGACGATCCGATGTGGGACGATGAGCAAAAAGAAATGATCCGGGAATCTGTCAATGGCGGGCATCTGCAATGCTATCTGTTCCAGTGCCTCCACTGCGGAAAACACCTGGTCTGGATGGATTTTGATTGAAAAGGAGACATTACTATGGGACTTGACATCTACGCCGGGACGCTGACCCGGTACTATTCTCACAACTGGAAAACTGTTGTGCAGCAGTGGGCGGAGGAAAACGGATACTCTTTCAACCGCATCACCCCGGACGGGGAACCTGCTGATAACGAGGAAGAAATGTCCCCGGCTGAGGTCCAGGCGGCGGTGGAGAACTGGCGGGATCAGATCTTGAGCGCCATTTCTCAGCCGGGCCAGCCCCCCTACGCTCCCTGGCTTGAAGATAATGAGAAACCTTATTACACCGACAAGCCGGATTGGGATGCCTTCGGCGCTATGCTGCTGGTGGCCGCCTGTCGTACATACGAGGAACCGGTGCCTTCCACCGTGGAGAAGGACTGGATCTTCGGGGAGCATCCTCTGGTCGCCCGCCTTGCATCAGATGAGGAGCGGGTGTGGTCCCTGTTTCGTGGGGCTACCTGGTGGCTCCCTCTTTCTGACAGCTTTCTGTTCCAAGGGTCCTTGCCTACCGATGACACCGCCGCTATCGCCACCTTGGGCGGACTGCGGAAGGAGCTGGAAAAGCTGAACCAGCTGGCGTGGCAGGCCGATGAGGACACTATCCTTGGCTGGGCAGACACGGAGGGATACCCGGTAGACGGAACCGTAGACTCAGATGGACAGTACAGCAAGGCAGACATCCCGGAACACACCCAGTATGACACTCAATCCCTTGCCAAGTTTGCCTTCTCCATGTTCTGGCGGGCCATGCGGTTTGCCGAGGAGCAGCAGGTGCCTATCCTGCTTGACTATTAAAGAGAATTCGTCAGGGGGTGGAGACCGTGGAACAAAAACGGCCGGCAGATATAATTCAGGAACTTCTGGACTACCTGTGGAACGGCCTGGGCCTGGAGGAAAAGGGCTGGAAGCGTCTGAAAAAGGGCGACTTCAAAAAGAAAATGAAAAACGGGCTGACCTATCAGATCTGGTTTGACCGGAGCCGCTACAACTACATAGACTACGAAATCGGCCATGGGAATGTGGAGGTGGGCTTCAGCTGTATCATAAAGCAGGGAGATGACTACCTCTACTCTTTCAGAATTGAACCCACAACAGGCGGTTCATTCTTTCGGATGCTGACAGAGGACCTGCGGCTGAACACCGGGCTGCTGGACACCTTTCTGCCCCTGGTCAAAGCCAACTACCTCGACTTCATCGACCGCTTCGAGGCAGACCCCGTGGAGGCATTACAGCCGGTCTGCGCCCCCTTCACCGAGGCGGAGGACTACAGCTGGTTCATCTATGTGCGGGAGCAGATGGTGGAACGGTACGGAACGGCGGAGCAGATGGAGGAGTACCGCCGTCAGGCGGAATTGCGCGGAACGCCTGGACACAAGGCAAAGAACTGGATGGGTTCGATGTTGTTCCACCTCTCCCACGCCAATGATGTGGATCAAGCCTGGGCCTCAAGCCGCACCAGAGAGGAACTGGACCAGGTGGTGGAACCCTTTGTGCAGGCCAAGCGGCAGACAGGACAGTGGACACAGGAGGATGAGGCGGGCTATCAGCTCTACCGGCAGGAAACAGATCCGAAGAAGCGCACCTTTCGGGTATGGTATCTCATCGCCAACCCCCGCGGCCTGCCGAAAGAGTTTGTCCAGAAAGAGCTGGAGTTTCGGTGGAAACTGTTCCCAGAAAAGAAGGAGGAACCCAAATGAGCAATAAAGCTTTCCAGCAAAATCTGGACGACAAAAAAGGCCCCCAGCCCGGAGGTCCCTATCTCATTCAGATGCTGTTCAAAGAGCCGGTAGAAATGCCGGATAAAGAAAAAATGACTGCCATAATGGAGAAGCACATCGGATCAACAGAGTGCTTCTGTTATGATAAGAAAATGGCCGGCTTTGCCGCCCTGGATCATGTCGCGGAATTTCAGGACGGCAAGTACCCGGTACAGCTGATGGTGATGAAATGCGACAAGTTCAAGGGCAAAGGCTTTGATGCCTTTCTGATGAGCCAGATGTGGGACTGCCAGGAGGACCGTGACCGGATCTTCCGGGAGTGCAAATATCAGGTGGTGGCCACCGATATGCTGACTGCGGCGCTTCCAGCGCTGGAGCGTGCCAACCTGGATGCCGACTTTCTGGAGGCTCTGGCAGAGCTGTACCCCACCTGTGAGGCGTTCTATTTCCAGAACTGCGGCAAGCTGTTTCTGGCAGAGGATGTGCGCTCCCATCAGATTGAGGGGCCGGATCGGTTCATCCGCTTTGGCGTCAATGTCCGTTTCTTCAACATCGAGGGCACGGAGGATATGCTCATCGACACGGTGGGCATGAGCACCCTGTTTTTGCCGGATCTCCAGTACCACTTCCACGGCATGGACCCCAACTGGGTGGTAAACCACGCCTATAATGCAGCGTCCTATATTCTGGAGCATGATAACCCCATTCAGGATGGGGAAACCATAGACGGCGTGGCGGATAGCCAGATGTGCCGGGAGGTCCAGTGGAAGTGCCAGTATGAGGACTCCCTGATCCAGCCGCCCAGAGGGGTGCTGGACATCAACATGGGAAACTATGCTTCGGGAGGACGCTGAATGAATGGCGTTGTGCTCCTGGCAGGCGGACTTCTGCTTGTGGCGGTGATCAAGCTGATTATAGATCGAAATTGGATCGGCCTGCTTCTCTGTGCTGTCGCCCTGCTTCTGGTCTTTGGGGCTGGACACCATACAAAATAGGCCATTTTAAGAATCGAGGAGGTGAAGTATGCAGAATTCAACAAATATGCGGATACTGGAATTACTCCGGTTTCTCTATGAGAGGACCGATGAAAACCATCCCGCCACAGTATCTGACATCATTGCCCATCTGAATGGAAAAGGAATTCAGGCAGTGCGGCAGACTGTTTACGCAGATACCAATGCGCTGATCGATGCAGGGATTGATATTGTGGTGGTCAAGAGTACCCAAAACCAATATTTTATGGGAAGCCGACCGTTTGAGTATCCTGAACTGAAAATGCTGACAGACGCAGTAGCATCCTCGAAGATCATTTCTGCCAAGAAATCCGAGGAACTGGTACAGAAATTATGCCGTCTGACCAGCACACATCAGGCAGAACAGCTTCAAAAATTTGCTGCTTTATCCAGCCGTGTCAAACCGCATAATGAAAAGGTTTACTATATCATTGATAATATCCAAACAGCGATTGGAAACCATCAGCAAATTCGGTTCCAATACTATGAATATACTCAGGAAAAAAGAAAATCTTAAAGCACGATGGATATTATTATGTCGTAAATCCCTATGCGCTTGAATGGAAAAATGACCATTACTATTTGATTGGATTTTCTCTGAAGCATCAGAAAATTGCTCACTTCCGTGTAGATCGGCTAACAAGTGTAGAAAATCTGGAAACTTACTTTATGCCGATAGAGGGATTTGATGTAGCCTCCTATACAAATAAAATGGTTGATATGTTTACATCGGAGTCATCGAAGGAAGTAACCCTTCTATGTGAAAACGAATTGATGAGAGTAATCATAGATCATTATGGAGAAGATGCTGCTGTTGATAGGTATGATGATACACACTTCACAGCCAAAATTGAAGTGAACCCCAGTGGAACTTTTTATGGCTGGATATTCAAATTCAAAGGGAAAATAAAAATTCTCTCTCCCAAAGAGTGCATTACGGAAATGCAGCAAATCGCTCAGGAATTTATATAGCGCAAAAGAGGTGTTATTGATTTTTAACACCTCTTTTCAAATGAAATTTTTATCCTTGAAGTGAACAGATGTTCGATATACAATATAAGCAAGATGTTCGCAGTTCGTCGAACAAATGAGAGGTGAATGCTGTGGGCAATATAACTTTTGGATCATTTATAGCCGAGAAACGCAAGGCGCACAAATTCAATTTACGCGATACAGCCAAGCATTTGAATATTGCTTACGGTTATCTGTGTGATATTGAGCAAAGCCGCCGTCCTGCACCCAATGGAGATTTTGTGGAACGCATCTCTGCCTTTCTGAATTTGGATAAATCAGAACATGAGTTGCTTTTGGATCTGGCTGCAAAATCACGCAATACAGTATCTGCTGATTTGCCAGACTATATCATGGAAAAAGATATTGTTCGGGCAGCCTTGCGTGTGGCAAAAGAAGTAGATGCTACCGATGAAGAATGGCAGACATTTATGAAAATGCTAAAGGAGCGTAAACGATAGGGGGGAGAGCTTTGTCAATTCCACAAATCCGTACAGAAGCAATCGAGGCAGTAGGGCGAAAAATCCTGATGGAATATGATCCCTCTCTGCTATCCGGGCAACCATGTCCTGTGCCAATCGAAACCATTATCGAGACAAAGTTTGATCTAATCCTGGAGTTTCATACACTAAGAAAAACCCCAAGATATTAGGGGAAACAATTTTCGATGACGGTGCTGTTGTCTTATATGACCAGATACAGAGACAGTATCGAATGATTGCAGTAAGAGCCGGTACAATCTTAATTGATGAACGGCTTTGTGATCCGTCAAAATTAGGGCGGCTCCGTTTTACCTGTGCCCATGAGCTGGCTCATTGGGTACTACATAAGAAGTTGTACTCTGGTACTGGAGATGTTGCTGCTTATAACGGAAATGTTTCTTCCGACGAAAGTCATGGCATAATTGAGCGTCAGGCGGATACTCTGGCTTCTGCTCTGCTGATGCCTTTACCGCAGATCAAAAAATGTTTTTACCGGCTTAAAATAGGCCGGACAGATGAACAGCTCATTGCTGAAATGGCAAATATTTTTGAGGTTTCCAAGCAAGCAATGCAGATTCGTCTAAAATCCAGAAACCTGATATAACCAAATGGGGGAATAGAGAGAGGCACTGCCCTCTCTCACGCTCCTCTGCTATGCTATTTTGTACCTAATATGTTCGCAATATTGCGAACAAGGAGGGATGTTCTATGAGAAAAGAAAGCACAACAATCCAAAAATGTAACAGCAGGCTAACAGCTTTGGGGCTTAACAGCGACGCTGCGTTTCATAGAAGTAAGCTGATTCTAAAGATTTACCGTGATGTAGTCTGGGTTCTGAGTGAACGGGCAGAAGAATTACAAGAAACTGCTTGGATTATGGGAGAACAAGATATAGAGTCTGGCCTCTGCTATCTTGAAAATTTTGCACCAGATATTGAACTGCAAGCCTTTGAAGAAAAAGTTTGCTGCCTTGTTCAAAATCAAATGCTAGTCAATATTATTGACCGTGCACTCCTTCGTCTGAAACGGTATCCGGATCGAGGAGAACTTTACTATGAAATTTTGACTAAGCAATTTATCTATCGGTTCAACAGTACAGAGAAAGAATTGCTGGAAGAACTAAATATAGAGCGCAGTGTCTTTTATGACCGAAAACGAGAAGCCATCTATTTATTTTCTGTTTGCTTGTTTGGATATTCTATTCCAGAAGTCCTGGAGGAGCTGCCCCGACTAAATCCCGACTAAATCCCGACAAATCCCCGACCTAATCCCTACTCCCTTCCGACTTCCGACCTGCTATACTTGTTATAGTGGCAGGAATGCGCTAAATTGAATACTTTTCTACATAAGGCCCGGCATTAACCGGGCTTTTTTCATTCCTGCTGCAATATGGCGGCAGGAACATGGCTGGAGGTGAAAACACTTCCGGCCTTTTTCTTTGCCCGGTATTAGGAGGCCGGTATGCGCTGGGAGGCGTACATAGCAAAATATCCATGACACCGTTCAAATTCGCTGACTACCAAGAATTTGAACGGAGGAAAGGATATGACGAGAGTATTCATTTGGAAAAATAACAGCCCACAGGAATGGGAGGAAATCAGTTTTTCAGCGTTCAGTAAAGCACGCCGCAATGGTTGCTTTACTGGGCGCTTTTTTGTTGAAACAGTCAAAATGTTCCGTGATGAAGATGACCGCATTATCATGGAATGTTCTCGCAAAGATTTTGAAAAATACCAACAGGAGGACCGCCACAGCCGCTATCTCCAGGAACATGAGAAAAGTCGCTCTATATTCCCGGCTTCTCATGTGGGAGATCGTGACGGCACAGAGGAAGGTTATCAGGATACAGATTTGTTTGTGGATGAATCTGTTGATACTGCGGAACAAGCTATTCAGAATTTACTTCTTGAGGATTTACACCAAGCTCTATTGAAACTGAGTCCAGCAGAACGAGATTTTATATTGTCCTATTATGAAATGAAAATACCAAATGCAACTTGTTTAGCCCAACGATATGGTATTACTCGGCAAGCCGCAGATAAGCGATTGAAAAAAATTGAAGAAAAAATAAAAAAGTTGGTTGCGATTTTCTAAAAAAGTGGCAGTAGCAAGTGAGAGGGAAATCCTTTCACTTGCACCTTGACAACCTCATATACGAATCATTAAGTTTGATCCTCTTTGGGCGTAATAGCCGCTACATCAGCGGTATATTTTCTGAGAGCTGCCACTCGCATAACAGGCCAACCCATTTTTGCTGTATAGATGAGTTTTCGGTTTATCAGAAATATATCAGGCTGGAATACATCGGATGGCATCCGGTCATGGCATAACAAGGAGGAAAGCTCTCTTACAGCCATAGTCCGAGCGTGATAATAACCGTCGCAGGCCATGGGTAAGACCAAACGAAGTGGAGGTGAAACTCCTGAGAAGCAGGCCAGCCACCTGCGGCTTAATGATTACCCAAATCCCTGGGGTGTCGTGGACAAGTAAGGGATAAAACAGGCGCTAAATTGAAGGAGACTCTGTAATTTGCAGAGCCTCCTTCTTACATAATCAAATCTCAAAACATAGGAGGATGAACATGAAAGAAGATTGGATTTATAAGCGTGGGGATTTATATTATGCCAATTTGAACCCTTATTTTGGATCAGAGCAAGGCGGCACCCGTCCTGTCCTGGTTCTTCAAAACAATGTGGGGAATTTTTTCTGCCCCACTTTGATCGTAGCTCCACTCACCAGTAAATGGATTAAGAAAAAGGAGCTGCCCACACACTATGCACTGGAGAGCGTTCCAGAGCTTGGACTGAAATCTGTTGTTCTGCTGGAGCAAATTAAAACGATTGATAAAAGGCGTGTTTTATCGTACATTGGGCGCGTATCTCGCGAAGAAATGAGAGCGATTGATGATGCTCTGCAAGTTAGTTTAGATATTCATATTCCGGAGGAAATGGAGGCTCCGTAAGGCCACTTACCGGATAAAGGAGGCGTTTTTATGTTTGAAGCAAGAATTGCGGAATTGAACCGCTTTAATGAACAAAATCCTGTCAGCTATGACAAAAGAACCTATACGGTCGATGAGATTCAGGACATTCTGGGTATCAGTCGTCCCACAGCATATAATCTGGTAAAACAGGGTGTATTCCACAGCGTCAGAGTCGGCGGTCATATCCGCATTTCCAAAAAGAGCTTTGATGACTGGCTGGATCACGCAGATGAATGATTTGTCAAGGATGCCGATCTCCAAATCGACATCCTTAACTTTTTTTCTGCTTTCTCTTACAATGAGGCCATAGCAAGAAAAACTTTATAGAGGAGGCAAAAGCCATGCAAAAACAAAGAGTAAAGACCAGTATGTCTGTACCAGAGATGGGCAAAATGCTTGGGCTTGGTAAAGTAGAATCCTACTGGTTGGTTAAAAAGAACTATTTCAAAACAATTCAAGTGGCCGGACGAATGAGAGTTATGCTGGATAGCTTTGAAGATTGGTATGCCGGCCAGTTCCACTATAAAAAAGTGGATGGTACACCGCCCGGAGAGAAATGGAGGCATACTACGATGTCAGTTCCGGAAATGGCGGATCTTTTGGGGCTGAAATCTGGCACAGCTTATGACCTTGTTAAAAGGGGCTATTTTGAGACGACCTTGATTGATCGAAGAATTCGTATCATTACCAGCAGTTTTGAAGCCTGGTATCAAAAGCAAACTCATTATGTGAAAATCTCAGAAAGGAGCAATGAAAATGGCATCTATCGTGAAGCGTAAAAGCAAATATTCTGTGGTGTATGATTACACAGATGAAAACGGAAAACGCAGACAGCGTTGGGAAACCTTCAGCACAAATGCAGAAGCAAAAAAACGAAAAAAGCAAATTGAGTATGAGCAGGACTCTGGAACCTTCTTTATTCCTACGGCAAAGACCCTGAACGATCTGCTCGATGAATATATGTCCATCTATGGTGTAAATACCTGGGCAATGTCAACATATGAAAGCCGCCGTGGTCTGGCGAGAAACTACATAACTCCTATTATCGGAGATATGTTACTATCCGACATCACTCCAAGGATGATGGATAAGTATTACCGTGATCTGCTCTCTGTGAAAACGGTAAGCGTCAACAACCGCAAACCCACAAGCGAATATCTGACCCCGCATACAGTAAGAGAAATTCACAAGCTACTTCGCAGTGCCTTTAATCAGGCGGTGCGTTGGGAACTAATCAGCCGTAACCCTGTCCTGAATGCGACACTTCCCAAAGAAGAACATAAAGAACGGGATATATGGACTGCCGAAACGCTGAGCAAGGCTATGGAAGTCTGTGATGATCCTATCCTCTCCCTTGCCTTAAATCTGGCGTTCTCCTGCTCTTTACGCATTGGTGAAATGCTGGGCCTTACCTGGGACTGCATTGATATTGCACCACAGAGCATAGAAAATGGTTCAGCTTATATATTCGTCAACAAAGAGCTGCAACGGGTTACACGAGGTGCATTGGACGATTTGAGCGACAAAGGTGTTATTAAGAAGTTTCCACCTTGCATAGCCAGTACCCATACTGCTCTGGTCCTGAAAGAGCCTAAAACCAAAACCAGTATTCGCCGCGTGTACCTGCCGAAAACAGTTGCCTATATGCTGGTAGAGAGAAAAAAAGAAATTGATGAGCTGATGGATCTGTTTGGAGATGAATACATCGACAATAACCTGGTCTTTTGCTCCAGCAATGGCCGTCCGATGGAAAGCCAGGTGATTAACCGTGCTTTCAATAAACTTATCAAAGAAAACGGACTGCCTCATGTTGTATTCCATTCTCTCCGTCACTCCAGTATCACCTACAAGCTGAAACTCAATGGTGGCGATATGAAATCCGTCCAGGGCGACTCTGGTCATGCTCAGGTAAAAATGGTTGCAGATGTCTACTCTCACATCATCGACGAGGATCGCTGCATAAACGCTCAGCGATTGGAGGAAGCATTTTACTCATCCAAGACTCCTGACCCTGTTGAAGATACAGAGCCTAAAACTGCGGATACTGCCGTCACTGAAAGTGATGAAAGTGATGCAGCGAAGATACTGGAACTGCTTAAAAATCCCGAAACTGCCGCACTGCTCAAGCAGCTGGCAAAAGCTTTATAAAGTCCCTCCCTCAGAAGAACGCCTCTCACTTTGTGAGAGGTTTTCTTCGTTTGAACCACTTTGCACAGTGACCAAACACTTTTTTTGTTAGCAAGGTTCTGAAAGCATTTTTGAGCGATGTTAGCAAATTCGCGATTTTGTTTGCAACTTCCTCTAATTTCTGCTAACAAATGTTTGCAAGTTCCTTTGGTAAAAATCGAACCTCTGACTTACCGCCTTTCTTAGCAAAAGGCCAAATCTCGTTAGCAAATGTTAGCAAACCAAGGTTTTTTGCAAAAAAGCCACAAAAGCCGCAGAAATAAGAAAAGCCGAAAACCCTGATAAATCAAAGGTTTTCGGCGTGTTTGCTGGCGTCCCTGGCGGGATTCGAACCCACGGCCTTTCGCTTAGGAGAACAACTAACTCTTTGCCCTACGATTCCCTTACACTGCATTCCGCTTCGTTTTGTGTTAAATTAGACCAATAGGTTTTTGGTTTTTCACGCCGTTTTGTGTCATTTTGCACAATTTCAAGGTGCTGGAGTACCTTTCGCGCAATTAGCAAAAAATTAGCAGACGGCATTTTTAAGCTTAATGCGAAAACGCAAATTAGCAGATTATTAGCAAAGAGGCCGCCCGGGATGTGTTGCTTTTATGCACATCCCGGGCTTATTTTATCATTTTTATGCAATAGAATCAACCTTAAAATTAGGAGGTTCCCATGCCAGCTTATCAATTAGAAATCAAACAAGTCGTGGACTACCCACGGTGCCGGATCTATCGACAATTTGTTCACCGGCTAATGGCAGACCGGAGCATTCGTGTAAGCGGAGGCTCCGGCCTTTTTTATTTTACGGCGCTTTGCAGCTATGCAAACTTTCGCACCTCATACCGCCGCATTGATGGTATCAGCTATACCGTCTACCCCGGCGAATGGGTCTGCACCTTGAAAGAGTTGTCGCAATGGTTCCGCACCCGGTTCCAGTGCCAGGCGCTCATGGTACTGGAGCAACTGCAAAAGCAGCACCTTATTTCCTTTCAGACGCTGGGGCGCGGCAATGTGATCCGCTACAAGGTCCGCGATTGGTCCAAGCACAACACCGTGCTGGAGTATAACGCCCCCTGCCAAAAGGACACCGGTTTCTTTTTCCTGCCGGTTTCTATCGTCACCGATCTGGTCAGCTCTGGACGATGCTCTGAGATGGACATCGTACTGGACCTTTGGGTATCGGCCATTTACAACGATAGCCAGGTCCAGGGCTCAGACCTTGGCCCGGTGGCCTATTTCCGCAACGGCACAGGGAATCCGCTGGTTACTTACAGTGAGCTGGCTGCCCGCTGGGGGCTATCCCGCGCCACAGTCGGCCGCATTCTCAAAAAGCTGGCTGGCCTGGACTATATCTCCCTGATGGCTTTCCCGGGCCGGCATGGCAGCGTGATCTATTTACAAAATTACCTGTCTACCATGTTCGAGATTTCCGATGTGATGGTGGACAAGGAGGAGGTCGCTATGACGCTCAATATACGTCTGGAGCTTCCGGACGACGGTGAGACCGTGCAAAATGAACTGGCTTTGGAGCATGAAGTTACCGTTTCAGATGAACTCGCCAGCGTTTCAAAATCGCACATTGAAATTATCCTTCAGAAAATGGCGGAAATCCTGATGGCACAAGGGATTTCCTGCTTTGGATGCCAGCTCTCTCACTACAAGTTATATCCCTTATCGGGCGACTGCCGGGAAGATTTATTTCCCCGCGCGCGGGAACAGACCCCGATCCGTTTCGGCCTTGCTGTTTTGTGCGGCAATCGTCAAGTCACTTCGTTTGAACTTACACTTACTCCCAATGCGGAGTTTTGAACCAAAGGAGGCATAACCATGAAGAAATTTGTTGAAAAAGATGTTGCTGAAAACCCCCTGTACCATGATACCTGGAAACTGCTCAAAAAATACCGTGATGTTGTGTGGAGCCTGGAGATCTCCGTCCAGCATGTGCGGGCCAAGTTCGAGATCGAATACGGCACCTCGATTGAGGACTTCCTGGATTCCGTCTATCTCGCTGGCGCCGATTTGAACGGCAGCGAGATCGAACACCATGCCAAGTGCATCGAGCGCAGCCACAAGATGCTGAAACTCCTGGATTCGGCAATCGAATTACTGCGCACCCGGCACAAGAACGGCGAGGCATATTATTGGCTGCTGTATTATTCCTTCCTCTCCCCGCAGCAGCTCAAAAATGTGGAAGAGATCATCGAAAAACTGCGCCCGCACATTCGGGACATCTCCTTCCGCACTTACTATCGCAGGCGGCGGGAGGCCATTGACGCCCTCAGCTCCGTGCTGTGGGGTTACACCTCCAAGGACAGTCTGGATATGCTGGAACAGTTTTTCCCGGACTCAAAGACCACCGAAAAACCAGCAGGCAAATAATTGGCAGGACACGGGAATGAAATTGGCGCAGTCCTGCCCTTGAGCCGTAAATCCAGGTGTGTTAGACTGAATATGCTCAAATTTATATCCAAACCCGAACACGGGCAGTCGCCGGCACCTTTTTGCAAGGTGCTTTTTTGCTGCCCGTTTCGGCTGGGAAGAGGTCCATATCTGCAAGGATGTGGGCCTCTTTCTGTTTTTGAGCAGTCAATATCACATTTGGATTGGAGGTCCGCAAATTGAAAAAACTGAAAATTCCTCAACAGCAGCGGCGTGAAAATGAAAGCAGCCCGCCTCATCGAGTTCCCATTGGCCGGATCGCCTACACGGCGTTCCTTTGCGTTACGATGGCGATGGTGTTCTGCCAGCCGGCCTTTGCCGCAGATGATGTTTGGACGAAGGCCAAGGAGATCATGCAGGATGTCTACACGCAGATCCTCGCCATCTCCACCATTGCAGCCATTGTGACCGCTTCGGTGGCATTACTGCTTATGAATTTCTCCCGCTCCGGCAGAACAGTCGATGAAAGCCGGGCATGGCTCAAGCGAATCGTCATAACCTGGGCTATCCTGAACAGCCTCGGTTTTATCCTGTCCTATGTCGTTCCCTTCTTCGAGGGAGGTCAGTGGACAGACGTATAACCGCCGCATTGATACCCATTGGAAGGAGGCATGAACTATGGGTATTCTGGACGGCATTGTTGAGTGGATCGCGGAACAGGTCATGGCAGGCCTCGACTTGATAAGCACCTCGGTTTTAGGCGCTCTGGGATGCGATATGGCGGTATTTCTCCGTTATTTCCCTGCTGCTGAAACGATGTACAGTGTTTTTGTGGCGCTGGGCATCGGTATCATTCTGCTCAACTGGGTATGGCAGCTGTTTAAGAACTTTGGCCTGGGAGCCGGCATTGAAGCGGAAGATCCGCTCAAATTGAGCATCCGGTCCGTCATTTTCATTCTTCTGGCGTTTTTCTCCAACGAGATCGTCGATTTAGTCCTGACCATCGGCGGCACGCCTTACAACTGGATCATGGACTCGGAATTGCCGGCGCTCAGTTTTGCGGACTTCAACTCCGTGATGCTGGTCATCATTGGCGTATGCGCCAACGGGGCTGTGGCCCTTATCACCCTGATTTTAGTCATCATTCTAGCTTGGAACTACCTCAAACTGCTGCTGGAAGCGGCGGAGCGGTATGTCCTGCTGGGTGTGCTGGTCTACACAGCGCCGGTGGCTTTTTCTATGGGCGCAAGTCAAACCACATCGAATATCTGGAAATCCTGGTGCCGGATGCTGGGCGGGCAAATTTTCCTTCTTTTGATGAATGCCTGGTGCCTGCGCCTGTTCACGAGCATGGTTGGTTCGTTTATCTCCAACCCGCTTTCTTTGTAAGGAGGGGCGCTTTGAAAAGATTCAAAAAAATTTTATTCCTTGCGCTGATGGTTGCGGCTCTCTCCTGCCTGTTCTGCCAGCCGGCCTTCGCCATTTCCGAAGAAGAAGTTCAGGCGCAGGTGGATGCCGTGGGTAAAGAAGCGGTTTCAGGAAATGTCCTGATCTGGTTCATGTGCGCAATCGGATTCCTCAAAGTATCGCAGAAGATCGATTCTTTCATGGCTAGCTTGGGCGTCAACGTCGGCCATACCGGCGGCAGTATGCTGGCAGAGGCCATGATTGCGGCCAGAGGGATCGGCGGTTTCAGAAGTTTCGCCAGCAATCATTTTAGTGGAGGCCGCAGCAGCCATTCCACCCATGTCAGTGCAAGCGGCGGTGGGAAAGGCGGCGGCGCCGGATTTGGCGCTGGTTTTGCCAGCGGCGGCTTGGCTGGCGTGATCAAGCGGAATGTTACCAACAATGCGGTCAAAACAGCTACAACTCCTTCTGATGCCAAACCCTCTGGATTAAGCGGTCTGGTCGGCGGTGCCGCAGGCGGCGTCGGTGGGCATATCTACTCCTCGTCGGTGAGCAAGGGAGGCAGTTTTGCCAATAATGTCATCGGCTCGGTCGCAACCGGAAATATCACGCAGATGGGGACCATTACCGGCGACAAGGCCGTGGAGGCTCTGCATTCCTACATGGGCCATGCGGCTTTGGAACCGGGAGCAGAGAACATCCCCACCTACCAGAATGTTGAGATCGGCGGTGGGCGGATCACCGGCACGGAAGTCACGCCGGAACATCCTGAAGGCATCGCTTTTGGTATGTATCATGCAGACCAGTATGTGGCGCCGGAAGGTCAGTACACAACCGTTCACGCGGTTGATGGCACCGCCTGGTACAAGCAGTACGCGGCCGATGCGGTGGATAAGACGCCTTACATGGCTCCGGACGGCTCGATTGCTTACAACGAGTCTATCGTGAAAAAGCTGCCGCCCACTCCCAAACGAAAGGATAAGATCTGATGGCTGAAGAACATAAGGACGGCTTTGCCGAAACGGTAGACACCGCCGCTTCTGCGGCGCACACGGTCAAAGGCGCCATCAAGGCCGGCAAGGCGATTTCCGGCGCCGCAAAGGGCGCGGCCGCCGGCGGCCCTTATGGGGCTGTCGCCGGAGCAGTCTGGGCCGGACGCAAACACATCGGCAAGATCATCGCCGTCATCGTCATTCTGCTTTTGCTTCCGGTCCTGTTTATTCTGATGCTGCCTGGATTGATTTTCGGCGGCTTGCTCAATGCCTTTTCGCCATCGGACACGGAACAGCCTATCCTCAATAGCGAAACTGCCATTGTGGAGAGCGCCAATGACATCACTTTTACCATCAATTCTATCTTGGGTGAGGCGCTGGACGATGTAATGGTTCGCATCGAGGCGGACTTTGCTTCTTCCGGGGCTGACCAGATGGAAGTCAAAAATCCCTATTCCTCCGGCCTTGTCTATAATGCTAATCTCATCATCTCTCAGTATTGCGCTGCACGGGATGAGGATTTTGAGCGCATTTCACTGGATGACCTGGCTGCCGTCCTGCGGGAGAACAAAGAACATCTCTACTCCTATACCAGTACGCGGGAGAGCCGTGAGGCCACAACCGAAGACCCGGAGACCGGGGAGGATACCATAACCATTGAGGTTTGGATGGTCTATACCATCCGTTACAACGGTGAGTCCTATCTTGCCGATAGTGTCTTTTCCCTTACCGACGAGCAAAAGGAACTGGCCGCGGATTACGCTTCTAACCTCAGTCTGTTCCTTGGCGATGGATTGCTGCAAAATCTGGTTGAATGGACCGGAAACAGCATCCCCTCACTGGGGGATGTGACCTTCCGCGATGGAGTGACGCCGGTGGTTTACTACAATCAGCTGGATGAACGCTACGCCAGCCAACCCTACGGCACCGACAACATCGGCGGCTATGGGTGCGGCCCTACCGCCATGGCTATCGTTGTTTCCTCGCTGACAGATGACATGGTAGACCCCATAAAAATGGCACGCTGGTCCTACGAAAACGGGTACTGGTGCAAAAGCAGCGGTTCCTATCACGCATTGATCCCCGCCGCAGCAGAGGAATGGGGGCTTCCGGTATCAGGCTGTACAACATCTGAACCCCAGCGGATTTTGGACGCCCTTGCTGAAGGTAAACTGGTCGTGGCGATCATGTCCGAGGGCCATTTTACATCCTCCGGCCACTTCATTGTACTGCGCGGGGCAAAAGACGGCCAGATCATGGTCGCTGACCCGGCCAGTTATAAACGCAGCGAACAGCTCTGGGATCTGTCCATCATCTTAAACGAAGCAAGCCGCCGTGCGGCAGCAGGCGGTCCTTTCTGGATTATTGGCTGACTGTACCGCACCTCGGCATCAGAAACGAGGTAATCAATGAGCAACAAAAATGACCATGATATTTACATCATACCGCCGAACTTCATAGAAACAGGCACCTTTTTCGGCGGTATGTTTCGTGCGCGGAATGTGATCGAGGCCGGCGTCCTGGCATTTGCCATTGGAGCGCCGGTCTTTGTGTTTCTTCCGTTTGGGCTGACCACCCGCATTATTGCTTTGTGCCTGACCGCTCTTCCGGTGGCTTTGGTTGCCCTCATTGGCATCTCAGGGGAAAGTCTGTCGCAGTTTCTGGTCACTTTTCTGAAATACCTGCGGAACCGCCGCGTTGTAGGCGGAGATAGTCAGCACCCCAGCGAAAAAGCGGCAGACTCAAAGCCTGCTGGCCGGCATCTCAAGCAGCGTCCTCCCCGTGAAAAGACGCCCAGGCCCCCAAAACACCGGAGAACCAGGGAAACCGACTTTCCCGCCGAGTTTGATGAAGTCCGCAGCTATGAGATCCGTGAAAAGCTCCGGCCTAAGAAAAGTTCTAAAAAGAAGCCTCCTGTCAAGAAATCGGGCAAAAAGGCAAAAAAGGCGCACAGGAAAGAACGCCCGCCGAAACGGCCCGCCCACATCAGGGAGGAAAAGCCGGCTTGCATCAATCCGGTGGCGGACTATCTTCCCATTGAGAAGATCGCAAACGGCATTATTTATACCAAAGATCATCGTTTTGTGAAGGTTGTAGAGGTCGTTCCCATCAACTTTATGCTGCGCAGCGCCAGGGAGCAGCGGAACATCATCTATTCCTTTGTGTCCTATTTGAAGATCTCTCCCATCAAGCTGCAGATCAAGGTTTTGACCCGCCGCGCGGATATTGACCGGCATTTGGACACTGTGCGCCGTGAGATGGCCCAGGAAGAAAACGAGCAGTGCCGGCTGATGCAGGAGGATTACCTGAGCTTTGTGCAGCAGGTCGGCTCCCATGAGGCAGTCACACGCCGTTTCTTCCTGATTTTTGAGTATGAACCCTGGAACAACACCCGGCGTTCCGAACAGGAGGATGAGGCGATCCAATCCCTGCAGAATGCGGTACACACGGCCTCCAATTACCTGCGTCAATGCGGCAACGAGGTCATTGTCCCTGAAAATGAAGATGAATTTACCGTAGATGTTCTCTACAACCTGCTGTGCCGGAATGAGAGCGCGGTCAAGCCGTTGTCGGTGCGGGCTCAGGAAGTCGTATCTCAGTATCACGCCAAGGGCCGGGAGGATGAGATTGACCGTATCCCGGCGGCGGAATTTGCCGCCCCCAAAAGCATCGACTTCACCCACGGGCGGTATATCTGCGTGGATGGGCTGTACTACGCCTATCTGCTTGTCCCGTCGGATGGGTACAAAACTCAGGTGTCCGCCGGCTGGCTGAGTCTGATCGTCAATGCCGGCGATGGCATTGACCTTGACATGTTCCTTTCCCGCCAGCCCAAGGAGCGCATTATCCAGCGGGTTGGCCAGCAACTTCGCATCAACCGCTCCAAAATCAAGGATGCCAGCGATACGAACACGGACTTTGACGACATCGACGGCGCTATTCGGAGCGGCTATTTTCTAAAGGAGGGCCTTGCCAATAACGAGGATTTCTATTATCTGAACCTGTTGATTACTGTGACCGCCCCCTCCGTTGAGGATCTGGAATGGAAGGTCAGCGAAATGAAAAAGCTCCTTCTTTCACAGGATATGGATGTCTGCACCTGCCACTTTCGGGAGGAGCAGGCATTTTGTTCTGCCCTCCCGCTGGTTTCTCTGGAAAAAGGGCTGTTTGAGCGTGGCAAGCGTAACCTGCTGACTGGCGGCGCAGCGAGCTGTTATCCGTTCACTTCCTTCGAGATGTGCGATGACAACGGCATTTTGCTGGGTGTCAACAAGTACAACAGCTCTCTCATCATCGTGGATATTTTCAATTCCGCGATCTACAAGAACGCCAACATGGCGATTTTAGGCACCAGCGGCGCGGGTAAGACCTTCACGATGCAGCTCATGGCGCTGAGGATGAGACGAAAAAACATCCCTATTTTCATCGTCGCACCGCTGAAAGGGCACGAGTTCCACCGAGCCTGTGCCAATGTGGGTGGGGAATTTATTCAGATATCCCCTGCCAGTCCCCATTGTATCAACGTGATGGAGATCCGCAGGGTGGACCGGTCGGTCAGCGAACTGCTGGATGGCCCCGGCATCCAGCTTTCCGAGCTGGCGGCGAAGATCCAGCAGCTGCATATCTTTTTCAGTCTGCTCATTCCCGATATGAGCCACGAGGAGCGCCAGCTGCTGGATGAGGCGCTGATCCGCACCTACAATGCCAAAGGGATCACCCATGACAACGCCTCGCTGGAAGACCCGTCCAATCCGGGGCAATATCGGGAGATGCCGGTTCTTGGTGACCTGCATGAGATTTTGAAGGCATCACCGGAAACTACCCGCATGGCTCATATCCTCAACCGGCTGGTACACGGTTCCGCCAGTACCTTTAATAAGCAGACCAATGTACGGCTGGACAACAAATACACGGTACTGGATATTTCCTCCCTTACCGGTGATCTGCTGACTGTGGGGATGTTTGTGGCCTTAGATTTCGTCTGGGACCGCGCCAAAGCTGACCGGACTGAGGAAAAAGCGATCTTTATCGACGAATGCTGGCAGCTGCTCTCCGGCGCAGGCGCCACTGGCACCCGTCTTGCCGGCGACTTTATTCTGGAAATCTTTAAAACAATCCGCGGTTATGGTGGCTCGGCGATTTGTGCCAGCCAGGATCTCAATGACTTTTTCAATCTGGATGAGGGGCGTTTTGGCAAGGGCATCATCAACAACAGCAAGACTAAGATCATTCTCAATCTGGAGGACGACGAAGCGGAGCGTGTCCAGGACACCCTCCATCTCTCTGACGCAGAAACGATGGAGGTCACACACTTTGAGCGGGGCAACGGCCTGATCTCTACCAATAACAACAACATTATGGTGGAGTTCAAAGCCAGTCCGCTGGAGAAGGATCTCATAACCACAGACCGCAGGGAGCTGCGGGAAATTCTGGAGCGTAAGCGCCAGGAGCAGTCGGCCTCTGCTTAAAAGGCATTGGGGAGGTGCTGCCACACCTCCCCTTATTCCGCGGAGTGGTGTAAAGAACATGGTTGGATGCTTTACCAACAGATGGCGGGGCAGTACCGTCCTCCGCAACCATTTTGTATGAGGTGAGTCCAATGTATCTGATAGCAATGTAAACGAATTTCTTTTTGGAGGTGATATGAAGCGAATTCAAAAGCTTCTATAAACAAGTTAGTGGCAACGAAGGCGATAAATGCAAATATAACATCCGTCTGGATACTTACGGCTGTGGCTGCCAGCATAACTGCAACTACTGTTACGCCCGCTCATTGCTCCATTTTCGAGGTTTATGGGACGCAGCGCATCCCCGTGTTGCAGATATAGAAAAGGTGCGGCGGAAAATCCGCAGTCTTCCCGCCGGCAGCATCATCAGGCTGGGCGGCATGACCGATTGCTTTCAGCCCTGTGAACTCCAGTACCGCACCACCTATCAGGCCATTCAGGAGATGAACCTGTGCAGGGTGGGCTATCTCATAGTTACGAAATCAGCACTGCCCTCTTCCCCGGAGTATTTGGCGATTTTGGACAAAGACCTGGCCCATATCCAAATTACCGTGACCTGCTTGGACGATGAGAGGACAGCCCAGTATGAAAAGGCCAGTCCCCCCAGTCAACGCATTCGTGCGATCCAAACTCTGCAAGCGGCAGGCTATGATGCGGCGATTCGGCTAAGTCCCATCATCGAAGAATACATGGACTTTGATGTGCTGAATTCTCTGGAAATTGAGAAATGCGTCATTGAATTTCTGCGTGTAAATGCTTGGATCAAGAAATGGTTTCAAGGTGTTGATTTCTCTAAATATATTGTACGGCAAGGCGGTTACTGTCATCTTCCATTAGAGGAGAAGCAGCGGATCATAGAGAAGATCCATATTCCGCAAAAAACAATTTGTGAGGATGTTACGGAACACTATCAGTTCTGGAGGGATTTTGTTAATCCCGACAAAGAAGATTGCTGCAATCTCCGGAAGCATCATCACTGACAGACGATTTCAATACGCCGATAAGACGCCTTCTGCCCCATTATTTTGAGATAACGCCAGTTTGACGCTTTGATGGCGTCTTTCTGGTTTTCCTATGTTGGATAAGGCGCCCTGATGACGCCTTTAAGACGCCCATAAAGCAAAGGAGGTGAGCCCCGTGAAGACCAGGGCTGAAATCTATGCAAACGAGGCTGCGGATTTACTGCGAACAGTGACGATGTACCCCGGCCTCAGTGAACAGCAGCTTCTTTGTTTTCACCCTGGCAAAGAAGATATTGCAAAGGCCCTGCTTTCTCATTTGGAGAGGCAGGGCCGCATTTTTCAGGCGGACAGCGACGGCTTTTTTCTGACCGGACAGACGCCCAAAACTGACTGGACGCTTGTTCGGGCAGTATGGGTCCTGCTGGATTTCATTCAGCAGGTGGATTACCACGCTCCGGCTGATTTTCCTGTTAAGCTCGTGTTTTTTGCCGATGGCGAACTATACGAAGTCGCCTGTGTCACCGCCGGGCAGGAGGCGCTTGTCTGCCATGCCCTGCGGAACAACAAGGGCGGGAGCCGCCGTATCATGCTGGTCGATACTCCAGCGCAGATCGCCAAAATCGACTGTCCGGGCGTATCCGGATTTTGTACCGTAGATGCCAATGGACAAACAAATTACTTCAAGAAAGCAGGAGGCACATGATTGGACCGAAAACTAATATCCCACCGCATCGGGAGCATTCTCGACGATATATCTCGCCTGAGTAATGCGCTGTACGCACTGGACACAACCGACATCCAGCGTTATCCCGATAACTACGAGACTCTTTCTACAGACGCCGCCTTACGGGCGGAGCGGATCGCCTGCCGTCTGCGGCATCTGATTTATTCCAGCACCACCATCTGCAAAGGCGATTATCTCAGGTCCGCCGGCGTGATGCACGGCATTACCGTTACCTGTGCAGACGGGGTGCTGGAGGTGGCGCTTCCCTGTCTGCTGCCGAAGCGCAGGCAGCGGCAAAGCGATGAATTCCTGTTGGACCCGCTCTACTTTGCTCTTGAGCAGTATGCAAAGGAGCACTCGCTTCCGCACTACCGGGACTGCGTTGTCTGCTTCGCTCAGGTCTATGACCGGGCCCTTCCCGACAGACGGATACGCGATTACGATAACCTATCAGAAAAGCAGCTGCTAGATCTCCTGTCTTCCTTCGTAATGGCGGATGATACCGGCCTGCTGTGCGATGCCTACAACACGGCCGAGCTGGGTGACCAGGATTGCACCAAAATCTACATCATGGAAAAGCAGCGGTTTCCACAATGGCTGTCGGAGCATAAAGCGAGCCTAAAATCCATCTCGGATTTTTGACCATTTTGGGCCCTCCTCGGCCCGACATTCAGTAAATCGGCTGAAATGCCCGGTTTCTCTGGGATTGCCCCGCATCGGGGAGGCCGTTTTTTACCGAAGTCCTCAGTCATTACGGTAAAAATCCCGCACCTGCAAAGGAGGTGACTACTTGGGAAAAGCACCAACACTTTTCCACAGCCGGACACGCTTCCGTTCCGGCTTTTATCTCTGACCGCGATTTCAGGAGAGTTCCCCACCAGCCAGCTCAACCGTCTCCCAGCCAGCCCTTACTATTTGGAGTCGGTCGTGACTGCGCTCAAAAAGAGCGGGCTGCTGCACACCTACTACCGGGACAGGCTCCGGGGCTATCGGTTGGGCGCCAGGGCCAAGTCCGTTCTGCTGGATGGATGGCCTGAGCGTTTTGCATCCTACCTTACGGGAGAGGCAGAGACCAACCGGCTCAAGAGCGAGACAACTCGCCGGCTCCGGCTCCATCGCCTTGCGGAAACCTATGTCACCATGGACAATGCCGGAGTGGGGATTTACCCGGATGAAAAGCCGAAGGTCTTTGCTCCGCAGGGCTTTAACGGCGAAGCGGTCATTTATCCCGCATTTTACAGCTCCCGCGAAGTCAAAGACATGGGGGTGGATACCACCCAGATCCGAAGTTCCCGGTTCGCGGGAGTGCTTCTGTCGCCTACCGGCATCTATGCCACCTACAACAGCGGCGCCGCCTTGATGAAATGGCGCTACAAGTCCGAGCTGCGGGTAAAAACGCTGCTCTGGAGCGTCCTGTGTCAACAGCGCCTTGCTGGGCAGTACCGTACTGAGAACGTGTACGGGCTTGTGCTGGGCGACAGCATGGAGCTTGGCTACCAGATCCTCACCAGCACCGGCGGAGCTAAACACGATTATTTCATGCTGGATGGCAGCTATGACCACTTTTATTTTCTGACCAATGACCATCAGGGGGAGGTGATACTGGCTTTACTGTGCGACCCTGTAAAAACTGCGGAACTTGACCGTATTCTGTCCCAGGGGCTTACTGTTGGAAATCCCGGCAGGGCCATAGAGCAGGATGCCGCAGAACCGGATGGCACGCCGGTGCTGTTTGGTTACTTCTGCGATTTGCCCAGGATCGTGCGCTTTAACACCTCCCTCGAACTGATGGAACGCCCCGGCACGCTGATCTGCTTCGATTTCCAGGCAGATGTGCTGCGCCGCTACTGCGGTGGCCGGGTGCGCCTGCAAACCATTGACTTCACAAAATTCGAGGGGAGGTTATTCCCATAAATAAGAAGAAACTCATTGTCGGCCTGATAGCTGTACCTTTGGCCATTCTCACTATTCTCTATGCCGGTGGCTTTTTGGCACAGTTATTGGGCAATTACGCAGCTTGGAAACAGGGCGGCGGCATCCCTGGAGACGGAACTTCTCCGGAGATGGCGTCGCCCGATTTTTTTACCTGCCTGACATCCGTGCTCCATCCGCCCTATGGGGTGTACGGGGCGCTGATCTGCATTGGCCTGCTGGCAATTTTGCTGCTCATGGTCATGCGTATGGGCTACAGCGATACCGGCGAATACGACGCCGACCGGAATTTTATCTATTCGGCCAAAGGCACCTACGGAACTTCCGGCTGGATGAGCCGCAAGGAAATGGCCGGCGTGCTGGACCTGGTTCCTGACCTGCGCAAGCATAAAGGCGTTGTGCTGGGGATGTTGGACGGCAAAGCGGTCTGTATTCCCGAAGAGCCCCGTATCAACGGCAATTTGGCCGTGTACGGCTCCAGCGGCAGCATGAAGACCCGTTCGTTTTGTATGAACCGCATCCTTCAGGCAGTGGTGCGCGGAGAGTCACTCATTATCTCGGACCCGAAATCGGAATTGTACGAGAAGTCAAGCGAGTATCTCAGAGATCAGGGGTACTGTGTCAAAATTTTCAATTTAGTCTCACCTGAAAATTCGGACAGTTGGAACTGCCTTTCCGAAGTGGAGGGGCAGGAACTGCTGGCGCAGATATTTGTAGATGTCATTATCAAAAATACGACGAACAACGGGAAGGGTGACCACTTCTGGGACAGCTGCGAAATGAATCTGCTGAAAGCCCTGGTCCTCTATGTGGATCAGAGCTATGCGGAGCAGAACCGCAACATCGGCGAGGTGTACCGCCTGCTGACTTTGAGCGGGGAGTCTGATTTGGACAGCCTTTTCGAGAACCTGCCTCCCACGCATCCGGCAAAAGCGCCGTACAGCCTGTACAAGCAGGCCAGCGACACAGTGAGAAGCGGCGTCATCATCGGCCTTGGCTCCCGGCTGCAGGTATTCCAATCAGAACTCATTAAGAAGATCACGACCCGGGATGAAATTGACCTGGAACTGCCCGGTCAAGAGCGGTGCGCCTATTTTCTCGTCACCAGCGACCAGGACAGCACCTTTGACTTTCTGGCAAGCCTGTTCCTATCGTTCTGCTTCATCAAACTCGTGCGATATGCAGATAAGAACTGTGAAGGCGGCAAGCTGCCGGTGCCTGTTCATATCCTGGGTGAAGAATTGACGGCCTGCGGCACTATTCCGGATCTCTCCCGCCGGCTGAGCGTCATCCGCTCAAGGAATATCTCCATGAGCTGTGTGTTCCAAAATTTGGCGGGCCTGCAAAACCGCTATCCGCTCAACCTTTGGCAAGAGATACTGGGCAACTGCGATGCGCAGCTGTTTTTGGGCTGCACCGACGAGCTGACAGCGGAGTTTATTTCTTCGCGCACGGGCCTGGCTTCTGTGTCAGTATCCAGCAAATCGAAACAGCTTGGTACTTGGCGCATCTCCAACTACACACCGGAATACCGGGAGACCTCCGGCGTCGGTAAGCGTCCCGTCCTCACTCCGGATGAAGTCCTGCGGCTGCCTATCACCCAGGCGCTGGTCATCATTCGTGGGCAAAAAGTCCTCAAGGTAGACAAAATGGACTACTCCAAACACCCGGAGGCGTCGAAGCTCCGTTCCTGCAAGGCATCCGCGCACATCCCCGACTGGCAGAGAGCAGCGCAGGAAACCCCGCCTTCTGCTACATCGTCCACCTCGCAGGCTCCCACTCCCAAGAAGCCTGTGAAGAAAAAGCCGAAAGCTGCCACTACTTCGTCCGGCGCCAAAAAGGCCGCAGCGTCTCCTGTTGGAGATACCCCTGATGGCATTATCACGACAGACAAGGACTCGATCCTTTCTTAAATATCAAGATATAGGAGGTTTTTCATTTTATGGCAACCAAGAAAAAAGTATTGCAGGAACAGGAGATCCCTGTTCCCGAAAACGCTGTCCCCATGGACGGTACCGTTTCTTCCGATGACATCCTGGCCGATGCGGCGGCTCCGCCTGACAGCGACGATCTGAATGCGCTGCTGGCCTCTATGGATCAGGCTGATGACGACACCTCTATGGGCCAGTCTGACGGTGGCGCCACTTCGGAAGGTTCTGATCCTCTCCCTGAGTTTTCGGAAACGGAGGAGCCTGACGAAGCTGCCAGCGAAGATGGCAGCGAGGATGGCGGCGCTGCCGCCGGCACTCCTTCTGATTTGGATGAGCCTGCCGAACCGGTGGCCGGGGAGGACGGTGACGGCGAGGGGGAAACTTCTGCCGATTTGTCTGCGGAAAGTGCAGATGACACCCCTGCGGAGACCGCTTCTGAAGATGCCGGGGAACCGGCTCCCCCCAAACCCAAACGGTCCCCTCGCCGCAAAAAGGCCGCGCCTGCAGAAGACGCGGCTCCTGCGGAGGATGAAGCCTTTGCGGAGGAGCCGGTCACCGAAGATGAGAACGAGGTTTCCCTCGCTCCCTCCGAAGATATGGTGTCCCCTGGTGAAGATGTGTTTCCCGCATCAGCAGATGAGGCACATCAGGAAGGCTCTACGGCGGAGGATACTCCTGCTGCTCCCCGGCGG
Organism: Ruthenibacterium lactatiformans; assembly: GCF_000949455.1. Taxonomy (GTDB): domain Bacteria; phylum Bacillota; class Clostridia; order Oscillospirales; family Ruminococcaceae; genus Ruthenibacterium; species Ruthenibacterium lactatiformans. Next base: position 29,758 of record NZ_JXXK01000019.1, on the reverse strand, counting down.
GCCGCCGCGATTCGCCGCAGCGAACCCTCCATTTTGACCATTCGCAGCCGTGAAGAGGTGGAAACGCAGGAAGACCGGGAGGATGTCATTTGGCATGAGATCCACAACGCCTACCGCACCCGCCGCATCCTCACAGGGCAGCTGGGCGGCATCGAGCAGCTGGACAACCGCAAAACCGTGGCCGTAGTGGATTACAAGGGATTCCGCATCATCATCCCCCTCAAGGAGATGATGATCAACCTTGGCCGCAGTCCTTCCGGTCAGGAGTACGCTGATTTGATGCTGCGCCAGAACAAGATTTTGGGGAATATGCTGGGCGCGGACATCGACTTTGTGGTGCGCGGCATCGACTCCAAGACCCGCAGCGTAGTCGCCAGCCGCCGTGAGGCCATGATGCGGAAGCGACAGACCTTCTATTTTGATCTGGATTCCGAGGGCAAGTACCGCATTTACGAGGGGCGCATCGTTCAGGCCCGCGTCATTGCGGTAGCGGAGAAGGTCGTTCGTGTAGAGGTGTTCGGCGTCGAGACGTCGATTCTGGCCCGCGATTTGGCATGGGACTGGATCGGCGACGCCCATGAGCGTTTCTCCGTAGGCGACGAAGTGCTGGTCCGCATCCTCGGTGTGCGGCGCAACAGTTTGGAGGATCTTGGCATCCGTGCCGACATCAAAAGCACATCGGAGAACACGGACCGGGACAACCTGCAGAAATGCCGTATCCAGGGCAAATACGCCGGGAAAGTGACCGATGTACACAAGGGCGTGGTCTATGTCCGGCTTGCCAATGGTGTCAACGCGGTGGCCCACTCCTGCTATGACTACCGGACGCCCGGGAAAAAGGATGATGTATCCTTTGCCGTCACCCATTTGGATGTGGAGCGGGGCATCGCCTTGGGCATCATCACGCGGATCATCCGGCAGAATCTGTGATAGTATAATATAAAACCCCCGCTCCAGTATCGCACTCGGTTGTGTGTCTTACTGGAGCGGGGTTTTAAAATGAAATCATATAGCCCGCAGCATTGCGCAAGATTCAAAATATAGTTGTAGTGGCACAGGCCATTAAAAATATTTCGTAAAATAGATAAATTCAGTTTACCAAAGCTATATTAGCTTTATGGAAGTCAACAGCTGTTGCCTTTGGAGTAGGATTACTGGGAGAGGTATTCGCAATCGTAGACGCCGGATTGCCAATCGTAATCGTAGTCAGCAGGAATTTCGACCTTATTGTTGTCCCACGGCTCAAAGTTTTGGTACTCTTGATAGTATGGGAAAACAATATTGGTGCTGTAGAAGTATTCCAGTTTAACTTTTCCGTTGCTACTGTTTTCAATAGCATCATTCAAATCCCAAGTTTCGAGGTTTTGGAATACAAACAATGTAGCGGCAACAGACGTACCAATGAGAAATGCCACGGCGGACTCAGGAACAGAAAGAGCTGCTGCAATTTTTGCAGCGACCGATTTTGTGATAAGGCTTACACCTTGTCCAATCAGTTCATCTACAAGGAAGGTAACGAAAGTAGGGCTGTTCATACCCTTTTGATAAAATTCTACTTGTTTATTTCCCATATAAATGACTTTTGTAAAGATTACATTGGAAATCGGGCTTAGGCTGCCAGTATAGTCCAGTGTTAGAGTGCCGCCGGAATAGCTTGTGATGGTTGTCGCAGCAGCAAGAGGAGTGCTTTCCAAAATGGCGTGATAGCTTTTCATTAAGGCATCGACTTCACGCATGGTAGTTGCGTTCGCAATTTTTGAGGTAATATTTTGAAGCTGCTGAATTTCGTCATTGTTCAGACCGAGGTCTGCCAATTCTTGATTATAGGTTTCCAGATCGGCAGCAGAAAAAGAAATTTCGGTAGCAGGTGATTCGGCTGCAAAGGCACTAAAGGGCATAAGATTGAAGCATAGGATAGCAGCCATAAAGGCTGATATGAGTTTGCTGGTTTTCTTCATGGTATGTAGCCTCCTTCATACTTTTTGAAAATGAGTAGATATAGGGAGTATTCCAATGAAAAGGAATAGGCACAGTAAAAGAAAGAGTGTAACGACAAAAATTGTATAGGCAAGTGGCTTTGAGGATAGTGTATTAGTCAAAAAATTTAGATATTTTGTGAAAATATACATTTCACTGGCAAAGAATAGAATGAATATTGGGTGATGCTGAAAGGAAAAAATAGCACACCCAAGAATGTATTGAACAACTAAAAAAACGATTGTATTTATTGACAGAGTTATCCATTTAGAAAAGAAATTTTTATTCATTCAATCTTGCCTCCTTTCACCTTTCTTAGACTATGTAATAAACCATTGGAACCATCTCCCTTAGACGGAAATAGGTGAGAAAACTACTGCTCAATTTCCTGGCCCATCGGAATCACCTCTTTCTTGTAAAATCCGTAATTCAAGCATACTAAATCACAGAAGGTCATTGAAGACTTGTATTTTAACAAGTGGTTTCCTTCATTTGCTTATATCTTTTAAACGAATGAAAATGGTCATTTTGGACAGTTACCTGAAAATCTTTTGAATTATTTTTGCGGATGCCTATAACACGCTTGATCCCACACCTGGGGGGGCTACCACCTTGCCAACAGCGGGGGGCTATTTCTTATTAGATATTTTTACAGCATCGCCTTGGGCATCATCACGCGGATTGTCCGGCAGAACCTGTGATAGTATAACGTAAAGCCCCCGCTCCAGCGGCACTTACCTATGCCTTACTGGAGCGGGGGCTTTGTTATTTTAGGTCCGCTCATCTATTTACTTAGTTCATTGCGCTTCAAGCTAACTACACATCCGTCAGAGTCATACTCAAGGATTATCTGGTAAAAAATTTTTGTAGTGTCCAAATCTTGAAATATACTTCGTTATTAAGTATAGGGGATAAGTTTAAGGGAATATAGTCATCCTGACCTATCGTAGATAGCGTTTCCGTTAATCTGGTAGAGCTGAAGTGGACGCAGCTACCGCAGTTGGTGGATCAGGGACAGCCCAAGAGCAGGTGAAACCCTTTTAGGAGAACGTAGTAATAAAACGTATGAAATGAAAAACAATCGCACCGCTTTGCTATAATCCGGATTGAATATGACGAGGGCTGGTACCTGCTTGGATTACTGAAGTATTAAGAAGCTGCTTTAGTTCAAGGAAAAGAGGGGGATTTTTCTATGACGAAAAAAATCTTTTTGAAATTGGCTATTGTGAGTATTTTGGTCTTTGTATTGATTTGGGCTATTTCCGTGGTTTGTAGTGAAAACAAAAACTGCGCTACTATTGAACTAAGGCAGCAGTATCTTAATGAACTGGTTAATTTAAGAGATGTGAATATTGATACTGAAATTAAAATCGATGATTATATTATTAGTGGATACACTGGTGCAAACGGCATGTATGGAATGGCTGTTTTTGAGCCGATAGGCAGTGGTGAATACAAGTTTCAAAGTAATGCAAATAAGGACGGGAGCGAAAGTCTTATTTCAACGGTTTCCATTCATGGTGTGAATTATAATTTGTTTTGGATAAATAAGGGAAATTTAGATTTTGCTCAGGTCACTTACTCTACATCTGATGGGATCGAGGAATACAAACTTGACATAGAAAACAATGAGATTTTGTATATGCAGGCGCCAGATAAGCAATATGAAGTGTCAGTGGTATTTGTAGCCCAAAGTGGAGAACAATATCGCTAAAAAAGGGGCTGTTGCCCCTTTGCAACAGCCCCTTTTTTAGCTTTATCGGTCGTTCACCCAGATCTGAATAACACCAGTAGACTGGTTAATGCTCTGGGCAACATTGACGGTTGCATCCACAGTATGGCTCAGTTCGACAACAAAATCCCCATGGCTATTAGTGGCACGGATACCCGGCTTGGTAGTAAATTCGGGTTCGTTGCCGAAATTGTCGATGAAAGCCCAGCGACCATATTCGCCGCTCATGCTACTTAGGTTCTCAACGCTAAATCCGTCGATGTTAAATGTGTAAGAAAAGCTCGGCACACCAGCTCCATCAAGACCAACTGTAATATCCCCGCCAGAAGTGGACTCGGATGGGCCGTAAGCAATAAGATGCTCATTAGGCTGGTCAACGCTCAGTCTGGTGTACTGATTATTCAAACGCATAGCGTCCACTTTTTCCAGCTGGGAGAAAGTCGTAACATCCCAAACGGAACATGCCACGCCGTCAACCGTCGAATTACTCGATTTTCTGTCGCAGGTCACAGCTGTGGTGAGGGATGCCATGGTCTTTCCGTTTGCAGGAAAGGTCCATTGATAATGCTTGATTGTGGACATTGGGGAAACTGACGGAAGCTCAGAAAGGGAAAGTTCGCTTTCATAGTCAGCAACTATATCTGACAACTGGGCTTCACTCATGGAACCCCCAGAGGTAAAATGAGCAGTTTCGATGATCTTTCCATCCACAGGAATGTAGGTTACGGCAACCAGACTATTCCCGTCGTTCTTGCCCTCAGCGAAATAGTCAGAGATCATCAAGTTGCCGTTGTTGTGGATAATCACTTTATCGTTAGAGTTGCTAAGTGTAGCAGGCGTAGCGGATCTCTGGGAGAAAGAACTTTGGACGATTTCTTGGTACCCATCGAAAGTGCCGTCAGCTGCTTGTTCTTCGGCGGCAAAAGCGGTAGTGCACATGGTAAAAACCATAGCAAGTGAGAGAATCGCAGACAGCATCTTTTTCATAATGGAACTCCTTTCCTACATCTGATTTCGGGAATAATAATTTTTCTTAAACCTACCGAGCATCCTATTTTCACCTTGCTTTTTAGTTTGTGGGCCAAGCCCATAGTATTGTATAGACTTTGCCCATATTGAATTAAACCATTTCAAGTTCACCTCCACTCCGTTTGTCACCGTTGCTTTGTCATCAAAGCCTAGGGCCCAATTTGCTTATTTGTATGTTTTTTCAATAGAAAAGCGTGGTAGCGTCTCGCCCGCAAGAGTAACATCAACTGTTAATTGATAGGTTTGTCCTCTTGATACCGTTGCTGTGCCACTGAAGGCAAGATCCCCAACAGAAGATTCCTCCCAAGTTTTGATACACCGACTTCCTTGCCACAATTTTATTACCGCATCAATGTCATCAGTCATTTGCTCTGCGTAAATATATACCGTACAGGTGGCGGTTGTTCCGCTAAAAGAAATTCCGGGGACAATCGGTGCTACTCGTGGTGAAGCAGCATAGGCAGTGGAGGAAAATATCATGAGAAAGACAACTAGGATTGGAAGAATTCGTTTTTTCACAGAGATGACCTCCTTCATTCGTTTATACCCTGTAAACGAATGAAGGAGGTCATTTTGGACAGCTGCTTAGAAATTTTTTTGATTATTTTTTTGGATGCCTTCGGCCACTTTTATTATTGTGTCTTTAGGCAAAGATGCCGTAATGCAAAAGCACATATTTTCTTCCTCTGATACCCAAACCAACCCATTAGGAGATGTTTCCTGGCTGGCTTGATAAAAGTCTGCGTTTATGTTTCCAATTTGAACTGATTGTACCTCTGTGTAGTCCGCCGCCATAAACAAACTTGTGGCATCATTTCCTTCCAAATAGGAAAAAAGTATGCGCTGCCCAGAATCATTAGCATAAGTGAGATATGTGCTATTACTAAGGTCCTGTTCTTTTTGGAAAGAAAAACCTTCAGGCAGCCATGTTAGCTCATACTCTACAATAGTGTTTTCTTGCGGCGCTTCGCCAATAAATCTGTACTCAACAAATGCCGCGTACTGCTCTCGCACCCATGCGAAAAAAGCAGCTCTCGCTTCTGCATCCACTGTCAGCCATGTGCCGCTGGCGAGAGCTACCGTAAGCACAAAGCAGGCTGCATATTTGGGCAGTTTATAGATTACAGGGTGTTTTGCTTTGCGAAAGGTGCGGCGCATCTTTTTTTGAAACGATGGGGAAAACTCATGCTCACATTCTGCTGGAGCGGGGAGCGAATCCCGAATTGCCTGATCCGCTTCAGCCGCCGCCTTTTTCAGCATTTCCTCGCTTATCACAGGATTCCCGCCTCCTCACATAGTTTTTTCAATTTGTTTTTGGCTCGTTGATCCAGTTTAATTGCAGCCGACAACGACAGTCCCTGCATCTGTGCAATTTCCCTGACAGTGTACCCATGATGATAGCGCAGCAAAATCATTTCACGATACCTGGCGGGCAATTTCAAGATACATTTTGTCAAATCGTTGTCCCCTTCATAATGAGCATTTGTGCCTTGAATTTCCTCGATCAGTTCAACAGAGGGGTGCTTTTGCAATCTTCTGTACTGATCTATTGCTTGGTGTTCAACTATTGTAACGACATAGCTATGCGTTTTTGGACACACCGGATCATCAATTTTTTTAATGTTTTCTGCTATTTTTACGAAAGCCTGATGCACAGCGTCCTCTGCATCCTGCTCGTTATGTAAAATTTCGTAGGCCACATGATACATCAGGCCACGGTACTCCAGATAGATCTGTTCAAACAGTGACTTCTCTTCTGGAGTTTCAAGCATCTGCAAATAAATCAACATTATGCGAACCTCCAGTCATTATCTTTGCTATTGTATCATGCGGCATGGGCTTCCAACAAGTGGGGAAATTACACTTTTAGAGTAAATCCAAGAACATTTCTATTGTTCCGACGAGGACATATCACTTGAATCAAAATAATGTGTCATTGTCAAAGAAACGGGAATCGTCAGCCACTCTGATTCAACATACCCATCAGATCTAAGCTCGACGCATAAATGCCATTTCAACCCCCTCTGTCTTTGATTTTATTTTTTGTTTGCGTTGATTTTTCACAAAATACGGGGTATAATATATAAAAACGCTGAATTAGGAGGTTGTTTATGCTGATTCAATTTAGTGTAGAGAACTATCTGTCTATCAAAGATAAAGTTGTCTTATCCTTGCTGTCCAGCAGGGACAATGAGCATCCAGAGCATCTCATCGTAGATGGAAGCAAAAGCTATCTGAAATCCGCTGTTATTTATGGGGCCAATGCTTCTGGGAAATCCAATGTCTTGAACGCATTCTGGTTTATGGTAAACTATGTGCTGACCTCACATAACCAGCAGCTTCATAAAACGATTGCGCGTTCACCGTTTAAGTTCGATTCGGAAACGCCTGCTCGCCCCAGCAGCTTTGAGGTCATCTTTACTACAGAAGGCGTTCGATATGCGTATGGCTTTTCTGTAACAGATAAGGCTGTCACAGAGGAATACCTATACTACTATCCCAACGGCAGACAGGCGATTATTTTTGAGCGGAAAAACATCAAGGATTTTCGTTTTACGGTCGATATTGATGAGCAAAACACACTCAAAGAGCGCACTTCGGCAAACAAGCTTTACTTGTCAGTCGCCTCAAACTGGAGTTACGCCAAAGTGATCCCTGTCCTGGAGTGGTTTGCTTCCTGTCAGATCATCACGAAGAATTCCGTTGCGGATGCCTATGGAATCGAAGCAGAGCAGCTGAAAGACGATGACTACCGGCGTGTGATCGCATCTATGCTGCGTGTTGCGGATCTGGGGATACAGGCGCTCCAAATGCGTGATTCAGACATTGCTCCCTCTCAACGCGGTGACATTTTGGCAAATATTGATGCCATTCACACGGTACAGGATACCAACGGAAACGCCTGCTCCTATGCTTTGAATATGGCAGAGGAATCTGACGGCACCAACAGTTATTTCAAACTGATTGGTGTTGTGAAAAAGGCTTTAGACCAGGGAACGCTTCTTGTGGCTGATGAAATGGACGCACACCTCCATCCTCTTCTGACCAAGCATCTGGTATCTCTTTTCGACAGCACAGAATTTAATCCAAAAGGTGCTCAGTTGATCTTCACATCACACAGCACCAATCTTCTTGATTTGGATTTTTTGAGAAGGGATCAGATTTGGTTTACAGAAAAAGATGATCAGACAGCAGCCACGGATTTGTTCTCCCTTTACGATTTTTCCATTCGCAAGGATACCAAAGTAGAAAAGGGATATTTGATCGGCCGTTTTGGTGCAATTCCTTTTATCAAGGGAGGGCTATAAAATGGCACGAGGACAGATCGAAAAACGTGGACAACGGCGCAGGAAATTAAAACCTGTCATCCTGATTGTGACGGAGGGCTCTCAAACCGAACCAAAGTATTTTGAGCATTATCGCAGCCGCCAGACCAACATTGATATTCGTGTGGTCGGCAGCCACGCCAAAGGGGGCGAAACCGATTACCTCGCCCTGATTCGGAAAGCCGTGGAATACCAAAGCAAAAACCAGCTTTCTGCATCCAATGGCGATGCTGTATGGGTCGTTGCAGACGGTGATGTGAACTATAATATCCCTGATCCTATCGCTGCCAAAGATAAATTGCTCTCCAAAGCACTGAAAATGGCCGATGCGAAGGGCATTCATATCGCCCTCTCTAATCCTTGTTTTGAATTTTGGTATCTGCTTCACTTTCAGTACACCACAAAATTTTTCAAAGACTATCCCGCAGTGAAGAATGCCTTGATCGCTTACCTCCCGGATTATGAGAAAACCGGCGATGTGTATCCACAGCTGTCTGAGCGTACAGCCGATGCGCTCCAGAACGCCAAGCGTGTAGAGCAATATCATCTTCAAAATGGAAACAATAAGCCATTTGGAATAGCTGTCAATCCATTCACCGACATTTATCAACTGGTAGAATCGCTGCTGTGAATTGGCACAGGATTGCCCCTACATTGGCACGGTCCTGCCCTTGAGCCGTAAATCCATATCTGTTATACTTTGTACAGTCAAAACTTTGTAATGCAGCCGCTCCGGCAGGGGCGGCTGCTTTCTATTTGTAAGAAAGGGTGGTGGTTCACATTCATATTTTCCTGCAAAAGCTCCGCAGGACATTAAAAAATGAGCGGGGTGAGGCCAACTACTTCTCCACAGTGGTGTTTATCTTCATCGCTGTTATCCTGCTGGCCTTTATCATCGACTTGTTCAGCATCATCTCTACGAAACAGGAGCTGGACCATGCGGCCGATCAGATGGTGAAACAGATCCAGTTGTCCGGCGGTATCAACCGAGAGACCGAATCGCTCTTTGACTTCCTGTGCTCGGAGATCGAAGGCGCGGAGAATATCACATATTCTATCGACGCCACATACAAGTCACCCACTCCGTCCGGGATGTCGCGGGCTATCCAACTGGGTACGCCTTTCTACATCACTATCGAAGGCGATGCCAATCTAGGCGGTTTCTGGAACCTGGATCTGGTCAACATCACGGTGGTGGCCCGAGGCTCCGGCGTCAGCGAGCACTACTGGAAGTGAGGTGGCCCCCTATGAAGCGTTTTTTCTCACGGCTGCGCCGGCCACTTCGCAACGAGAAGGGCGAGATCACCTTCTTTGCCTGTTTCTTTGTGGTCGGAGTCGTCATGCTCATTTCTTTTCTGCTTCTGTATGCCTCTGTACGGATCACTTGCATCAACATCCGCAACGGGGCTAAAATGGAGCTGAACAACCTGAGCGCCACCATCTATGCGGACACCTACCGCTCTCAGCGGGAAACCAACTTTGAAGAGTACCTGCGCACTCTTTACTCCAGCAATGACTATACGGAAATGCTTGAGGCCACTGTCGCCGGCGGCCTGGCGGAGAAGATCTCGCTCTCCACAGATGACTATGAAGTCTCCAATATCAGCCTGGAGTTCAATGTGGTGGGTGACCGGGTAGAGTACATCTTTTATTGTGATGTGGAGTTCTATGTACGGATGTTCGGACACAGCTACCCTACCATCACTCAGCGCGTGGAGCTGACCGGCTACCACAACACCAAATTTTAGCGGTGCTGTTGAAATTTCAGTTAGCTCCGCAGTATAGGCTTAATATAACGCAAAAAAGGAGTGTGGATACACATGAAGAAGTTTTTTCAATCCAAAGGCTTTATTGTTTCGGCTCTGGCCGTCCTCTGCGTCGCCATTCTGGGCGTGTGCTGGTTCGTGAGCCGGGACCGCTCGGAAGAATTTCGGCCGGATGAGTCCCCGCCCAGCAGCACCAGCAGCGATTGGTCGGATGGCGGCGTGCAGTCTGGTGACGGGAGCGGGGGCGCAGACGCCTATGCACCCGGCCAGTCTTCTGGCTCTGAGGAGGAATACCCCAAGGTGACCTCGGAAACGGATGATGAAGTCGTGATCGACTTTACGGATACCCAAAAGCCGGAAGATACCCCGCCCGCAGTGCCGGAGGGCAAAACCGAGCTTGAAGATCCCGGTGAAGACCACCCCGTCAATCCCGATCCGGCTGTGCCGGAAGTCACGGCGCCGCCGGCGGAGGAATCCCCCTCCAGCAGTGAGCCCGCCCCCGGCTCCAGCAACGGCAGCGGCGCGGTGTATGACCCTGTGTTCGGCTGGGTAGTTCCGGGCAACGTGCAGCAGTCCACTGGCGACAGCGATGGTGATCTGAACAAGCAGGTCGGTAATATGGGCGGCTGAGAAGAATACAACTGAATATTGAGCAGGAAGGCCGTCACGCAGTTGTGGCGGCCTTCCTAATTTTAAAAAGAATGGAGTGTGATGCAGTTGAAACGATTTCTCGCCCTCCTGTGCAGCCTTGCCTTGATGCTGTGCCTCCTGCCCTCTACTGCTTTTGCGGACGGCGGCAACGGAAACATAGATGGAGGCGGAGGCGGTATGGGCCAGGGAACCAGCAGCAACTTTTGGAACCCCGGAAACGATGGCGTTCGCATCACCGTTGTAGATGCGGACAGCGGGGCCGCGGTATCCTCTCCCCTGGACTTCTCAAACAGGACGCAGAAAACCAGTATCCTCCACTTTGGAAAGGTCAACAAGCTGCAATACCTGAGCGGGACGGGCCTCTCCCTCCAATCCGGCGCGGCCTATTCCTGCATCAAGCCGGCTCAGTCTATGCCCACCATCGTCAGCAGCAAAGGGCAAAACAATATTGACGCCATCAAGCGGTACTTCTGTTCGGAATATGCCTGCATGATGGTCGCCCAGGCGGCGGGGGTGGACTATGAGCGAATGATCGCCGGTGAATATAAGCTGCTGATCGAGCCCATCGCCTACTTTACCCATAATGGGCAGTATTACTGCATGACTGCTACAGAGGCCGGTCTTTATGATCAGATGTCCGGCGGCGCGCTCAGGAAGACCATGACTTCGCTCACCCATAAAAACCTGCCGTTGGCGATGTTTCTGGAGTTCAGCGATCTTGGCATTTCCGCGTGGACAGGCAACACCACTGGAACACAGAACAACTCCGACATCATCAGCACGCTGGGCGTCGGCATCGTCTGGTTTGATGAAGCTCCGCCAGAAGGCGATATCGAAGCGCCCGATGTGGAGTACCGGGTAGACACGGATGTGATCACCGCTGTCACTCTGCGGACAGATACTGACCTGACACCGGACAACCCGGCTTCCGTAACTTTCCATATCCTTGGCACCACCTACCGGGTCAATGATGTGGTGATTCCCGCAGGCGACAGCCAGGTGGTGTGGGTCAAGTGGCATACCCCCTCCACACCGCAGACTGTTATCATTACCGTGTCCGTCAGCGGCGCCTATACTGCCCAGGACACCTTTGTGGCGGAAATTGTGGATCTGAATGAGCATATCCCGCCCGATCCGATGGCAACAGACACCAGCCCTGGCTATTCCATTCCCGCCCTGCCCAATGAGTCCCAGAAGCTCACTGCCAACTGGGGCGTCTGGAGCTGTTACTGGGTGCCGGTATGGGTCTGGTGTGACCATGGAGAAGATGGCGGGCACTGGGTCGATGAAGGGTACTGGGAGTATGAATACACCGGCTATTCCGCCTCCATCAGCGGAGTGATGTCCCTGATGCCGGACGATATTGTTCCAACGGCATCCGGTAAGAGCATGAAAAGCGGGTACGGCGTCAAGCAGGATGTGACGGCTACGCTTTCCACCGACGCGCCCACCAGCCACATTACTCATCCGCAGACCGCGTTTTCCGTATTCCCGGAATTTCAATATGAAACTTACCTGCGCCTGCTGCAGCGGGTATCCGGCGGCCGGAGCGCAAAATTCACCTTCCGGCCCAATGAGTTCTCAACCTACAACCGGACAGTGCATTTCACACCCATTTGGTTCCCGGATGCCACAAACTACACGATCTTCACACAGGTCTGGGACACCTGGACGCCGGATGGGATGCTGAGCATCAATCTCAACGATTATGTATCCATTGACGGGAGCCTTTATGATGACTGGTACACCAATCGAGAATAGCGTCTGGACAGGCTATCTGCTCATCATTTTTCTTGTGGTGGCAGGTTTCGCTGTTTACGACACACTTTACAGGCGGGTACCCGACCGGGCGCTCGCCTTTTTTCTCCCGCTGGCGGCACTGGCCCCGCTGATCCAGGTCTATTTCATTCTGGAGTATGACCGGATGCCTATTTTCATCTGGCCCATCGTCACCAAGGCGCTGGTGGGTGCGCTGCTTGGCTTCTGCATCCCGCTGGCGGCTGCTATGGCGGCCGGCGGCAACGGTATGGGCGGCGGGGACATCAAATTCTGCGGGGTGCTGGGACTGGTCTACGGCCCTTTCGGGATGGCGCTGGTCTTCCTCGTGGCTGCGGTCTTTGCCATGCCGGTAGTGCTGCTGTTCCGCCGGCTCTTTCGGAACCAACAGCCGGTTGCCATCCCGTTTTTACCTTTTCTGGCCTGCGGCTGCTCCGTGGCGACGCTGGCTGAACTATTTTTATGACAGGAGAATATGCTTATGAAACTCAACAACCGATTTATCTTCGGTATTTTGTCCCTGGTTTTGGCGGCAGTCATTGCGTTTGTGGCCCTCCCCACCATCGCCCGGCAGACCAATGGTAAAACGGAGATCGTCCGCATCACCCAGCCTGTGCTGAAGGGTGAGCAGATCACCGGCGACAATGCCGAAGTCGTGGAAGTGGGCGGGTATAACCTCCCCTCCAATGTAGCCCACAGCTTGGACGACGTGGAGGGGCTGTATGTAACCGCTGACTTGGCTGCGGGAGACTACATCCTCACAAGCAAAGTCAGCACCGTACCGGTATCCTCCGATGTGGCGCTCAACGATATCCCTTCCGGAAAGGTAGCGATCTCGCTGACTGTAAAAACACTGGCCTCCGGCCTGTCTGACAAGCTGCAGCCCAATGACATCATCCGTATCTATCATTTCCTGGAAACCGCGGAGGAAGTTCCTGAACTGCGTTTTGTCAAGGTCCTCTCTGTTACCGATTCCGACGGCATCAATGTGGACAATGCAAAAGAACCCACTGAGGACGAGGAGCCGCAGCAGTCCGCCACCATCACAGTGCTGGCAAGTCCGGAGCAGGCGCGGATCATCACCGAGCTGGAGAATGACGGCGTGGCCCATGTGGCGCTGATCTCCCGTAACAATGACCAGCTGGCTGAAGAACTGCTGGCTGAGCAGGACAGGACCCTCCAGGAGATCTATTTCCCTGAGACGCTGACAGAAGAAGGTGCTGAAGCCGATGAAAACGCGGATGGGGAAAACGCATCGCCCGCTGAGGACAATGGCGCTGAAACGGTTCCCGAAGATGGCAGCCAGCCGGCGGAGTAACGGAAAGGAGGTCTAACCTATGGGAAAAGTCATTACCGTCTGGGGCAGTCCTGGGAGCGGGAAAAGCATGTTCTCGTGCATCCTGGCAAAAGCCCTTACGCGAGACAAGCGGAAGGCCATCATCATCAATGCGGAGATCAGCGTACCCATGCTCCCTGTCTGGCTTCCGGAGCAGATCATTCAGACCAACGCCTCTGTGGGGCAGGTCCTGAGCAGCGTGGAGATCGACACCACGCTTGTCGCAAGTCATGTCACGGTTCTCAAAAGCTATCCGTTCATCGGCCTGATGGGCTATTCTGCAGGTGAGAACCCGCTCAGCTATCCTGAAACCAAGTACGGGATGGTGCTCCAACTGATCAATGCCGCCGCCAAGCTGGTTGATTTCGTAATCCTGGACTGCGGTTCCAACATGACGAATGTGTTTACCCCTGCGGCCATTGAAGCCGGCGATCTGGTGATCCGCATCCTGACGCCCGACTTGAAAGGCGTCAATTACTTGAAGGCTCACCAGCCTCTGCTGGTAGACGGACGTTTCCACTATGAGCAGCACATGACCTTCGCCGGCATGGCCCGGCCTTTCCACGCTCTGGATGAGATGGGCTATATCATCGGCGGTTTCAACGGACTCCTGCCCTACGGCAAAGAGATCGACCGCTGTGCCACGGAAGGCGGAATGTTCCAAGCCATCAAATACTGCAATCCCAAGTACACCGCCTCGCTCAACAAGGTGCTGGATGCGCTGGAGCAGATGGAACTGGCGGAGCAGGCCGTTGAGGAAGATCCCGATGACGTGGACGAATTTGAGGAGGACGATTCCGATGAATAATCTCAACGATATATTCTTCGCACCGGCGGCCAACCAAGACCTGACCTATGACCAGGTGCTGGAGGATGTGCAGCGGTATTTTGCTGAGAATCATGCCTCCACCATTGCCGAGGCCGGTGAGGGCAACGCCGAACGGGCCACCACTCTGCTGAAAGAGCTGATGGTGCAGTACATTGTCAAGCGGAAATATGCCATTGAGGGACTGAGCTCTGAGGAGCTGTGCGAAAAGCTGTATGAGGACATGGCGGGGTACTCCTTCTTGAAAAAATGGATCTACCGCCCTGGCATCGAGGAAGTTAACATCAACGCATACAACGACATCGAGGTGATCGAGGCCGGCGGGCGCAGCATCAAAATCCCGGACAAATTCAGTTCTCCCCAGCACGCCATTGATGTGGTGCGCCGTATGCTCAACGCCTGCGGCATGGTCATCGACGACACCATGCCCAGTGTGGTGGGCTTTCTGGACAAGAATATCCGTATCTCTGTGGATAAAACGCCGATTGTGGACCCGGATGTGGGGATCAACGCCTCCATCCGTATCGTCAACCAGCAGACGGTCTCTGAGCAGAAGCTGCTGGACTCCGGAAGCGCCACGGCCGAAATGCTCCATTTTCTGATGGCCTGCATCCGGTATGGCGTCAGCGTGTGCATCGCCGGTTCCACCGGTTCCGGTAAAACCACCATCATGGCCTGGCTGCTCTCCAATGTACCCAACAACCAGCGCCTGATCACCATAGAGGAAGGCAGCCGTGAGTTCGATCTGGTCAAGCGGGACGAAAACGGGAAGATTCTGAATTCAGTCATCCACCTGCTGACCCGCCCCAGTGAAAATCCGGCGCTGAACATCAACCAGGACTTCCTTTTGGAGCGGGTATTACGCAAGCATCCCAATGTTATCGGTGTCGGCGAAATGCGGTCTGCCGCAGAAAGCCTTTCAGCCGCTGAAAGCTCCCGGACCGGCCACACGGTCTGCACCACCATCCATTCCAACTCCTGCAACAGCACTTACCGCCGTATGATGACGCTGGCCAAACGGAAATACAGCATGGATGACGCGGTACTCATGGAGATCATGGTAGAGGCCTATCCCATCGTGGTGTTTACCAAACAGCTGGAGGACCGCTCCCGAAAAATCATGGAGATTTTAGAGGGTGAAGATTTCCGGGATGGGCAGTTGATCTCCCATACTCTCTACAAATTTGAGGTAGAGGACAATGTAACTGACCAGAACGGAGAAGTCCGTGTGGTGGGACACCATCGGAAAATGGGTCTGATCTCCGACGCCTTAAAGAAACGGCTGCTGGACAACGGCATTTCCAACAAAGAGCTCCAGGAGTTCATGCAGCCCCCGAAGGAGGTGGATTAAAGGTTGCAGTGGATCTACATTATCTGCTTTGCGCTCATCAGCGCAGGCCTCCTGGCTCTGTTCCGAGTCCGGCCGGGCGACTTCATTGACGCTCTGTTCCGCTCTCAGCGCAAGGCGGCCACCCTGACGGATGAACTGAATGTTCTGATGGGAACGCCGGCCAAAGGATTCTTCAACCAGGATTATGAGTTGAAACAGATTTTGAAAGGCACCGGCCGGGCCGACCGCTATGAGTCGGTCAAGCGCCTGTCCCTTATCCTGTTTGCGGTGGGCGCCGTGCTGGCACTGCTGATCAACAATGTGTATATGGTGCCCATTTTGGGCATTGGGTTCTCTCTGGCTCCCATTTGGTATCTGCGCAGCACTGCCGCCAGCTATAAAAAGCATCTTAACGAGGAACTGGAAACAGCTATCTCCATCATTACCACCTCATATTTGCGTACCGAAGATCTGATTCGGGCGGTCAAAGAGAATCTGCCCTATATCAATGAGCCGGTAAAGGCCAACTTCGAGGCGTTTGTATATGAGGCGGAGCTGATCAACGCGAATATTACCAGCGCCATCAATAGCCTCAAGATGAAAATTCCCAACCGGGTATTCCATGAGTGGGCCAACATTCTGATCCAGTGTCAGTCAGACCGCTCCATGAAGAACACGCTGCCCACCATCGCCCAGAAATTCTCCGATGTCCGCGTCGTGCAGTCGGAGCTGGAGGCCATGATGCAGGGGCCGCGCCGGGAAGCTATCACAATGATGTTCCTGGTAGTCGCCAATGTGCCGCTGCTCTATTTCCTGAATGAAGACTGGTTCCATACCCTCATTTTCACGACGCCGGGGAAAATTGCCCTGGCGATTTGTGCGGCCATCATCCTTTTTGCGCTGACACAGATCATGAAACTGAGCAAGCCTATTGAATACGGAGGTGACGGCGCATGACCCTACTGGCTCTTGTGGCAATCATCTTCTTTGGCTTTGCCACCTATAATCTGACCTGCGCTTTCGTGGACATTCCCACCAAGCGCACCTCCCGGATGATGATGCTGGCCCGAAAGCAGCAGGGCACCAAGGCAGAAAAACTGTTGGATGTCTACATCGCAAAAATAGCCGGACTGATTGCCCCGTATCTGAAACTGGACAAGCTCAAACGGAACAAACTCCAACGGGCGCTGGACATTGCCGGCCTTGAGTTGACGCCGGAGGCCTACACGGCCAGAGCATGGGTCATAGCCGGCGGCGTGGGACTTACCTCCATCCTGATGGTATTCATCATGCCGCTGCTGGTTCCGGTTCTGATCGGCCTGGCGGTGGCGCTGTGGTTCTCCACCTATTACAGTGTCTTTGACTTTGTAAAAAAGCGCCGTAAGCTCATTGAGGGTGAGATTCCCCGCTTTGCCTTGACGATTGGGCAGAATCTGGAGAACGACCGGGATGTGCTGAAGATCCTTACCTCCTACCGTCGGGTAGCAGGCAAAGATTTTGGCGCAGAGCTCGACCAAACGATTGCCGATATGAAGACTGGCAACTATGAAAATGCCCTCATTCACTTTGAGACCCGTATTGGCAGTCCCATGTTGTCCGATGTGGTGCGTGGCCTGATCGGTGTGCTGCGCGGCGATGACCAGCGGATGTACTTTAAGATGATCTGCTTTGATATGCGGCAGATCGAGCAGAACAACCTGAAAAAAGAAGCGGCCAAACGCCCCAAGAAGATCCAGCGGTACTCCATGATGATGCTCATCTGCATTATGATCATCTATTTGGTGGTGCTTTGCACAGAGGTCATGGGGTCTCTTGGCGCGTTCTTTGGCTGACAGGTATCCGTCCGTGTTCTGCCACGGGCTTAACATATACCCGCTCCTCCGGGGGTGATTCTTTGATGGAGGTGATGCCTTGTACTATAGCGGCTTCCCATAACCGCCGGTCTTTCGGCTGGCGCTCCCCTTGATCCAGGCCGGCCTGTTCTCAGGCCGGCCTTTCATTTACCGTCTGAACAGGAGAACTCCATGACGAAGAAACGATATATCCCGCCCAACAGCGAAGATGGGCAACGGCAGCGGTTCCACTGGCTTCTGCGCCAGAAACCGAAGGCTTATCCCGCCACGCCCCGCTCCAACAAAAACGGCCTGCTCAAACCGATTCGCCGTTCCTGAGCGGCCATAGACAAACGCAATTCAAATATCACATTCACAGGAGGTAGTTCCATGAAGAAGTTTATGACGCATATCCACAGCAAGGCAGACGCCCTGGCCCTCCGGGCACGTATGGCGCTTTCCAACCAGCGCGGAGATTTTTACATCTCTGATGCGGTCAAGATCATCATCGCCGTCGTACTGGGCGCCCTGCTCCTGGCGGCTCTGACCCTCATTTTCAATGACACGGTGATTCCGAGGATCACGTCTGAGATCGAGGGTCTGTTCAGCTAAGTCACTATTGGCGGGGATCGGTTTGTGGATTTTCACGACCGGTCCCCGCCTTTATTTTTTCAGAAAACGACTACTGGAGGTAGAGGATGAAATCGTCCTGTAAAATTTACCCCTTTCTGCGGGCCGTCCGCGGAAACTGGCGCAATGCCATTTTTGTTCGCTGTGGATGCGACAGCTGTATGGATGGACGCCCATCTCCCTGTGCCGGTTTTCTGCTGGCTGTAGATGAGTGCGGACAGATCATGCTGCTGTCTGCTGAAACCATTCACACCCTGACCGGTGAAGAGGTGGAGCCGTCCGAGTGCAGCGCCACATTGTCCCGCCGTGCTTTTGATTCCGCCTTTTCCAAATATATCGAATGGCATGCCCCAGACCCTGCCGCATGTACGCTCCTGCAGCTTTGCCTGCAAGCCGAATGCGGCCGGGATAGTTGATTTTTGCACGAAAAGACGCCATTACGCCGTCTTTGGTGCGCCTTTGGAGGTGATGATTTTATGACGAAGCAAAAACAGATCAAATGTCCATACTGCCACGCCGGCGCGTCTCTTCGCCCGGCCAGCGTAGTTTATGGCTGTAACCGTAGGTCTCAGGGGAAGTTTCTCTATCTCTGTGATCGCTGGCCGGCTTGTGACGCCTATGTGAGCGCCCACGACCGGACACATCAGCCTATGGGGACGCTGGCAAACGGAGATCTCCGGCACAAGCGTATCTTGGCGCACCGGGCATTGGAACATCTGCAGCAGGTCCGCCACATGGAGAAGTGGGAGGCCTATATCTGGCTTCAGGCAAAGCTGGGTTTGAGCGACCGGCAGGCTCACATCGGCCAGTTTTCAGACTGGATGTGCGATGAGGTGATCCGCCTCTGCCATCAGGCCGCCGCTCCTCTTGATGGCCTTCAGCCGGCAGCATGACAGGAGGAGGTGAAACCATGACCAGCCTGACAAAGCAACAGCAGGAACTCGTTACCCAGAACCTATCGGTAGTGCACTGGGTCATTTGTGATTACATCCATGTCAATCCCACCATCTGCGGTTTGGAATACGGAGACCTTTTTCAAGAGGGCTGCATTTGGCTCTGCAAAGCCGCAGCCACCTATGAGGACGATGGACGGGCACGGTTTGCCACCTATGCCAAAAAAGTGGTACGCAACGGACTGATCTCTTACTGTCGGGCCATCTGTGCGCGAAACAAGAACTTCAGCCGTCTCGTCATTGGAGAACACGGAGAACTGGCGGCAGACGGGGACACCTTAGACCCGCAAGCCAATCAATTTGACACGCAGGTATCGCTGATTGAAACGCTCTCTCTTTTGGAAGCCAGTAAGAAGGATTATGACGGCGTGGCCCGCCTCGGCATTGAGGCGCTTGCACTCAAACTCCGGGGGATGCGGATCACGGATATTGCGGAGCTCTACCATGTACCGCCCTCCCATGTGGGGGCGTGGATCTCTCGCTCAGTCGCTAAACTGCGCAATGACCCCCGTTTTCTGGAAAGCCTGCTTTAAATTTGTTGAAAACCACATCCTCTCCGCAGTAGAGGATATGTAAAAGGAGGCATTGATAAATGGAACAGAAAATTCTATATACTGCAATCGGCCGTCTGGAGCGGGAGACAAATAGCTGCGGCCGATCCTGCCCGGTCATCCAGCTGGGCGGGCAGCCTTATATGATGGATATGCAGGAGATGGTCGTTTGGACCACCCTGAACTGGCGAATCTCCAAACGAGAGGACATCTCGCTGCAGTGCGATAAGCTGGCGTCTTCCCTGGGAGATTGTGTCTCCCGCTCTTGGGATGCCTGCGTAAACCGACTGCTCACCCGCGGACTGCTGGTATCTGGCTGCGGTGAAACGGAGTACGATGCACTATATGATTTGCTGAGTTCCCTTGGCATCATTCCAACCAGCGGCTCTGTATTGGTGCGGTGCCTCTCTTTCGCCAAGCTGGTGCTGAGCCACCGCGTCCCTATCGCGCAGGCGCTAAAGCTATTCCGAAAAGACCGGCGCACGGACTACGAGGCCCGCGTTATGCAGCTGGCCCGGCAAGCTCTGCTGTCCACTGCCGAAATCGCCAAGTGCATAGAGCAGGATGTTACCGTTCTTCCCAATGAACAGTTTTTGATGGAAACCGTGTATGGTGATAACGAAACCACATGCCACAATATTGCCAGCATCATGAAAAACAGCCGAAGCAGCCAGGCCGTGACGCTGGCCGTTGCCAACCTGTATTTACGCCAGCAAATCATTTTTGAGAGGATCAGCACATGAAAAACCAATGGAGCCAAATGCCCTTTGTCCTGCGGCGCAAGATCCTGCTGACATATCTGGCCGGCATTGCCAGTATTGCGGTCAGCCTTGTAATCTTCATTGCAACCGCAGACCACATCCTCCTGGCGCTGGGCGGGATTATTTTTGTCGCCTCCCTGGTACTGGGTAAAAGCCTGTGGAGCATCGCCGCCCGGGGCCAATACGAAGTGGTGGAAGGAATCTGCACCGGTGTCAGCACGCCCATGCTGCGGCGCTACCGCAAGATCCATCTGATGGATGAACTGGGCACGGAGCGCACTTTGCTGTTGAGCAAAACCGCCAAATTCCAAATTGGCGCCCGCTACCGTTTTTATTTCCAAAAGGGGAGTAGGCCTGCCATCGGCAACGACTATCTGGATGCCACTCTTTCCACCAACAATTTCCTGGGATATGAGGCACTGGAGGACACAGTTTCCCTTGATGGAGAGATGGAAAGCAGGAAGTAAATACCCCGGAATAAGAAATAGGGATACGGCACTAAAGTCATAGCTTCAGTGCCGTATCTCTCTATTTTTTTATTCTCAGCCGGTATCCATGTCCCCAAACTGTTTCAATAATATCGGCGCCCAACTTACGGCGGAGCTTATAGATCATACTGGAGATTCCGGTCCAACTGGTGTCAAAAGACTCTGCTGCAACGAATTCGTAAATCTGGCGAGCGGAAAACACCTGACCCGGTCGGCGAGCCAACAAAAGCAGAATATCGAACTCCATTGGGGTCAGCTTAACGGGCATACCAAACAGCCGTACCAAGTGTTGCTGAGGGTAAATTTCTAATGAATTCATCAATAGTGGCGCATCTTCGGAGGCTGACAGTGTAGAAAAACCCGAAATTGCGGAAAGTCCAGAAATAAGTTCTTCTAAAGCTTTCTCTTCATCATCACTGAAAGACAGTATTATAAGTTTTCCCAAAGCAACACCTCACGATGACTTTACTCCATCCGCAGACGCTCCACAATGCTGTGTTTTTCCAGATTGCGGAAGCACAGATACGGGATCAGCACAGCGAAGATCAGCAGGACAGGTGTACAGAGAACCAGAGGCAGCAGCGTAAAGCGGAAGGTGGTAAATCCGCCCTCCACCATGGCCCGAACCACCACTCCTACAGCCAGGCTGCTGAGCAGATATGATGCCGCCAAAGTCAATGCCGCATAGAGCAGTCCCTCGCCCACCAGCATCCGATTGAGCTGTTTCTTTGTCATACCCACACTCTGAATTACCGCAAACTCCCGCTTGCGGGAGACAATAGCTGTCACCATGGAATTGATGAAGTTCAGCACGCCCACCAGGGCAATTACCACACTGATCGCGTTGCCCATCACAGCAGAGGAACGGGTTTGCTCCTCATATTGCTGCGCCATAGACTGACGGGACGCCACTGGCAGGCTGGGATCGGTGGTATCCATATAATCGTCCAAGAATCCCTGCACCGTGTCGATATGTGCATCGTCCACATTCAGGAACAGTTTTCGGAGGGTGTGATCCGGCCATTGCTCCCGAAAGGTCTCAGCGGGGAGGATGAAGCTCAGATTGAACTTGTTGCCTGCCCCCTGCTGCACCGGCAGCCCGGTCACCGGATTCAACGGGTATACCACCGCCATCACTGTATAGGCACGGCCATTTAATTCCACGGCGCTTCCAGCCGAGGGAACCGGCAGCACAGGATATTCCGTTTCCAGTTCTACACTGGGCCCTACGGCAAGGATATAATTCCCACTGGCGAAATCCTCAGCGTCAAAACTGCCCTCTATCACATACTGCTCCTGGGTGATGGCCTCCAAGGGAATACCGTCCAAGCCGTACAGAATGGCAGAGCCCTCCCCAGTTTCCAGCGTATCCCGTAGCGCCTGCGCACCGGCGGTGTCGTAGGTCTCCCAATCGGCCAGCTTATCCTCTGTATAGAAAGCTGCCACATTTTCCAGGGTGCCTGCGTCCATCTGCCAATCGATTTGGGCAGAATAAAGGTGTCCGGCGGTCTCCACTCCCTCCTGGCTCTCCATCTGTACCACCAAGGAATCATTCAGAGTGGTGCCGTGGGGATCGTAATTGTTGATATAGTCCTCGCTGGTGGCATCGGACAGTTCAAAATCGGCCAGAATCAGGTCGGCCAGATATTTGTCCATATCAAAGGCGGCATTCTTGGAATAGAAGCTGCTCAGGAGTACCAGTCCCAGGGTCAGAGAGCAGATTACCGTGATAGTACGCTTTTTGTTGCGCCATAGATTCGCCCAGGACATGGAAAGAATGGACGCAGTACCGAGATGACGCTTGTGTTTCTTTTTGCTGGCGCCGTCGGCATCGCTCATGCGCAACGCCTCAATGGGCGACACCTTTCCCGCCAGCCTAGCAGGCCGCAGGCAGGAGATTAACACCGTCACCCAGGCAAACAGTGCAGAGCCGATAAAAATCACGGGGCTGATGGATACTACCGTTTCCCCCACCGCGGAGCCCATCAGGACAGGAACCAGCTGAGCGCCCAGTAACCAGCCCAGAATCAGGCCCAGAGGAATCCCAAAGATACAGAGTCGATTCGCTTGGCCGTAAATCAGTTTCTTCAGTTGCCTGGTGGTGGTTCCCAGGGTTTTCAGTTTGCCGTAAAACTGCACATCGGCAGTAACGCTGATCTGGAAGATGTTATAGATAATTAAATACCCAGCCAGGAACACCAATGCCATGCCCAGATACATGGGCAGACTCTCCTGTGCGGCCATAGCCCCCATCTCCGGGGTGTAGGCCAGATTTACATTGTATTCCAGACCAGTGAGGCCGGTATCTGCCAGAATGCGGTCCATGGTGGTCTCAATGTTCTGGTCGCTGATCAGATTGACCTGTACCATATAGAGGCCCAGCACCTGGCCTTCATCGGTGGAGATGATGCCGCCAGTCATTTCATCGGCATAGGCCCGGCTCACCCAGGCCATGGAGGAATAACTGGACGCATTGCCCTCCCAGAATCCACAGAGGGTAAAGTCAGCGGTGGTCACTTCGTCGCTGTTCAGGTCCTTACGCCACTCCAGAGTGACGGCCTGGCCCAGTTCGTGGGGGATGCCCAGCCGGTCCAGCGTCATGGTGTCCAAGGCGATCTCATCCACCGCCTGGGGCATTTGCCCGGTGGTGGGGGCAGCGAAGGAGTGCTCGGCATAGGCATCGTTGGCCCATCGAATTTCCACCGACTGCCCAGCGAGTCCCCGGTTTTCTGCCGGTCCCAGTACAATACTGCGGCCCAACTCCTCCACATCCGGGTGTCCATCAATCAGGTCGGCCTGTTCCTCCGACAGCCCGCGCAAAGATGCCTGTGCATCATAGCCAGTCTGGCGGAAGGTCATCTCCACCAGATTACGGCTCATGCTTTGGGTTAGGGTGAACAGGGTGGCAAACATCATGGTGGTCAGCAGAATCGCCAGAATCGCCACCAAATTCCGGCCCCGGTTGGTATGGAACATTCGCCTTGTCAACACTGGGATGGGACGAAAGATATTTTGCTTTTTCATGCTGCCCACCCCCTCACTGTGCTGCAATCCGCCCGTCCTCGATGCGGATCACATGGTCTGCCATGGCGGCGATCTCTGGGTTGTGGGTAATCATCACAATGGTCTGGTCAAATTCCTGGCTGGTCATTTTCAAAAGGCCAATCACGTCGTCACTGGTTTTGCTGTCCAGGTTGCCGGTAGGCTCATCAGCCAGAATGATGGAAGGCTTGCTGGCCAGGGCACGGGCAATCGCCACCCGCTGCTGTTGTCCGCCGGAAAGGTTGTTGGGCAGACTGTCCAGCTTCTTCTCCAGCCCCAGCAGTTTCACGATCCCCATAATGAACTTCTTGTCCGGCTTACGGCCATCCAGAGAGATGGGGAAAATGATGTTCTCCCACACACTGAACACTGGCACCAGATTATAGTTTTGGAAGATAAAACCAATCTGCTTGCGGCGGAAGATGGTGGCCTGCTCACTATTCAACTTGGCGAGGTCAGTATTTCCCACTTTAACGCTCCCCGCCGTAGGGGTATCCAGACCGCCCAGCATATTCAGCAATGTAGACTTGCCGGAGCCGGATGTGCCGATGATGGCGGTAAACTTGCCCCGCTCGATGTCCAGATCCACCCCATCCAGAGCATGGACCTCTGTTTCTCCTTTGCCATAGTATTTCTTCAGCCCGCGGGCCTGCAAAATCGTCTCCATACGAGGTTCCTCCTTCTTTGCTTGAGAAGTCTCTCCTTCTCTTTGCTCTTAGCATAGCAGAAGAATGTCTCATTTCAGGTACAGCAAAGGTACAGTTTTGTAACATACGAGGGGAAGCGCAGAAAGCTCTTGCTTTCAAGATAAAATTATGATAAAATTATGCCATAAAGGAGGCGATTGTATGCTGAATATTCGTCCCATCTCGGATTTGCGAAATCACTTCTCTGAAGTAGAGGAGGATGTTTTGTCCAAGGGCGAGCCGGTTTTCCTCACGAAAAACGGTTATGGCTCCATGGTACTGCTCAGTCTGGAGCAATACGAACAGCTGACCAATGATGTGGAGCTTGCTTTGGACGAGGCGGATCGCGCCGCTGACCTCTCCGATACCCGCTATTCTGCCGACGAGGTTTTTGGTCGGGTAAGGAGGCGTATCCGTGAACGGAAAGCACTATAAACTAAGCATCCTTCCGCTCTTTGAAGAAGATCTGAGTGAAATTGTGGACTATATCACCTATCGGCTGCGGAATCCCGCAGCGGCTGAGCGGCTGGTCGATGATGTGGAAAATGCGATTCTGGAGCGACTCTCCTGTGCGGAATCTTTTGAACCGTACCATTCCTCCCGGGAGCGCCAGCATCCTTACTATCGGATTCAGGTCCGTAATTTCACCGTTTTCTATGTGGTAATCGGAAACACCATGGAAGTCCGCAGGATTTTGTATAGCCGCAGGAAGTGGAAAGATCATATCTAAGGAACAGCGCCCCTGTCCATCATACATGAGGACAGGGGCGCTGTTGTGTTGCTTAATTCTTGATTTACTCCACGGTGCCCAGCCGCTCCTGGATGGTGCCTTTGGTGACAAATCCCAGGCAGAGGAACGGCGTAGCCAGCGCCAGCACTGCTACCACCGGAAGGATTACCCAAAGGGGCAGCACATCAAAGGTGTAGACGGCCACCCAGGAGGTCTCCGCAATGACTCCGGGCATCACCCATAGGGCAAAGGTGAGCGTGGCCGGGATCAACACCGCCGCCATTCCTGCGGCGGAAACGGCGCCCTCCAGCAAAACCAGCCTGCGCAGCTGGCCCAGTGTCATGCCGAGGCTCTGATAGACAGCGAACTCTTTCCGGCGGCTCACCGTCTGGGTCACCAGCAGGTTGATAAAGTTCAGCACGGCGATGCCCAGCAGGACCGCGCCCACCATGCCGATGATCAGCACCATGTTGAGACGCGAATTCTCAAAGTTCTCCTGGTAGTCACTTCGCAGGGTGATGCTGATGCCCCGGTTGACGCCCTGCTCATATTGATTCAGAAACGCCTCGAAGGGCGCCTGCTGGCTGTGGTCGATGTCTACCGCCAGCTGCCGGTAGCACTGACCGGGGAACAGTTCATCAAAAACAGACAGGGGCACCAGATAGTAGAAAGTAAAGGAAGCCTCCGGGCTGTTGCTTCCCTCCAGATAGGTGTTGTCGTGCATCAGCGACCCCATCACAGTGAAGGTTTTCTCGCCCAGTTGCAGGGTCTCCCCCGCTTCCAGACAGGAAACGCCATCGTAATTCACCCCTCCGGCGATCACAGAGTCCCCGCTCTCGAATGCCGTCTGGTCAAAGCTGCCGCTGGTGAAGGGACAGTATTCCAGAATATAGCGAAGATATGCTCCATCCAGGCCCACTACAACAGCGGTATAGTCTCCACTCTCGGTAAACCGATCCAGGCCTTCCATCCAATCCGGGTAAGCGGCCTGTGACTCCTTCAGAGTCATGGTCTCATCGTAGGGCTGGTTGTAGTAGTCCACCACCCTCTGGTGCAGGGTATCGTCTGCCGTCAGAGTGACCTCCCGGCTTTTCAAGGCGCTCACCGAAGTGACCTCCGGGCGCGTTTTCAATTCGTCCACCATCTCCTGGGGAATCCCCTGGTTGCGTTCGTTGTACCGCTGGTAACTGGTGGCCGCCGAGGCGTCCGCAATGGAGTAATCCCAGGGGGAGAAAGCGGAGAGGTACAGATCCTCCTGTAAACTCACATACTGCATCCGAATATCGGTCAGCAGCAGCACCGCCAGGAGCATGATCAGCACGGCAAGGGCCCCGCGGCCCTTGCTCTGACCCAAAATCCGCAGGGCCAGCCGGGGCAGCGTCACCATTCCATTGTCCGAACCGATGCTGTGACCGATGCGGGGCGTATTCTCCCGCATGGTCTGCGCCGGCGTCATCCGGGACAGACGCCAGGCGGGCAAAAGATAGGCCAGCAGCACAGTGCCAAGGGTACACAGGGCCGCCAACACAAAGGGAATCCAACTGAGGAAATAGAAGGCCGGGTTCTGCTCCATGCCCACCACCACCCGGGGCGTGATGGCAAGGTCCAGCCCAAACCCAATCAGGAAGCCGGGAATCAGGCCCAGCGCCGTCACCGCAATCCCCTTTTCCAACAGATAGCGCCGCAGCTGGCGGGGCGTCAGGCCCAGGGCTTTCAGCCCGGCCAGCCAGGTCCGATCCTGCTGGGCGGTCACCTGCACAATGGCAAAGACCATCAGAAAGCCGCACAGAAGGACCAGAAGCGCCGGGGCGTAGTAGGGCTGGGCCTGTTGGCTGGCAGCCTCCATCCGGGCATCGTTATAGGCCAGGTTGGTGGTAAAGGGCAGTTCTGGTAAGCCCTGATCCGTCAGCAACTGGGCGGCCTGAGCCTCCAGATTCCGGGGCTGATGCAGGGTAACACCCAGAGTTAGATTGGCGGTGGTTTCCCTGTCGTAGTCGGGAACTAGGGCCTTTGCCGTATCCGCTGTGATCCAGGCGCAGGCCTCGGTGAAGTTGGTGGGACTTGCCCACCAGCCGCACAGGGTAAACTCGTCTGTGTGTGTCTGCCCCACAGCGTCCGTCCATTCCAGCGTTACCGACGCGCCGATCTCCTTCAGCACCCCCAGGGAGCCCATGGTAAACTCGTCCAGTGCGATCTCTCCGGGCTGTTGGGGGAGGCTGCCGGTGGTGGGGATGGACAGGACCGTTTCCGCATAGTCCTGGTCGGTCACCGCCAGCTTCACCAGCCGCTGGCCCATCATGGGATCGGACAGGACGCCCACCGTACTCAGCCGGACGGTGCTTTTCACATTGGGATGCTGGGAAAGCAGATCCGCCTGATGCGCCGTCAGGCCAGTGTAAAGAATGTGGCTGGTGGAGCCGTAGGTGTACTGGTAGTTGAGCAGGTATGCGCCCTCTACTGCTCCTCCCAGCAGAAAGACAAAGGTATAGAGCCCCGCCACCAGAGCCACCGCCAGGGCAAGCACCGCATTTTTGACCCGGTGAAAGCAGAAATCCCGTCGGGCCAGGGTCCAGCAGACCTTCAGATTGTTATTTGCTAACATGGTCCGGCCTCCTTTAGTCGTGGAGGCGGCCATCCTCGATGCGGATGACCCGGTCAGCCATTTGCGCCAGCTCCAGATTGTGGGTAATCATCACCAGGGTTTGGTGATAGGTCTCCACTGACAGCTTCAGCAGGCCTAGCACATTCTGGCCGGTTTTGCTGTCCAGGTTACCGGTAGGCTCATCGGCCAGCAGGATGGAGGGCTTGGCAATCAGGGCGCGGGCAATGGCCACCCGTTGCTGCCCACCGCCAGAGAGTTCCCCCGGATAGGCGTTCAGCCGGTCGTGCAGGTGCAGCAGCTCCATAATCTCGTCAAAAAACACGCCGTCCGGGGTGGAGCCTGCAAGACTCAGGGGAAACAGGATGTTCTCCTTCACGGTCAGGGTTGGGACCAGGTTGAAGTTCTGGTAAATAAAGCCTACCTTGCTGCGGCGGAACACGGCCAGTTCCTTTTCCTTCAGGCCCCGCAGATTCACGCCGTCCACGATGATCTCTCCCTCATCGGGGATATCCATGCCGCCGATCATATTCAGCAACGTGGTCTTACCAGAGCCAGACGCCCCGATGATGGCGGTGAATTTCCCTTTTTCAATGGCAAGGTCGATGCCGTCCAGGGCTTTCACTAGGCTGTCGCCCTTGCCGAAGTATTTCTTTAGATTATGTACGGTAACAATGTCCATGGGTGGATTCCTCACTTTGCTCAACTCAATAAATAGACTGAAAAGGTGGTGCCTGTTCCAACCTTTGATTTCACACTGATATACCCCTTCTGCCGGATGATGATGCCGTTGGCAAGGTACAGTCCCAAGCCAACGCCCTCCTGTGCCGCCACCTCTTGAGCACGGTAGAACCGCTGGAACACATCGTTATAGTGCTCCTCTGGGATGCCGATTCCAGTGTCAGTAATGTCTACCCGGGTGTAAAACTGCCAGGGGCGCACGGTGACCATTACTTTGCCGCCTGCCGGAGTATATTTCACGGCGTTGTCCAGAATGTTGCCGACAGCCTCCGCCGTCCATTTCGGATCATGCTGCACCGTGATGGCTGGATCGCATTCTGCCGACAGGTCGATCCCCTTGGCCTCCGCCTTTGCCCATACAGTGCTCATAGCTCGGGCAATGGTGTCGGAGAGATGGGCTTCCTCCATGTGTAGGGTAAATGTTCCGGTCTCCAGCCGGGACATTTTAATGAGCGACTGCATCAGAAAGTCCAGCTTGTCAATCTGACCGTCCATCGTCGCCAGAAACTCCGCCCTCTTCTCCGACGGTAGATTGTGGCCCCGCAGGATGCCGGTGAACATCTTGATGTTGGCAATGGGCGTCTTGACCTGGTGGGATATGTCGCTCACCAGACTTTGAACAGTCTCTTTGTCCCGCTGGCTCTGACGCTTGCCCTCACTCATAATGTCAAAATACTGCATCAGCTTGCCTTGCACCTTTGCGGTCAGGCTGTCCTCGTAGGGCTGATAGCCCTCCACCGCCCGGCCGGACATGAGCGCATCCAGTGTCTCGCACAGGTCGTCGGCAAACAACGATACCTGCCGTCGTTGATACCAAGCCCATAGGCCAACCACCAGGAAGATGGCTACACACAGGGCCAAAATTCCGTAGCGCACCGATGCCCGGGGAACCGTCTGCCACAATACCCACACCAGGGCGGCAAACAATGCAGCCGAGAGTAATACCATTCCCACACGCAGGACGCTCATCCAACGCTGCTTCATGACTTGCCTCCT
>NZ_JXXK01000018.1 GCF_000949455.1 Ruthenibacterium lactatiformans | reverse complement strand
ACTAATATATGGAGAAAAAGAAACAGTCTTTAGAAAACGTTATATATTTTTAATTCTGATTGTATTGTGAAGAATATAAAAAAGAAAATTTTTTCTGTTAAATACATAAAAATATTGAAGAATAGTTGACTTTTATATGAATATTATACTATTCTAAAGATAGAATACGTTTTCTGTTAAGAAGACGAAGGGGTCGAGCCAAAAATATGGAACATGTGACATTAAAACACGTAGCAAAGGTTTCAGGTTTTTCTGTGACGACAGTTTCCCGTGTATTGGGGGGCACAGACTATCCTATTAGTGCCGAAGCACGGGATGCCATCACCAAGGCGGCCAAGGATTTGGGATATATCCCGAATATGCTGGCCCGCGGTCTTAAAACCAGTGTCAGCAAAGAAGTTGCAGTGATCATGCCATCTATCACCAATCCATTTTACACTTCCATGACGATGGGGATCGAAGGGGAGCTCTCTGCCAAAGGATACAATATGTTGGTGTATTTGACCAGCGGCTCTGATGCTAAAGATTGTGAGATGATTGGAAGTCTGCGGGGGAAGATGATTGCAGGAGTGATTGTTGCAGCAGACTGTATCACCGAAGCTCTGGTTGACACTCTGCGGATGCTGAAAAAGAGCAACATCCCTTTTGTTGTGACGGATTATGATCCAAACCTAGCTGAACCTACTGTAGGTGTCTTTTTTGATTATCGTCGTGGAGGGCAGATGGCGGCGAGATATCTTTTGCAACAGGGGCATTGCTATATCGCTTTTGCAACGCGCACACTGGATAAACTGTCGCGGCGTAGCCGCAAGGATGGTTTTTGTGAGACGATGGCCGCTGCGGGGGCTTCTTTTACGGAAGAAGATGTGTTTGTATCCAGTGTAAAAGACGAATTCAAAGCGGGTGTGGAATTGGCACAGCAAGTGCTGCACACAGGAAAAATGTACACAGCGATATCGGCAAATAATGATGCGGTGGCGCTGGGGATACTTTCAGAACTTGCAAAATGTGGACTGAAAGTACCAGAGGACATTAGTGTGATTGGATTTGATGATTGTGTGTTTTCGCGAATGAGCATTCCCTTGCTAACAACTGTTCAGGTGCCGGCTGAAGAAATGGGCAAAATGGCTGCACAGTTTATGCTCAATGAGTTGGAAATCAAGAAAACACAGTACAGCATCTATTTGGAACCCAAGATTGTAGAACGGCAATCCGTTCGAAAAATAGAAACGAGAGGAGAAACAGTGGTATGAAGATTCATGTGGCAAAAACGGCTGAGGAGTTGGGTGCACAAGCTGCGCACACCATTGCGGAAAAATTGTGTGAGGCGATTGCGGAGAGCGGAGAAGCAAGGCTTGTACTGTCTACAGGCGGTTCTCAGTTTGAAACGTTGAAGGCGTTGCTTCAGGAAGATGTTCCTTGGGACAAGGTGACTGCTTTTCACTTGGATGAATACATTGATTTGCCTATCACCCATGCAGCTTCTTTTCGGAAATATCTCAAGGAGCGTTTTATAGACCATGTACATCTAAAAGAATTTGTATTCGTGGAAACAGAAGGAGACGTGGATGACAATATTCGTATGCTGACACGGCGTCTGCGTGAAAAAACGATAGATGTCGGTGTGATCGGAATTGGTGAGAATGCCCATATTGCTTTCAATGATCCTCCTGCGGATTTTGACACCAAACAGGCGTATATCATTGTAAATCTGGATTCCCGCTGCAAAAAACAGCAGGTGGGAGAGGGCTGGTTCAAAGACGAGGACGAGGTGCCCCGTCAGGCGGTATCTATGACGCCGTATCAAATCATGCAGTGTGCGCACATTATTTCGCCAGTGCCGCACAAGGTGAAAGCCGACGCGGTGAAAAAGGTGCTTTCCGCTAAAACGGTGGATCCGATGGTGCCGGGCTCGCTGCTGAAGACCCACCCGGATTTCCAGCTTTTCCTGGACGAGGAATCCGCCGCAAATTGCAGCGAGGAAATGCTCGCCGGAAACTGAGGGCCGAGAGGCGGAGGAAACCGTTTTGGAATGGAAGAGAATGGATGCCTACCAGACGCTTGTGGCACGGCTGCAGGAAAAATACCGGGCAAGGGACGGCGCGGTGTTGGCGCTTCTGGATGAGGGCGTGCCCGGGAAACTTTTGGCCCGTGCCCGCAAAATGCGGCGCCGGCTGGCGGACAATTTGTGCATGCCGGGGCCTGCTGTGGCAACAGACGCAAAAGTGACAGCACGGCTGCAGCAGGATGGTTACGCAATAGAAAACGTTATCATAACAGATGACACGGGATATGCCATCCCGGTCAACCTCTATTTGCCTGACGCTGAGCCGGGGCCGCACCCGGCGGTGGTGGTGTCGATGGGGCACTGGCCCCGGGGCAAGCAGTTGCCGGAAAACCAGATATTCTGCGCAAACCTTGCCCGCTGCGGCATCATCGCCGCTACATACGACCCCATCTGTCAGGGCGAGCGCTCTCCCTTCAGCCAGCAGGAATTTGAGCGATGCTTCGGCGCTGTGCCCGAGGATATCCAAGCGGTGGATCTTCACATGCAGGCGGGCAATCTGAGTTACTTGCTTGGGGAGAACTTGGGCGCGCTGTTCGTGCGCGACAGTATGCGGGTGGTGGATTATCTGTGCAGCCGTCCGGATGTGGATACAAAGCGCATTGGGGCCACGGGACAGTCCGGCGGCGGTACGCAGACCACATACCTGGCTGCATTGGACGACCGCATCTGCTGTTATTCCCCCATACAGTGCCTCACAAAGCAAGCGATGACGCTTGTGGAAAACGGCATTGGCGACTGCGAGCAAAGCATCGTAGGCATCAGCGCCGGGGAGGGCTTCGATTACGCGGACGTGCTGTGGGCGGCTTTCCCTAAACCCTGTATGCTGAGCGCAGCCAGCGAGGACTTTTTCCTGCTGGAGGGCGTGCGTCAGCTGGAGGGTGAGATGCGGCGCCTTTACAAGGCAGCCGGGAACGCTGCGTTTTTTTCAGTTCAGGTAGCACCCTGCGCGCACGTGATCAGCGCTCCAACAAGAATGTTCGGCTACGATTTTTTCTGCCGGCAGCTGCTGAATAAAGAGGGCCCCGCAAGCGAAGTAGATACGGCTGTTCTGAAAGACGAACAGCTGGCCTGCCTGCCGCATATCGGCTTTGGGCTCACAGCCATACAGGCGTGGAAGCCCGCGCTGGAGAAGCTTCAGGCCGGGCGGCCATCGGGCGAGGCGCTGCGCGCCAAGCTTGCAGAACTTTATGATGTTTCATCGGCTTCGTATACGGTACAGCCACTGTGGCGCGAGGATGCGTGGCAGACGTTTTTGCTGCGGGACGGCGGGCGGGAGGCGGCGTGCCGCAGCCTGTGCCGGGGCAGCCACACGCTCTGTGTGGCCATAACACATCCCGAGCAAAACGCGAACGGCCTGGAAGCGTCTGGCATGGATGTGCTGCGCATTCTTCCCTGGGGCATGCAGAGCGCTTTCGCCAAGACCCGGCCCGGATACGACGCGGAAACGGCGCTGTTTAATGCAGCGGCGGTATTGGGCGAAAAGCTTACGGCCTGCCGGCTGAGGCAGATCGCTGATGTTGTGCATTATCTGGATGAACAGAACGGCTATGAGCGAGTTGTGTTTGTTGGGCAGGGGCCTGGCGCCCTGCTGGCGCTGCTGGCGGCGGCGCTACTGCCAAAGGCAAGAGGCGCCGCGCTATTGGAGACACAGCTTTCGTTTGACGCGCTGTTCGAAGCAGATTATTATTTCGCCCCGGAAACGGCGTTTGAAACAGGCCTGCTGCGGTTGTGCGATTTGCCGGATCTGGCAAAGCTGGCCGGCAGGGTGTGTGCATTCACCCCCAAAACCCCGGCGGGCGGGTCGCTGGCCCCACATACGCCCACGCCTATTCCGGCGCGCTGGGAAAAGGACGCCCTGAGTGCGGCGGCCGAGTGGTTGGAGGATAAGTTATGCTGAAGTTTGCAGACTGCAATATAGCGGTGGGCCAACCCAACGCCATTTCGGGCTGGCGCATTTACGACAGCGCGCAGATCGCGTGCCAGGCGCAGCGCTGCGGCATCCAGAAAGGGCTTGCCTTCTGCAATGCGGCGCTGGATCTGCATCCTCTCGACGGGAATGCCGAGATGTGTCTGATTTGCCGACGGAAGCCTTTTTATCTGCCTGTGTGGATGGTGATGCCCAATCATACTGGCGAATTTTGGAACGTGGACGAGCTGGAGCGCCGCATGAGGTTGGCGGATGTACGTGCGGTACGCCTAGCGCCGAAATACAATGTGCTTGGCTATTCTTTGCGCGATTGGTGCAGCGGCGAACTGTTGGATATGCTGGAGCGTACCGGCACGCTGGCACTGATGGATGCCGATCAGTCCGATTGGGAGACAGTGCACGCCGTGTGCTGTGAGCACCCCGGCCTCAAGCTGGTGATCACCAATCTGTATTATCGCCATGCACGTTACATTTTTCCATTGCTGCGGCAGCATCCGCGGCTGTATCTGGAGACATCGGGGCTTAAATCGTTTTGCCTTTTGCAGACGCTCTGTGAAAAGGTAGGGGCGGAAAAGCTGTTGTTCGGTAGCAATTTGGGCACGTTTTCGCCGGGAAGCGCGGTTTGCCTTGTGAGTTATGCTTGTATTTCTGAGAACGAGAAAGAGGCAATTGCCGCACGTAATCTGGAAGCCCTGCTGGAGAGAAAGCTGGTGGATTGAAATGGAACACGGACAAACGCTGGCGCAGGCCGCGCGCAGCGGCGCGACGCTGACCGGAGAATTTGTGGTGGACTGCCACATGCACAACGCCCGCGTGGCCAAATTCTTCAGCCGGTTTGAACATTATCGCGATCTCATTACCCAGATGAACAGGATCGGCGTCACCTGTGGGGTGGTGTCGAACCTCTGGACGACGGGCGAGCACTGGCAGGCCTATCCGGAAATGCTGGCCATGTGCGAGACCTATCCCGGCCGGTTTTGGGGTTATCTGGCCCCAGACCCGCATCGGGACGATCACCGCACAGAGATGGAAAAGTTTGCCGCTTGCCCTTGTTTTCGCGGTGTAAAGCTGCACCCAGTTGAGCATAAAATGGATTTTGAGTGCCCCGAGTACCAATATGTTTATGCATGGGCGGGCGAGCGCGGGTTTCCCGTGCTGTTGCACACATGGGGGCAAGAGGTGCTGCGCTTTCATAAGCTGGCGCAAAGCTTCCCGCGCACAATATTCATTTTGGGGCATTCCGGCGGGGAGGAAGACGCGGTGCGCAGCGCCATTGAGGTGGCGGCCCGCCACGAGAACGTTTATCTGGACACGGCCTGCAGCTATGTGTGGTACGGCGCGGTGGAGGCTATGGCGCGGGGCGCGGGCGCCTGCAAGGTGCTGTATGGCTCGGACGCCTATTGGAACTCTATGGAGGCCGCAGTGGGCCGCATTTTGTTGGCTGAGCTGACGGATGAAGAAAAAAGGCAGATTCTGGGCCTGAACGCAAAGAGGCTGTTTCACCTGGATCAGCTGCAGAGAGGGTGAGAATATGAGCCTGAAAATCGAGCATGCGCATTTGGTTTTGCCCTATCAGGTGCTGCAGGACGCTTGGCTAATCAGCCGGGAGGGAAAAATCACAGCATATGGGTGCGGCGTTTCGCCGCAGCAAACGTTTTCCACTGTGATCGACGCAAAAGGACAGTATCTCACGCCGGGCTTTGTAGACCTGCACGTCCACGGGGGCGCGGGGGCCGATTTCCGGGATGGGGAAGAGGCTGCCTTTGTTCGGGCCATGCAGGCCCACCTGGCCGGAGGCACCACCACAATGCTGGCCACGGTGTCCAGCACAACGCTGGAGGGCACGCTGGAGAGCCTTCGTATATACGAGGCCATGCGGCAAAGGGAGGCGCAGCTTCCGCCGTTGCCGAGGCTGGCCGGCGTCCATCTGGAAGGGCCCTATTTTTCGCAAAAGGAGCGGGGCGCGCAGGATGAGACGATCATCCGCCTGCCGGATGCGGCGGAATACGAGCGTATTCTGGAGCAGGCCCCCTGCTTGCGCCGCTGGTCCATCGCCTGTGAACTTCCCGGTGCGCTAGAGCTGGGCGAGCGTCTGCATAAGCGGGGCATTATGGCCAGCGTCGGCCATTCCGACGCCACCACCGCACAGGTGTACGAGGCTTTTGGACGCGGGTTTCACAGCGTAACGCATTTGTATTCCGGCTGTTCGGTGCTGCACCGCAACGGGCCTCACCGGGAGGGCGGTGTGGTGGAGGCCGCGTTTCTCATCGATGAAATGGATGTGGAGGTCATTGCAGACGGCGTGCATCTGCCGCCGGATTTTCTGCGGCTGATCTATAAGATCAAAGGCCCAGAGCACATTGCACTGATTACCGATTCCATCCGCGCCGGCGCGGCGGACGTGCCGGAGGGCACCGTTGTGTACGATGATAAGGAGGGACGCCGGCCCATTTGCATAAAGGGCGGCGTGGCCGTGATGCCGGACGGCAAAAACTTTGCAGGTAGCATCGCCACAACCTCGCGGCTGGTGCGCACGATGGTGCAGCGTGCCGGCGTTGAACTGACGGCTGCGGTGCGCATGGCGGCGCTTACACCCGCGCGTATGCTGGGTATGGACGCCGAGATTGGCAGCATCGCCGTCGGCAAGCGGGCGGATCTGCTGCTGCTGGATAGCGGCCTGCAGGTGCAAGGCGTGATACGGGATGGAAAGCAGGTTATCGATAACCGCTTAAACTAAACTGCAGAAAGGACGAAGAAACATGAAACTGAAAAATGTTTCCCACTATGCAATTTACGACCAAAAATTCGACAACTGGAAATCCGAGGTGCTGGATCGGTGGACGTATGACGATTTTGTCCGCGATCCGCAATACAAGAAAAAATGGATTTCCATTACGTCGCTGGCGTATCACCAGCCGTCGGACGCCGTATATCTGGGCATCGGTAGTTTTTCAGCTGAGCTGCTGTGGAAATTTGACCGTAAGGCCAAAACCATCACCTCCTGCGGCTACGAGAAGGTGGGCGAGCCGTTTGACGCCAAGTTTCACCGCTCGCTGGAATTGGATGGCAATACGCTGTATGGCGGTGTTGCGCTGTTCCATGATATCGACAAGCAGTTCACTGCAAAGGGCGGTCGCCTTGTAAAATATGATATCAACACCGGGGAGTTTACGTTCCTCGCACGGCCGTGCCCGCCGGCGTATATCCAGTCCATCGCGCTGGATCGCAAGCGCAGGATCATCTATGGGTTTGGCGCAGTACCGGAGGTATTCTTTCGCTACGACATCGACACGGGCAAGAGCCGTGTGATCGCCCATATCGGCAACGCCGCGGAATTCTGCGAAGCGCATAACCCCGTCATTGATAAGGACGGCAACGTGTGGGGCACTTACGGCATCCTGCGGGCGTTCTCGTACCGCACCGGCCCGGATTCGCTTCGGCTGTTCCGCTATTCGCCGGATACGGACGAGATGACATTCTTTGACCACGGCCTTCCCCGCACTGATGACCCGGCCGATAAGAGCAAGCCGGATACGTCCATTCTGGGCCCGGACGGCATGATCTACATCGGCACCGACGCGGGCTCGCTGATCCGACTTAATCCCGCTACTGCACAAGCCGAATTGCTGTGTTGCCCGTCGCCTGAAAGCCGCAGGCTGCCCGCGCTGGCTTTTCATCCTGAAAATCGGCTGCTTTATGGTATCTGCGGTGAACACTATAAGACTAAGCTTTTCGCTTATAATACCGAAAAAAGAGAGCTGGTGTTTTCTCAAGACGTGGTATGCGAGCAGGATGGCTTGCGGCCGGATCGAATTCATCACATGATATTTGCCGGATCCAATACGATTTATGCCGGCGAAAACGATAACAATGACCGTTCCTCTTATTTGTGGGAATTGGAGCTTGAGAACTGATTTGATAGAGTCGCAAATGGGGAAACCCATTGAAAATATATCATAAAAAATGGAGGTCATGATATGAAAAAGCGGATCGCACTTTTCCTTGCAATCGCAATGATTGTCACGCTGTTGGCGGGTTGCGGTGGAGGAACGTCCTCCACGCCGTCATCTGCACCTGCTTCGGGAGAGGGAAGCGGGTCTTCTGCACAGCCTGTGGGCACAGACAAGCTGGTGATTTGGTCGTACATGAATGAAGGCGAACCGATTTCTACTTGGGAGCAGTCCATTGTGGATGCTTACAGTGCTGAATATCCTGATGTAGAGGTGGAAATCGTGTTCTGTGGCCGCGAGATCGCCTCTCAATTTCAGACAAAGCTGAATGATAAGGAAGCTGATGATTTCCCTGACATCATTATCCAGAACACTGGAGTCTTGGCACCTCTGGCGCAGGAGGGGCTGTTTGAACCTTTGGATGAAGCCCTCACAACACCGGCTTACGACCAAGACAAAACATGGGGAGAAACTTTTATCCCAAATCTGATGGAAAGCATGAAAATAAACGGCGTGAGTTATTTCATTCCGGAGAGTATGTATACGCACGGCTTTTTCTATGATGCAGCGATGTTCAGAGAGCTCGGTCTGGAAGTGCCGAATACTTGGGATGACCTGATGGATGTCTGCGAAACTTTAAAAGAGAACGGTATCGCCCCCGTTACATTGGATGGTACCACCGATTTGTATAATGAGTGGTGGTTCATCCGCTTTGCCGAACGCTTAACGACAATGGAAAAAATCCATGCGGCGGCTAAGGGGGACGCAGCCTTTGCAGACGAACCTGCTTTTCTGAAAGCAGCGCAATATGTGGCTACATTCAGCGAGAATGGTTATTTCCAAGACGGAGCGGCAGGTTCTGTGTTTCCGGCCGCGCAGGCGTTATTCACGCAAGGCAAAGCGGGATTGCTGTTCTGCGGCGCATGGATTCCTACGGAGATGGCCAGCCAGACCCCTCCCGAAATGGAAATGAAAATGTTCGCGTTGCCGGAGTTGCCGGATTCGGTCTCTCCTTGGCATGAAGAAATCTGGAGCAATGCGGCGGGCATCACGGTAGACGGAAAGAATAAAGAGAATGCCATCAACTTCTTAAAGATATTTTCTTCTATGGGCGTGCAGGAAGGGCTTACGGCATTGAAAAATCCCTCGCCTTTGGTAGGCGGTCCAGCTACCCAGGAACTTGATCAGATTGAGAATATCGTCAATAACGCTACCAGCATCAGCGGTAACTATGGGGATCTGCAGCAATATGGCGATTGGTTCGTCAATGTGCTTGGGCCGCTCTCTACTCAGTTGATCAACGGTGCTATTACACCAGAGACTTTTATCACGCAGTTGGATACCGATACGGCAGCTTTTTATCAATAAAGATTGATCCGGCGCCGTGCACGAGCCAAGTGCGTGTACGGCGCCCCCGGATTTAAGGTGCGTTTAGCTGTGAATCCGAAACTTTGATTTAGGGAAGTGATTGTATGAACAGAAAGGTAAAGCCGTGGATCGTTGCGACGTTTCTGCTTCCGGGATTGCTGATGTACGGATATTTCTTTTTTATCCCTGCTATTCAGTCATTCTATTACAGCCTCACGGAATGGAATGGGTTTAAAGCAGAAAAAGTTTTTATCGGGCTGGATAACTTTATTTCATTGCTGCATGACAAGACATTCCTTCAGGCATTGGGCAACACAATGCTATTTCTATTGCTGGGCGGTGTGCTGATTTTTTCTATTGCGCTGCTGTTTACATATCTAATTACCCGTCCTGGTTTTCGGGGGCGCAAGGCTTTTTCCAACTTTTTCTATTTCCCCAATATGATTTCTCAGGCCGCGTTGGCCGTGCTATGGGTATTTTTCTTCAATCCGGAGTTTGGCCTTTTGAATATGGTGCTGGAAGCGATAGGTTTGGGAGAATGGTGTATCCCTTGGTTGGGCTCTCGCATGAGCGGTATGGTATGCATTATCGCTGTGTCTTGTATCTCTTTTGTGGGGTTCTATTTGATTCTATTGCTGTCAGGCTGTGATAAAATACCCAATACTTATCAGGAAGCGGCGTCTATCGACGGTGCTACCGATTTGGTGTGCTTTTTCAAAATCACGCTTCCTCTGTTGCGAGACGTGCTGGTGATCTCTATTTCGCTGTGGATCATCAACGCCATTAAATACTTTGAGTTGATTTGGGCCATGTTTAAGGGGAAGAGCACCATGCTCAATACCCTTGGAACGTATATGTTCACCATGGCTTTTGGCGTGGACGTACCCGTCTTCAAGTTGGGATATGGCTCCGCTATTGCAGTGGTAATGTTTTTGATGGTGGCGTTGTTTGTGGGAGGATTCCGCAAAATTTTTGACCGGGAGGATCTGCAGTATTGATTCGAGGTTCTATATAACGCATAAGAGGTGATAAAGATGAAAAAGAAACGCAGAAACATCTTTTCCTATGTGATTTTGAGTGTTTGGTCCCTGATTATCATTGGTATTTTGGGATGGGTGTTGATGAGCTCTTTCAAGACGAATCTCGAAATTTACCAGACTCCTTGGGCAATGCCTGCGAAAGCTACACTGGAAAACTATCATAGCGCATGGAGCACCATGAAGATGTCCAGCTATTTCATGAACAGTGTAGTTATCGTGTTTGCATCTATTTTAGGCTGTACGGTTATCTCAGCGCTGACAAGTTTTGCATTGACACGATATGAATTCAAAGGGCGCAAAGCACTGTTGAACCTGCTTATCTTCAGTATGAGTGTACCCTCTCAGCTGCTTTTGATCCCCCTGTACGATCAGCTGTTGAATTTGGGGCTGGTGAATACGCGTACAGGTCTAATATTAATTTATATCGCGCTATACTTCCCTTTCAGCTTGTTCGTACTCACAGGTTTTTTTCGAACGCTTCCTAAGGAGTTGGAAGAATCGGCTATCATAGACGGATGCGGCGAGTTTCGCATGTTTGCCCGCATTATGCTGCCGTTGGTGCAGCCGGGGTTGATTTGCATCTCGGTATTCAATTTTGTGAGCATCTGGAATGAATATATGCTCGCACTGGTGTTTGCCTCCAAGCAAAATTTGCGGACGATCTCCCTTGGAATGTACGCGTTGAAAGATTCCATGATGTATACTTCCAACTGGGGCGGGCTATTTGCTGCCATCGTCATCATGCTGATTCCTACAATCATTATTTTCCTCACGCTGCAAAAATATGTCATTCAGGGCCTGACATTGGGTGCAGTAAAGGGGTAAAAGACTCATCAGGCGTATCCTGAAGGGGCTGCTATGCAGGGATAACATGAGAAACTACGAATGAAGCTTTAAAGGTGATTCCCAAGCCTGACGAGCTGACATAAGGCTCATTTTGGCCAAAATAGAGAAATACGTTGGAAATGGAGGCTGAAAACAGCCGGAGCAGACAACCTGTTTTTGTGAGGCCTGCTGCTCCGGCTGTTTTTTTCATATGGGAAAATAATTTTGAAAGCAACTCTGTCCTACGTTGCTCCATCAAATTAATAATTACAAGACAGCAGGATAAAGTTTTCTGAGCTTATATCGTAAGCGCCCAACGAAACCACGGTCTTGCGAGAGAAACATAAACATGGGAGAATAGAAATACAGAATCCGAGCATGTATTTGGGGAGCACTCTGAAAAATACATGCAGCCAGAGAAGATGGAAAAGAGAGCACTGGCAGTTTGCGAAGAGCGATGGTACAATATCATGGCATGCGCGAAGCGCAGCGGACAGGCAATCAAAGCATAGTGCGCGGAGAACGGCGTAGCCGCTGTCCACCTTCTACAGGTGGCAGAGGAAGCTGCGGAATTCTCAGCCGGAGACACAGAAACTGCCGCGGTACTCATTTGAAGAACTCGAGCGGCCTTCGATGGAACATTCAACCCCCATCTTCGGTCAAATCGTCATGTTTCAAAGCTCTGTTCAACTGGCGCTACACGGCAGCGGCCAGCGATGGACTCTTTTGTCATGGGCAAAAAGGGAGTCCTGCACGATGGAAAAAAGCTTGACGGATCCATCATGCGGATGCGAAGGGAAATATGCTGTATGACAGACCTGCCATAACTTTGGCTCTCAGAGGGTATAGCTTTTTGAATCTGAGCGAGCGAACAGGTTTACGACGTAGGTGAGGCAAGGCGGGCTTCACTGAAGAGGCTCAGAATTCGATTGCTTGCGTTTCGTCACGGCCCGAGCATTGAAAAGCTGTGAATCATCGTAGGCAATGAGAACGCCTTGCCACCAGAATGATTTCATCATTTCAAAAAAAGAGGGAGGGCCATAAGGGCCCTCCCAAAGTGTAGTATCTGCAATATTTCAATGAATCAGCCTGCCAGGCATTCAAGCAGCGGAGCGCCGTATATACCTTTGTGTGGTGCGTCCAAGCTGATTGTCTGTGGATGCCGATGCCAGTTCTGCTTACGCCTCTCGGTGTTGACGGCAGATTTCATGGCAGACACAGCCAATAGTAAAACTGTACCGCCGCAGTTCTGGAAGAGTGGACCAACGCTTGACCGTCAAAAGATAGCGTAGGGCGATGATCTCAAACCGGTCGTTGACCGGCAATTTGTACTCGCG
Source organism: Ruthenibacterium lactatiformans (assembly GCF_000949455.1). GTDB lineage: Bacteria > Bacillota > Clostridia > Oscillospirales > Ruminococcaceae > Ruthenibacterium > Ruthenibacterium lactatiformans. The sequence goes on along the minus strand of NZ_JXXK01000018.1, from coordinate 71,713 downwards.
GAAGAACCACCAGACAATTGAGAGATATTCTTAATAATATGATTACTCAGTTAGATGGAGATATGGTTCGCACGGAAACTGTATTACCCAATGGTAAGACTTTGTATGCAGAAATAAACATTAGGGAAAATAAAACTTTTTGCTGTAGGGGAAAACATCCGTGACGAAGGCGATATGTTTCTTAGCCGGGAGTTTTTTATGGGCAACAGGGAACACAGAGAGGCAAAGCGCACTGATGTATTCTGCACGGAGCTCAGTTTCGGTGATGGGAAGTAAACAAGGCGGTGTGCGACCTACACTTGCTGTGCAAAACGACGCGGGCAACCGCTACAGCGACGTGAGCATCGCCGTCATCATTTTTAAATAGGACAAAACGAATCTGCCCACGTAGATTGGGTTCAAGGCGGGTACGGGCGGCCTGTCCCGCAATAGTGTGGTGCGAATGGAACAGGTGCGCGCTGGATAAGCGCCGTCTGCGCGACGCGCGGAAAGGTTGAGCCGGACGAGCAGCGCAAGATAGACGAGGTACTGGGAATCAACTTCAGCTGGAGAGATATTGAAGCCTCGGAAGGCGCTTACAGCGTTGCGTGCAGGGGAAGTCTGTGGTATAATGCTTTAGAATTGCTGCGGCTGTGGCACGCACGTTGTGTGTTGCTGTGCGCAGGTTGCCATAGTCACAGGTGGGAGGAGACCGCGTGTTCACTGAAGTAAAGCAGACGAGCAAGCCGTTGCCTCAGCTCGTCTCCGAGGAGATTGAGAAGCTTATCGTCCTGGGGGAGTTCAAGCCCGGCGACCGCTTGCCCAGCGAGTATGAGCTGGCGCAGCGCCTTGGTGTGGGACGTAGCACAGTGCGCGAGGCGACGAAGGCGCTTGTGAGCCGCAATATTCTGGAGGTCCATCGAGGGAACGGCACGTTTGTGTGCGAGCAGACCGGCCTTGTGCAGGATCCTCTGGGGCTGCGTTTTCAGCCGGACAAAAAGCGGCTGGGCCTCGATCTGTGCGAGGTGCGCCTTATGATCGAGCCAGAGATCGCTGCGCTGGCCGCACAAAAGGCGACAGAGGAAGAGATTGCTCGAATGCAGGCGCTGTGCGACGCCATTGAGGAAAAGGTGCGCCGAAATGAAAACTATGGAGCGCTGGATCAGCAGCTGCATACGCTTTGGGCGGCGTGTACGCGCAACGCGATCATGCCAAATTTGGTCCCCATTCTGAGCCAGGCTATTCCTCTTTTTATCGATATCACGAAGCGTGCGCTGCAGATGCAGTCGCTGCGCACTCATCAGGCTGTTGTGGATGCCATTCGCGCGCGCGACTCCGAAGCTGCCCGGCAGGCGATGCGCGTGCATCTGGAAGACAATCGGCGAAGCATCGAGGCGCTGCCGGATGACGACAGCTGACGCAGTGCTTTAACAAGAGTAAAAAAGAGGCCGGTCTCTGTGCGTTTATACACGTACAGGGATCGGCTTTGCTTTTTCTGGCGCTTTTGGGCCATGTACCAATCGGCAGAGGAGCAGGGGCGTTCTCCAGCGAGATTCTGCGGCGCTTTTCATCGGGGCAAAGCATCGGTAGAGGCCTGCAGAACGGCGGCCCGGTTTGTCTGTTTCTTTCAGAAAAGACCTTTGAATGTTTTCGTGCAAAGCGATAAAAAATGAAGTATAACTTTGTGGTCTTCCACAAAGTTCGAAAAAAGCCTTGACTTGCCGGTGAAGATTTGTTAATTTATAAGCGAAACATAAGACGTCTGATGTCTGATAAATGATAATGATATGGAGAATGGAAACAAGAAGGAGAGGGTGTGCGTATGTATCACAGCGAGGAGGTGCGCCGTCTGGCGCCTGAAATGGACCCGTTGCGCCTCGGGATGGGCTGGAAGCTGGAAGATTTAGAAAAACCGAAGGTCATTATCGAGAGCACCTTTGGAGACAGCCATCCGGGAAGCGCGCATCTGCTGAAATTTGTGGATACAGCGGCTGCAGGTGTGGCAGCCGCAGGCGGCCGGGCCGCGCGCTATTTCACAACGGATATCTGCGACGGCATGGCACAGGGCCATGACGGTATCAATTATTCTTTGGCCAGCCGCGACATGATCGCCAATATGGTGGAGATCCACAACAACGCCACTCCCTTCGATGCCGGGGTATTCATCGCCAGCTGCGACAAGGGGCTGCCGGGCCTTCTAATGGGGATCGGCCGAACAGACCTGCCAGCTGTCGTGGTGACAGGCGGCGTTATGGAGGCCGGGCCGGACCTGCTGACACTGGAGCAGATCGGTGCCTACAGTGCCATGTGTCAGCGCGGTGAGATCAGTGAGGCGCAGCTCACTTATTATAAGCACCATGCCTGCCCCTCTTGCGGTGCATGCAGCTTTATGGGCACGGCGGGCACGATGCAGGTGATGTGCGAGGCGCTGGGCCTTACACTGCCGGGCAGCGCGCTTTTGCCGGCCACCAGCGCGGATCTTGTGGAAGTGGCCAGAAAAGCGGGCGCACAGGCTGTGGAGCTGGCAAAGCGCGGCTTGACGGCCCGCGATATCGTGACGCGGGAGAGCTTTGAAAACGCCATTATCGTGCACGCGGCAATTTCCGGCTCTACAAACGCCATCCTGCATCTTCCGGCCATCGCCCATGAATTCGGCATTGAGATCGATGCCGACACATTCGAGCGCATCCATAAGAGTGCTCATTATCTGCTGGATGTGCGCCCCGCCGGACGCTGGCCGTCAGAATATGTCTATTATGCGGGCGGCGTGCCCGCCATCATGGAAGAGGTGCGTCACCTGCTCCACCTCGATGTGATGACCGTCACTGGAAAAACGCTGGGCGAGAACCTGGACGGGCTGAAGGCCGGCGGCTATTACGAAAAATGCGCGGAATATCTTAAAAAGACAGGGGTCAAAAAAGAAGATATCATTCGTCCGTTTGACGCCCCAATCGGAGATAAGGGGACCATCGCCATTCTGCGCGGGAATCTGGCGCCCGAAGGGGCTGTTGTGAAGCATTCGGCCGTGCCGGTAGAGATGCACAAGGCGCTTTTGCGCGCCCGCCCTTTCGACTGCGAGGAGGACGCCATTGCCGCCGTCATCGCCCACGACATCAAGCCAGGAGATGCGGTGTTTATCCGCTATGAAGGACCCAAGGGCAGCGGAATGCCGGAGATGTTCTATACCACGGAGGCGATATCCTCCGACCCGGAGCTGGGCAAGACCATCGCTCTCATTACGGACGGCCGTTTTTCCGGCGCGTCCAAGGGCCCGGCTATCGGGCATGTTTCGCCGGAGGCGGCCGAAGGCGGTCCCATCGCGCTGGTAGAGGAGGGGGACCTTATCCAAATCGATATCCCTGCGCGGGTGCTGGCCATAGTGGGTGTGCGGGGCGAGCGGAAAACGCCCGAGGAGATGGACGGGATACTGAAGGAGCGCAGAGCCGCGTGGCAGCCCAGGCCGTTGCGGTATCAGAGCGGTGTTTTGAAAATCTATTCCGAACATGCGGTCGGCCCGATGAAGGGCGGCTACATGAAGTGAAAATGAGGAGTGATGAAGCCCCATGGAAAAGCTGAGAACCGGTATCATTGGGTGTGGAAAGGTGGGCGATTTTCATGCCAAGGTCTATGCGGAGTTGCCCCAGAGCGAATTTGTCGCTGTCTGTGATGCAGACAGCGCGCGTGCGGAGGCCTTTGCGTCACGCTATGGTGTGAAGGCGTATACGGATGTGGCCACAATGTGCCGCGATGCGAGGCTGGATGTGGTGAGCATCTGTACTCCGCACCCACTGCATGCCAGTCCGGCCGTGGCGGCTGCGGACTGCGGCTGCAATGTGCTTGTGGAAAAGCCTCTGGCTTCCAGCCTTGAGGACTGCGACGCCATCATCGCGGCGGAGAAGCGTAATCATGTCACTGTAGGCACGATGGTGCAGCGCCGTTTTTACCGCCCCTGCATGCGCATCCACAAGGCCATCGAGGATGGGAAGCTGGGCCGTCCCGTGCTGGGAATGGTGACGATGCTGGGCTGGCGCGACGAGGCTTATTATAACAGCGACCCCTGGCGCGGCACGTGGAAAGGCGAGGGAGGCGGCGTGCTGGTGAACCAGGCGCCCCATCAGCTGGATCTGCTGCTGTGGTACATGGGCGAGGTGGACGAAGTATACGGCGTCTGGAAGAACCTCAACCACCCTTATATCGAGGTGGAGGACACGGCTGTGGCTGTGGTTAAATTCAAAAGCGGCGCTGTGGGCAATATCGTTGTGAGTAACAGCCAGAACCCGGCGCTGTACGGCAGGGTGCACATTTTCGGTGAGAACGGTGCGGCCGCAGGTGTGCAGACCGATGGCGGCGCGATGTTCATCGCGGGCATGACGTCTATAACAGAACCGCCTGTAAATGATTTGTGGACGGTGCCTGGCGAAGAGGAAATGCTGCCTGTGTGGAAAAAGGAGGACAGCGACTTCTTCAACAGTGTGGACTCCATGTATTACTATCACCGCGAGCAGATCAAAGATTTCCTCGAGGCTGTGCAGAGTGGCAAAAAGCCGCTGGTGGACGCCACAGAGGGCAGACGCACGGTGGAGCTGTTCACAGCCATCTACCGAAGCACGAAGGATAACGCCATCATTAAATTCCCGCTGAAATAAGGGGGCAGGGAAAATGTTTATCTCTTACAATGAGGCGTGTGCGAGGGATTGCTCTACACTGGAGCAGGACCTCGTGCTGTGCGAAAAGGCCGGGTTCGATTATATCGAGATCCGCCTTGACATGCTGACAGATTATCTCAAACGCCATACGGTGGAGGAGTTGGCGGCATTTTTTTGCACGAGCCGGCTGAAGCCGCATGCCTTTAATGCGCTCTATCTGTATCCGGAATTTTTGAGCGAGGGCGACGACGAAGCACGTCAAAAGGAGCTTTTGGAGGAGTTCCGGCTTGGTTGTGAGGTGGGGAGAGCCATCGGCAGCCATTACTTTATCATTGTGCCGCCGCTTCAGCGCGAACCGGCAGGCGGCCCGTATACAGGCAGCTGGGAAGACACATTTTCGAATTGTGTGCGTATCCTCAAGGAGCTTTCCCGGCGGGCGGAACCATATGATATGAACCTGTGCTTTGAGCTCGTCGGCTTTGAACGCTCAAGCGTCCGCAGCATCGGGCAGGCAGACGCTGTAGTGCGCGCTGTAGACCGGCCAAATGTGGGCTTTGTGTTCGACTCCTACAATATTTTTCTCAACGGTGGGTGCAACGACTTTTCGGCCATTGGAAGCGTGCAGCCGGAAAAGATATTCGCCGTTCACCTTATGAGCGCGGACGATGTGCCCGAGGCACAGCGCGGCCAGGACAAACGCTGCTTCTGCGGCCGGGGCGTGGTGGATACCGGCGCGTTCCTGCAGGAGCTGAAGGCGGCAGGTTACAGCGGCATAGTCTCTGTGGAGACCTTCCGGCCCGAATATTGGGCAAAGACGCCCGAATGGGTGATTCCCAATGCATATAAGACGACGCGCGCGGCGCTGGCCGAAAACGGATGCCTTTGAAAAGGATGGCTTTTTCGTCTGTCAACAGTGGATGCACCTCGCCTGGCAGAGAAGGCGGGTGTTCGATACAGTCCTGTATAATTTAATTGAACGAGGAGGAATACTATGTCACCTTTAGCGTTTGTGTTCATGTTGATCGCTGCGATCATCATCCTCACAGTACTGACCTTGAAGTTCAAGATGCACCCTGTGATGGTGCTGTTCATCACAGCGACGTTCTGCGGAATAGCGTCCGGCAAAAGCCTGGTGGACACCTTCAGTTCCATCACCAGCTATTTTGGTTCCACGCTGGGCAGCATCGGCGTCATGATCATCTTCGGCGCTGTCATTGCCGCCGGCATCAGCGATACCGGCGCCGCCACCAGCATGGTGAACTTCTTCATCCGCCTTTTCAAGGGCAAACGCCTTGAGTTGGCTCCGGCGCTCACCGGCTTCATCATGAGCATACCTGTGTTCGGCGATATCGCCATTATTCTGAACGCGCCCATCTCTGCCATCCTCGCCAAGCGCAAGAAAATGAGCATGACACAGGTGGCGCCATTCGTCAATCTGGGCCTGACGCTGACGCACGGCCTTGTGCCGCCCACGCCCGGTATCCTCGCGGTATCTGTGTTGCTGGGCGCCGACATCGGCACTGTGATTTTGTGGGGTCTCGTGTGCTCTGTCATCTCCTTCGCAGTGTGCTATTTTGTGCTTACCCCGATCTATTCCAAATGCGAGTACATCGAGCCGCTGGCTTCCTACACCGAGGGCATCGAGGCTGTGGAGGACACATCCTCTGTGGACGCTTTGCTCATCAAGGAAGAGAATACGCCAAAGGCGGCAGCTTCCTTCCTGCCTCTTCTGCTGCCTGCCGTGATGATCGCTGTTGGTTCCATCGGCAAGCTGCTGGTGAGCGAGGGAAGCGGTGCCTACACCTTTTTCAACACTTTCGGCAACACGGTTCTGGCGCTGTTCTGCGGCATCATTGCTGTGGGAATGCTTATATTCGGCCGCAAAAAGAAGGTTGTGGATAAGGCAAATGTGGACGGCAACGGCTGCAAGGTGAGCGAGAAGAGCAGTTGGTTTGAGATCGTGATGAACAACTGGGTCGGCCGTGCGCTCAACATCGCCATCAGTGCTCTGCTCATCACAGCTATGGGTGGCGCCATGGGTGGTATCCTGCGCGAGAATGAGGCGATCCAGACCATCGGCAACGCTATTGCAGCCACCAATTTCCCGGCGATCCTGGTGCCGTTCCTGCTGGCAGCCATTTTGATGACGGTCTGTGGTTCCATGACGACTGCCTCCATGACGGCCGCTGGCCTTATGGCAGCACTGGTTCCCGTGCTGGGCATGAGCCCGGTGGTGGCCGCTCTGGCCATTGGTGCGGGTTCCATGGTGGGCTGGCATGTGAATAACAGCGGCTTTTGGATCTTCACTTCCCTGTATGGCTTTGATACAAAGCAGGGCCTCAAATACTTCACCACCACCAACGCTCTGGGCGGTATCGTAGCATTTGCGGTGCTGGCTGTGCTGACGATGGTCGGCTTGGTGGCATAAAAAGGCAAGAGTCGCCGGTGCGGCCCCGCTGCTCTGCCGGCAGGGGCGGAAGAACGGTGGCTGCAGCAAAGCGGCGGCCGGGATGTCCGGGCGCCGCCTTGCGCTGTTTTTCCGGCGTGCTGTTGCTGCCGGGAGAGGGGTGCGTGGAGCATTTGCCTGTGTATGGACGTATACGGCTGCGGCCGTATTGATGCAGAGGAGGAAAACATGATCAATGCATTTCTGAAAAGCAGGTGTGTCGCCTGGACGGGCGGCGCTGTTTTGGGCGCAGCGGCAGGCATTTCTGCCTGGCTGTATATGGCGGGCCGTGCGGCCTCGCTCTTCAACAGGGCAATCGTCGCGCTGCTGGCCGCCTTTATCGCTGTGAATATCGCATTGTATATAGCCCGGCTCATGGCCGCGCGGGAGTATCAGAAACGCCTTCTGCTGCTGTATGAAGCACTCGACCCGTCGGCTTTCCTGCAGGCACTGCTGCCCCTGCGGAAAAAAAGGATGGATGCTTCCAACCGCTGCACCACGCTGGTGCATATTGCCAACGGATATCTCTACGGCGGTCAGCCGCAGCAGGCACTGGCGGTGCTGGAAGATGTGCAGCCGCCGGAGAAGGCGCTGGAGATGCGGGGTCTTGTGGCCGGCAACAAAGCTACCTGCTTTCTGGCGGCGGGCGAGATGGATCGGGCGCAGACAGCCATGGACGAGCTGCGGCGCATTGCAGCAGACAGGAACTGCAAAAAGGAATTCGTACAAAAGGCGCGCCATACGCTGGGCTATCTGCAGCTCTGCATGGATATTGCCCGGGGAAGGCACGCAGATGTGGGAGCGCTTCAAAAGGATTTTGAGAGCAGCCGTGCACCGCTGCACCGGCTGGATGTGCAGTACCGTATCGCACTGGCGCTGCGCCACAGGGGCGACCGGACAGGCATGGAGAAAAGCCGCGAATATCTCCTTGAGAACAGTGGCGGTACCTGCTACGGCGAGCTTGCGCGTGCACTTTGATACCTGTGAGCGATATAAAAAAGCAAGGCCTGAGGCTTCACTGCCCCGGGCCTTGCGGTCTTATCGGAAAGTTTATTTTTTCCACACCATCATTTTCTTCGTGGCCTTGTAGATATGGTTGTGTCAAAAACTTTTCGCACTTTGGTTTGCAGACCCTGACATGAATGAAGTCAGCCGGTAATGGAGGCATTCTCAATGGCATCCCTTAGGTGCTTCATGTTCATGTAATTCCTGTTGCCCAACTGGACACCGGCCGCATTACATTGCGCAGCCGTGCGCAGACTGGCATGGGGGCAGATTTACCATTCGGGAAACTGCCCACCCTACGGTTGTGGCGACGAATTTCCCGGTTCAGCCTCTCAATGGCATTGTTGATGTGGATGCGTGCCCAGTGTTCGCTGGGGAAGTCGCAGCAGGCAAGCGTCTCCTCAATGCTCTCCTCCGCCTTTTTGACGGCTTCTTTCAGCTTCATGGAAGTTCCTCCACCATGGCCCGGGCCTTTTCCTAAATGGTGTCTACACAAGATTAGGCTGAAACGGCACACCAAATAGCAATGCAACGAATTTGTACTGCTGCCAAAAAGGATGCTGTATTTTTTGCGTGTCGAGTGGCAATACCACGCCAGTATTTCAAGTGCAGAAAAGCATTCCCCAACAAATGACGAAGCCGATACAAATAACGGCCATACTTCCGCTGTTATCTGCGATCTCGTTTGATCGGAATGACGACGTTCATCCCAGCACCAGCAGCATAAGAAATAATCGGGTTGGTGCCATGACCACGATCAGTCAATAATGTTTCCGCAGCTATTCCCCCAATCAGGTGAATAGCTTCTTGGCAATCAGCTCGAATACCCTCTGTAACATGTACTCGGACCGGCATACCATTTGCATCCACGACAAGGTGAATCTTGGTATTGAGTCTCCTTTTGTACGACTCATGTCCTGATTACCGCTTTTGGCTTCTGCTGCATGTGGATGTACCTTACAGTGGCTGACATCAATCATCGGCCATTCCAAATCAGGCTCATCTGCGAAAATGCTGATATACAGTACCCCATTTCCCGTAGCACGGCGGCAACCCCCGCCATGTGCTCCTGTGTGTAAAATCCAAAATACGCCATTGATAGACCGCCGGTTATCTTGTGCTGTGCCGCCCCATTGCCCTCGCTGTCCTGAACGATGAGGCTCCGGCAGATTCCATACCTGATCACGGCTGTCATGGCGTTGTTGTTCATTGCTCATAGGAACACCTCTTTCTGAGCTATTGGCCTATTTTACCACATTACTCGTGTAAACACTATTTAGGAAGAAGAAATGCTGCCCTCTTTCCGTTTGTTTGGAAGTATGATAGAATAAGCGGGAAATTTGGATAAAGCCGGGATGTTGTATATGAGTCTGGAATCAAAAATAAGAAGTCTGAAGGCACATCCTCTCATTCAGGTGCTGGCCGACAATGGGGGGAATCCGCGTACGCTTGTGCTGATCGAACCGCTGTGGGGCGTCCCTTACAACCTTATCGCACCGTTCGCCACTCTTTATATGTACACACAGGGCATCACAGATGTGCAGATTGGCCTGATTCTCTCCGTCACGATGGCAGTCCAGGTGTTGTTTTCCTTTTTGGGGGGCATTTTGTCTGACAAGCTGGGACGAAAATTCACTACCATGATGGGGGATTTTTTCGGATGGGTGCTGGCCTGCCTGGTGTGGGCTGTTTCGAACAATTTCTGGCTGTTTTTGGCCGCTGCAATCCTGAATTGCTTTGAGCAGATCAATCAGACGGCATGGTACTGCCTGTTGATTGAGGACGCACGCCCAAAGGATCTGGTAGGAATCTATACCTGGGTAAATATTGGCGGATTGGTGGCCATCTTTTTTGCGCCGCTTTCCGGTCTGTTCGTCCGTTCGTATTCGATCGTGCCGGTAGTACGGGTGCTGTATTTTCTTTTTGCGCTGACAATGATCCTGAAAACGCTCATCACCTTCCGGTTTTGCCATGAAACGAAGCAGGGCAAAATCCGGCGCGCAGAGACAAGGGGAATATCTGTTTTTCATATGCTGGGGGAATACCGCCAGTTGATTCCCGGTATGCTGAAGAATAGGGGTGTGCTCAAAGCAGTGGCTGTTTCTGTGATCCTGTATGTCACCAACATGGTGAGCACAAACTTTTTTGGTCTGTATGTGACACAGCGGCTGGGGCTTTCGGAAAACTTTCTGGCGCTGTTCCCCATTTTGAACGCGGCTGTCATACTGATTTTTATGATAGGGCTTCAGCACCGCATCAATGCCACGAAATTTCGCATCCCGCTGTGGATCGGGCTGGCGTTGTACGTCGTGGCTGCCTTGGTGCTGATCTTCTCTCCTGCGGACAGACTGGGCTTTGTGCTGTTGTATGTGTTTATTGCCGCTGTGGCGGCAGCGCTGGTGAATCCGCGTAAGGACGCGCTTCTCCAGCTCAACATCACTCCGCAGGAACGGGCACGCCTGAATGCCCTTATCATGGCCTCCACAGTTGCCCTCTCCTCTCCTTTTGGTTATCTGGCCGGGTGGCTCTCCAGTATGGACCGCCGCCTGCCTTTCGTTTTCACACTCCTGTTATTTGTCACGGCAATGTTTGTCATAGGCCGCATCCAGGAGCCGCAGGTGGAGGAAAGGTAGAAATGCCGCTGCGGCTGATTTTCCTGTGTTTTAGGCGTCAATGGGTGTTTTCTTATGTTTTATACGGTTTTCGGACGCTTTTTTGTGTTGACCGGCACCTTGAAAACAAGCGGAACAGCGCCTTAGGCGGGGTGCCATAAAAAAGTGAGTGAAGTTTTGGGGAGCGGCATGGCCTATGAATCATGCCGTTCCTGCTTTTGTCAGCTCTTCCAGCGGAATAAAGCCCACGGAGCATAAGTGATTCGGATACTCTGGGTTGCCTCGTACCGCTTATCCGTCCGAAGCTCTTCAGGACCTTTTTCCGAAACATCAATGAACTTGTCCGTAGTGTACCGGCAGAAAAAATCTTTCAGGTTGATGGCTGGCATTTTATTCCTCCGTTTTGATTTTTTGGTTGGGTGAATCGAAACAAAAGGCAGGCGGGGCGCCTGGAGACAAAGTGTCTCAGAGCATAGGAAAGCGCCCGCACAGCTTAAAGCTGTACGGACGCAGGAGAAACGGGCGTTATTTTCAAATGCTGTGTATTACGATGATTTTCGTATCCTTGGGCAATCTCTATCCGCCCTGGAGAGTGGCTTTTTTGAAAAGCCAAGGAGACGGATAGAAAAGCACAGCGTTACCTCCTTGCATCCGCAATGATGGTTTTAGCTTCTTTCTTTGTTAACACCTTGCCATAAGACACGACTTTCCCGTCCACAACCAGCGCAGGAGTAGTCATAACTCCGTAAGCGGCGATTTGTGAAAAGTCCGTTACATGGCCGACGGTTGTATCCATTCCCAATTCCACAAGAGCTTCACGGGTAGCATTTTCCAGAGTTTTGCATTTAACGCAGCCACTTCCCAGCACCTTCACCCCAACGCCAGACTTAGACGCTTCTGTTTTTGCCATTGTTTTTGGGGTGCAGTTTCCCACACAGCAGCAGGAGTTCGTTTCTTCTTTTTTCTTGTTAAAAAGTCCCATAATTGATTCCTCCTGAAAATTATATAAGCAAAAATTGAAACGCATTGAACAGGTAGCCCACAAGGATGATACCGATAGTGCAAATACCAATAAACAGCGCCAGCAGCTTCGGCTTCACAGCCTTGCGAAGCATAATCAAGGACGGCAAACTCAGTGTTGTGACAGCCATCATAAAGGACAAAATTGTGCCGAGTTGTGCGCCCTTATAGAGCAGGGCTTCTGCCACCGGGATTGTACCAAAAATATCCGCATACATGGGGATACCCACCAGCGTGGCAAGAACAACACCAAAGGGATTGTTACCGCCTAATACCGCTTCAATCCAGCTTTCTGGAATCCAGTTGTGAATGATTGCGCCAATTCCCACACCAACCAAAATGTATGGAAATACTTTTTTGAATGTGGAAATGACCTGTTCTCTGGTATATTGTATTCGTTCCCGTTTCGTCAGGGTAGGAGATTCAATATCCACGCCGCCGGCAGCACGGACAAATTCCTCCACATACGGTTCCATGTGTAGTTTTTCAATTAAGGTGCCGCCTGCCACAGCGATCATTAAACCGACAATCACATAGATGACCGCAACTTTTGCCCCGAAAATGCTCATTAAAAGAATAAGACTCCCCAAGTCCACCATAGGGGATGAAATCAGAAAAGAGAATGTAACTCCCAGCGGCAACCCTGCGCTGGTGAAGCCGATAAAAAGTGGAATGGACGAGCAAGAACAGAAAGGCGTCACAGTTCCCAGCAGGGCAGATATGATATTTGCACCGACACCATGGAACCGGCTCAATATCCGCTTGCTTCGTTCCGGCGGAAAGTAACTTTGAATGTAGGAAATTACGAAAATCAAAAGGCAGAGCAGCACCGTGATTTTTAACACATCATAGAAGAAAAACTGAATACTTCCTCCTATACGTTCCCCTACATCCAGCCCCAGCTTGGAAAGGCCCTTGCCAATTAGCTCATTCAGCCATTTCATGCCGAACACTTGATCCTGGATAAATTGCCACACACCCATAGAGAAACCTCGCTTTCAATTTGCCGGACAACATATCAAAAAAAATTGATGTTTAGTGCCGAGATAAACGCCATCTTGCTATGATGGCGTTTATTTATCACATGAGGGGCATTCACATACCCGTTCTGTGTTCGGTGTGGTAAGAGCCAGTAGTAACTCCACCGCTTCATCTTTGCCGGTCTCGCTCAAGCGGTAATGCGTCCATTTACCCTCTTGACGACTCACCACAAGCCCGGAATCACATAGAATTTTCATGTGATAAGATAGGCCAGACTGTGTTAAATCCATCGGCTCTTGTAAAACACAAGCGCATTTCTCGCCACTGCGTAGTTGTTCCAAAATGGCAAGACGTTTTGGGTCGCACAGGGCTTTAAACACCCTTGCGCTTTCTTGGTAAGTTCTCATGTGTTTGCCTCATATTAAAAAGTTTTGATGTGAACAGTATATGCACCATTATCTCGTTTGTCAATAGCGCTCTGCAAATTATTTTAGTAGCGTTTACACCTTGCACGAAACCGCAAGCAACGCAAAATGGACACGCTTGCTGTTTTGCGGGGCTGTCAGCCCTGCAAAAATACCTGTTGAGAAGCTTCCCCGAACCCTGCCTCACAGGCCGTTAACGCGCCTGTTCCTTGTGTGATTTACAGCATAGCAATTTTTTTAGTATGTCTCTTGGTGAACCGCATGAGTATTAAATGGTGATAGTAGTTTGATTTTCAGGCATGGGGAATGACAGGATACCCCCTTCAAAAAACCGCGCCTGCCTGACAGATGCCGTAATTTAGTAGTTTTCTAATACTGTCTTATGAGAACCCACCGGGAAGGACGATTTTACTGCAAAATCATTCATGCTCCTTGCACGACAGCGTTTCGACCTCCAGCTTAAACACGCGGACGGAATCCAACATCGCGCCGGAAAACGTCCAGCCGTCTTTTCCGGTATTGTGCAGCATCAGAGCCTGCAAAGCCGCTTCTTTCTGCGCGGCCTCCTCCACAAAGGAAACGCGCCCCGTGCCGATAACGCTTTGAAACCGGGCGGTATGCCGGCAGGCTTCCTCGCCCTCTACCAGCGCGTAGTTTACGTCCAGCTCAAAGCCGACGGAGGGCGCCCCGGCGATAAGATCCAGCTTCCGCCCGCTTTTAGCGCTGTGAAAATAGAACACCCGCTTTCCGTTTTCCTCGGCGTAGCCGAAATTCAGCGGCACGATATACACCGCGCCGTTGTCGCAGAAGCCGAGGCGGCAGCAATGGCAGGTCTGGATGATTTGTGTGATTTTTTCTGCATCTGTGATCTCGCGGTCCGTACGCCGCATGTGCCTCACTCCTCATTGGTTTTGTTTCATGATAACACAAAGGAACCGGTTGAGGCAACTTTACAAAATATGTGTTGCCTGTGCCGCCGGCAGGCATGGAAAATCAAATTTTTTGATTTACGGCCGTGGAAGCCAGGCGGATTTGCGGCCGCGCTGCCCGGCGCACTGCTCTGCTTTTTGCAGCAGCGGTGCTTTTTTGCAAAAAACAACGGAATCTTAGGGGAGACGGGCTTTTTAACTTGATTCGACACCGTTCGACATGGTAAAATAGACTCCCGGCGCATCCCACTTCGCGCCGGCCATGGCCGCGTCTGTTCCCCATCCAGGAATGGGCGCGGCCGCTTTGTTTTTTACCGGGGAAAACCGTGAAAAGCGGTTGATTTTTGCGCTCTGTTCGCCTATACTGAAAGTGAAAAAAGCTGCTGTTTCAGGGAGGGAACGTTATGAAAAATTACGTGATCACCATCGCCAGGGAAAACGGAAGCAACGGCCGCGCCATCGGCGAGGCGTTGGCCGGGCGCCTGGGCATCCCTTTTTACAACCGGGATATCCTGCGCATGGCCGCCGATGACAGCGGCATCAACGAACAACTGTTTGCCAACGCGGAGAAAAGCTTCCGCAGCAGTCTGCTGTTCCGCGTGGCCAAGGACGCTTACAACGGCGAGGTCATCCCGCCGGACAGCGACAACTTTGTTTCCAACGAGAACCTGTTCCGCTATCAGGCCAAGGTGATGCTGGGCCTGGCGCAGAACGAGAGCTGTGTGATGATCGGCCGCTGCGCGGACTTTATTTTGCGCGACCGGCCCAATGTGCTGCGTGTGTTCATCCACGCGCCGGAGGAAGTGCGCGTGCGCCGCGTCATGCAGCGCCACAACCTCTCTGAGGCCGAGGCGCGCCGCCACATGCGCCAGGTGGACAAACGCCGCGCGGACTATTACCGCGCTTTCACGGGCAGCGACTGGCGCGACGCCGGCCATTATGACATCTGCTTCGATTCCGACCATATGGGTGAGGAGAAGATCATCCGCTTCATTATGGGATATATGAACGTGTGCTTCGAGGACTGAGCCGCGGCGGAAAGAAAATGAAAACAGCCGGAAGGGAAGATTCCTTTCCGGCTGTTTTCATGTCCGGCGTCAGGAAAGCTCGAACTTACCGGTGTAGAGCTGATAATATCTGCCTTTTTGCGCGAGCAGCTCACTGTGGGTGCCGCGTTCGATGATACGGCCCTGTTCCAGCACCATGATGCAGTCTGAATTGCGTACAGTGGAGAGGCGATGTGCAATGACGAACACCGTGCGGCCCGCCATCAGGCGGTCCATGCCCTCCTGTACAATGCGCTCGGTGCGTGTGTCGATGGAACTGGTGGCCTCGTCCAGAATCAGCACGGGCGGGTCCGCCACAGCCGCGCGGGCAATGGCCAGCAGCTGCCGCTGGCCCTGTGAGAGGTTTGCCCCGTCGCCTGTCAGCAGAGTGTTGTAGCCGTCCGGAAGATGTTCGATGAACGCGTGGGCGCCCGCCAGCTGCGCCGCAGCCGTCACCTCTGCGTCGGTGGCGTCCAGTTTGCCGTAGCGGATGTTGTCCGCTACGGTGCCTGTGAACAGGTGTGTGTCCTGCAAAACGATTCCCAGGCTCCGGCGCAGATCCGCCTTTTTGATTTTGTTGACATTGATGCCGTCGTAGCGGATCTTGCCGTCCGCAATGTCATAAAAGCGGTTGATGAGGTTTGTGATGGTCGTTTTGCCCGCGCCGGTGGCTCCCACAAAAGCGATCTTCTGGCCGGGCCTGGCATACAGGCTGACGTTGTGCAGAATGATCTTGGCGTCGTCGTAACCGAAATCCACGTCGTCGAACACCACTTCGCCCTCCAGCCTGCGGTAGGTGGTGCTGCCGTCGGCCCTGTGGTAATGCTTCCAGGCCCAGACACCCGTGCGCCCGCGGCATTCTTCCAGACTGCCGTCCGCGGTTTGTTCCGCATTCACCAGCTCCACATAGCCTTCGTCGGTTTCAGGAGGCTCATCCATCAGGCTGAATACGCGCTCCGCGCCTGCCAGCGCCATGATGATGGAGTTGAACTGCTGAGATACCTGTGAGATGGGCTGGTTGAAGCTTTTGTTGAACTGCAGAAAGGATGCCAGCCCGCCCAGCGTAAAGCCGCCCGTGCCGAAGAGCGCCAGCAGCGAGCCGAGGATGGCCGTGAGCACATAGCTGAGGTTGCCGATGTTGGCCATGACGGGCATGAGGATATTGGCATAGCGGTTGGCGTTATCGGCACTGTCGGCCAGCGCGTCGTTCAGCGCGTCAAACCGGGCGATGCTCTCATCCTCGTGGCAGAATACCTTGACGACTTTCTGGCCCTCCATCATCTCCTCGATATAGCCGTTGACCGTGCCCAGATTGCGCTGCTGCGCTACGAAATATGCGCCGGACCTGCTCGTGAGCTTTTTGGTGGTGAACAGCATAAGGCACACCATCACCAGCGTCAACCCTGTCAGCGGCAGGCTGAGGGCAAGCATGGAGCAGAATACGCTGACGATCGTTACCGCCGAAGAGACGAGCTGGGGCATGCTCTGGCTGATCATCTGGCGCAGCGTGTCGATGTCGTTGGTGTAAATGCTCATGATATCGCCGTGGGCATGGGTGTCGAAATAACGGATGGGCAGGCGCTCCATATGCCGGAATAAATCGTCGCGGATGGCGCGCATCGTCCCCTGGGACACATATACCATGATGCGGTTGTACAGCAGCGTGCACAGCACGCCGAACAGGAAGACGCAGCCCATTTTCAGCAGCGCCGCCAGCAGCGGGCCGAAGTCCGACGCGCCGCCCTCGCCGATATAGGGCACGATGTAGTCGTCGATGAGCGTTTTCATAAACAGATTGCCCGCCACGGTGGCCGCGGTGCTGCCAAAGATGAACAGCAGCACGCCCAGGCAGTGCAGCTTGTAGCGCCGCAGGATATAGCCGAACAGCCGGCCCATGATGCGCATGGGCTTTTCAACCTTTTGCTTTGGGGCCATCATGGCCGCGCTTTTATCCGCAGGTACGCCGCGCATCGTCATCCGCTCCTTTCATCTGGGAATCATAGACATCCCGGTAAATTTCGCTGCTCGCAAGCAGCTCGTCGTGCGTGCCGAAGGCGGCCACGCGGCCGTCGTCCAGCACGAGGATGCGGTCTGCGTCCTGCACGGAGCTGATGCGCTGGGCGATGATGAATTTCGTGGTGTCGGGGATCTCCTCTGCGAAAGCCCGGCGGATCAGGGTATCCGTCCGGGTATCTACGGCGCTGGTGGAATCGTCCAGGATCAGTATCTTGGGCTTTTTCAGCAGCGCGCGCGCGATGCACAGGCGCTGTTTCTGCCCGCCGGACACGTTGGTGCCGCCCTGCTCGATGTAAGTGTCATAGCCGTCCGGCAGCGCGCGGATGAACTCGTCCGCCTGTGCCAGGCGGCAGGCGCGCTCCATCTCCTCGTCCGTGGCGTTTTTGTCGCCCCAGCGCAGATTTTCCCGGATGGTGCCGCTGAACAGTACGTTTTTCTGCAGCACCATGGCCACCTCGTTGCGCAGGGTTTCCACGTCGTATTCCCGCACATCCACGCCGCCCACGCGCACCGCGCCTTCCGCGACGTCGTACAGGCGGGGGATGAGCTGCACCAGGCTGGATTTCGCACTGCCCGTGCCGCCGATGATGCCGATGGTCTCGCCCGCGCGGATGTGCAGATCAATGTCATCCAGTACGGGCTTGCCGCTTTTTTTGTAGGAGAAGGATACGTGGTCGAAGTCCACGCGGCCGTCCTCCACCTGTGTGCGGGCGGCGGGCGGGGAGGTGAGGTCCGCCTTTTCCTCCAGCACCTCGGCGATGCGGTCCGCCGAGGCGCGGGCCATTGTCACCATCACGAAAATCATGGAGAGCATCATCAGGCTCATCAGGATGTTCATAACGTAGGTAAACAGGCTCATGAGCTGACCCGTGGTGAGAGACTGGGCGGCGATCATGTGCGCGCCCAGCCAGGAAATGGCCAGGATGCACATGTACATCGTGAACTGCATCACGGGGCTGTTCAGCGCCAGCACGGTCTCAGCCTTGACAAACAGCCTGTAAACATTGTCGTTGGCGGTGTGGAATTTCTGCGTCTCGTGGTCCTCGCGCACATAGGCCTTGACGACGCGGATGGCGCTGACATTCTCCTGCACGCTGGCGTTAAGGTCGTCGTATTTGCGGAATACCTGCCGAAATACGGGGTGAGAATTTTTCGTGATGAAAAACAGCGCCACGCCCAGAAACGCGATGGCCGCCACGAAGATCAGGGACAGCCGCGCGCTGATGGAGAACGCGGCCGCCATTGCGCACAGCAGCATCACAGGTGCGCGGGTGCACATGCGCAGGATCATCTGGTAGGCGTTCTGCACGTTTGTCACATCCGTCGTCATGCGGGTGACGAGCCCGGCCGTGGAGTATTTGTCGATGTTGGAAAAAGAAAATGTCTGGATATTGCGGAACATGGACTGGCGCAGATTGTGCGCGAATCCGCTGGAGGCCCGCGCGCCGTATTTGCCCGAGAGCACGCCGCAGGCCAGAGACAGCATTGCCATCACGGCCATTGCGCCGCCGGTGATGCAGATCGTGCGCACGTCCCCTTTCTCCACGCCGCTGTCGATGAGATAGGCCATCAGCATGGGGATGAGAATCTCCATGACAACTTCGCCCACCATGAATGCCGGCGTGAGGATGGACGCTTTTTTGTACTGCTTTACTTCAGTCAATAGGGTTTTCAGCATAAAATGTCCTCCTGAGATTGGTTTTGTTTCGCTTAACTTGTTAGTGCCATTACAGTAAGCTTCCTAACTATATACGCCGAGGAAAACCGCTGGCGGCAGGCACGGAAAAAGCCGCGCCTGCGCCGGCGGCATGGAAAAGGCAAAGCGGACACTCACTCCAGATTGCGGCGGAATTTGGCTGTGATGGCGAAAAATTGCTCTAGCTCTTCGGGCGTGACGTCTTTGGTGATGCGTTCCTCTGTGGCGCGGATGCGGGAGATCACGCCCTCGTGCACCGCCAAAGCCTTGGGCGTAAGCACCAGCTTTTTCAGCCGGGCGTCATAGGCAACAGGCTCCCGCAGAAGAAAGCCGTTTTTTTCCATCAGCTGCAATATGCCGGTGGCCGTGGAGCGGCGGATGTTGAATTCAGCCTCCACGTCCCGCTGGAACATGTCACGGTCCTCGTTGCGGTGCAAAAAGCCGATGATCCACCCTTGCATGCCGGTGGTCTCCGGCGGCATGCCGTCGTCCATACAGCGTTTGATCAGGTTGGAAAGCACGCGGATCTCTCCGCCCACGTGGCGTTCACCCTTCATCCTTCGACACTTCCTTGCTTTTTGGTTAGGCTACTAACAATTATAGGGCGGATCCGCCCCGGTGTCAATGGCTTTTTAAGAATTTATTATAAAAAAGGTGACGCTGTGAGCGGCCGCGCTTCAAAGGATGTTCAGAATGCCGTAAGATTTTTGAAAGCCTTTCCCCAGCCCGTCCGTCAGGAACGTGCGGTACGATGGTCCTGTTCTCAACAAACAATGGGAAGGGGCCATCCAAATGGAAAAAATAAAAGTCGCCGTGCTGTTCGGGGGACAGTCCACCGAACATGCGGTCTCGCTGCAATCGGCCTGCGCCGTTCTGCACGCCATGAAGGGTACGCGCTTTGAAGCCGTGCCGGTGGGTATCACGCGGGAGGGCAGGTGGTTCTGGTACCGCGGCCCGCTGGACGCCGTAGGGGAGGGCGTATGGGAAAAAGAGGAATGTGCGCCTGTGACGCTGACGCCGGACGCTTCTGTCCACGGCCTGCTGGTGCAGGGCGCGGGCAGCCTGTATCTGGATGCGGCGTTTCCCGTGCTGCATGGAAAAAACGGCGAGGACGGCACCGTGCAGGGGCTGCTTGCGCTGGCGGGCATCCCCTGCGTGGGCTGCGGCGTGCTGGCAAGCGCCCTGTGTATGGATAAGGACGCAGCGCACCGCCTGGCACGGGCCGCGGGGGTGGAGGTGCCGCCCTGTGTGGTGCTGCATGCTCCGCCGCGCCCCGAGGTGCTGGCGGCATGCACCCACGGGCTGCGGTACCCGCTGTTCGTCAAGCCCGCCTGTGCGGGTTCGTCCTTCGGCGTGACCCGTGTGGAGACGCCGGACGCGCTGCCCGCGGCCGTGGCCGAAGCGTTCCGCCACGACGGCAAGGTGCTGGTGGAGCAGGCGGTGCCGGGCTTTGAGGTGGGCTGTGCCGTGCTGGGCGCCGGAGAGGCGCTCACCGTGGGAGAGGTGGATGAGATTGAGCTGGCCCATGGCTTTTTTGATTATACGGAAAAATATACGCTGGAGACCGCGCGCATCCACATGCCCGCCCGCCTGTCTCTGGCTGAACGGGACCGTGTGCGTGAAGCAGCCAAGACCGTGTACCGGGCGCTGTGCTGCACGGGCTTCGCGCGGGTGGATCTGTTCTACACGCCGGACGGGCGCATCGTGTTCAACGAGGTGAACACCATCCCGGGCTTCACCGAGCACAGCCGCTTTCCCGGCATGATGCGCGGCGCGGGAGTGGAATTCGGCCCGCTGGTGGAGCGGCTGCTGGAACAGGCGGTGGCGGACGTATGATGCAGACAGTGACCCGGGAGCAGGCGCTGGCGGGCACGCTGGCGCTGGTGAACCCCGCACATCCCCTGCAGGCACGGCCCGCGCCCGAAGCGTTGGTCCCCGCCATGCCGGACGCGCCCGGCGTGCTGCTGGCGCGGCAGGCGGCGGTCATGCTGGCAGCGCTGCTGGACGGCATCCGCGCGGCGGGGCGCATCGTGCCCGTCAGCGGCTGGCGCAGCCACGCCGAGCAGCAGGCGCTGTATGCGGATTCCGTGCGGGACAACGGCCTTGAATTCACACAGAAATATGTGGCGCTGCCCGGCTGCAGCGAGCATGAAACAGGCCTTGCCATTGATGTGGGCGAGGCGCGGGAGGTGATCGACTTCATCCGTCCCGCATTTCCCGATACAGGAGTCTGCGCGGCCTTCCGCCGCGCGGCGGCGCGCTACGGCTTCATCGAACGGTATCCCAAAGGCGCGCAGGCCGTCACCGGCATCGGCCATGAACCATGGCATTTTCGCTATGTTGGCTGGCCCCACGCCGGGCTGATGGCACAGCGCGGCGTGACGCTGGAAGAATACATCGGAGCCTTGGGGGCATACACGCCCGAACAGCCGCTGCACGCGGAGGCCGGGGGACGCGGCTTTGACATCTTTCGTGTGCCGCTGGGGCCGGAGGGCGCGCGGTTCGACGCGCCGCGGGACCGTGTGTGGCAGGCGTCCGCAGACAACTGCGGCGGCCTTGTCGTCACCGTGTGGGGCACGGTATGACGGCGCGGCGGGGATATCCGGCCGTGGACCGCTTCCGCGTGGCGGCCGCGCTGCTGGTGGTGTGCATCCATACCGCTCCGCTGGCGTCTTTTTCCGCAGCGGCGGATTTTGCGCTGAAAACGCTGGCGCGGCTGGCCGTGCCGTTCTTTTTCACGGCAACCGGATTTTTTCTGCTGGGGGAGCTTGTGCGCCCCGGCCTGCGGCCCCGGACGCTTTCGCCCGGCGTGCGCCGCTTTTTGAAAAAGACGGGCGTTCTGTATGCGGCCTGCACCGTGCTGTACCTGCCCGTGACGCTGTATGCGGGGAATTTCCCTGTGGAAAACGTGCTGGGGGAGCTTGTGCGGGACGCTGTGCTGGACGGCACGTTTTATCACCTGTGGTACCTGCCCGCCGCGCTGCTGGGAGTGCTGGTGGTGTGCGGGCTGCTGCGCTTCCTGCGCCCCGGCGCGGCGGCGGGCGTGTGCGGCGCGCTGTATCTGGCGGGGCTTTTGGGAGACAGCTGGTATGGCCTTGCAAAACAGCTGCCCGCGCTGAAAGAGGGCTATGATGCGCTGTTCGGCGTGATGGACTACACGCGCAACGGCCTGTTCTTTGCGCCGGCGTTTTTGATGCTGGGCGCGCTTCTGGCAGGTTTTCCCGCCCGCCGACGACCGCGGGCGTGCCTTGCGGGGCTGGGCTGTTCGCTGGCGCTCCTGTTTGCCGAGGCCTTTGGTCTGCGGGCGCTGGGCTGGCCCCGGCACGACAGCATGTACCTGGCGCTTGTGCCCTGCGCCTGCTTCCTGTTCCTGTGCCTGCTGGTCCCCCGGGGCGGGGACGCGCCGTTCCTGCGGGAATTTTCCATGCTCGTCTATGTGCTGCATCCCATGGCCATCGTGGGCGTGCGGGGTGCGGCCAGAGTGCTGCATGCCCGGGAATGGCTGGTGGAAAACAGCCTGGCCCATTTTGCGGCGGTAGCCGCCGCGTCCTGCGCGGCGGCATGGCTGCTGGCGCGTTTGAGCCAGCGGCGCAGGTGGGACGGCCGTTCCGGAACAGCACCGAAGCCGGACTTGCGCAGAGCGCGTGCCTGGGCCGAGGTAGACCTGGAGGCGGTTGCGCGCAATGCGGGCGCGCTGCAG
Organism: Ruthenibacterium lactatiformans; assembly: GCF_000949455.1. GTDB lineage: Bacteria > Bacillota > Clostridia > Oscillospirales > Ruminococcaceae > Ruthenibacterium > Ruthenibacterium lactatiformans. The sequence goes on along the minus strand of NZ_JXXK01000018.1, from coordinate 49,212 downwards.
GGCTGCATGCCAGCGGGCTGCCGGTTGATGGCCGTGGTAAAAGCGGACGCTTACGGCCACGGCGCGCCCGCCGTGGCGGGCCGGCTGTGGCAGGCCGGTGTGCGGGCCTTTGCAGTGGCGACGCCGGAGGAGGGCGCGCAGCTGCGCCGGTGCGGCATCACCGGTGAAATATTGGTATTGGGCTATGCAGATGCGGCCCGTATACGGGAGCTGCGGCGCTGGAGGCTGTGCCAGACGGTGACGGACCCGGCCCACGCCCGTGCGCTGGCCCGTGCCGCAGGCCGCAGGCCGCTGCCCGTGCACATTGCGGTGGACACGGGCATGCATCGCCTGGGCACGGATGCGGGCGCGGCTCCGGCGGTGGCCGAGATGCTGCGTCTGCCGGGGCTGGAGGTGCGGGGGCTGTTCACACATCTGGCAGTGGCGGACAGCCCTGCGCCGGAGGACGCGGCCTTTACCCGCACGCAGCTGGATGCGTTTGAAGCGCTGGCGCGGAAGCTGCGGGGCGCGGGGTATACGCTGCCGCCGCTGCACGCGCAGGCGAGCTGCGGCATCCTGAACCAGCCGCAGCCTGACTGCGGATATGCCAGGCCGGGCATCGCACTTTACGGCGCGCTCAGTACGGCGGGCTGCGCGGCGCGGCTGCACCCGGTGCTGGCTCCGGCGCTGGCGCTGCGGGCGCGAGTCGTCAGTGTGCGCCGCGTGCCGCCCGGCGAAGGCGCGGGCTATGGCCTTGCGTTCCGGGCACGGCGCTCCACCCGGCTGGCGGTAGTGGCCATCGGCTACGCGGACGGCTGGCCGCGCGCGGCGGGAGAAGGGCGCGGCCATGTGCTGCTGCACGGCAGGCGCGCGCCCGTTGTGGGCCGGGTGTGTATGGACCAGCTTCTGGTGGATGCAACGGACACAGGCGCGGCGGTGGGGGATGTGGCAACGCTCATCGGCGCGGACGGCCCGGAGCGCATCACCGCCGAGGAAGCGGCCGAGGCGGCGGGCACCATCGCCAACGAGCTTTTGTGCCGCATCGGTCCCCGCGTGCCCCGCGTTTATCTGCGCTGAGAAAACGAAAGCCCCGCGGCGTTGTGCACACAACGCCGCGGGGCTGTTTCTTGCTTCACAATAAAAGCTTATCCGGACGGCCCGCATGGCCTGAAAAATAGCCTGTACGGCCATTTTGGAAGCGGGCTCACCAGCGCCCGCCGCCACCGCCGCCGAAGCCGCCGCCGGAAAAACCGCCGCCGCTCCCACCGAAGCTGCCGCCGCCACCGCTGGAGCCGCCGCTCTGCTGGGCGACGGTTTGCTGCAGCTGCGTCATGGAATGGTCTACGCTGTGGTGCATCATATGGCTGAACCAGATCACATTCCACACGGTCATGTCGCTGCAGCCGTACCACACGGGCGGAGGCACGGCCATCCCATCAAAGCGCCCGGCCCATTCCTCCTCCAGCCCAAACACCGAGGCGTAGGGAAGGACGTCGTAAAAATATTCGGGGTTTTCCGCGGCCAGCGCACGGATGCGCGGCAGCTCGGATTCCTCAATGAATTTCCGCAGGCCCAGCAGGCGGCCGGCCATTTCCAGGCGGTACTCTGTGGGCTGGGCGATGCGCGGCGCGGCAAGGCACGCCAGCAGGGCCAGCAGATAGCTTCCCAGCACCGCCCACAGCGGCGTCAGCGCATACAGGGCCGCGCCGTAGGCAAGCCCCGCCGACGCGGCGGCGCACAGGCCCACGCCGGTTCCCCAGCCGATGCGCGCCCCCCGGCCGGAGAACTGCCAGCGCTCCGCCGCCGCATACAGCAGCAGGCCGAACAGCAGGAGCAATACCCCCGAGAGCAGGCCCAGCCCTACGCTGGCACCTGTGATAAACGCGCCGCAGGAAAGGCCGGCTGCGCCCCACAGTACGGCGCAGCCGGCGCCCAGCGCCAGCGCACGTCCGGCGCTGCCGGGCCTGTACAATGCCCGTTCACCCGTAAAGTGGGCCGACAGGCTCAGCTTCGCTTTCTGCAGCGCCTCATAGAAGGCGGGCTCCAGGCTGTGCAGCTGGCACACGGTGCGTCCCGCCGGGAAAAGCGCGTCAAAAAAGACGGTCTGGTACTCCGGGCTGCCCGCGGGCAGGCCTTTTTTCCGTACCAGCCGCAGGTCCTCCTCCCAGCCCTCTACGGCGAGATAGCCCTTGGAGGCGAACCAGAGAATCAGCGAGAGGATGTCCCGGTCATCCGCCGAATTGTCGATGATATAGCCCACCTCGGCGCTGGACACGCCGTCCGGCGGCGTACACTCGGGCGTGACCACCGGCGCTCTGCGCCGGGCCGACAGCGCCCGCAGCAGCGTGTACGCGGCCAGCAGCGCGCCTGCGCCCGCAAAAGCCCAAAACACCCATACCGGGGCCATGCGCTCGCCGGTGAAGTAGCCCTCGGGCAGGCGTGCGTACAGCGTAACGGCCTCGCCCGGGTACAGCGTGCGCCCCGCCGCGCCGGAGAATGTGTTTCCGTCCCATGCGCCGGAAACGCCCGCTTCATTGCCTTTGCCGCCGTAGGAGCCGCTGTACAGCGCCAGCGCGCCCTTCTGTTCCTGCGTCAGCGGTTTTTCAAAGGTGAACGAAAAACGGAAGTCCTCTATGGGCGCGTCCCACCGGCCGCCGTTTAAGGAATAAAACAGCTCGTCGTAGGCGGCTACGCGGTCGTCTCCGATGTCGTAGGTGAATGTCAGCTCATAGGTCTGCACGCCTGTGAGCCATGTGTCCTCATCGCCGATGCGGATGCTGTAAAAGCCGTCTTCGGTATCGGTCTCCACGGGCGCGCCGGCCGTCTGGCCCTCGCCCGTCACGGCAAGGTCCCGCACCCTGGCGCGGTAGGCCATCTCCTGCGGGCCGTCCGCGGTGTCCTTTTCCACCCACAGGGCGACGGGCAGCACGCGGTAAATACCCCGGGAGGGTACGGCGAAATCAACGGTGATGCGCTCGGTCTGGGTAACGGTGTTGTTTTCGTGCAGGGTGGCGTCCACGCTGTATGCGGTAATGGTATAATCCGCGCGGGAAACGCCGGAAGCTTCGGCAAATGCGGGCAGAGCGCAGCATACAAGCAGCGCCGCCGCGGCCAGCAGGCAGATGAGTTTCTTCATGTGCTTTCCTCCGCTTTTTTGGTTTGCCCGGTACGGCAAAGCCAATACTGCCAACAGTATAACACAATATGCGCGGCGAAAACAGCGGGAACTTGCAAAATAACGCCGGATACGGTATGATAATGCCTGTGCACGGCCCTGCCGCGCCGAGAGAACGCCCTGAAACAGCAGGGCGGAAAATTTGAAAAAAGCAAAAGGAGCAAACGGATGCTTGCACTGGTAAAAGAATATTTTTGGATCTTTTTCATTTCCATGGTGCCCATCGTTGAGCTGCGCGGTGCGGTCCCGGCGGGGCTTGCCATGGGCCTGCCGGTGATTCCCACCTATATTGTTTCGGTCATCGGCAATATGCTGCCTGTCCCCGTCATCCTGCTGTTTGCCAAGGCGGTTCTGCTGTGGTGTACCAAGCTGCCCGGCGGGCTGGGCCGTTTTTTTATGAAAATTTACGACAAGGGCGTCAAAGCCGGCGAAAAGATGCAGGCGAAGGCCGGGCGCGGAATTTACTGGGCGCTGTTCCTGTTTGTGGCCATCCCGCTGCCGGGCACCGGCGCATGGACGGGCTGCCTGGCGGCGACGCTGTTGGACCTCAAGTTTTGGCCCAGCGTGCTGGCGGTGCTGTGCGGCGTCATGACGGCCGGCCTCATCATGGGCGCGGCCTCGGCTGGCCTGCTGGGCGCTCTTGGCATGATTTTTGCGTGAACCTGTTACGCAGCACCCTGCGGGGGGATTTCCCCCCGCAGGTTTTTTTGATTTTCGGCCCTTCCGGACAAGCGGCAACAGGGCAATTTCTGGAAAAGTATCAAAAACTTTATTTTTCTTGAAGAAAATGATCTTCCGGCGGCGTTTCATGGGTGTAGGGCGATGAAACAAGGGCGGGCAAAGGTGGTGGAGCGGATCGCACAGAATATGACAAGTGATGAATTTTCCCAGCTCGTACGGCAGTACGAACGGCTGGTGTACACCATCTGCTACCAGTTCACAAAAGACCACCAGCTGGCCGAGGATCTTGCCCAGGAGACGTTCCTTTCCGCCTACACCCACCGCGACGACTGCCCGCCCGGCAGTTACAAGCCCTGGCTCGCCCGCATTGCCACGAACAAGGCCAAGGATTATTTGAAAAGCGCCTACCACCGGCGCGTATCCGCGGCTGAGGACGGCGAGATGCCTGCCGTGGCAGACGTGCTGAATACCATGCCGCCGCCCGAGGATATCACCATTGCCAAAGATGAAGCGGCGCGCATCCGGGATACCATCCTCGCCTTGAAAGAGCCTTACCACCAGGTCGCCGTACTGTTCTTCCTGGAGGAAAAAAGCGTGGACGAGATCGCCTCGGCGCTGCGGCGGCCGCCCAAAACAGTACATACGCAGATCTACCGCGCCAAGCAATTGCTGCAGAACGCCATAGAAAGGGGAAACGGGCATGGAATTGTTCAATAAAGAGGGCCATCTCACGGACGAGGGCCTGCGGGCCGTTGTGGACGGCACGCTGGATGAGATGGGCCGGCTGGAAGCCTCGGAGCATTTGAGCTTCTGCGACAGCTGCCTTGTGCGTTACACGGAGCTGCTTGCGGACGACACGCTGCTCGTTCCCGAAACGCCCTTGACGCCCACGGTGCTGGCGCGGGTGCGGCGCAGGGCCGTGCGGGTGTTTTTCAACCGGTATACCCGTGTAGCCGCCGTTGCGGCATTCGCGGTGGTGCTGTGGGGTACTGGCGTATTCAACAGCCTTGTGCCGGACCGCACCATCCGCCAGCAGGAGCCGGCCCGGATCACGGCGCCCATCAGCGCCGCAACGCGCGTGAATGATTTCTTCCGCAGTGCGGGAGACTCCATCAGCGCCGCAATCACGAATATCCTGCCGCGCGCGGACGCCGCCCCGGCAGATGCGAAATAAGACAAGGGAGAGACATATCATGCAAAGAAAAAGTGGATTTCTGACATTCTGCTTCGCCTGCCTGCCCGGCGCGGGAGAGATGTATCTTGGTTATATGAAACGCGGCCTGTCCGTGATGATTGCCTTCTGGGGCCTCATCTTTGTGGCGTCGCTGCTGAATATGGGCATCCTGGGCATCCTTGCGCCCATCATTTGGGCTTACTCGTTCTTCGATACTTTCAATCTGCGCGCGCAGACGCCCGAGCAGGTGGCGGCAAACCCGGACGCCTATCTGTTCGATGTGGAGAGCATTGCCGGTTCCAACTGGAAAAATGTTGTGGCCAGGCGTCACAACCTGTTCGGCGGCCTGCTTATCTTTCTGGGGGCGTACATTCTGTACAACACATTTCTGCGTCCTCTGCTGTGGGATCTGTACCGCACCTATGGGCTGGTCTGGCTGGGCAATATCATGGACGGCATTCCAACCCTTGTGATCGCCGTGCTCATTATCCTGCTGGGGCTGTATCTGGTAAAGGGGCCTTCCCGGCACGAGGATGCATCCGGGGATGATTACACCGCGTTCAAGGGGGACGGAAGCAATGGCTGAGAACGAGAACCGGGTCTCCGCCGTGCAGGAGGCTCCGGATTCACCGCAGGAGCCGGCGGCTTTGGATACCCCGCCCTCTGAAATGCCGGTGTACGAGCCGGCGCGCCCGGTGCGCCGGGTGGGCACGCTCACCATGGGCCTTGCGCTGGTAGTGGTAGGCGCGGCGCTGTGCGTGGGGCTGTTCTTCCCCAATGTGGATTTTCTTCTGCTGTTCAAGCTGTCGCCGTTGGTACTGGTGGCGCTGGGCTGCGAGGTGATCTTCGCGGCGTCCACAGCCAAAGGCATGCGGCTGAAATATGACTTTCTCTCCATGTTCGTGTGTTTTCTGCTGATTGTCACAGCGCTGGGAGCGGCATGCGTGCCTGTGGCACTGCAATATGCCGGGCCGGGGCGCAGTGCCGCCGAGCAGCGGGTGGAGCAGGAGCTGTACGAAGCGACCTACGCCCGGCTCAAGGGCAACGGAGATATTGTGAATGTCACCTATGACGTTCACCTGGGTGAGCTGCGCACGCCGGAAGACGTGACCGGCGCGGCGGATCTGAAGGCGGGCGATTACGTGGGTGTGAGCGCCGAGCTGAAAGGAACGTGGGCCACCCGGGAGGAATTTGTGGCCGCGTGCCGGCCTGTCATTGAAGCCGTGCGCGCCACGGGCGTGCGCGACCCGTATATCAGCCTGTATATGCGGGAAAGCCGGGATACAGAAACACCGCTGTACAGCCTGGCCGTGGAGGGATCCTATCAGGCGGATATGACGGCGGAGCAGCTGGCCCAGTGCGTGACGGAACGCATCTATGTGGATGACGCGGGATATTATATGGACGCCGAAGAGCTTGCCGGCTGGCAGAGCGAACAGAGCAGCGCTGCCCGTGACGCCGAGCTTGAGGCGCTGGAGGCCGAGTGGCAGGCCCGCTTGGATGAAGCCGAAGCTGCCGTGGAGCAAGCCCGTGCGGAAGCGGAGGAACGCGTTGCACAGGTACAGGCCGAAGCCGACGAGCGCGTTGCGCAGGCACAGGCCGACGCGGACAGCCGCGTGGCCGAGGCGCAGGCAAACGCCGCAGCGTAAGCGCGTCTATTATATAGAAAACAGCCCGCCGCACTCTTTTGGAGTGCGGCGGGTTTCAGACTGCTGAAAAAGTCGGAGAGGTAAAAGAAATATCCGGGAAAAAAGCTTGAAAAAGGGGTGGAGACTGCGCCCGCAGGCGCGTGTCGGAGCGCAACAGCGCTGAAAGCGCGGCTCTTAGCGTGTAGACGCCCCTTTTTTCATTTAAAATAACCCCGCGCCGTGCACGGCGAACGGGGCCGCAGGCCCTGTTCATAGGCAGCTTGGCGCAAAAGCGAAGCTTTTTCGACAAGCTGCAGCCCGCCGCACTCTTTTGGAACGCGGCGGGTTTTGCTTTACCTTTTTGAACTTGTTCAAGCCCAGGCTTTGCCAAGCGGTATGGCTGCGGCCTCGGTGCGGGCACGGCGTGGCGGAAAGCGTCCGCGGCTGCCGCGCCGCACGCGGTCACACCCCGGCCAGACGGAGGATGGCTTCCTGCCGGGTGGCGGGGAAAAAGATATCCCGGCCCCGGTTGCTCTCGCGGATAAAATCCCGCAGGGGCTTGCTGGTATATCCGGAATAATCGCCGTACACCGCCAGCTTTGCGCCGTAATTGATGAATTTTTGCAGTACGGCCCCGGCAAGGCCCGTGCTCAAAATGAAAAAATCCGGCGAAACAGCGGCCTTTTCAATGGCGATGCGCTCTGCGCCCAGTGTGTAGCGCGCTTCCATGATCAAGTCCAGCGCCGTCTGCTCGTCCGTCAGTGCGCACGTGCCTGTTACAAGGGCGATGGCGACTCCGTTTTCTGTGATTTTTTCCATTGCCATGCTCTTTCCTCCTGTTCTGTTTGAATATGCCTTCTGCTCAAAGGCTTGCCGTCAGCCATTGCCGCAGAGCCTCCAGCTCCTTTGGCGTGTGGAAATAGTGGCCCGCTTCGGGGCGTGTCAGCAGCCTGCAGCCGTATTGCCGGGCAAAACGGGCGGTGACATCCGGCTCACACAGCTCGTCCCGTCCGCCGCACAGAATGGATGTGGGCGTGTCCCAGCGGCGCACGGGATGTTCTTTCACATAGCAGTAGTAATCCCAGTACAGCGTTTCTCCGGTGGGTGTTTCTATGGCCCGTTCCCGGCACAGGCGCTCCTGTGTTACGCCGAACCAGCCCATCATGTTTTCAATGAGCCGCCGCATATCCAAGACAGGGGAGTGGACGTTTTCCGGCCCATGATCGGAGACGGAAAATAAGAAAACCCGTGCCGCATTGCCAGAAAGGCATTGCGGCACGGGTTGTGTTGCATGGCTCGCAGCCTTCGCGCGGAAAGCTGGCAAACGGAAATTCAGCGCTTGCTGAACTGCGGCGCGCGGCGTGCGGCCTTGAGACCGTATTTCTTGCGCTCCTTCATGCGCGGATCGCGCGTCAGGAAGCCGGCTTTCTTCAGTTCGCCGCGCAGGTTCTCGTCATAAACGAGCAGCGCGCGGGACAGGCCGTGGCGGATGGCGCCCGCCTGGCCGGAAACACCGCCGCCCGCAACGCGCACAACGATGTCGAATTTGCCCTCGACGCCCGCGACAGCCAGCGGCTGGCGCACGATGAGCTTCAGGGTCTCAAGACCGAAATAATCGTCGATATCACGGTCGTTGATGGTGATCTTGCCGGTGCCGTTGTACACACGAACGCGGGCAACGGAATTCTTACGACGGCCGGTGCCGTAGAAATAAGGTTTCGTCTCGTACATTCTCATTGCCTCCTATTACAGTGTGTAAGCTTCGGGCTTCTGGGCGGCGTTGTTGTGCTCGGCGCCCTTGTAGACGCGCAGGCGCTTCAGCGCGGCGGCACCCAGGGTGTTGCCGGGCAGCATGCCCTTCACGGCCAGCATCATGGCCTTATCGGATTTCTCGGCCATCAGCGTGCGGTACTGCACGGCTTTCATGCCGCCGATCCAGCCGCTGTGGTGGTAGTAATACTTCTTGTCCAGCTTGCTGCCGGTAAGGACAGCCTGGTCGCAGTTGATGATGATCACATGGTCGCCGCAATCGACATTGGGCGTGAAAGTGACCTTATTTTTGCCGCGGAGCAGCACGGCGGCAGTGGCGGCGGTGCGGCCCAGGGGCTTGCCGGCGGCATCGATGATGTACCACTTGCGTTCCACGGTGCCGGGTTTAGCAAGAGTTGTGCTCATGGTGTTTTCCTCCTAATAGTCTCTACAAACAATCGAAAGGCCCGTGCAAACAGGCGCAAGATTGATTATAGCGGATGCCCGGCGCCGCGTCAACCCCTTTTTTGCATTTTTTTGATTTAGAAAGCGAGCGCTTTAAAATGCTCTGTTTTGCTCTTGAATGCTCTTGAATGCTCACGTGCTGTTTTTATAAAAATTTGCCCGCTTTTTGTTTACTCTGCCCACGAAAATGTTATACTGGAAGAAGCGGATAAGGCGGCATGCCATAAAGATAAAGGAAGGCCGGTGGATACGATGGAATTTGAACGGCGCTGCTGGGCCGAGGTGGACCTCGGCGCGCTGCGGCACAACTTTAAGCTGGTGCGGGAAAGGGCCGGGGATGCGGCGGTGATGGCCGTGGTAAAGGCCGATGCATACGGCCACGGCGACGCGGTGGTGGCCCCGCTTCTGGAGCAGGAGGGCGCGGACCAGTTTGCGGTGTCCGGCTTTGGCGAGGCGGTGTGCCTGCGCCGGGCGGGCGTTACGAAGCCCATCCTGATCCTGGGTTATACCGGCGTGCAGAACGCGGCCGCGCTGGCCGTGGGCGGCATCAGCCAGACGGTGTTCTCGCTGGAATATGCGCGGGCGCTTTCGGAGGCCGCGCTGCGTGCGGGCGTGGCGGTGCGCGTGCATTTGAAAGTAGACACGGGCATGGGCCGCATCGGCTTTACGGCGGACGACGATATGGAGCGTGCCGTGGCGGAGATGGCCGAGGCCTGTGCGCTGCCGGGGCTTGTGCCCGTGGGTGTCTTTACGCATTTCGCAGCGGCGGACAGCACCGCGCCGGAGGATATCGCCTATACGCGCCGCCAGTACGATATTTTGTGCGCGGCAGTGGAGGAGATGGCCGCCCGGGGCTGTACCTTTGCGGTGAAGCATTGCTGCAATTCGGCGGGTACCTTCGCCTGGCCGGAGTTCCATCTGGACATGGTGCGGCCGGGCATCATCCTGTACGGCGAACAGCCCTCGGCTGATACGGTGCTGCCCGGGCTTGTGCCCGCGCTGCGCCTGCGCGCGGCGGTATCCATGGTGAAGGAACTGGCGGCGGGCGACGCCGTCAGCTACGGCTGCACCTTCCGCGCGCCAAAGCCCATGCGCGCGGCCACGCTGGCCGTGGGCTACGCGGACGGTTATCCGCGGGCGCTGTCGGGCCGGGGCACGGTCTCGCTGCACGGCAGGCCGGCGCGGGTGTTGGGCCGGGTGTGTATGGACCAGATCGTTGTGGACGTGACAGACATCCCGGACGTGAAGGCCGGGGATGCGGCTATTGTGTTCGGCGGCGGCGCGGCGGACAGCGTAGACGACGTGGCCCGCATGACGGGCACCATCAATTATGAAGTGCTGTGCGACGTGGGGCGCCGCGTGCAGCGCGTATATGTGGAAAACGGCGCAGAAGTGGAATTGGTGGACTATCTGAAAGGGGAATAGACGATGCGGGAACTGCTTGTTGTGATTGACTACCAGAACGATTTTGTAACGGGCGCGCTGGGCAACCCGGCCGCCGCCGCGCTGGAGCCGGGCATTGCCGCGCGGGTGGCCGCGCAGTTGGAAAGGGGCGGCCGCGTGCTGTTTACCCGGGATACCCACGGCACGGATTACCTGAACACGCGGGAGGGCCGCTTTCTTCCCGTGGCGCACTGCATTAAGGGCAGCCAGGGCTGGGGCCTGTACGGCTCATTGTCGCAGTATGAGACGGGCGTACGGGACGGCGTGTCCATTGTGGACAAGCCCACATTCGGCTGCGCGGCGCTGCCAGCCGAGGCAGAGGCGCTGTGCGGCGGCGCGCCGGACAGCATTGAGATCTGCGGCGTGGTGACGGACATTTGTGTGGTGAGCAACGCCGTTTTGCTGCATTCGGCCTTTCTGAATGCCCGCGTGGCGGTATTGAAGGACCTGTGCGCCGCCGCCACGCCCGAGGGGCACGCCCGTGCGCTGGCCCTGCTGGCGGGTATGGGGTATGAGATCGTGTGACAAAGCGCCCGGGGCGCGATGAAGAAAACAGGAAAGCGCGGACGCTTCGATGCGTCCGCGCTTTTGTTTTGTGTAAAACGGCTCAGGAATATTTTTTCACAACGGCGGCCATCTCGTCCCAGCGGGCCTCCATGTCGCGCACCAGCTTGAACTGGGTGCGGCAGCGGTCCAGGTTCTGTCCGTCCCGGTGGATCTTGAAGTAGGTGTCGCCCTCCAGATAGTCCGTCAGGAAGCGGATGCCGCACTCCAGCGTCATCAGCTTCGCGCCCCAGGGCAGGTACTCCTTCTCTGCGTCCGTCAGCGTGCCGGCCGCGCCCTCGAGAAAGCCCTTGGTGTAAATATCAAACAGCGGAAGGTCGAAATTCACCTTGGAAAGATCGCGCTCGTCCTCGGCGGAATGGTTCGCGCCGAAGCGGATGGAATCGCCAAAATCATTGATGGACAGGCCCGGCATCACGGTGTCCAGGTCAATGACGCAGATGCCCTCGCCGGTATCCTTGTCGATGAGGATGTTGTTGAGTTTGGTGTCGTTGTGCGTCACGCGCAGGGGCAGCCTGCCGGCGCGCAGCGCCTCCAGCGCCACGCTGCAATCCGCCGCATGGGCCTTTACGAACGCGATCTCCGGCGCGCAGTCCTTCGCGCGGCCCAGCTTGTCCGCAGCCAGCGCCTTTTCAAAATTGGCGAGGCGGTTTTCAGTGTCGTGGAATTTTTCAATGGTCTCGAACAGGGTATCGGCGGGATAATCCTTCAGCATGCGTTGGAAATTGCCGAACGCCTTGGCGGAAGCATAGAACAGCTCCGGCGTTTCTGCTTTCTGCAGGCACAGCGTATTTTCCACAAAGGGATACACGCGCCATGCGCCGCCCTCGCTGTCGGTGAAATATGCCGCGCCGTTTTTGGTGCGCAGCACCGTCATGGTTTCCCGCGCCGCGTCGCCGCCGTCTTTCTCAATGAGATCGCGCAGATAGTCCGTCACGCCCACGATGTTTTGCATGAGCTGGTCCGGGTGCTTGAATGCGGCGGCGCTCATGCGCTGGAGGATGTAGCGCACGCAGTCGCCTTCTGCCGTCTGGGTGTATACGCAGAACGTGTCGTTGATATGGCCCTGGCCGAAGCGCGCCGCGCCTACGACCTCGCCCGCGAACGCATAGGCGGCAAGCACTTCGGAGAGCGTGTTTTCAGCGGGATTTGCCATGCTTACACCTCCCACAGATTGTCGGGGTACAGGCCCTGCGCCGTTTTTTCGGCAATGGCCGCCACCACCACGGGCTTATCTTCTTTGTAGGTCACGCCGTACCACTTGTCGCGGCTGTGCAGCACCTTCACCTGCGCCTTATCCTCGGCGATGAGCTGGCTCACCACGCTGGGGAGGAAGTACTCGCCCTTAAGGGGGTTCGTTTTCAGCGCGTTGTCCAGAAACGCCGCAAAGCGGGCCCCGGTCTCGGCCAGAAAGCTCCGGGTAAAGCCCCACATGTTCATGGATACGATGGTGTCGCCGGGCAGGTCCGTCCAAGTGGCGCCGTCATCCTCCGTGAAGCGCGCGCCCGCTGCGGTTTTTTCGATGTGGGTGCGTTCGGTGACGCTGTCCAGATAGCCCTCCGCATTCGTCACGCAGATGCCGCGGGCCACGTGGCCGTTTTCGGTTACCGTGTTCTCCAGCAGATAGCCGACCATGGCGTATTCATATTTGCCGTCCCGGTCCGGGTTGGCAAGCAGGTAATCGTAGATCTTCTGGAACGCCTCGGGGCCGTAATAGTCGTCGGCGTTGATCACGGCGAACGGGCCGTCGATGACGTCCCGGGCCGACAGGATGGCGTGGCTGGTGCCCCAGGGCTTGACGCGGCCTTCGGGCACGGCGTAGCCGGCGGGCAGGTCGTCCAGCTGCTGGAACGCATAGCGCACGTCCATCACTTTGGACAGGCGGTCGCCGATGGCGGCCTTGAAGTCGGCCTCGATCTCGTGCTTGATGATGAACACCACGGTCTCGAAGCCCGCGCGGCGGGCGTCGAAGATGGAATAGTCGATGATGAGCTGGCCGTGGCCGCCCACCGGGTCGATCTGCTTGAGGCCGCCGTAGCGGCTGCCCATGCCGGCGGCCATAACAACGAGTACAGGTTTGTTCATTGCGTTATTCTCCTTTTTGCTCCGATTCTTGTATCCAAGGGCGGGCGCGGCTCAGCCCTTGTAGCCGTTGGGGTTCATGCTCTGCCATTTCCAGCTGGAGGCACACATCTCTTCAATGCCGTACTCGGCCGTCCAGCCCAGCTCGTCCCGGGCCTTGGCGGGGTCCGCGTAGCATTCGGCAATGTCGCCGGGGCGGCGCGGGTCGATGACATAGGGCAGGTCCTTGCCGCAGGCCTTGCTGTATGCTTTGATGACGTCCAGCACGCTGTAGCCCTTGCCCGTGCCCAGGTTGCAGATGAACAGGCCGCAGTTCGAAGCCAGCTTTTTCAGCGCCGCCACATGGCCGCGGGCCAGGTCCACCACATGGATATAATCGCGCACGCCGGTGCCGTCGGGCGTGGGGTAATCGTTGCCGAACACATGCACCTTTTCCAGCGTGCCCACGGCCACCTTGGCGATGTAGGGCACCAGGTTGTTGGGGATGCCGTTGGGGTCCTCGCCGATGAGGCCGCTTTCATGAGCGCCGATGGGGTTGAAATAGCGCAGCAGGGCCACATTCATCGTGGGGTCCGCCTTGCAGTAATCCTTTAAAATCTGCTCCATCATCACCTTGGTGGTGCCGTAGGGGTTGGTGGTGGCGCCGGTGGGGAAGTCCTCGGTGATGGGCACGCTGGCCGGGTCTCCGTAAACCGTGGCGGAGGACGAGAACACAAAGTTTTTTACATTGTATTTGCGCATGGCGTTCAGCACCGTCAGCGTGCAGCCCAGGTTGTTGGTGTAATATTCCAGCGGTTTTTGAACGCTTTCACCCACGGCCTTGTATGCCGCGAAATGGATGACGGCGTCGATCTCCGGATGGGAGGCGAACAGCGCGTCCACGGCCTCGCCGTCGCACAGGTCCACATTGACGAAGGGGACCTTTTTGCCGCTGATCTGTTCCACGCGGCGCAGGGCCTCCTCGCAGGAATTGTACAGGTTGTCGGCCACGATGATCTCATAACCCGCTTTCATCAGCTCGATGCAGGTGTGGCTGCCGATGTATCCGGCGCCCCCGTTTACCAAAATCGCCATAGTTGCCAGCTCCTTTTCTGTTTTGTTTTTCACGCGTTGCTTTTGTGCTGCCCGGAACACTCTTCATTGCTTTTCATTGTAGCCGCTCCGGGCAGCGTGTTAAATAGATTTTTTAATACAATATTTGCACAATTGAACTATGCAAGGCCGCAGGAATCCCGAATATTTGCACAAACGTCCACGATAGCGAAAAACTCATTCCGTACGGTTTTTGGTGGCCAGAATTTTGACGCTGGAGGCGTATTCGCTGGGCGTCATGCCCGTAACCTTTTTGAAATGGCGGGAGAAATAGTGGATGGAGTTATAGCCCAGCAGCGCGGCGATCTCGGTGAAATTGTGCGTGCCCTCCCGGATCATGCGCTTGGCCGCGTCGATCTTCAGCGTGCCGAAGTATTCCATTGCGCCGCCGCCCGTCTTTTCCCGGAAGATCTTTTGCAGATAGCTGCGGCCCACCAGATTGTCCCGGCAGATATCCGAGAGCGTCAGGCGTTTTGCGATGTTGTCCTCCAGATATTTGCTCACACGGTCGATGAATTCCTGCTGTGTGCGTTCCCGGATGAGGCTGGTGGGCTTTGCGGCGGCCGCGGCCTCGTCCGCGCCGCGGCGGATGAAGCCGATGAGCAGCTGCTCGATGCTGCTTCCGATGAGCTGCTCGGCGCCGAAGGGCGCATCCTCCCGCCGGGCCAGCTGCATGGTCTGCGGGTCGTTGAGCGGCGTGGAGAATGCGGCCTCGCCCTCCTCCACGATGCGCGCCAGCAGGGCGCGGCCGGAATCGCCCACGCTCAATACTCTGTTTTCAAAAAAACGCATGGCCTCGCCGTGGCAGACAAAACCCACCACAACAAGATTGGGCGCCACCACACCGTTGGCCGAGAGCGCGTGGAACTCGCCCGGTTTATGGAAAATGATCTGCCCTTTCTTCAAATGCTGCACCACGTCCCCGGCGCGCACATCCAGCTCACCCTTGTCCACATACAAAAATTCCCAGAAATCGTGGCGCTCTCCTTCAAAATAGTAATTGCTGGAATATTCAAAATAATGCACGGAGACGATATCGTCCACCGCCAGCGGCCGCTGCAGCCGTATGGCCTCGTAGCCCATGCCAGTATTCCGCCTTTCTGTCAGACTGTTACATTATAATCTATTAAAGCATATACGGACGATTGTGTAAAGATAAATGAACAAAAGTACAACTGTTGTTATTCCGGATGTCCCTCCCGCGCGGCCCGCTGCCGCTTCCGGTATTCCATAGGGCTGATGCCTTCCAGCTTACGGAAACTCTGGGAGAAGTAACTGGGGGAGGAAAAACCCAGCATGTGGGAGATCTGGGACAGGGAGTGATTGGTGTCCGCCAGCAGGTAGCGGCTCTCCTCGATGCGCCGTCCGATCAGATAATTGATGGGCGACACGCCGTATTCTTTGCTGAAGGAGTGGACAAGATAGTATTTGTTCACATGCGTCAGTTCCGCCAGCTGGTCCAGAGAAATATTTTCTTTAAAATTGCTGTCGATGTACCGCCGGGCCTCGGCGCATTCCTTGCTGGACTGTTGGGCGGGCGTGACCGTGAGGGAAAAATCCGTGTGGCGCATCAGCTTAACGACCAGAACCTCCAGAAGATCCTGGCAGACGACTTCGTAACCTGCGGATTTCTGCTCGATCTCCCGCAGCATGCCCCGCAGATAGGGCAGAATATCCTCGCGTCCGCTGTGGAAGTTGAATGCGCTGTACCGCCTGTCACCGTTTTCGTCCGCGGCGAATTCCATGCCCTCAACGCCCAGCACGATATATTCCAGCGGGCTGGCGTTCAGGCTTACCTCCGTGTGCTCCACATTGGGGTTGACGATGACAAGGTCGTCCGGAGAGACGGGAATCAGCTTTTCCGCCACTTTGAACTGCCCCATGCCGCCAACCACATAGAAAAGCTCGGTGCAGGCGTGGGTATGCATCAGGCTGTGCCAGTCGCCCCCGTATTTGGCGGTGCTCACGTACAGCAGTTTGGTGACGTCCCGGTCCACAGGGCTGACGCCGGGGGTGTTTACCTCGTATCGTTTGTTGCTCATGACGGTTTTCCCAACTTTCTTTCGTGCGCCGCATGCAGAAACGGCCAAGTATAAATTTTCGCAAGATTATTTTATAAATATTGCTTTTGCTTAAGCAAAGTTGCTGCCGTTAACCATTATAATACTTTTGGGAACCGGGCGCAAATATTTTGCGCGAAAGCCATAAAGCGCTGTTTGTGAAAAAATAATCTGCAATTGAACACATTCGGAAAGGTGAACAAACACAAAAAGCTTGTTTTGTGGATACTGTGCATAAAAATTACAAAAGTAAGTCAAAATTAATATCGCAGATGATAAAAAGACAAGATAAATAAAAAATGGAGCAAGAATATTGTTGAATGCGAAAAGGGAAAAGATATACTAAAGGGGACGGATGCACCGGGCGCAAGGCCCGGCGCAAACAAACGCGAACAAGATTTTCAGGAGGTAAACTATGAAAAAGCTACTTAGCATTATGCTGGTGCTCACCATGGCGCTCACCCTGCTCGCCGGCTGCGGCGGCTCCGGCTCGTCTTCGACGCCGGCGGCAAGCTCCGGCTCCACGGCTGGCAGCTCTTCGGCGCCCGCTGAGCAGACGCTGAAGGTGGCCGCCATCGAGACGGCCTATGGCAGCGACATGTGGAAAGAAGTGTGCGCGGCGTTTGAGGCTGCCAACCCCGGCGTTACGGTTGAACTGACGGCCGACAAGAAGCTGGAGGATGTTATCGGTCCGAGTATGAAGGCCGGCGATTATCCCGACGTCATCCATCTGGCCACGGGCCGCGAGGCGGCTTTGACCGAAACGTTCATTAAAGACAACGGCATTCTGGACATTACCGATGTGCTGGACATGACGGTGCCCGGTGAGGACGTCAAGGTGAAGGATAAAATTGCGGGTGGCTTCACGGATTCCTCCCTGACCAATCCGTATGGCGACGGCAAAACGTATCTGGCACCCATGTTCTACAGCCCCTGCGGCCTGTTCTATAACGCCGGCCTGCTGGAAGAAAAGGGCTGGGAAGTGCCCGCCACCTGGGATGAGATGTGGGAGCTGGGCGACAAGGCGAAGGCCGAAGGCATCAGCCTGTTTACCTACCCCACCACCGGTTACTTCGACGCTTTCTTCTACGCTCTGATGTACACGGCGGGCGGCCCCGAGTTCTTCGACAAGGCCACGCGTTATGAAGAAGGCATCTGGGACACCGAGGAGGCCAAGACCTGCTTCGACATTGTTGCCAAGCTGGCCGAGTACACCGAGCCTACCACCCCGGCCAATGCCAACGACGACAACTTTACAAAGAACCAGCAGCTTGTGCTGGACAATAAGGCCATCTTTATGCCCAACGGCACCTGGATCGTGGGCGAGATGGCGGAAGCGCCCCGCGCCGATGGCTTTAAATGGGGCTTCACGGCCCTGCCCGCTGTGAAAGAGGGCGGCGACCGTTACAGCTACACCTGGTTCGAGCAGGCCTGGATCCCGGCGGCAGCCGAGCATCAGGACCTTGCCAAGCAGTTCATCGCCTACCTGTACAGCGACGAAGCCGCGGCCATCTTTGCCAAGGCGGGCGCCATCCAGCCCATCGTGGGCCTGGCGGAAACGCTGGAGGGCGACAACAAGATGTTCTATTCCATTTATGACAACGGCGCGAAGGCCGCGCTGGGCAGCTTTGCCGCCACTGAGGCCATCGAGGGCCTCGATACCCGCAGCGTCTGGTTCGACCCCGTCAACAGCCTTGTGACGGGCGACAAGACCGAGCAGGATTGGATCGACGGCGTGAAAGCCGCCAGCGATCAGCTGCGCGCGGCGCTGAAATAAGCGCTCGGAAACAGAACGATTTGTAAGTACGTGAAAGTAACGGTGAGTAGAGAAACCTGCTCACCGTTACTTTTTGAAGCGGACGCGGGAGCGTCCGGCATCATGGAGAAAGGAAGATGCGCGCATGGATAAGCAGAAAGGGCGCGGACGGTTTGTATTCCTCTGCCTGGCCCCGGCCGTGATCCTGTTCACGGTGTTCATGGTGATCCCCACCATCAACGTGTTCCGCATGTCGCTTTATAAATGGGGCGGATATTCCGCCAACCAGGAATTTGTCGGCCTGGACAATTTCAAGAAGCTGTTTGCGGACCCTAAATTTTACCAGTCCTTCCAGAATACGATCCTGCTGATCGTCATTGTCACCATCATTACATTTGCGTTCGCCCTGGTATTTGCGGCGATCCTCTCGCGGGAAAAGATCAAGGGGCAGAATTTCTTCCGCGTGATCTTCTACATTCCGAATATCCTGTCCGTGGTCGTTATCAGCGCCATTTTCAGCGCCATTTATGACCCGAACAACGGTATGCTCAACAGCCTGATCGCCCTGTTCCGTGAACCCGGCGAGGTGCCTACGCTGTGGCTGGGCAACCAGCAGCTCGTGATTTACAGCATTGCCATCGCGCTGGTCTGGCAGGCCATTGGCTACTACATGGTGATGTATATGGCCAGCATGGCCAGTATTCCCGAGAGCATTTACGAAAGCGTCAACCTGGACGGCGCGGGCCGTGTCAAAACATTTTTTTCCATCACGATCCCGCTGGTGTGGACAAACATCCGAACGACGCTCACGTTTTTCATCATCAGTACCATCAACCTGTCGTTCCTGTTCGTCAAGGCGATGACCAGCGGCGGGCCGGACGGCGCCAGCGAGGTCATCCTGAGCTATATGTATAAGCAGGCGTACACCAACTCGAGCTACGGCTACGGTATGGCCATCGGCGCTGTGGTGTTCATCTTTTCGTTCGCGCTTTCCGCCATCGTCAACAAGGTGACGAAGCGCGAGCCGCTGGAATTTTAAGGAGGGGACGGTATGAACAAAGACATCAAATTGAAAAAAAGCTCCTCCGGAGATACGCTGTATCGTGTGTTCATTTACGTGGCTCTCATTACACTGGCCGTCACAATCATCGTTCCCGTGGCGTGGGTGTTCATGGCATCCGTCAAGCAGAACAGCGAGTTTTACGGCAACCCCTGGACGCTGCCTGCCGGGTTCTACTGGCAGAACTTTGTGGATGCCTGGACAAAGGCACGCATGGGCGAATACATGCTCAATTCCGTCGTTGTCACGGCGCTTGCGCTGGGTATCCTGCTTATCGTTGCGCTGCCCGCCGCATATGTGCTCTCCCGCTTTAATTTTCGCGGCAGGGGCTTTTTCAACACGGCGTTCATGGGCGGCCTGTTCATCAATGTCAACTATATCGTCGTGCCGATCTTCCTGATGTTTGTGGACGGCGATAAAATGCTGCGCAAGGTGTTCGGCACAGGCTTTTTCCTGAACAATATTTTCGTGCTGGCGCTGGTATATGCGGCTACGGCGCTGCCGTTCACCATCTATCTGTTGTCCGGCTATTTTGCTACGTTGCCCAAGGCGTATGAAGAAGCCGCTTATGTGGACGGCGCGGGTTACGGCAGGACCATGCTGCGCATTATCATGCCCATGGCTCAGCCCAGCATCATTACCGTCATTCTGTTCAACTTTCTCTCGTTCTGGAACGAGTACATCATTGCCATGACGATGCTCACGGACCCCAACGGCGGCAAAACGCTGCCCGTGGGCCTGATGAACCTGATGCGCGCACAGAATGCGGCGGCGCAGTACGGGCAGATGTATGCGGGCCTTGTGCTTGTGATGCTGCCTACATTGATCCTATATATCTGCGTACAGAAGAAACTTACCCAGGGCATGACGCTCGGCGGCCTGAAGGGCTGAGCGGCGGCCACAGCCAGAGAGGAGAAACGAATATGGATTTTCTCAGGGAAAACAAAGCGCTGCGCTTTATTTTGGCGCTGGCGGTGTTTGCGCTGTGCCTGTGGCTCGTTGTCAGCGGGCAGCAGCTCACGGGTACGCCCGGCGGGCTTTTGCGCATGCTGGCCGGTCTGGCCGGTCTTCTGGGGCTGCTGTTTCTGTATAACAAACCCTTCGCGGGTTAGCATGCAGCCTTACATCGATTGACGAGGAGAAAAGCAATGAGTGAAACAAAACGCAAAGGGCGCGTGACGATCCCAACAGACGTGGATGTGGTGCCCGAGACGCTGGAGATCCTGGAGCGCTGGGGCGCGGACGCCATCCGGGACTGTGACGGAACGGATTACCCCGAGGCGCTGAAAAGCGTGGACGCGAAGGTGTATTCCACCTATTACACGACCCGAAAGGACAATGCCTGGGCCAAGGCAAACCCGGACGAGGTGCAGCAGTGCTACATCATGACGGGCTTTCATACGGCCGTGGCCGATTCGCTTTCCATCCCGCTGATGCAGGGCATCAGCCCGGAGCTGATGGCCGTGAACACCCGAGACGACATCAAGCGCTGGTGGGAGGTCGTGGACCGCACCGCCGGCCGCGTGGTGCCCCCGCAGGACTGGAGTTATGACGAAAAGAGCGGGAACGTAACAGTACATGCTGTAGAAAGATTTCACGAATATACGGTGAGTTTTCTTGCGTATCTGATCTGGGACCCGGTGCACATGTACAACGCCGTCACCAACGGCTGGAAAAACTTCGAGCACCAGATCACCTTTGACGTGCGCCAGCCCAAGACCCGCAGGTACACGATGGAGCGCCTGCGCAAATTTATCGCGGAGCACCCGTATGTGAACGTCATCCGCTACACCACGTTCTTCCACCAGTTCACGCTGGTGTTCGATGAGCTGCAGCGGGAAAAATACGTGGACTGGTACGGTTATTCCGCCAGCGTGTCTCCGTATATTCTGGAGCAGTTCGAGCGGGAGGCTGGCTACAAATTCCGGCCCGAATTCATCATCGACCAGGGTTATTACAACAACCAGTACCGCGTGCCCTCGAAAGAATTCAAGGACTTCCAGGCGTTCCAGCGGCGCGAGGTGGCAAAACTGGCCAGGGAAATGGTGGACATCACCCACGAGCTGGGCAAGGAAGCCATGATGTTTCTGGGCGACCACTGGATCGGCACCGAGCCGTTCATGGAGGAGTTCAAAAGCATTGGCCTGGATGCCGTGGTGGGCAGCGTGGGCAATGGCAGCACGCTGCGCCTTATCAGCGATATTCCGGGCGTGAAATATACCGAGGGCCGCTTTTTGCCTTACTTCTTCCCGGACACCTTCCACGAGGGCGGCGACCCTGTGCGGGAGGCCAAGGAAAACTGGGTGACAGCGCGGCGCGCCATCCTGCGCAAGCCCATCGACCGCATCGGCTACGGCGGATACCTGAAGCTGGCCTGTGCGTTTCCGGAATTCATCGATTATGTGGAGAGCGTGTGCAATGAGTTCCGCGAGCTGTACGACAACATCAAGGGCACGACGCCATACTGCGTAAAAACCGTGGCGGTGCTGAACTGCTGGGGCAAAATGCGCGCCTGGGGCTGCCATATGGTGCACCACGCGCTGTACCAGAAGCAGAATTACAGCTATGCGGGCGTAATTGAGGCGCTTTCGGGCGCGCCGTTCGACGTGCGGTTCATCAGCTTTGACGACCTGCGCGCGGACGCCCATGTGCTGGACGGCGTGGACGTGCTCATCAATGTGGGCGACGGCGACACGGCCCACACCGGCGGCGGCGAATGGGAGGACCCGGCTGTGGCGGCTGCTGTGCGCGGCTTCGTGTACAATGGCGGCGGCATCGTCGGCGTGGGCGAACCATCGGGCCACCAGTACGAGGGACATTATCTGCAGCTGGCCGGCGTACTGGGCGTGGAGAAGGAAACGGGCTTCACGCTGGGCTACGACAAATACAACTGGGACGAGCATCCCGGCCACTTCATTCTGGAGGACTGCACGAAGCCGGTGGATTTCGGCGAGGGAAAAAAGGGCATCTACGCGCTGCCGGACACGGAGATCCTGGTGCAGCGGGAAAAAGAGGTGCAGATGGCCGTGCACGCGTTTGGCAAAGGCCGGGCGGTGTACATCAGCGGCCTGCCGTACAGCTTTGAAAACAGCCGCGTTTTGTACCGCAGCATCCTGTGGAGCGCCCACGACGAAGAAAGCCTGCACAAATGGTTCAGCAGCAACTTCAACGTGGAGGTACACGCCTATGTGAAGAACGACAAGTACTGCGTTGTGAACAACACCTACGAGCCGCAGAGCACCGTTGTTTACAAGGGCGACGGCTCCAGCTTTGCGCTGGATATGGCGGCCAACGAGATCAAATGGTATGAGATATGATGCCGCCGCTGTGACGGCATAAGGGCAGGGCGCTCCGGCGCGGCGAAAGGCCGCGGCGCGGGCGCCCCGTTTTTGAATGAACGCGGCGCTTCCCCGCGCGTGCCGCTGTGCGGAACGCATCCGCGGCCCGGATTGCACGATCGTACAATCCCTACGGGAAATCTGTGAATACGATGTAAATCTTTTGTCTTTTCGGCTCATTTTCCGTAAAACAGCTTGAGCTTTTTTTAACAAAGAGGTATAATAAATCCAAATCGCATTTTATTGGAAAGCGGGGGCAGGCCCCGCGATGCGAAAGGAAGCGCGGGCCATGGGCGCGCGTTTCAAAACAGAGGGAATTACATTAAAGAAAGGTGATTTGATTATGGCATTGACAAGCAACCAGCATGTTCTGGACTGGGTCAAAGAGATGGAAGAGCTCATGACCCCGGACAAAACCATCTGGATCGACGGTTCGGAAGGCCAGCTGCGCGCCCTGCGTGAGCAGGCGTTCGCCACGGGCGAGCTGACGGAGCTGAACCAGGAGGAGCTGCCCGGCTGCGTGCTGCACCATACCGCGAAAAACGACGTGGCCCGCGTGGAGGACCGCACGTTCATCTGCACCTCCAACAAGGCGGACGACTGCATGATGGTCAACTGGATGGATCCCAACGAAATGAAGGCCAAGCTGCTGCCCCTGTACAAAAATGTGATGGCGGG
Organism: Ruthenibacterium lactatiformans; assembly: GCF_000949455.1. Taxonomy (GTDB): domain Bacteria; phylum Bacillota; class Clostridia; order Oscillospirales; family Ruminococcaceae; genus Ruthenibacterium; species Ruthenibacterium lactatiformans. Next base: position 26,288 of record NZ_JXXK01000018.1, on the reverse strand, counting down.
CCGCACCATGTACGTTATTCCTTACTGCATGGGCCCCATCGGCAGCCCGTTCTCCAAGGTCGGCGTTGAAGTGACCGACTCCATCTACGTTGTGCTGAACATGGATATCATGACCCGCGTGGGTGTGAAGGCCCTGCGGCAGCTGGGCGATTCCAACGATTTCGTGCGCGGCCAGCATGCCCGTGCGGACATCGACCCGGAGAACCGCTACATCGTCCAGTTCCCCGAGGACAACGCCATCTGGTCCATCAACTCCGGCTACGGCGGAAACGTGCTGCTGGGCAAAAAATGCTTCGCACTGCGCATCGCCAGCTACCAGGGCTACAAGGAAGGCTGGATGGCCGAGCACATGCTGATCCTCGGCATCGAGGACCCGCAGGGCAACGTGGACTACATCACCGCCGCGTTCCCCTCTGCCTGCGGCAAAACCAACCTGGCCATGCTCATCCCGCCCGAAGTGTATGCCAAGCAGGGCTACAAGGTGTGGACGGTGGGCGACGATATCGCCTGGATGCACATTGGCGACGACGGCCGCCTGTATGCCATCAACCCGGAGAACGGCTTCTTCGGCGTGGCTCCCGGCACCAACGAGAAATCCAACCCCAACGCCCTGCACACCACGATGAAGGGCACGATTTTCACCAACGTTGCGCATAACCTGGAGAACAACACCGTGTGGTGGGAAGGTCTGGACAAGAACCCGCCTGAGGATGTTCAGGAGTGGACGGGCCTGGCCGTGGACGGCAAGGAGTACATTGCAAACGGCGGCAAGCTGGCCCACCCCAACAGCCGCTTCACCGCTCCGGCCGCGAACTGCCCCTGCCTGTCCAAGGAGTTCAACAACCCCAACGGCGTACCTGTCACCGCGATGGTGTTCGGCGGCCGCCGCGCCAAGACGGCTCCGCTGGTCTACCAGTCCTTCAGCTGGGCGCACGGCGTGTATGTCGGCTCTGCCATGGCTTCTGAGACAACTGCTGCCGCTGCCGGCGCTGTGGGCGTTGTCCGCCGCGATCCGATGGCCATGCGTCCGTTCTTCGGCTACAATGTGGGCGATTACTTCGCGCACTGGCTGGAGATGGGCAAGAAGCTGGGCGACAAGGCGCCGAAGATCTTCAACGTCAACTGGTTCCGCACCGACGACGAAGGCCACTTTATTTGGCCGGGCTTCGGCGACAACATGCGCGTGCTGATGTGGATCCTGAAGCGCTGCAAGGGCGAGGCTGAGGCTGTTGAGACGGCCATCGGCTACGAGCCCAAGCCCGAGGATATCGACATTACCGGTCTGGACGGCGTCACCGTTGACACCATCAAGGGCCTGTTGGATGTGGATAAGGAGCTGTGGCTGGAAGACGTGAAGGGTGTTGAGGAACTGTACGCCCAAATCGGCGACCATGTTCCCGCCGAGCTGCACGCCGAGGCTGCTGCCCTGCGCGAGCGCCTTTCCAAATAATTCCCTCTGTTTTCAAACGCCCCCGCTGCTTTTGCAGCGGGGGCGTTTTTGTGCTTGGAAAAATTTTTGAAAACCATTGACATATATAGGGCGTCGATATATACTGAACAATAGAATATATAGATAATCTATATAAATGACCGCCGTGCACAGCACGGGGCAAAAGGGAGGAATTTACATGGCGGCGGGAAAAAACCTTGTGCCGGGCTCGGCCCAGATGCTGCTGCTGCGCCTGCTGGCGGAGCGGGACATGTATGGGTATCAGATGATCGAGGAGCTGGCACAGCGCTCCAACGATACATTCGCGCTGAAGGCGGGGACGCTGTATCCCATTCTGCATGCGCTGGAGGCGGACGGCAGCATTGAAAGCTATGAACAGCCGGGCGGCGCGGCCACAGCAGGCAAGCCGCGGCGCTACTACCGTATCACCAGGGCCGGGCGTGGTGCGCTGGAGGCGCAGCAAACGGAGTGGCGCCGGGTGTCCCGGGCGATCAACGCTGTGTTGGAAACAATGGATGCTCGCGCAGGGGTGGTGCTGTAATGGGACAGACGCGAAAGGAATGGCTGCAGACCGTCACAGCCCAGCTGCGCTGCCGCCGTGCGGTGCCGGGTGTGGAGCGGGAGCTGGAGAATCATCTCAGCGAACAGTATAACGCCTTTGTGGCCCAAGGCTGCGCGCCGGAAGAAGCCGAGCGCAGGACGGTGGAGAGCATGGGAGACCCGGTGCTGGCAGGCGGCGCGCTGGACCGCGTGCACAGGCCCCGCCCGGCTTGGGGGCCGTTTTTTATGGTGGCGGCGCTGTTGCTGGCGGGTGCGCTGCTGCGTTTTTTCTGGAGCGTGCCCGTTTCGGCACAAGGCGCGTACCTGTGGCGCGAGGGCGCGTACCAAAGCCTGGCCGCCGCCTTGGCGGGAATTGCTGTGCTTGCGGCGGTATATTTCTGTATGGATGTGTCCCTGTTGGCACGCTGGACAAAGGCGCTCTATATCGGGCTGGCGGCCGTTTCGGCTTATGGTTTTCTGGCCGGATATACCCTGATGAACGGGCGGCGTCTTTGGACTGTTTGGGGTGTATCTTACGACGCCACTCATTTCAGCATGATTTTTATTCCCATTTACGCGGCCGTGGTGTACCGGCAGCGCGGCCGCGGCTGGGCGGGGCTGCTGGTCAGCGGTTTTGCCATTGTGCCGGGGCTCTGGCTGTGTATCATGGTGCCGCATCTGGCCGCGGCGTGTGTGCTGGGGCTTGCGGGGCTTGCCGTGTGTCTGGTATGCTGCGCAGGCGATTGGTATGGGCTTGGCGGAAAGAAAAGCTTTGCGGTTGTGCTGGGCGTGACAGCGGGCTCTCTTGTGGTGACATTTTTGCTGGTGCTGCTGTTGATGCCGGGTCTGGCCGGGAGCCTTCAGCGGCATCTGGAGGTGCTGCTTGCACCGGATGCAAATGCAGCGGGCGCGGGCTATTGGATGAACGCCCTGCGGCGCATGTGGGACGGGATGCGGTGGCTTGGCCCCGGAGACGGCAGTTTGCCGCTCGGGGAAAAAGCGGCGCTCGGCACCGTGGGAGAATTTGCAGGGAAGGCGGTGCGGGAGCTGCGCGCCGATTACCTGCTGGCTTACGCGGGCTGGCGGCACGGTATTGCCTGCGCCGCAGCGCTGGCCGCAGCTGTCGCGGGCGCGCTGGCATGGCTGTGGCGCACGGCCCTGCGCACCCGCAGCGGCATCGGGCGGCTGTGCGCGGTGGGCTGCTGTGCACTGCTCACGATGCACGGCGTGCTCAACCTGCTCTCCTGTCTGGGCTGGAGTTCCGCGAGAGGGATGCTGCCCTTTTTAGACGGCGGCTGGACGGGTGTAATGCAGGCGGGGCTTGCAGGGCTTTTGCTCTCGGCCTTCCGGCTGGACGACGTGCTGCGCGAGCCGCAGGGAACGTGCGCGCCCAAAGCGCCCGCCCGCCTGGTTCCCGCAGGCCGCTTTGCGTACAGCGACGGCACGCTGCACATCCGGCTTCGGTGAACGGTGAAGCTTTTCTGCGGGCCGTCCCCGGCCCGCAGCCATCGGGATAAACTTTTTTATTGCGGAGAAATCAAAAACCGCATGGCTTTTGCCATGCGGTTTTTTGCAGCAATTTACAGGTGTTCACAAATACCGGCGAGAACCTCAATGGATTTTTCCACGCCCAGCTTGCCGGAGTTGATGGCCACGTCGTAGCTGTCGGCCGCGCCCCAGTCGTTGTCCGCGTAGAAGTTGTAGTAATTGGCACGCTGACGGTCCGTCTTTTTGATGAGGGACCGCGCGGCGTCTTCCTCTACATTGCGCACGCGGGAGATACGCTGGATGCGCAGCTCCATAGGGGCGTGGATGAACACTGAAAGCATGTCCTTGCGTCCACGCAGGATATAATCCGCACAACGGCCGATGATGACGCACGAATCCTTTTCCGCCATATCGCGGATGGTATTGCTCTGGAACAGGAACAGCTTGTCGTTGGTGAGGTAATCGTTGTAATTGGTGAAATTCATGGCCTGTCCGTGCGTACCCATGGACAGGGAGTACAAAAAGCTGTTGGTGGGCTTTTCGTCCGCCTTTTCAAACAGCTCTTCTACGATGCCGCTCTCCTCGGCCGCCTTTTTCAGGATCTCCTTGTCGTAGAACCGGATGCCCAGCTTTTTGGCCAGGCCCAGCCCAATCTCGCGCCCGCCGCTGCCGAACTGCCTGCCGATGCAAATGACCAAATGCTTCTCCATAAAAGTACAGCCTCCCCTTGAAACGGATTCGAAAGCGGTCCGCCTTCTAGGGCAAGTATACCATATTTTGGCGCGGAGTTCTAGTTCTCGGGCAGAAAGAATTTCGGCGCGGCTTTGCACAAAATGACGGCGCACACGGTGGTGATGAGCAGTTCGGGCAGCATGTAGCTGCCGTTATAGATAAAGCTGTACAGCCAAACGGACATCCCCCTCGCCCATTCGTAGCTTTCCTGGTAGCTGCCCCACAGAAGCGCGCCGGACAAAAAGCTGCACAAAAAGCGGATGACGCACACAGCGGCGGTGCCCGCGGCTACGCCCAGCAGATGGTTTTTGAAGGGCTTGGCGATAACGCCCGCCAGGCCCAGCAGGGTGAAAGCCAGCACGTAGTCCAGCAGAACGACGCCCACAAACGCGGCCACAGTGCCGGCGGGAGGCGCGTAAAAGCCCAGCAGCATCTGCAAAAGGCTGTTGACGAAGCCCGTGGCCAGGCCCCACTTCACGCCGTGACGGAACGAGACGAGGATAAACGGCAGCATGGACACCAGCGTAACGCTGCCGCCGAAGGGCATTTCGAAGATCTTGATCTGCGCGAGTACGGTGCCCACCGCGATCATCAGCGCGCATTCAACAAGCGTTCGGGTGCGGGAATACGATTTTGTTGCCATAGAGAAAAACCCCTTTTTTATGTCGTAACATAAAAACAGGCGCGTCCGCAAACTGCGGGCGCGCCAAAGTTTCCCAATTGCGCATTTCTGCGCCAAAACTTCCTACGCCGGCATTACCCGGATCAGGTAAAGGGTTCATGCACACGCGTACGCGTACAAATCTCAGCCTTTCGGCACCCCTGTTTTTATGTCCGTATGTATTATAGGCGCTGGCGGCGGCGGTGTCAACCGTGTTGAGCGTATTATTTTTCCGGCAGGACGTACCGGGAACGTCAAAAAGGCATTTTTTTCGTATATCCTGCTTGGCAAGCCCGCGTGCGATATGGTATCATTCGCTTGGAAGGCCGCCCGCACAGCGGCGGCCGCCTGCGAAACCGGACGGGCTGTCTGCGGCTGCGGCGCCGTAAAAGGCCCGGTGGTGCCTTGGAATGGTGAACAGGGGAGGATTGCGGCTTTGAACTTCGTTTCGCTGCGCTTTTGTGCGTTTTTCGTTGCGGCGGTTTTTGTTTATTATGTGCTGCCGCGCCGCGCGCGGCAGCCATGGCTGCTTGCGTGCAGCTGCTTTTTCTATATGTGCTGGAATCCGGCCTATATTGTGCTCATCCTGTTTTCCGCGTTCAGCACCTATTTGTGCGGGCGTGCGCTGGCGGTATTGGGTGCGCCGGCCGCCGGGAACCGGGGCAGGCGCAGGGCGGCCATGGCCGTTTCGCTGGCGGCAAATCTGGGAATTCTGTTTTTCTTCAAATATTATAATTTTTTTGCGCAGAGTGCGAACGGTCTGCTGGCTGCGCGGGGCTTCCCCGCCGTACCGCTGCTGGGCGTGCTCCTGCCTGTCGGCATCAGCTTCTACACGTTTCAGGCGATCGGTTACACTGTGGACGTATACCGGGGCAGCGTGTCCGCCGAGCAGCGCTTTTGGCGGTATCTGCTGTTTATCTCCTTCTTTCCGCAGCTGGTGGCCGGGCCCATTGAACGCAGCGGCAATATCCTGCCCCAACTGCAGCTGCCTGCCCGTTTTTCCTACGAGCGGGCCAAAAGCGGCCTTGTGCTGATGCTGTGGGGTTATATTCAGAAAATGGTTGTGGCGGACAGGCTGGCGCTGCTGGCGGACACCGTCTATGCCCAAGGCGGCGCTTTGGGCGGCTGGGCCACGGCGACGGCCACGGTGCTGTTCTGCTTTGAGCTTTACTGCGATTTCTCCTCCTATACCGATATCGCCCGGGGCGCGGCGCGCATTTTGGGCGTGGAACTGATGGAAAATTTCCACAGTCCGTTCCTCTCTCAATCCGTGGCGGAGTTCTGGCGCAACTGGCACATCAGCCTGTCCAGTTTTTTTCGAGATTACCTGTATATCCCGCTGGGAGGCAGCCGCAGGGGGCTGGCGCGCACCTGTGTGAACACGATGGTTGTTTTTCTGTGCAGCGGGCTGTGGCACGGCGCGGCATGGACATTTGTGGCATGGGGGCTTTTGCACGGGCTGTACCTTGTGTGCGGCCGCCTGACGCTGCCCCTCCGCAAACGGCTGTATACGGCGCTGCGGGTACCCTATGGCTGTTTGCCCGCGCGGCTTTGGCGCACGGCGTGGACGTTTGCGCTGGTGGCGTTTTCGATGATTTTCTTCCGCGCCGGCGGCATGGACGCGGCGTTGAGCATGGTGCAAAGCCTGCTGCGCCCGGGCGCGTTCCCGGGCCGGGAAGCGGTGCTCGCCTGGGGAATGGACGGGCCCGACCTGTTGCTTTCGGCTGTGTGCGCGGCGGCTGTTGTTTTGTGCGACGTGCTGCGGCGGCGTTGGGGCAGCCTTTCGGCGCGGCTGCTGCAAAAGCCGCTGGCTGTGCAATGGGCCGTGCTGCTGGCGGGGGTGCTCACGGTGGCGATATTCGGTATGTACGGCGAGGGCTATGTGGAAAAGCCGTTCATCTATTTCCAGTTCTGAGCGGGGGGGCGTAAACATTGGGGAAAGGACCGGTCTTAAAGCAGACGCGCGGCCTGCCGCCGCTTGTCCGCGCGCTGGCGTTCGGGTGCATCCTGCTGGCGCTGCTCTTGTGTACGCAGGAGGTACTGGCCCCCAAGGGCGGGTGCATCGACGGCTTTTACGCCGAGCCGGAGGATACCATCGATGTGATCTTTCTGGGCAGCAGCCATGCCAACGCGGCGTTTGCGCCCGCGCAGATGTGGCGCGAGCAGGGTTTCACGGGGTATGTATTGTACTCCTGGAGCCAGCCGATGTGGGTGAGCTACCATTACGCGGTGGAGGCGTTCAAGCGGCAGACGCCCAGGGTCGTGGTGCTGGAAGGGTTCGGGCTGTGCTACGGCACCACCTATATGACGCCTGCGGACGTGGACGGCACCTCGGACGATTATTCGCTGCGCATCCCGCCGTCCCTCAACCGCGCGGCGCTTGCCGTCGCCATGAGCCGGTGCCAGCAGAACTCGCCGCCGTTTTACCGCTATCTGCCGATGCTGCGCTACCACACCCGGTGGAAGAGCCTGACGGCGGAAGATTTCACCTGGTTTTTTCAGGATCATGCGACCACGGGAAAAGGCTACGGCCCTTTACAGGCGGTGGAGGAATTCCCCGTGCCCATACTGGAAGGGGAACCGGAGGAAACGCCCATCTATCCCCAGGCTGAGGAATATCTTTACAAGCTTATCGCACTTTGCAGAAAAAAGGATGTGCCGCTGGTGTTCGTGGTGACGCCCTATGAGACGAGCGAGGCCGAGTACGGCGTGTTCCGCCGCGCGGCGCGCATCTGCGCGGAAAACGGTGTGCCCGTGCTGGATTACAACACGCCCGGTGGGCGGGATATCGGCTTTGACTATGCAACGGACCTGGCCGACCATGCCCATGTGAACACCGCAGGCGCGCAAAAAATCAGCACGGATCTGGCGGCTTATCTGGCGGAGCATTACGGTATGCCCGACAAGCGCGGCGACGCGGCCTACGCGGCGTGGGACGAGGCGGCAAGGATGGAGCACCGGGACGCACAGAATATAACGTTGCGCTTCACGCTGGACATGGCCGAATATTTCCGCCTGCTGATGCAGGATAAGGACTTGGCAGCGGTCATCACGACACAGGGCGACGCCACGGAAGCGGATCCCTCCGCTCCGCGCGCAGTGTTCAGGCAATGGGGGCTGGACACGCTGCCGCTGGAACAAAGCGGCATGCAGGGCCTATATGTGGTGGACGGCGGAAAAGTCGTGTATCAGCAGACCGGCGCCGGCCCGCTGGAATACACGCTTTCCTGGGGCGGGCACGATGTGACGCTGCGCAGCGCGGCGGACAATTCCTCCACAACCGTGGACGGAGAAGAACAGAGCCGCAACCGTCCGGGCGTCAATGTGCTGGTGTACGACAAGGTGCTGGACCGCGTCATCCAGTCCATCAGTTTCTCCACGCTCCACGCATACAGCGGATATACGGCATGATGCAGAAGGCGGCCGGACGTGCACTGTGCACGCCCGGCCGCTTTGCTTTGTTATGGAGGGGACGCCCGCCTATGGCGCGCGGGTGTTTTGCCAGGTAATGGCGATGTGCGCGGCAGCAAACAACACGGAAAAGAAAACCAGCAGCCAGTGGCGCAGAAAAAGGCCGTTCGGCAAAAAGATCAGGCAGGGCAGCACAGCCAGCGGCAGCGCGTACCGGGGCTTCGCGGCGCGGAAATACAGCAGCCAGAATACCCAGTACAGTACGAGCAGCGCACCGGTGCCGGCCAGCCACGCGATGAAGCCTTCCGCCGAGGCAAAACCGAATTCCGTAAGGCCGGCGTGGAATATCATCAGAAACATGCATCCATAGCGGCCTGCCTGTTCAGCCAAGCCGAGGATGCGGCTTGTGCGGGGCGGTTGCGTGTTTTTGTTTGCGGCGGCGTATACGGCGTTGGGAATGAGCAGCAGCAACACGATGCCAAGGCCGAACCAGCTGATCCAATTCATAGGCGAATTCCTCTTTTATGGGCTAAAACAGGCGCATCATCCACTCCGTGCAGAATACCACGCCGCAGGCGGCCAATGCCACAGGCAGCAGAGCCGCGCCGCGGTAAGCCAGAAGCACAGCCGCGGCGAAGCCCACGGTGGCGGAAAACACGCTGCCCGTGCTCTCAAAGATGGCGGGCACCGTCATTACGGCCAGCACGGCGTAAGGAACATAGAACAGAAAGCTTTTGATAAAACGGCTGCGCAGCTTTTTGCGCAGCAGCGCCAGCGGCAGCATGCGTATAAGGTATGTTACGCCCGCCATTACCACGATGTACAGCCAGATGGTTTTTGCATTCATTTACGCCACCTCCCCGTCCGGTGCTCCGGAAGGCTCGTCCGGCACCGGCGCGGCCAGCGCGCCCAGGCCCGACGCCAGCACGGTGCAGAGGATGATGGAAAAACCGCTGGAAACCGTGTTCAGCACAGGCAGCCAGTGCATGGCGCAGCTGAGCGCGACAGCCAGAGCCACCACGCCCAGCACGGCGCGGCTCTGCTTTGCAACGGGCACCACGATGGCGATGAACATGCCGTAAATGGCGATGGACAGCGCGCTGCGCACCGACGGCGGCAAAAAGCCGCTGGCCACGGCGCCGCACAGCGTGCCCAGCGCCCAGCCGCAGTAAGGCGCGATCATCACGCCGAACAGATAGCGCTTGCCCACCTCTCCCTTTTGCCCGGACGCCACGGCGAACACCTCGTCCGTCATCATAAAGCTGAACAGCATGCGGTCGATGAGGCCGACGCGGCGCTCCAGCTTTTGGGAGAGGGAAAGGCTCATCAGGGCATAGCGCAGATTGATGACGAGCTGTGTGAGCGCCGTTTCAAACAGCGTGCCGCCGCCGAAAATGAGGGAAAGCCCGGCGAACTGCCCGGCGCTGGTGACGTTCGTCATGCTGATGGCCACGGCGGCCCACACCGGCAGGCCGCCCGTCACGGCCATCATGCCGAACGTGACGGAGACGGAAAGATAACCCAGGCCAATGGGCACGCCGTCGTGAAAGCCCGCCCAGAAAGAATTCTGGACGGGCGCGGTGGTTTGCTGTGTCTGCTGCAAGGGGAACACCTCGAAAAAAGAATGGGGCGGGGAAGGGGTTATTTGAAGAACAGCCCGCCCAGCTTGCCCTCCGGTGTGTAGGAGAGCGTAAAGGTCACCGCGGCGTTTTCATATTTTGCCTGTACCACGGCCACGCCGTAACCGTCCTTGCCGCCCACGGTCGTTTTTGTGATGGAATCGAACGCGCCGGCGGCTTCCAGCACCGGCTGCCATACGGCGGCAAGGTCCTCGACCGTCATGGCGGAGGTCATCTCCTCTGTCATTCCGGCGAACAACGCGTCATAGTCCTCGTCGTTCAGCTGCGCCACGGTCTGCGCCGCGGCGTCCGTCACGCTTTCCTGCGTCAGGCCGTCGGGCAGCGGCGCGGCGCCGCACCCGGCCAGCAAAGCCAGGCTTAAAATCAGGCACAAAGCAAGCGATAAAGTGCGTTTCATACCAGTTCCTCCAATGTTTCCTGTTTGATGGTTTTTTTGCCAGTGCGGCAGACGTCCTGCAGGCAGCACACCTCGCACAGAGCCTTGCGGGCGGTGCACACCACGCGTCCGTGCATCACGCAGCGGTGGCAGAAATCGTTGGACTCCTCAGGCGGCAGGACCTTCACCAGCGCGCGCTCCACCTGCACCGGGTCGGTGGTGTCCGTCACGAAACCGATGCGGTTTGCCATGCGGATGCAGTGGGTGTCCGCCACGACGGCGGGCAGGTGGAAGATATCGCCCCGGATGAGATTGGCGCTTTTGCGGCCCACGCCCGGCAGGCGCAGAAGATCCTCCATGGCCTGGGGCACTTTGCCGCCGTATTCCCGCAGCAGCATGTTTGCCATGCCGGCAAGGTCGCGCGCCTTGCTTTTGCCCAGGCCGCAGGGCTTGATGATGGCCTCTATGGCGTCCGGCCCGGCCGCAGCCAGCGCCTCCAGCGTGGGATATTTGGCAAACAGGTCCTTTGTCACGATATTCACGCGGGCGTCGGTGCATTGGGCCGAAAGCCGCACGCTGACAAGAAGCTGCCACGCGTCGTCATAGGCAAGCGAGCATTCGCTCACGGGGTATTCCTTTTTCAGGCGCTCTACAATGAGCCTGGTATCTGCTTTTGTGCGCAAAAAGACGCCTCCCTGTTGCACGGCGGCCGCCCCGCGCGCTTTCGCGCATAAAAGAAAGCCGCCGATAAATTGATATTATGATAGCACATTTCGTCCAAAAGCAAAAGGGGGAACGTCTGTGCCGCTGAAAATTCAGCAGTTTAACAGGCTAAAGCGTCTTGTGCGCCGCGCGCGGCGGGTGTATAATCTATAATTGGGAAGAAGGCGGGGAAAACCGCCGCAGGAAGTAAAACAGTACAGGAGGGCACACCCATGTTCAAAGAAATGATGGACACCATCGGCTTCGTCACACAGGCCGACCCCGAGGTCGGCGCGGCGATGGAGGCCGAACTCAAACGCCAGCGGGGCAATATCGAGCTGATCGCCTCTGAAAATATCGTCTCGCCCGCGGTAATGGCCGCCATGGGCAGCGTGCTCACCAACAAGTACGCCGAAGGGTATCCCGGCCACCGCTACTACGGCGGATGCCAGTGCGTGGACGTGGTGGAGGACATTGCCCGCGACCGCGCGTGCAGGCTGTTCGGCGCCGAGCACGCCAATGTGCAGCCGCATTCGGGCGCGCAGGCCAATCTGGCCGTTTATTTTGCGCTGCTGAACGTGGGCGATACCGTCCTGGGCATGGATCTTTCCAACGGCGGCCACCTCACCCACGGCAGCCCTGTGAACATGAGCGGCAAGAACTATAATTTCATCGCATACGGCGTGGACGAAAACGGCTATCTGGATTATGCGGATCTGGAGAAAAAAGCAAAGGAGCACAAGCCCAAAATGATCGTCGCGGGCGCTTCGGCCTACTCCCGCACCATTGATTTTGAACGCATCGCGAAGATCGCCCGGGAAAACGGCGCGCTGTTTATGGTGGATATGGCGCACATCGCGGGGCTTGTGGCCGCTGGCCTGCACCCGAACCCCGTGCCCTATGCCGACGTGGTGACAACCACCACCCACAAAACGCTGCGCGGCCCCCGCGGCGGCCTGATCCTGTGCCGGGAGGAGTACGCCAAGGCCATCGACAAGGCTATTTTCCCGGGTACCCAGGGCGGCCCGCTGGAGCATATTATCGCGGCCAAGGCCGTGTGCTTCGGCGAAGCGCTGAAGCCGGAATTCAAAGAATATCAGAAGAATATCGCAGAGAACGCCCGCGTGCTGGCCCAAGCGCTGCTGGACGAGGGGCTGGGCCTTGTCTCCGGCGGCACGGACAACCACCTGATGACCGTGGACCTGCGCGGCACGGGCGTTACGGGCAAGGAGCTGGAGCGCCGTCTGGACGAGGTGCACATCACAGCAAACAAAAACACCGTTCCCAACGACCCGGAGAAGCCTTTCGTTACCTCCGGCGTGCGCATCGGAACGCCCGCTGTCACCACCCGCGGCTTCGGGCCGGAGGAAATGCGGAAGATTGCAAAATGGATCGCGGCCTGCACCTTTGATTTTGAGGCGCAGAAGGAAGCCGTCGCCGCCGAGGTAGCCGCCCTGACGGCCCGTTTCCCGCTGTACGAGTAACAACAGCACGCAGACAGAAAAAAGCTCCGGGTGCGGCGGAAAGCCGGGCCCGGAGCTTTCAGACTATTGAAAAAGGCAGAGAAGTAAAAGAAATGTCTGGGGAAAAAGCTTGAAAAAGGGGTGGCGAACCCCTTTTTCATTTAAAATAACCCCGCGCCGTGCGCGGCGAACGGGGCCGCAGGCCCTGTTCGTAGGCAGCTTGGCGCAAAAGCGAAGCTTTTTCGACAAGCTGAAAGCTCCGGGTGCGGCGGAAAGCCGGGCCCGGAGCTTCTTTGTGAAAAACGGACAGGGGAAGAGTCGGTCACTTGCGGAAGATATCCACCGCATGGCTTGTAATGCCCGCCAGGTCCGCGCGTTCACAGGTGGCGAAATGGTATTTCAGATACAGGGCGAAGGCGTCAGCGTCCATCGCGTCGATCTCGTCGCGCAAAAGCAGGGCGCAGCCGTCGGAGGCTACATAGTGCAGCCGCGTTACAGGGAACACGGACATCAGCTCATCAACATCCTCTTTGCGCACCAGCTCGAACAAATCCTTTGGCTGGGAGCTGGCGGCAAACGTCCGGGCGTCCAGCAGCCCGTCCCGCACATATTCGGCCACAGAGATATTGTCGCGGCGGAAGCCCTCGTCCAGAAGGCAGCCGTCGGAGATGACATAAGCGGCAAAGACAACGCCGCCCGGCTTTGTGACGCGGATCGCCTCCCGCAGCGCCCGGCGCTTGTCGTCCTGAGTATACAGATGATAAAGCGGGCCGAGCAGAAGCGTGACATCGTAGGCGTTGTCCGCAAAGGCGGACAGATCCAGAGCATTGCCCTGTGCGATGGTGACGCTTTCCCCGGGACGGGTGTTTTGGCGGAAAACCTCGATGTTGTGCGCGACCAGCTCCACCGCGTCCACGGGATGCCCCCGGCGCGCCAGCGCGTGAGAATAGCGGCCCGTTCCGGCGCCGATCTCGAGGACTTTGTCGCCGTGCTTGAGATATTTCTCGATGTAGCGCATCGTGGTGAGAAATTCGACGCTGCCGTGCTGAAACAGCAGGCGGCTGTCCTCGTCGTAATGGTTGTAAAAATCGTTCAGGTATTGATTTGCTTCCATGCGGCACCTCCTTACAGAGCCAGTCGTATTTGGTCTCTATTATAGTATGGGGCATGGAGCGAATCAAGAAAAAGTTTCCGCGGCCGAGCGCGGAGGAGGCAAGCGGCAGGAGCGGCCCGCCCCGGGGCGGTTATTCTACCGCGCGCAGGCGCAGTGCCATCACGGTTACGTCGTCGGGCATGTCCTGCTGCTTTTCCCTCGCCGCGCGGGCCACCGCATCCGCCAGCTTTTGGGGCGCGTCGTCCGCGTGAGCCACGAGCTGCGCGCGCAGCCAGGAGGCGCCCGGAGCCAGCGCGCCATCGCTCACCAGCACAGCGGTATCGCCGGGGGAAAGGCACAGCAGCTCCCGGCGGCCCGTCACGCTGCCTAGAATGCCGATGGGAAGCGTGTCGCCGCTGTAAACGGCGGCCTTACCGTCCCTTAATAGAAACGAAGCCGCGGCCCCCGCCTTGTACAGCACTGCGTCCCCGGTGTACAGGTCGATGGAAAGCGCGTCCAGTGCCACGGCGCTTTCGTCGTCGCTCTTCAGCGCCAGCGCGATGTTCACCAGCCGCGCCGTGCTGGCGCTTTCGAACCCGGCGTGCAGCAGCTCTTTCGTAAGGGAGGCGGCCAGCACGCCGCCCACCGCCGCCGCCTTACCAGTGCCCATGCCGTCGCACAGCACCGCGTGAAAATGGCCTGTTTCATCGGGGAAGGCCTGTATCGCATCGGCGGATATGTCGCCGCCGGCGGGCAGGGCGCAGACGGCGCAGTCCACGGCAAAGCGGGGCCGTTCACGGAACAGCAGCTTGGTCACCGTGCCGGAATGGATGCATTGGGCGGGCGCGAAGGTGCGGCGGCACAGGGTGGAGACCTCATCGGTGATGACCTTCAGCTCGTCGGCCGTGAAGGACAGGCGCGGCACGCATACGGTGGCCGTCACGCGGCCGGAAGCGTCCTGGGCAACGGTGGTCTCCAGCGGCTCCAGGCCGATCTCCGAGAACAATTGCTCCAGTCGGCGGGCCTTGCGCTTGTCCGGAACATCCGTCTGGTACACCTGCCCGGCCAGCTCGGCCAGAGCCGCGGCCAGGGCGCTGTACTGTTCGCACAAAGCGGCGCGCGCCGCGCCGTCGTGTGTGCGTGCCGCCCGCCGCGCAGCCTGTTCGGCGGCGGCCACATTGATGGCGTTGGCCAGCCGCACAGGTGTCTGGCACCGCCGCTGCAAAACCGGGGGCAGGTCCGCCGCGGCCACGCCGTCGGGCATGGCAATGAGCGGGGAAAGATTGTTGAACGCGTCGTAGGTCTCGCCGGCGCAGTCCACCCAGCAATACAGGCGTTTGCCGCAGGCCTTGCAGCAACGCTCCGCCACGGCGTCGCACAGGTCGGCAGTGGTCTCGCGCCGGGGCGGCAGCCGTTCGCATACGGCCTGCACGGTGTCGCCCACGGCGCACAGCGCGCCGGACACAGCCTCCAGCCGCCCGGAGAGCGTGGTGAGCGCCGCTCGTGAGGCAAAGGGGGCGGACGGCGGCGCGGCGGGAACACGCTGGAACAGTCCGGCGGGCAGCAGGCAGTACGCCGCGCCCGCAATGCAAAGCTCCACGGCCAGCTGCAGCCCCGCGTTGTTGCCGGGCGCGCAGGACACGCCCACCAGCCCCGCGCCGCAGAACACCAGAGCCGTCACCGGGCGGCTGCTGCCTGTGAACAAGCCAGCGGCAAGCCCGCCTGCCGCGATGCCAAGCCCGGCATACAGGTTGGCGGGGTCCGCCGCGCACAGCGCCGCCATGGCGCCCACGGCCGTTACGGCGGCTGCTCCCTCCTGCCCGCGGGCCGCAACAGCCAGCACCGTCAGCGCGGCGGCGGCGCGGGCGACGGACAGCCCCAGTACCGTGTAGGGCGTCAGGCAGGCCAGCAGCGCCATAAAGGCGAAGCAAAGCGCGGCGCGCTCCTCGGCGTCCTGAGGCATTCCGCCCTGCCGGGGCACGGCAAAAAAGCCCACCAGAAGATAGGACAGCCCCAGCACAAGCAGCGCTTCGGCCGCGGCGGAGAGGATGCCCGGCAGCCCGGCATAGCCCGCCACGGCCAGGCCGGAGCGGATGAGGCAGAATACGATGCCCGCCGCCGTGGCGGGGGCCATGGGCGCATAATTCTGACGGCGCGTACCGGCCAGGCCGCGCAGGAGCGCCACCACGGCCGCGCCGGCCAGGTAAGGCGCGGCGTCTGCCAGCGGCAGCGCAAAGGCGTATCCGGCCGCCGCGCCCGCGGCGGCGCACACCGCGTAGGGTGTGGGCACAGCCGCCGCGAAGCAGAGCCCCAGAGGGCGCAGGCCGCCCAGCAGCGGCGCGCCGGCGCCCAGCCAGCCCAGCAATGCGGCGCAAAGCTGGAACGCAAGAGGCAGAAGGCGTTGGGGCACGCCCGTGCGCATCGCCTTTCGCACCACGGGCCTTTCACGGAGTTTGACGGACATGTGGGTCACCATTCTTTCCTTCCGGGCTTTTCCGGCACGGCGTTGGACGGTGTGCGCCGGATCTGCCCGCTTTCTTTTCCCGCCCGGGCGGGGCGCTTTCCCGAAGAAAGGCATAAACCGCGCGCGGGCCGCATATCTATGGCAGGGTACCCACAATTATAAAAGTCCCCGGCAGAAGATTTTGTCTCTTCATGCCGGGGACTTGTTAAATTTGGTAATTTTTTACAATTATCTCCGTTTTGCCGATGTGACAGGGAGATAGCCTTTACAGGCGCTGGATGGCGGCTTTGACACGGGCGACCGCTTTTTCCTTGCCCAGCACAGCGGCCAGCTCGATGCCGCCGCCGGGGGTGAACTGCTTGCCGGACACCGCCACACGCAGAGGCCACAGCATAAAGCCGTTTTTCACGCCTTTTTCCTCAATCAGAGCAAACAGGGCAGCATGCACCGCGTCCCGGGTGAAGCCGTCGGCCGGAATGGCCTCCAGTACGGGCAGAATGGCTTCCAGCGCTTCCTTGGCGGTCTCGGCGGTGGTCTTCATTTTCTTGTTGGTATACATGGCAAGGTCATACTCGGGCATTTCGTCGATAAAGTCGATCTGCTCGGGGATATCGCTCATCAGCTCGCACCTCTGGTGCAGCACCTGGGCCAGCAGGGCCTTGTTGCAGGGCGTCTTGACGACACTGTCAATATACGGCTCGGCTTTCTCGAAAAACGCCTCCTCGCTCATGGCGCGGATGTATTCGGCATTGATATAGCGCAGCTTCGCGGGGTCGAAAATGGCGGGAGCCTTGCCGATGCCGCTCTCGTCGAACACCTCGATCATCTCTGGCAGCGTGAAAATCTCGCGCTCGCCCTTGGGACTCCAGCCCAGCAGCAGAATGTAGTTGAGCACGGCTTCTTTCAGGTAGCCTTTGGCGACGAGGTCCTGATAGCTTGCGTCTCCGTTGCGCTTGGACAGCTTGTTCTGCGCGTCCTTCATCACGGGCGGGCAGTGAATATAGGTGGGGATATCCCAGCCGAAATCCTTGTACAGCAGATTGTATTTGGGCGTGCTGGAAAGGTATTCCGAGCCTCGGATGACATGGGTGATGCCCATCAGATGGTCGTCCACCACGTTGGCGAAGTTGTAGGTGGGCATGCCGTCGGTCTTGATGAGGATCTGGTCATCCAGCGTGGCGTTGTCCACCTCGATGTGGCCGTACACCACGTCCTCAAAGCTGGTGGTGCCGGTTTTGGGCATTTTCTGGCGGATGACGTAGGGAAGGCCGGCGTCCAGCTTTGCCTGCACCTCCTGGGGCGAAAGGCTGCGGCAGTGGCCGTCGTAGTGGGGAGCCTGGCCGCTGGCTTTCTGCACCAGGCGCATTTCATCCAGACGCTCCTTGTCGCAGAAGCAGTAATAAGCCTTGCCTTCTTTCACAAGCTGCTCGGCATAGCCCTTGAACATGCCCATGCGTTCACTCTGCACATAGGGGCCGACGGGGCCGCCGATGTCCGGCCCCTCGTCCCAGATGAGGCCCGTTTCGCGCAGGGTATTGTAGATGATGTCCACCGCACCCTCCACATAACGCTCCTGGTCGGTGTCTTCGATGCGCAGAATAAACGTTCCGCCGGCGCTTTTGGCTTTTAAAAACGCATAGAGGGCGGTGCGCAGGTTGCCTACGTGCATGTAGCCCGTGGGGCTGGGGGCGAAACGGGTACGGACGATATTCGATGCCATAGCTTTGGTACTCCTCAATTTTTGGATTTTGCCCGGCGCAGCCGGACGGACATGAAAAAACGGCGTTCCGCCGCGCTTTTATTCCTTATTAAGTTTAGCCGCAAGCAGGCTGTTTGTCAATTGCCCGGCCTGTTGAAAAAGGTTAAAAAACGTTTGCAGCCCGGACACGCGCCGGGAAAACACCCCTACAGCGCAAAATTGCCCTTTTGCGCGCCGGAAAGGAGAACGGAGGGGCCCAAAAAGCGGCCGCGCAGCACAAAGCGTTTGGCGTCCCGCAGAGGTTGGCGATTTTGCCGGCGGCCTCGATTGCTTTCAGGCTTAGGGTGTGCTACAATAATTTATATATTGTAAAAAAGCAGGGGGAACCCGAAATGGAAGAACAAAAAAAACGCATCCTGAGCGGCATCCAGCCCACCGGCACTTTTACGCTGGGCAATTATGTGGGCGCGGTGCGCAACTGGGACGCGCTGCAAAGCGATTATAACTGTATTTATATGATCGCCAACATGCACGCCATCACCGTGCGCCAAACGCCGGCGGACCTGCGCCGCCAGACGCGGGAGGCTGCGGCGCTGCTGCTGGCTTGCGGCATCGACCCGGACAGGAGCGTGCTGTTCGTACAGAGCCATGTGCCCGCTCATGCGGAGCTGTCGTGGGTGCTCTCCTGCAGCACGCCCTTCGGCGAGCTGACGCGTATGCACCAGTTTAAGGAAAAGAGTGCCAGGCATCCGGAGGATATCAACGCGGGCCTGTTTACCTATCCTGTGCTCATGGCGGCTGACATCCTCATCTACAATGCCGACCTCGTACCCGTGGGCATCGACCAGAAGCAGCATCTGGAGCTGGCGCGCAATGTCGCCCAGAGGTTCAACGGCGTATACGGCGACACCTTCGTGGTGCCCGACGGCTACATCCCCAAAACAGGAGCCAAAATCATGAGCCTGCAGGAGCCGGAGAAGAAAATGAGCAAAAGCGACACCAACGTCAACGGCTTTGTGCTGATGCTGGACGACGCGGATACCATCGTGCGCAAATTCAAGCGCGCCGTAACGGACTCCGACGGATGCGTGCGCGCCGCCGGGGACAAGCCCGGCGTCACAAATCTGATGAGCATTTACAGTGTGTTCACGGGCCGCGATTATGCCGCCATTGAGAAGGAGTTCGCGGGCAGGGGCTACGGCGAGTTCAAGCTGGCCGTGGCCGAGGTGGTGAAGGATGCTTTCGCCCCCATCCAGGCCGAATACAAACGCATCCTGGCGGACAAGGCTTATCTGGACGGCGTGCTCACCGGGGGCGCGCGGCGTGCTGCCGCCATTGCGGACCGCACAGTGACAAAAGTCTACAAAAAAGTCGGTTTTTTGCAAATTTAACCGTATTTTAGCGTATATCAGTTTACAAATTGTTAAAATATTCTTTTTATTCCACATATTGACAGATTCTGTAAAATTCTGTATAGTAATATCAATGATATCCGGCGGGAGGGATACCCGCCGGAAAAAGGAAGTGGGAGAATTGAAATCTACGGGAATCGTACGTCCGGTGGATAATCTGGGCCGTATTGTGCTGCCGATCGAGCTGCGCCGGGTACTGGATATCGACAAGGACGCCGCGCTGGAAGTATATGTGGACAATGACAGCATTGTGCTCAAAAAGTACCAGCCTGCGTGCATCTTCTGCGGCAGCGCCGAAGGCGTCGCGCAGTATCAGGGCCGGAACATCTGCGGCGCATGCCGCGAGGCGATCGCGGCCCTTAAATAAAAGGCGGGGCGTCCCCGCTGCCGGAGCTGCGTCCAACGCATTCCGGCTGTTTTCCGTGTAGCCAGCAGCGCATAAAAAGCCGCCACAAAGTGGCGGCTTTCCTTTTGTGAAAATTCATGCTATGATAAAAAAGCTTATTTTTCCTTTTCGATGCGGGCCTCGCTCGTCTTGATGAGGTTCAGCAGGCTGGTGGCATACAGAGGATAATCCCGCGAAAGGCTTTCTGTCGTCATGGCAAAGGCGCTGGTGTCCTTCAGCGGCGCGCCCAGGCCGATGTCCTCGCCCGCGAGAATGGCCTTAACGTTGGATTCCGCAATGTGCATCGCGGCGTCGGAATAGCCGCCGTACAGATTTTTCTTCACGCCGAACATGCTGCTGGTGTTTTTCGGTCCCGCGCCATATACCAGACGGAACATTTTATACACGGCCAGCATCAGATAACCGGAAATCTCGCCCACAAGGCCCTTGTCCGGGCAGGCGTTCAGCTTGTCGTACAGGATATTCAGGCTGTTGGAGATGAGCTTTTTGTTGAAAGTGGGCAGCACGCTGCCGCGGAACACGCCGTCCTTTGCGCCTTCGGGGCTGGGGATATCCTCCACCGAAAGGGTGAGACCGCTTCGGTCCGCGCTGCGGCCCAGCAGGTAATCGCAGGAAACCCCGTAATAATCAGCCACGCGCACCACAAATTCAAGCCCGCATTCGCGGATGCCTTTTTCGTAGTGCGACAGCAGCGCCTGGGAAACGCCCAGATCTTCGGCGGCCTGCTTTTGCGTCACGCCCTTTTCTTTGCGCAGAAGCGTGATGATCCTGCTGAAATCCGATACCATTACCGCATACCCCTTACACAATTACGTACTGTAAATTATAGTACAGCAAAAACATTTTGTAAATACAAAAATTTCCGAAAAAACCCCACGGCCCGGCCGGGTCCGACAGGGTTTGCTATATCTTCGGCCCAACGCCGCCCATGTGCCTAAATATAGTGGGCGGGCTGGAGATTTTGGCCAAAAATGTGGCTGAAAAATAATTAAAACCGCTGAAATTCCCGCAGCGGACCGATAGGAGGAACTTTTATGAAAAATTACCGCCTGTATCTTGTGCGCCACGGCGTCACGCAGGGCAACCTGGACGGCATTTATATGGGCAGCGGGACGGACCAGCCCCTGTGCGCACAGGGCGCGGCGCAGCTGCGCGCGTTGGCCGCACGCTTTCCGTATCCTAAAGCAGAAACGGTGTTTTCAAGCCCTATGCGCCGCGCGGTGGAGACTGTGGAGCTGCTGTTCCCGGACGCAAAGGATAAGATCATCCTGGCGGACCTGCGGGAAAACGCCTTTGGCGAATTTGAGGGCCGTAAGGTGACGGAGCTGGTGCAGGATGCGCATTTCAAGCAGTGGATGGACCCGGCGCAGCACTATACGCCCGAGGGCGGGGAGCCTGCGGCGGAGTTCCACAAGCGCTGTTCGGATGTGCTGATGGGCATGTTTGAATTTATGATGAAAAGCAATATCTCCGAAGCGGCGTGCGTCACCCACGGCGGCGTCATCATGAGCATGCTGGCCCAGCGCGGCATGCCGCGCCGCGCGCCGGAGCTTTGGATGGCGGACAGCGGCTGCGGTTATCTGCTTCAGTGCAGCCCGGAGCTGTGGATGCGCGACGGCATCGTGGAAGTGAGCGATATCATCCCGTTTGGATATCTGGATGAAGAGGAGGGAAAATGATGGGCATGGTACACATCTATACCGGGGACGGAAAAGGCAAGACGACGGCTGCCGTGGGCCTTTGCACCCGGGCCGCGGGCCACGGTAAAAAAGCCGCGTTCTATGAATTTTTAAAGGGTGCAAAAACCGGCGAGGCAAAGAGCCTGGCTGCGCTTGGCGTGGAGTTTTACTGCCCGGTGGAACGGGAAAAATTCACCTGGACGATGACAGAAACGGAAAAAGCGGAATGCCGCGCCCGCCAGGCGGACACGCTTGCCCGTGCGGCGGCACACATGGCGGAGTATGACCTTGTGGTACTGGACGAGGTGCTGTGCGCGGTGAACGCCGGGATGCTGTCTCTGGCGGATGTGCTGCGCACAGTGCGGGAGAAAGCGCCGAACACGGAGCTGGTGCTCACCGGGCGCGGTGCGCCGGAGGAGCTGATTGCCCTGGCGGATTATGTGAGCGTCATCGAGGCGCGCAAGCATCCCTTTGCCGACGGCGCGCGCACCGCGGCCCGGGAGGGCGTGGAGTATTGAAAAAGCCTTCTGCGCGGCAATAAATAAAAAATAGCCGCAGGCTGTTTTTGGGCCATGCGGGCCGTCCCCGGCCTGCGGCCATTAAAATGAGCTTTTTATAGCTTTGCTGTGCAAAGTTATAAAAAGTTAAATCATAGGACACCTGGAGAGAAGAACGCCCGGCACTCCGGCACAGAGCCTGCGCTGGGTGTTTTTTTGAAATGGAAAGAAAGTGTACCGGACAGTAAAAAAGCTTTACACAAGCTCGCACAGGATGCTGTTCTGAACCAGCATTCCCCGGGGCGTCAGGCGCAGGACGCTGCCGTCGAAAACAGCCAGCCCATGCTCCGCAAGCGTTTGCAGGAACCGGAGCTTTTCGGAGGAGAAGGATACGCCGTACCGCGCGCGCAGCGCGCTCAATGAAAGCCCGCGGGAAAGACGGAGCTGGAGCATGATGTAATCTTCGGCGGTGCATTCGCCCTGGGGTTCGTACACCGCGGGCGCGGCAAGGAACGCGGCCGTGCCCGCCGGCGTGGCAAAGCGCTTGCCGCCCATGCAGCTGTGCGCCGCGGGGCCAAGGCCAAGATAATCGCCGCAGTCCCAATAGATCCGGTTGTGGCGGCTTTCAAAGCCGGGGCGGGCGAAATTGGAAATTTCGTATTGCGCGTAGCCCAGCGCCGCCAGCTTTTCCACGGCGGCAAGATAAAAATCCGCAGCCGCGTCGTCGCCGGGCAGCGCTTCCGGCGGGCGCTTGCCGAACACCGTGTTCGGCTCGATCTTCAGCAGATAGCCGCTGATGTGGGTGCAGCCGCTCTCCGCCAGCAGGGCGGTGGTTTCGTCCAGCTCGGCCATGGTATAAGCGGGCAGCGCAAGCATCAGGTCGCCACTGATGTCGGTGAACCCTGCCTGCACGGCCATTCCCAGCGCGCGGCGGCTTTGCGCCGCGGTATGGCGGCGGCCCAGGCGGGCCAGGCTGTCGTCCCGCGCCGTCTGTATGCCCAGCGAAAGGCGGTTCACACCGGCCCGGCGGAACGCGGCCAATCGCTCGGGCGTGACGGTCTCGGGGTTGGCTTCGAGCGTGATCTCCGCACCGGGCACCGGCCCGGCGGCGCGGATGAGACGGGCCGCCTGCGCGGGCGTCAGCAGCGAGGGCGTGCCGCCGCCGAAATAGAGCGTGTCGGGGCGCAGCGGCGTGGAGCCGCAAGGCGAAAAACGGTCCATTTCCCGGCACAGGGCGTCAATGTACGCCTCGGGTACACCGTCCGGGCATGGGGTGGAATAGAAGTCGCAGTAACGGCATTTGGAACGGCAATAGGGGATATGGATGTAAAGGCCAAACATATTACACCTCATTGGACGTTTATTACCTTAACTTTATCCGGAATAGAGATAAAAGTCAATCTTGAGTGCGCCTTTGCGACAGGCCTCAAAAGAGGCGGAACAAGATATTTGCGGAGAGAGTAAGAGGCCACGCGTTTTCGCGCGGCGAACGCAGCGGCGGCAGGGCGGTTTTTCTGCTGTGAAAAACACAGCGGCCCGCTCCGGTTTCCCGGCGGCGGGCCGCTGCAACGGCGTTTTTCAGCTGTTGGCGTCAGGCTCTGTAGCCCACGGCGTCGGCCAGCTCCCTGTCGATGACGACGACGGCGTCCTCGTGCATCTTCAGCATCGTGGAGGGGTTTTGCGTGGTGATGACATCGTCCATGATCAGCCCCCTGATGGCCGGGACCTTGGCAAGGCCCGTAGCGGCCAGAACGACCTTTTTCGCGGCGAGGATATCGCCCATGCCCATGGTGATGGCCATGGTGGGCACGTCCTCTTTTTTCTCAAAGAAGCGGGCGTTGGCGTTGATGGTGCTCTCGGTCAGCTTTTCGGTGTGGGCCACGGCGATGAGGTGGTCGCTGGCCTCGTTGAATGCGATGTGGCCGTTGTTGCCGATGCCCAGCAGCTGCAGATCCGCCGCGCCGCCCTCACGCACCTTTTCCTCCAGCTCGCGGGCATTGGCCTCGAAATCGCCCATGCCGCTGGCTACAAAGGTGTTCTTTTTATCAATGTTGATGTGGTCGAACAGATTGGTGTCCATGAAATAGCGGTAGCTCTGGTCATGCGTGCCGGGGATACCGCAGTATTCATCCAGGTTCACGGTGTGCACGCGGGAGAAATCCACCTCGCCGGCCTTATTCATCTCAATGAGCTTTTTGTAAATGGGCACCGGCGTACCGCCCGTGGCAAGGCCGAGCTTGGCATCGGGCTTGGCGTTTACAAGTTCCTTGATCATATTGGCGATGACCGCGCAGGTCTCGTCATAGCTGTTCGTTACGATAACTTTCATGGAAGTCGCTCCTTTTTCTTTATTTTAAAGGCTTCTTTACTTTTAATCATAGCGTTTTTTGCGTGGGGTTAAAAGGCGTAAAAAGCCTTTAATTTTGCACAAACGTGCGCGGCGCTGCAAAATGCGGCCCTCTCAAATGTACAGCGCGCTTTCCAGCTCGTTCACCGCGCCTCCGCGCGCCGCGCCCGCGTTCTGCGCGCGGAAAGCGGCGGGCGTTTGCCCGGTGTGCTTTTTGAACACCTTGCACAGGTAGTTCGCGCCCGAAAAGCCGCACAGCGTGGCCACTACTTCCAGCGGGTAATCCCGCCGGGCCAAAAGCGCCTTGGCGGCGTCCAGCCGGACACCCGTCAAATACTGCCCCGGGCCCACGCCCATTTCAGCCGAAAACACCCGCACCAGATGGCTTTTGCTCACGCCCAGCTGGGCGCTCAGCTCCTCCACGCCGTACAGGCCTGCATAATTCTGGCGGATGGCCAGCACCGCATCCGCCACCAGCGGCGAAAGCCGGGGAACGGCCGCGTCGGCGGCGGCAAGTTCGCACAGAATATGGTAGCACAGCGCGGAAAGCCCGGCCGCGCCGCCGCGTTCCATGGCGGCGGCAAGCTCGCCCAGCAGCTGGGCGGCCATGGGGCAGGCGCTGCAGTCGCTGGCAAGCGGGGCGGGCAGGCCCGCGGCTGCGGCCTGTGCAGCTGTGCCGGAAAAACCAGCCGCCAGCACGTGGCAGCCGGTCACGGGCGTTACCTCAACAGCCGCGCCTCCCGCAAGGAACAGCCCGCCCGCCGCCAGAAGCACGGGCTCGCTGTCCGCGGAAGCGGCCGCGCGCCCGCTGCTGGCCAGCACCACCGTAAAAGGCGCGGCGGGCAGCAGCACAGGCGTTTCGCCTGTGACCTCCCGGCAGAACACCGGCGTGCAGACGGCGCTTTCGTCAAATATCAACAATATCCACTCCGTATCAATATTTTACTATTTAAAACAGCGTTTCCAGCTGATATTATTATATTAAAGACGGAACCAACCGTCAAGGATATCAACAAAATCCAAAATTATTGAAGAATACGGAGGCTGATTCCTATGGCAAGCATTAGCTTGAAAGGCATCTACAAGATCTATCCGGGCGACGTGACCGCCGTTTCCGATTTCAACCTTGAGATCGAAGACAAAGAGTTTATCATTCTCGTCGGCCCTTCCGGCTGCGGTAAATCCACCACGCTGCGCATGATCGCCGGCCTGGAGGAGATCTCCAAGGGCGAGCTGTACATCGGTGACCGCCTGGTGAATGACGTTCCCCCGAAGGACCGCGATATCGCGATGGTGTTCCAGAACTATGCTCTGTATCCGCACATGACGGTTTACAAGAACATGGCTTTCGGCCTTGAGCTGCGCAAGACCCCGAAGGACGAGATCGACAAGCGCGTGCGTGAAGCCGCCCGCGTGCTGGACATCGAGCATCTGCTCGACCGCAAGCCGAAGGCTTTGTCCGGCGGCCAGCGCCAGCGTGTTGCCCTGGGCCGCGCCATGGTGCGTAACCCGGCCGTGTTCCTGCTCGACGAGCCCCTTTCCAACTTGGACGCCAAGCTGCGTACCTCGATGCGCACCGAGATCATCAAGCTGCACCAGAAGCTGGGCACCACGTTCATCTACGTTACGCATGACCAGACCGAGGCTATGACCATGGGCGACCGCATCGTGGTTATGAAGGACGGCCTGATCCAGCAGGTGGACACTCCGCAGAACCTGTACGATTATCCGTGCAATATGTTCGTCGGCGGCTTCATCGGCAGCCCGCAGATGAACTTCCTGGACGCTACTCTGGTGAAGGAAGGCTCCAACTACTATGTTGACCTGGGCGGCGACAAGCTGCTCATCGCTCCGGAGAAGGTTACTTCCGCGCTGGATGCTTATGTCGGCAAGGCGATCAAGGCCGGTATCCGTCCGGAGGACATCAAGGACGACGAGGAGTTCATGGAGAAGCACAAGGACGCCACCATCACCGCGCATGTGGAAGTTTCCGAGCTGATGGGCTCTGAGATCTACCTGTACCTGGAGTACAAGGATTACAAGATGACGGCCCGCGTGAACCCGGGCAGCAGCGCGAAGAACGGCACCGATGTGAAGGTCGCCATCAACACCAAGAAGCTGCACCTGTTCGACCCGGAGACCGAACTGGCCATCCTGAACTAAGCAGTACAGAGCAATAACAGCAACCAAAGCCCCGGCGCTTTTGCGCCGGGGCTTTTTTGTACACA
>NZ_JXXK01000017.1 GCF_000949455.1 Ruthenibacterium lactatiformans | reverse complement strand
TACCCCGGTGGAAAACGTGATTGCCATGTATCGGACCGCCCACAGGCTGGGCCGGTACTGAGTACAGGCGGATAAGGAGGAAACGGCATATGCTGAACCCGCAGCAGAATAAAAAGCTGCTTCAAAAGCTGTCCCATTGCCTGGAGGTATTCGAGCCGTACCTGTTCGAGCCCCAGGGCAAGCTCGACTACCGCATGTTCGAGACCCGGGAGCACCTGCGCGCGGTGCCGCCCGACGAATGCTTCCACGCGCCGGTCCCCCATTGGGGCGGTCCGTGGCAGACCTGCTGGTTCAAAGGCCGGTATCAGCCCTCCGAACAGCTCGCAGGGCGGGCGCTCTATCTGATGCCCCGCGTGGGCGGCTATGAGGCCATGCTCTGGGTAGACGGCATGCCGAAGGGCACCTTTGCCACCAAAATCGTCGTAACGCGCCACGGCAATCACTACTGCGACATGCTGTGCGCCCAGGCGGACCCCGCCCGCAGCATGGATGTCGCGCTGGAATTCTATGCGGGCCACCCCGTGCCCGGCCGCGCGCCCTTTGAGCCGGACGGCCCTCTGGGCGGAGAGGACGCTGAGGCCTTCTCCTTCCAGGCACAGGATATCCTGATCTGCACCAAGAACCAGCTTGTGGCCGATTTCCTGTTTGACCTGCGCGTGCTGCTGCAGCTTGCCGAGATGCTGGACGAAAACTCCTTCCGCCGCGCCGGCGTGCTCAATACCCTGGCGCAGGTGCACCGGACGCTGTACCTCTCCCCACAGGCCGTGGACCGTGAGACCTGGCTGGAGAGCCTGCGCGCGGCGCGCGCCGTCATGGCCCCCGCGCTGGCCTGCCGCAACGGCGACAGCGCACCCCGCGCGGCTCTGCTGGGGCATTCCCACATGGACACCGCCTGGCTTTGGCCAACTGCTGAGACCGTGCGAAAAAATGCGCGCACCATCGCAAACCAGCTCAGTCTGATGGAGCAGTACCCCGAATACCGCTTTCTGCAAAGCGCCTCCTGCCACACCGCCTGGATGCAGCGGGAATATCCCGCCCTGTTTGAGCGCATGCGCGAGGCGGTGGCACAGGGACGGTACGAGATGAACGGCGCGGTGTGGGTGGAATGCGACTGCAATCTGGTGGGCGGCGAGGCGCTGATCCGCCAGTTTCTGTGGGGCCAGCGCTACACACGCGATACGTTCGGCGTACTGTCGGACTGCTTCTGGCTTCCCGACACCTTCGGCTATTCCGCCGCCATCCCGCAGATCATGCGTGGCTTCGGCGTAAAATATTTTCTCACGACCAAGCTGGCCTGGAACGACACGAACACCTTCCCCTATGAGACCTTCACCTGGAGAGGCATCGACGGCACGGACGTTCTGGCCCACTTCTTTGTCATGGACACCTGGCCCGACCCAAAGGGGCTGCTGGAGCGTGTCAACGGCGTCGGCTACCGGGACTGCCTGCACAACAAACAGATCTCCCACCAGAGGCTCATCGCCTTCGGGTACGGAGACGGCGGCGGCGGCCCCCAGTTTGAGATGATCGAAACAGCGCGCCGCCTTGCGGACCTGGAGGGCTGCCCCAGGGTGCGCTACTCCAGCGCGTCGAAGTTTATGCAGAGCCTGGAGGCCGAGGGCCGCGAATTTCCCGAATACCGGGGAGAGCTTTATCTGGAGCTGCACCGCGGAACGCTGACGGGCAAACAGCAGATCAAAAAGAACAACCGCATGGCCGAAACCGCCCTGCACGACCTTGAGCTGGTCACGGTGCTGGCAGCCGTGCACAGCGGCGCGCCCGCGTGCGGCGCCGCCTGCCGGCCGCTGTGGGAGACCCTGCTGGTGAACCAGTTCCATGACATCCTGCCCGGCAGCTGCATTCCGGAGGCGCACGACGAATCCCTGCGCCAGACCACCGCTCTGCTGGAAGAGGCCGGGCGCCGGCTGGATGCAAAGCTTCGGCCGGAGCAGATGGGCGGCGTGCTCAATCCGCTGGGTTTTGCGCGGACGGATACCGTTTATCTGCCCGTAAATACGGCCATGCATGCACCCGGCCTGCGCACGCAGCTCGTGGAGCTGCGCGGCGGCGCGCGTGTTCTGGCCGTAGCCGGCCTGCGCCAGCAGCCGTTCTCGTTCACGCCGCTCTCACTGTGCGCGGGTGCGGATGAAGCATCCTCGCTCTTCCATGCCTGCGGCAACCGGCTGGAAACGCCCTTTGCGCTGGTGCGTTTTTCCCCCGGCGGCGCCATTTCCTCCTTTGTCGACCGGCGCACCGGCCGCGAGCTGTGCGCAGGGCTGCCCCTTAACACGTTCCTTTCCGCCGAGGATGTCCCCGCCGCGTGGGACGGCTGGGACGTCGACGCGGACTGCATGGAAAAGCTGCGGCCCGACGGCGTGCTGCAAAGCCGGATGGTCGCGGCCGACGGGCCGGTGGAATACCGCGTGCGCTGCACCTGGACCGTGTGCGGCGGTTCCGTTGTGCGGCAGGACATCATCTTCCACGCCGACAGTCCCCTTGTGGAATTCGACACCGAGCTGGAATGGCACGGAAAGCACCGCCTTTTGAAAGCCGCGTTCGACACCACCGTACAGGCTCCCGCCGCCCGGCAGGAGATCCAGTTCGGCTGCATCCAGCGCCCCACCACCCGCAACGATTCGCTGGAGCAGGCTAAGTTCGAGGTGTGCTGCCACAAATATGCCGATCTCAGCGAGCCCTCCTACGGCGTCGCACTTTTGAACGACTGCAAGTATGGCGTCAGCGTCGAGGGCGGCCGGATTGCCCTCTCGCTGGCCAAAGGCGGCATGCGGCCGGACCCGCGCGGCGACGAAGGCGTTTATACCTTTCGGTATGCATTTTTGCCGCACACCGGAGGCTTCTGCGCGCAGAGTGTCGTCCGGCCCGCCTATGCTTTCCAGTACGCGGCGCTGCCCGCCTCAGGCGAGGGCCTGTCTTCGGAGCCGCTTGTCCGTGTAGACGCGGCCAATGTGATGCCCGAGACCGTCAAGCCCTGCGAGGACGGCGGACACGCATTCATCCTGCGCCTGTATGAGTGCGAGGGCTCTTACGCGCGCACCCGCCTCTCCCTCGCTCCGGGCTGCTCCGGCGCACAGCTCTGCGACATGTTGGAGCAGCCGTTTGCCCCCTGTCCGGCAGACCTGGAATTCCGCCCCTTTGAGATAAAGACCCTGCGCATCACCTATACAGACAGGGAGGATACCCCATGACCACAAGAGAACGCTTTCGCCGTGTCATGGCCGGCGACGCCGCCGTAGACCGGCTGCCCGCCATAGAATGGGCCTACTGGTGGGATAAGACACTGGAGCTTTGGTACGGCCAGGGACTGCCCCGCGGGCTGGATGAAGCCGCTATGGCAGACTTTGTGGGCATTGACCGCAACACCCAGTTCTGGCTGCCCCACAAAACACCGGACTGCCCTCGGGAAACGTCACACGGCAGGGGCATTGTTGAAAATGAATCGGACTATGAGCGTCTGCGCCCATATCTTTTGCCGGAGAATGCTGTGCAGCAGATGCTGCCTAAGATTCGGCAAACGCTTCCATTCTATGAGAATGGCCGGACCCTTGTCTGGTATACTCTGGACGGCTTTTTCTGGTGGCCGCGCACACTGCTGGGCATTGAAAACCACCTTTATTCTTTTTATGACCAGCCGGAGCTGTATCACCGCATCTGCGAAGATCTGCTGGAATGGCAGATCGCGCAGGTGGACGCGCTGGCCCGTTATATGAAGCCGGATTTTATGACCATTGCCGAGGATATGAGCTATAACCACGGGCCCATGCTTTCCGAAGAACTTTTCAATGAGTTCATCAAGCCATATTACCAGCGCCTGATTCCGGAGATCAAAAAACACGGCACCCGTGTGTTCGTGGATTCTGATGGTGACATCACACGGGCGGTGCCGTGGTTCCGCGGAGCCGGCGTTGAGGGCATCCTGCCCCTGGAGCGCCAGTCCGGCGTGGACGTGGCCGCCATACGCCGGGAATATCCGGATTTCCTGATGATCGGCGGGTTTGACAAGATGTTCATGTTCGAAGGGCCGGACGCCGTGCGCCGGGAATTCGAGCGTCTTCTGCCCGTCATCCGCAGCGGGCGGTATCTGCCTGCGATGGACCATCAAACACCCCCCGGCACCACGCTGGAAACTTATCGTGCCTATGCCCGGATGCTGCGGGAATACGGCACACAGGCCTGCAAAGACTGCTGATATACTCTGCTTTGCTTCAACAAACAGCTCCCCCCGCACCGGGCGTTCGCCTTCGTGCGGGGGGAGCTGTTTGTGTTGTTTTTTCTTTATGGCTCAATGCGCAGCGCCTGCGCATATTCCCGCGGCGTCATCCCCGTCGCCTTGGAGAACAGGTGGACAAAATACTGAGGATTCGCGCTGTAACCCACCCGCTCGGGAACCTGCTGCGGCGGCACGCCGTTCACCAGAAGCCACTGCGCTTTGCGGATGCGCAGCGCCAGCAGATAATCCACAAAACGGTAGCCCGTCTGCTGCAGGAACTGGCGGCTCACGTAATCCGGGTTCATAAACAGGTAATTGGCCGCCAGGCCTTTGAGTGACAGCGCGGCGTCGCTGTAGTGCTTTTCCAGATAGTCCACGACCTTTTGCACCGTCTCGCTGTATTCAGGGCGCGCCACACCCGCACAGGTCGGCTCCATTTGCTGCAGCTGGCGGCGCGTGTAGATGGACTGTGCCGCCTGCTGTACCGCTTCAATGATCTGCTGTTCGTTGCAAGGCTTAAGCAGATAGTGGTGCACCCGGTGGGAGAGCGCGCGGTGCGCGTACTCAAAATCCGCATAACACGTCAGCAGGATGAACTCCAGCACCCGGCCCGGCTCCGAGAGCTTTTCCACAAGGTCCAGCCCGGAAAGGCCGGGCATTTTGATATCGGTCAGAATGATATCCGGCTTTGTCCTGCAGGCTTCTTCATAAGCCTCCCGGCCGTTTTTACAGCTTGCCGCCAGCTCGATGCCGATGCTTTTCCAATCGATGAGATAGCATACCGCCTCCCGTAAGATCCGTTCGTCGTCTGCAACCAGCAGTTTCAGCATTTGCTCTCCCCTCCGTCACAATACCGCTTTTTCAGCTCACACGGCAAGGTATCGTAATGCGCGCCGTGGCCATTCCGTCTTCGTTGTAAAGCTCTAGTCCCGCTTCTTTTCCAAAGGCGAATTCCAGCCTTTTTTCAATATTCAAAAGCCCGATCCCATAGCCGTGGGGCGTCACGGTTTTCTGGCGCAGCTTTTCCAGCAAATCGTCCTCATACAGAGAACCGTCGTTCTGCACCAGCAGCACAAGCTGCGCGCCCTGCCGCCGGACGCTCAGCTGCACGCGGCAAATCTGAGTGGATTGTTCCAGACCGTAGCGGATGGCGTTTTCAATGAGCGGCTGAAGCGTCAGCTTTGGAATCAAAACGTCTTTCAGCTCGTCCGCCTCCACCGCCAGCCTGTAATCCAGCGTCTCGTCAAAACGGATGCGCTGTATCACGATATAAGACTGCACCAGAGAGAGCTCCTTCTCCAATGGGATCAACCCGCTGTCGTCGTTCAGCGTAACGCGCAAAAGATTGCTCAGGGCCTCCACCATATCCGATATCTCCTGTGCGCCGCGCATCTTGGCCCGCCAGTTGATCGCGCTGAGCGTATTGTACAGAAAATGCGGATTGATCTGCGCTTCCAGCGCCTTCAGCTGGGCCTCCCGCAGCAGGATGCGGTTGGTGTAGTCCGTCTGGATCAGACCGTCTATTTCCCGCGCCATATGGCTGAAATGACGGCTGAGCATGCCGACCTCGTCGCCCGCCTCCCGCTCTTCCCCGGAGAACTCGTCCACCGGCAGCACCATATCGGGCGTATACTTGGCAAACTGGTCCATTTGGCTGATAAGCTTTGCAAAGCGGCGCGTAATACGGTCCACAAGAAAGTGGCAAACCAGAAAGGTGAGCGCGATGCCCGCGAGGAAAAACAGGATGCAGAAAAGCAGCGCGTCGCGGATGGACGCATATATTTCGTTGTAGGGCACCAGACAGAGATAATCCCACGGATAATCCGCGCTGCCGTCCGCCGTGACAAAATATTTCACGCTGTCCAGCTTGCAGATATCCCATCGGCTTTCGGTGTCCAGCGTGGGCAGCGTTTGAGGCCCGGCTTCGCCCGCGGAAGAATACATCACCGCGCCATCCTGGGGCCGCGTTAAAACAAAGATAACGTTGTCGTACTGGTTGAGCGACACACTGGACTTCACCAGTTTTTCCAGATCCACCTGCACGACCTCGATGCCCAGCGTATCCAAGCGAAGGTTTTCGATGCGGCGGATCGCTTTGACAAAAAACAGGCCGTAGTCCCGGGAATAATCCGTGACGCACACCGTTGCGCCATTCGCCCCCAGCGCCGCCTCATATAAATCCTTGTAAACTTCATCCGGCACATACACGTTGGCGGACGTGTTGGAGCGGAGCGTAAAATTCCCCGTATACAGCGTGATGTTGGAAACACAATTGACACGGTTTTTCTTATAGTAATCCTGCACCAGATAATACAGTGCGTTGTATTCGCTGGAAAACGCGCGGGATGCGTCTTTGTTGTGGGACAGGTATGTCTGTATCTGGCTGTCCTGGCCGAGGTCCGTTGTCATCTGCTGAACGTTATCGAGCTTATAGCCGATCTCGGTGACGGAAAGCGACAAAAAATTGGAAAGAGCGCCGTAAAGCTCCCTGTCATACGCACGGGAGATATGGAACATATTGTATACCGACAACAGCATACTGACGACAAGGCACAGCGCAAGGATAAAAAACAGCTTGGTGCGCAGCCTCCAATCCGAAAAGGATTTCCACTTTTTCATTGGTCATCCGCTCCATTTCCCGGTGCCCAGCCGTCCCTTGTTATTAATTACACCATGCCGCCGCGCAGCGGCCTCAACAAAACCGCACCTCCTGCGGTTTTGCAGGGTTCAATGTTCTCAAAGCCCTGTGCGCCAGCGCAGGGGCGTGTGCCTTGCACACGCGCAGCCGCGCAAGCGGCGGCTTTGAGGTTATAGCATATTTCTAAGCTCCCACTTCGCGTACCGCTCGTGTTCACTAAGAAACAGGGTATCTATGCCGCTAAACTCATGCTTCGCCTGCGGCTCGCATTCGCTAACCGAACATATTATACCATGACGCCGCGCAGCGGCCCCAACAAAACCGCACGTGCTGCGGTTTTGCATGGTTCAATGTTCTCAAAGCCCTGTGCGTTAGCACAGGGACGTGTGCCTTGCACACGCGCAGCCGCGCAAGCGGCAACTTTGAGGTTATTATACCATAACGCGGTATCCGCAGCCATAATAAAATTACAGATTTGCGTAGTAAACACCCACAGCATTTCGCAAACCGGCACATGGGCGCGGCCGCAAAACGGGAATCTTTTCTGCAAAACGGTCGTTTTCCGAAGCTCTCCTTTGCTTTGGCATTCAGCCTATGTGTGAGAAATTTACATTGTTCCTCTTGCATATCGCCGCTTTGCCTGTTATGATAAAAGCAGGATTTTTACTAAAACGTTTTACCTGCGCATTGTAGGAACCGTGCCGCAAAAGGAGCAGGATCATGGAGCACCGTGTGACCATCAAAGAAATCGCCGCCGAGGCGGGCGTTTCTACCGGCACCGTCCACCGGGCGCTGTACGGCAAAAAAGGCCTTTCCGAGCAAACGCGCCAACAGATATTGGATTTGTGCGCACGGCGCGGCTACCGCGCCAATTCCGCCGCGTCCGCGCTCAAGCGCAGCGCGCTGCGCATCGCGGCCGCGTTTCCCGGCCCACAGGAAGAAAACTCCTATTTTTACGGCAGCGTGTGGCACGGGTTTCGCCGCTGCATGGCCGAGCTGGACGACTACAATCTGGAAGTTTTGGAGCTGCCCTATTATCCCGGCACAGAGCGCGGCCAAGCCGAAACGCTGAACGCCTGCTTTGAGCAGTACGGGGGAAAAATAGACGCATTGCTCACCATCGGTCCCACGGAGGACACTGCCCGGCGGGCGGTACAGCGGTACAGCAGCGCAGGGACGCCTGTGTTCTTCACCTGTGACGACGCGGAAGGCTGCGGCCGCATCGCCTGCGTGCAGGCGGACCACGACATGGCCGGCCGTATCGCCGCCGAGCTTCTGAGCGCGCAGCTTTCACCCGGCGATGCGGTATTGCTGTGCGCGGGGGACGTGCACACGCCCTCCCACTACCGGATGGCGGCCGGATTTGAAGCATACCTGCGGGAGAACAGCGTTCCGCTTACTCTGGTCAGGGCCGACGGCTATCATGACAAGCAGGAGCTGGCGCTGCGCCTGAGACGGACACTTGCGGAAGACGCACGTATTTCCGGCGCATTCAGCGTCAGCGCGCGGTTGAGCGTGCTGCTGGCGGATGCTGTCGCCCAAATGGGCCGGGCCGGACAGGTACGCGTCGTTGCCAGCGACCTGTTCGGCGAGACTGTCCGCAACATGGAGGAGGGCCTTGTGCAGAACATTCTTTATAAGGACCCGGCGCAGCAGGGATATCTGGCTGCCCGGCTCATGGGTGATTTCGTGCTGCGCGGGATACAGCCCCCGGCCGGCGTCCACTACGTGGAAAGCCGTGTGATCTTCAAAAGCAGCCTTGCCTATTACCGTGCATCCGGGGCGGTCTGCCCCTGAATTCATCAAAAAGGAGCGAAGCAAAAATGGAACAACTGTGCTATGAGACACTTGAAAAGGCCGGATATACCGGCTATCTGCTGAAAAACGCGCCCGAGCGCGTGCTGCAGTTCGGCGAGGGAAATTTTCTGCGCGCCTTTACGGACTACTGGTTCGACATGGCCAACGAAAAGGCGGGCTGGAACGGGAAATGCGTTCTGGTGCAGCCCATCGCCCAGGGGCTGACGCAGCTCATCAACCGGCAGGAGGGCCTGTACACGCTGTACCTGCGCGGACGGCAGAACGGCGAAAAGGTGGATGCAAAGCGCGTCATCTCCTCGGTGAGCCGCTGCCTGAACCCCTATGAAAAACAGGATTACGACGCCATGATGGATGTAGCCGCCGGCGAAGCGCTTGAATACATCGTCTCCAACACCACCGAGGCGGGCATCGTGTACGACCCCTCGTGCCGCCTTGAGGACTGTCCGCCCGCTTCCTTTCCCGCAAAGCTGACACAGGTTCTGCTGCACCGCTGGAGAGCGGGCAGGCCCGGCGTGGTGGTGCTCTCCTGCGAGCTCATCGACAACAACGGCAAGGAGCTGCTGCGCTGTGTGAACCAATACATAAAGCAGTGGGGGCTGAAGGAAGGCTTTGCCCGCTGGGTGAACGGGGACTGCACCTTCTGCTCCACGCTGGTGGACCGCATCGTACCCGGCCGCATTCGCGACGCCGCCGAGGCCGCTCGGCTGGAGGAGGAGAACGGCTACCGGGACGCGCTCATCGACGTGGGCGAGGTGTTCGGCGTGTGGAATATCGAAGGGCCCGAATGGCTGGCGGAAAAACTGCCATTCCGGGCCGCGGGGCTGAACTGCCCCGTGGTGCCCGATGTGACGCCCTACAAAAAACGCAAGGTGCGCATCCTCAACGGCGCGCACACAGGCTTTGTGCCAGGGGCGTATCTGGCCGGGTACGACATTGTACGCGACTGCATGCAGGACGATGTGATCCTGGGCTTCATGAACCGCATGCTTCACGAGGAAGTCATCCCCACGCTGCCGCTGGACAGGCAGGATCTGGAAGCCTTCGCGGCCGCCGTGCAGGACCGCTTCAACAACCCGTTCATCAACCACGAGCTGATGAGCATCACGCTGAACTCCACCTCCAAGTGGCGCGCGCGCAATATGCCCAGCCTGCTGGAATATGCACAAACGGCCGGAAAGCTGCCCCCGTGCCTTGCGATGAGCTTCGCCGCATACATCGCTTTCTATTCCAGCGATATCCAGGCCCTGACGGAACAGGGGCTTGTATGCCGCCGGCCGAAGGGCAACGAATACACCGTCAGCGATGACCGCTGGGTGCTGGAATTCTATTACAGCCGCCGCGGCGTTTCGGACGAAACGCTGGTGCATGACGTGATGACGAATGAAAAAATGTGGGGACAGGACCTGACGCTGGTGCCCGGCTTTGAGCAGGCCGCTGCGGAAAACCTGCGCCGCATCCGTACTGAAGGCGCCCGCGCGGCTTTCGCCGCGTGCCTGGCCCGTCCCGCAGTGTAAAGGAGGAGGCCCGATATGCCGCAATGCATCCGCATCCACCCGGCCGACAACGTAGCCGTCGCGCTGTGCCCCATCCCCGCCGGGACGTGGCTCTCCCTTGAGGGCCGCGCCGTCCAAATGCGGGAGGACATCCCGCAGGGACACAAGCTGGCGCTCGCCCAGATTGCCGCGGGCGAAAACATCATCAAATACGGATATCCCATCGGGCACGCCGCTTCGGATATCCCGCCCGGCGCATGGGTGCACACCCACAATGTGCGCACGAACTTGTCCGGCGAGGTGGAGTACACCTATGCGCCGGACGTGCGTCCCCTGTCCCCCGTGCCGCCCGAAACATTCCAGGGTTACCGCCGGGCGGACGGGCGCGTAGGCGTCCGCAACGAACTTTGGATCATTCCCACCGTCGGCTGCGTAAACGACTGCGCCAAGGCCTTGGCCGCGGAGAACCAGAGCCTTGTCTCCGGTTCCATCGACGGGCTGTATGCATTTCCCCATCCCTTCGGTTGTTCCCAGACCGGAGCCGACCATGCCCAAACGCGCCGCCTTCTGGCCGCGCTGGCGCGCCATCCCAATGCAGGCGGCGTGCTGGTACTGTCACTGGGGTGCGAAAATCTGACCCATGAACAATTTGCAGAAGAACTCGGCCCCTATGACCCCGCGCGGGTGAAATTTCTCACCTGTCAGGATGTGGAAGACGAGATGGAGGCGGGCGGCGCGCTGCTGGCGGAACTGGCGGCCCACGCCGGACAGGCCCGGCGCGAGGCCGTGCCTGTTTGTGAGCTTGTGGTAGGCATGAAATGCGGCGGCAGCGACGGCCTTTCCGGCATCACCGCAAACCCGGCGGTGGGCCGGTTCAGCGATATGCTGTGCGCCCGGGGCGGCAGCACCATCCTCACCGAGGTGCCGGAAATGTTCGGCGCGGAGGGCATGCTGCTGGGCCGCTGCCAAAGCCGGGCCGTCTTCGATAAAGCCGCGTCCATGCTGAATGGATTTAAGGAATATTTTCTGGCCCACGGAGAAACCGTGTACGAAAACCCAAGCCCGGGCAACAAGCAGGGCGGCATCACCACGCTGGAGGACAAATCCTGCGGGTGTGTGCAAAAAGGCGGCAGCGCGCCCATTGTTGACGTGGTCGGTTATGGCGAACAGGTACACGCCCGGGGACTGAACCTGCTGAACGGTCCGGGCAACGACCTTGTCTCGGCTACGGCGCTCACGGCGGCGGGCGCACAGCTGGTGCTGTTCACCACAGGCCGCGGCACGCCCTTCGGCGCGCCCGCCCCCACGCTGAAAATCGCCACCAACACGCCGCTTGCGGAAAAGAAAAAAGGCTGGATCGACTTCAACGCGGGCACGATAGCAGACGGTTCGCAGAGCATCGGGGAAGCGGGCGCGGCGCTGTACGCGCTGGTGCTGGACGTCGCCTCCGGGAAACAGACCCGCACCGAGCAGAAAGGATACCGAGAGATCTCTATTTTTAAGGACGGCGTGGTGCTGTAAACGGCGTTCATGCGTTTTGCGGAATGGACAGCACACAGAGTGCTGCAACAGGCTTCCCGTATAAAACCCGCAAAAAAGCTCCGTACAGCAATATTGGTGTAGGCAACGACTTCACCCGCTTCAAAGTGAATTCAAAATTTATTTTTACCCGATAAAGCACGGCAGCCCTTTGGAACATTGCTCCGAGGGGCTGCCGTGCTTTATCTTTATCCTTCTGTGTCCGGTTTTCTGCAGATGCAGAGCAGCTTGTCGAAAAAGCTGCCTGCGGACAGGGCCTTTGGCTCCATTCGCCGCGCACGGCGGCCTTCGGCGGCCGCTTCGCTCTGCACATGCCTCGGCACTGGCCCTGCGGGGGCGTCTGCGCGCTAAGAGCCGCGCTTTCAGCGCGATTGTCCGCAAGGGGGGCACCGCTCCCACACGCGCCTGCGGGTGCGGTCCCCCACCCCTTTTTGGCGGCATTCGCCGCGTGGCCTGCACTTTACTGCGCAAAGATGCAAGGCTTTGCCACCGCCATCTTTTCCCCGGACGCTTCTTTTACTTCTTTACCTTTTTCAACAGTCTGTTCCGCAGATGCGGATTTCAATTGGCTTTCTCTCTCCATCTAAAATTTCTGAACACAACAAGATTCGATTTTTCAATTGGCAGTCTGCCGCCTTTTACTTCATCGTTCTACAGCAATTCACATCACTTTGTCTCACGGGCGACCACCAGAATACGGCCATTGTCCCTCTGGTTGTCGCAGGTGCTTAACGTCAAAAGCTGTTCGCCCCACTGCGCACCGGCGCCGCCGCAATAAAGCGATTCCTGTTCCAGCATTTCAACAAAAGCTTCGAATGCCTCCTGTGTCTGCGGTTGTTTGTAATATTGCTCTACATTCTCCGGCGTCAGTTCTATATGAAGCACCGCCATCAATGCATATCGCCGCACACCGTCCGCAAAGGACAGTTCAAAGGATGAGTGCTCCAGGCCATACTCTTTTTCCAGATAAAAACGCAGCGGTGCGAACATACTCCCGTCTTTCATATTATGTCCGTGGATGATAAGGTTCCTGCTGTCCGCCGGGCTGCTGCGCACATCCAAAAACGGCGTGCCCGCCAAAGAGTACTGTTCTTCAAAATCTCTGCGCAGATAATATTCCGGCTGCTGCGGCGTATACATCACGGGATAATCCAGCCCCGTATCCGCACTGTACAGCCAGGCCAGGCAGTCTCTGTTTTGGGCCTGCAGCGTCTCTACGCCTTTCTGCCACACCTCGCCCCGTTCTTCCTCCGGCTGCGGCGCGGCGGCACGAACGGCCTGCGCCAGCTTTTCAAACGTCTGCTGCGCGGCCCGCATCTGTCCCCAATACGACGTAAGCCACGCGGTACTGCACACCGCCAGGCCCAGCAGCGCCCCAACCAGCAGAATCTCATACCATCTCCAGCGGGCATGCTTTTTCTTTTTCATTGTCATATCTCCTCTGCTCTCCGAGGCATCCGGCGGCACTTACTGTACTGAATGCTTCCAAACGGGCCCTCCATGCATTGTGGTCCCCGATACCGCCACTACAATGATATCTGCTTTTTGTTCAAAGTACAACCTTTCCCTTGCGGGAAAACGAGGCTGCAAATCACTGTTTTCAGAATGTGCGGCATTCCCTGCGAAAGCTGGCATAACGTTTTCCCCTGTCTTTACAGCAAACCGTGCCCCCAATACTGCTGCGCACAAAAGCAAAGGAGCACTTCAGATCCTTTTCATTCAAACAAAGCCCGCTCCATCTGACGACTGACTATTCCACTCAAAAGCCTCAGCCATCTCGCCGGGATTTCAATATCTGGGCGTGAGTGAAAACTGAAGCCCTGCAGATTTTTCAAATCCGACCGGGCCACATCCGTCATTCATCAAAAAATATTGACCGGAGTGCAGGTTTTCTGTCATCTGCGTCTCCTCTCCTCCACCATCTTATTACCAAAACGATATACAAAAAATCGGCCCCGTCTTTACAACGAGACCGACCTGGTGCGGATGAAGGGACTTGAACCCACATGAAGTTGCCTTCACTAGAACCTGAATCTAGCGCGTCTGCCAGTTCCGCCACATCCGCATATATGTGAACACGAGTCACCCCGTGATCACGCTTTTTCTGCTGTTCGTTTCCGAATCAGCATGTTAGATTTTATCATGAAACATTCTTCTTGTCAACATGCTTTTGAAAAAAATTTACCGTATTTTTGCGTGTTGCTGAAATGGCACGCACTGCCGTGAAACCGCTTCGCTCCGCGGCAGCGCGCTTTCGGGCTTTCCGCCTGTAAAACGCACTATACCCTGGCGGCTGTCGGGTTGTACACGCCTACAGTTTCACGCTTTTCACCCATAACATCCTGCTCCGAAAACGTCATCCATTTTACACCGCGGCGATTCTGATACGCGAACGCCAGATGCAGCCTGCCGTCCGAAGCCTGCATCAGATACGGGTACTCATACTGGCGGTTGTTGGTACTGTTTTCTGACCCTACAAAACCCTCTCCCAGCTCCATATGGCGAATCATCGGCCATGTAAGGCCGCCGTCCTCGCTGAGGGCCACCGCAACCGGGCAGCGAAGGCCGGGCCAGGCTGCCACACCTGGCTGCGGCGCAGGCGTATGGGTGGGGTTATAGGCAACGGCAATGCGTCCACTTTGCAGCTTGACGGCGCTGATGCTGGAGTTGTTATTGGGCAGGACCGTGGGCACCGGTTCGCTCCACGTATTGCCGTCGTCCAGCGATTCACTGCGATAAATGAAATCTGCCGCACGGCTCCGCATGAACGCCGCGAGACGTCCCGGCGCAAGCTCCACCACATTGGCATGTACACGGCCGTTGCTGCCCGGCATCTCTACAGTGCGCCAAGTACAGCCCTGATCGTCGGAGATCTGAAACGCCGTCGGGTCTCCGGCCAGACCGGATGCGCTGTCGCTGCACAGCCAGTTTGCGAATATCCAGCGTCCACTTGCAAGCACCTGGATGGGCTGGCGGCAGAAGCTTCCCTCCCGGGCAAACAGCACATCCGGTTCGCCCCAAATGCGGCCGCCGTCCGTACTTTTCTGCCGGCGGATGACAGACGTGAACTGCATATTATCCTTGCCGGGCACACGGTCCAGCTGGGCGGTATAAACCGCCCATACAGCGCCGTCCGGCGCGAGAAACAGCGAGGGATTCTGCTCACTGCGTTTTTCATCATGGGACACCTGTACTGGAGCTTCCCATCGTGCGGCTCCTTTGGGCAGGCGGGCGCAAACGATGCTCACATCGCCGCTGCCTTCAAAGCTGCCAGCAAACCAGGCGCACAGCAAACTGCCGTCCGGAGTTTCCAGCAAGGCGGGCGCATGCGCCGTAGCCCAAGGCCCGGGGGGCAGCATGGCCTCCACCGTCCCCATTGCAGAATTCTGATAAACGGTGCCGTCCGGTGTCAGGCCGGGCAAACATGGATATTTCATGGTTTTCTTCCCCTCACTCTTTGATGTTGCGGTTGCGGGCCATCGTGACGGCATATTGAATGGCGTTGAGCAGGCTCAATTCATTCGAAGTGCCTTTGCCTGCCTGGTCGAAACCCGTTCCGTGGTCCACCGAGGTACGTATGATGGGCAGCCCCAGTGTAATGTTTACTCCTTCGACAGCCTTCCACGCCTGTTTTTCCCTGTCATATACAAAGCCGACGGTTTTGAGCGGAATGTGCCCCTGGTCGTGGTACATGGCCACAACGATGTCATACCAGCCGCCCAGCGCCTTGGGAAATAAACTGTCCGGCGGCACAGGGCCGTCCACACACAGTCCCTCGTCCTGCGCGGCACGGATCGCCGGGATAATCTCGTCCAGCTCCTCCCTGCCGAACAGGCCGTTTTCTCCCGCATGAGGGTTGAGCCCTGCCACGGCGATTCGCGGGCGCGGGATTCCGAAGCTTCTGCATGCGCTGTCCGCGATATGAATGACATCCAGTACACGCTGCTTTTCCACACGGTCGCACGCTTCCCGCAGCGAGCAATGCGTGGAAACATGTACCACACGCAGATCGTGGTGCGCCAGCAGCATCGTATATTTCTCGGTGTGAGTATAGTGGGCATAGATTTCCGTATGGCCGTCAAAGTGCATGCCCTCGGGCGCGAGAGCCAAGTTCATGGCCTCTTTGTTCAGAGCGTTGGTGCAGGTGGCATCCACCTCGTCGTCCAGTGCCAGTTCAATGACTTTCCGCACGCACTCAAACGCCGCGCGCCCGCACATCGCGGACACTTTTCCGTATTCAAACCGCGCCAGGTCCACAAGGTCCAGATGGTAAACGTCGATGATCCCCCAGGTGAAAGCCGCCTGCTCCACGCTGTCCACGCGGTGCACGGTCAGCTCCGGATGGCCCAGCAGCACAGCCGCTTTTTCGATAACGTTTGCATCCCCCACGATAAGCGGCCGGCATTCCTCATAGATCGCTTTGTGGAGCAGGGCCTGCACACACAGCTCCGGCCCGTTGCCCGCGGGGTCGCCCATCGTGATGCCGATGACCGACCGCCTTATTTCCGTGTTGTTCATGGGTCAGTGCATCCCCTTTTCCGCATTCTCACGAAGCACCTGCCGCAGCGCGGCAACGCCTTCTTCCGGGAGCTGGTTGAACGGTGCGCGGCATTTTCCCACGTCGTAGCCCAGCAGCGCCACGGCTGTTTTGACGACCGTATTCGGGTTGCCGTATTTGAAGCATGCGCGGAAGGACGCGATGCTCGCCTGATATTCCTGCGCTTTTTCCAAATCGCCCGCGGCAAAACAATCATAAATAGACGCCATGGTGCGGGGGTAAACATTGGCACAGCCCGCCACGCCGCCCCGGCCACCGTTCTTCAGGCAGTCCAAGATCAGGCCGTCGTTGCCGGAAAGCACTGCAAAGCCGCTGCCCCGCGTGCCATCCAGATAAGCTTTCATATTATCCCAGTTTCCCGAGGAATCCTTTGCACCGACGATGTTTTCGATCCGGGAAAGGCGTGCTACCGTCTCGGGCGCAAGAGCATTTCCTGTACGTGCCGGGATATTGTACAGCACGATGGGAATATCCACGGCTTCAGCCACGGCACGGTAGTGGTCGTACAGCTCCTGTTGGCTGGCCGCCGCAAAGCTGGGCGTAATAATACTCAGCACATCCGCTCCCGCGTCTCTGGCCATGCGGGACTGTGCAATGGTCTCCCGTGTGGAAACGCAGCCTGTGCCCGCGTACACCGGCACGCGGCCGTTCGCCTGCTCAATGACCGTCTCCAGCACGAGCTGTTTTTCCCTGCCGTCCAGAATATATCCCTCGCCGTTGGTGCCAAAGCAGAACAGCGCATGCACGCCGTTTTCGATCTGGCGGTCCACCTGGCGGCGCAGCTCGGCGGTATTGATACTTTCATCCGCGTGCATCGGCGTAATGATGGGCGGGATGATGCCCTTGATCTCGATTCTATTCATGTTTTTCCGTCCTTTCCGATGTCAGAGGATCCGGCGGTACAGCGCGCGGGCGTCGTCCGCCGTCACCGGGCGCAGATTGTTGTTCAGAAGCCGTGTCACCTGCATGCCGGCCGCCACCAGTGTCTCCAGATCCGACGCAGACACACCGAATGCCGAAAGGCTTGTGGGTATCTCCAGATGCCGGACGATCTTCTCCAGCCAACGCAGCATAAACTCCGTTTTTTCCTCCTGCGTCACGCAGGTTTTTTCTCCATGTACGCAACGGTCATACGCGGCGGCGAAGCGTTCCGGACAGGCAGGCGCGTTGAAGCGCATCACAGGCGCAAGCAGAATGGCGTTGGATACGCCGTGGGCGATATGATATTTTCCGCCCAGAGGGTAGCTGAGCGCATGGACGGCCGTTGTGCCGCTGGCAGTGATAGCCACGCCCGCGTAAAAGCTTGCGAGCTGCATGGCTGATTTTTGCGATACCGCGTCCGCACTGTCGCACGCAGGCAGGATGTTGTTCAAAATCATATCCAGCGCTTCCAGCGCAAAAGTATCGCTGATGGGATTCGCCTTATTGCTTGTGTAACATTCGATGGCGTGCGCCAAAGCGTCCACACCTGTGGCCGCCGCAATTTTCCGGGGCAGATTTTTGATCATCAGCGGGTCCAGCAGAACATTGTCTGCGATCATCGCGTCGCTGACGATGCCCACCTTCAGCTCCTGCTCCGGCACGGCTACGATAGCATTGGGCGTGGCTTCGCTGCCCGTGCCCGCCGTTGTGGGGATCATCAGCGTGGGACAGCATTTTTTTGCGCGGCCGGGCGCTTCCAGCAGGTCGTGCACGGTCGAGCTGCCGTCCAAAAGCACACCGGCCAGCTTGGCGGTATCCATCACGCTGCCGCCGCCCACGGCCAGAATCATATCCGCGCCCTCGGCCCGGCAGGCATCCACCAGCTTCTGGACCTGGCCGTAGCTCGGCTCCGGCGGCAGGTCATCCAGCACACAGAATGCCGCCTGCGACTTTTGAAGCTGCTCCAGCACGGGGTCCAGCAGGCCGGCGCTGCGGATCCCCTTGTCTGTAAAGACAGCCGCTTTTTTCACAGA
The DNA here is from genome assembly GCF_000949455.1 of Ruthenibacterium lactatiformans. GTDB lineage: Bacteria > Bacillota > Clostridia > Oscillospirales > Ruminococcaceae > Ruthenibacterium > Ruthenibacterium lactatiformans. The sequence continues at coordinate 67,134 of NZ_JXXK01000017.1, read as the reverse complement.
CGCCGCCTGAAGGATCTCCGGCATCTTTTTCAGCGCGCCCTCGCCGCAGCAGACGGCGCGCGGCATCTTCAAATTACTCAGTGTATTCATGGCGTATCATCTCTCTCCGAAAAGGGCCGGCGGCATGTTCCGCCGCCGACCGCAGGTTATTACTACATGGGGAATACAATCACGCAGGCCCCGCACAGCACCAGAATCTGGATGACGTACAACGGCAGAGTGAACTTCCAGAAATCAACCAGCTTGTATTTGCCCATGCCAAGAATCATAGCAGGCATACCGTCGATGGGCATGATCCAGTTGATCCAAGCGGCGGTGACACAAGCCACAGCCACAGCCGTAGGATCCAACCCCATGCTGACGCAAGCGGAGATGGCGATGGGCGCAAATACGAACAGGGAACCGAAGCTGGCGCCCGTGAACGTAGCGCTCAGGCTGGTGAGCAGTGTGAACACCAATACGATGACAAATGGGCTGACACTGGTACCCAAAGCGCCGGCCACCGCGTCACCCACCATGGCGGTGAAGCCGGAGTTCGCCAGGGCGCCGGCCACGCCGATGACGCCGGCCATCATAAGAATCAGCGGAGAGGCAATATTGTTGCGCACTTCCTTGAAATTGAGGATGCCCAAAACGAACAGTACGGCGGCAATGACGCCGGGGATGGCATAGCCCGGCTCCCCCAGCTTATCCAGGAAGATCATGGCTACGAAGTTGACCACGAAAGCAATATACACAACGATTTCTTTCCACCTGGACAGCTTTTCGCCCTCTGACTTTTGTTCGGAAGCCTGCGCGCCCGCTTCGGCAATGGGGTGGTCCGGCAGGAAGCGGTAACCGATAACCGCCCACACCAAAAACGCGATAGAACTGACAAGCTTGATGCCGGAATATACCAGCAGCGGCACTGCGGTGCCTGTGACGCCGGAACTCTCCAGCAGAGAGGCCACCAAGCCCACGTAAAACGCCATATTCACAGGTACGATGGGGTTGTAAGTGGCATAGCCCAAGGGCATAAAGATTTTTGAAATAGGCAGATTTTTATTGTAGGGGATAGTGGATACCAAGCTCAGCACCAATACATAATAGCCTGTACCGCTCATCACGCTGGCACCCAGCATGACAACGATCAGCAACAGGATGTAGTTGCGATATCCGCCCTTGCTGGCCATATTGAACATCGTTGCCTTGACCTTGTCGATGAGGCTGGTTTTTTCCAACGCCGCCATGACCACCATAAAGCCGGCGATCATGATGACATTTTTGTCCACAAAGCCCGCAAAGGCCTCGGACATGGTGGCGCAGCCCGTCAGTACCAGAAGAACGCAGGCGATCAGCGGCGGTGCGCCGAAGGCAAATTTGTCCGACATGATCATGACGATCATGCCGATCACGATTGCCAATGTAATGATCATTTGAATTGTCATTTGTGATTCACTCCTTCATTCTATTCGCTTTTGCCGTGTTTTCCAATATGCAGATACCATTTTCCACTCCCGTCTTTTCTTTTCCATTCCTCCCATCTGCTGTGATCTCAAAGCGTCCGGCCGTTTCGCAGCGGGCGCGTTACGGGTCGATGTGCAGAGAACCGTCCTTCCCGCGTGAGAACCTTTTCATAAACTGCCAGGCAAGCTCCAGCTGGCGCAGGTCCAGCGCGTGGGGCATACGCTTTGCGAGCACAACTTCAAACAGCGCGGGCTTTCCTTCATCGCGGCTGAACCAACGGTGGTGAAGGAAGCGCCCGTCCGCACAGTCATAAAATGTCTCGTCGGCCGTCAGGCCGGATTCACACGCGGCGGCAGGCTCGTAAGGCGTGAGGGGAATATTGTTGTACGTTTTCCAGTAATCAAAAGAAGCCAACCGCTTGAAGGGATCGTCCTGCGCGGCGGGCCATGTGCCGTCCAGCAGGCCCGAACTCTGGATGAGGGGCATACGGTAGGCAAAGGCAGCCTTTTTCGCATCCGCCCGTACACGTGTACGGGTGACCGGTTCGGAAGGGCCGTCCGGCAAACCGCGGCCGGTGGGCATTTTCCGCAGCATCGTCCACATTTCCGACGCCGGGACCAGATAGCCGGAATTGAATCCGTTGCAAGGGGCTGCCGCCGCAAACAGCTCGGGATATGCACATGCCAGAGCGTTGGTCATCATGCCGCCCATGGAAAAACCGGAGATGTACACGCGGCTTTCATCAATGGCATAGGTCCGCTTCATATGCTCCAGCAGCGCCAGCACAAAGGCCTGGTCGCTGGGCATGCCCGGCTCATCCCAGATGTTCCACGCCTTGTTGCGGGCGGGCTTGGGATATACGACGATAAAGTTTTCCCTGTCGGCGATATCGTGCCAGCCGCTCTGCTCCGCGCCGTACAGCGGCACGCAGCCGATGCCGTGAAAATAAAACACCAGCGGCGCTTTTTCTTTGCTGCCGCGCAGACGGGGCGGTACATATTCGTACCAGGTATGGGCAAAGCCTTCGTTCACGCCGAGGCCCGGGTCGTTGACGTGTGCCACAAAGCCGCGGGCCGTAAAATCCGTGCGCTTTTGATATGTCCCATAGGTGTCGTTGGACCAGCGCCTCGCTTTGCAGAACAGCATGTCCCATGCACGGACCGCTTCCTGCGCGCTGAACGGCAGCTCGGACACGATGTGCCGCACATTTGGGTTTACGGAGCTGGTGTAAAGCACCGCGTGCTCCAGCGGCCGGGCGTCCGCTCCCGTCACTCCGTTCACCTTTCCAAAATAATCTGCGGCGCGGGCGGCTCCGCCGCAGAGATAAGCCACCTGCGGCGCGTTCACGCCGTCCTGCGGGATACTGTAATCCGCAGGGAGCTCCGAGAGCAGCACGCCCGCCACATTCAGGGGCCTTCGCGCGCTCATCGCAAGCAGCAGTGCGCCGGCTGACGGAGAACCGCCGATATAGAAGATCATTCCGATGAACCCGCCGACCTTTCCCTTGCCCTGCGGCAGGGCCATAAAGCAGCGGGAGAGATAGTCCATGTCTTCCGCGTCCCTTTCGCTCCAGCCGCTTTGCCGCGGATTGGGGAAGGCCAGCACAAAATGCTCCTTTTCCGCCAGCGCATCCAAACCATATTCCTGCATGGCCGCCTGGGCGGAGGCTTCGTCCGCGCCATCCCGCAGAAACATGACGACCTGCGTCTGTTTCGCGTCCGGGCAGCCGGAAGCCGGCACATAGACGTACATGCTGCGGTCATCGCCCGCCTTCGTCTCGATGCTGTTCTCCGGCACATTCGCACGTTCCTGCGCACCTTTGACCTCCTCCAGCACCAGACGTCCTCCGAAGGGAGAAAATGCTGTGATCTCGTTCATCGTATCGTTCACTTCAGTCGCTCCTCCTTTTGTTTTGCGCATTCTGTTTCTGTGCTCTCTGTATGCGGCACCGTTTCCACAGCCTTTCCGTTTCCCGGCCTCCGATACCGTCTCATAAATTCCCATGCCGCCCGGCTCTCATCGTGGATCGCTCCGTGGGGCATATTTTTCATCACTGTCACACATACGCGCGGTACGCCCTGCGCGTCCCGGTAGACCGCTGTGCCAAAGCGTTCGCCCTCGGTATACCCACGCGCGGCAGTGTAATGGTTTTCGCCGTTGTATATCGCATCCGGCACAAAGCCCCCGGCCGTCCGCACAGCCGCACAACAGTTTGCCCGGAGCATCTGCTCCAGCAGCGGTTCTTCCGTGCCCCGCGCGACGGGGTCGTTGTCACCCAGATAGATGAAGCACGGCATCTGCCACCCGCCTTCCGCAAAGCCGGGCCAGGTCTCGGCAGGCGGTGCATTCCAGGGTGATAAAGCCGCGAAAAGCTGCGGATACCGCGTGCCCGCCTCCCGTGTCATCATGCCTCCGTTGGAAAAGCCCGTCAGATAAACGCGCTCCCGGTCGATGCCGTAACGGCTGTGGAGCCTGTCGATCATCCGGGCGAATACACCGCCGTCGCGTTCCAGAAACCAGATGTTTTCCGGAGAGTCCGGCACGGCCAGCAGAAACGCGCCGGTCTCGTCCGCCAGCCTGTCCCAGCCGTTTTTCTCCGCGAACATCCAGGCCGGTTCGCCCCGGCCATGTACGCTGAACACCAGCGGCAGGCCCCTGGCCTGCTCCGCCGTCAGCCCTTCCGGCACATGAACGAAAAAGCCGTAGCTGCGGCCCCCGTACACAACAGAATCCAGCGCAAAGCGCGGGGACGCATAAAAGTCCGCACGGCTCATGAAAGGCGTCAGCTTTCCATCCGGGCCGTTTTTCCAGCGGATGACGCGTTCAAAAAGCTGTGAAAAAACCGTGCGCGCCAGCGCAGGCTCCGGGCCGAAGGTTCCGGTCGAAATCCGTACCTGCGCCGCTCCGCCATCCGGCGCCCGGTAGACCGTCGCGGAAATATCATCAAACATTTCTTCACAGCCCGGCCCCTGCGCGCCGTTGCTCCAGTTGAAATAGCGGACAGCCGCGTCCGCCTCCTGCCGTTCACGCACCATCAGCCAGAGGCAGACGGGCAGCTCCCGGTTCAGGGTTTTATAATCCGCGCTCACATTTTCCACGAGCCAGTGACTGGAAGGACGCTCCCCGGGCGTATAATCCTGCGGCACGCCGCCCACGAGCGCCGCCGCAGCAAAAAAGCTTGGACAGGCAGCCGAGGCGTCGCCCAGGAAAGAGGCGCCGTCCTCATATCCCACCGCATAGATCAGTGTTTCCCAACACCACAAATAGCCGCCGCGCCCATACAGGCTTTTCCCGCTTTGGGTCGGAAAGCTGCCGCGCGTGCCGCGGTAGATCTTCATCAGCAGCCCCGCGTCCTCCGCCCGCCAGCCGTGCGGCACGATGGGGAGCACCAGTACCGCCCCGTCCTGCTCTGCGATTTCCCGCCAGCCGGATGCCTGCGCAAAACGTGCGGCGGCTTCATAGCTTGCCGCATCCGCGCCCGGAGCGCAGACATAAAGTGTTTTTACCGGGTCAAAGCCTGCTTTTGTTGAGATATGGCAGTACAGCTCCCGTCCTTCCCAGGCGATACGCATTTTATCTTCTCCTTTTTTCCTGTCCGAAAGGCTGCATGCCCCGTCACACCGCGGGCAGTTCCTTTTTCCATCGTTCCAGAATGTTTTGCAGGTCATAAAACAGTGTCTTTGCTCCAAACCCACCGGATTTGGAAACAAGGTTCCATTGCCGTCCGCCATAGGTGAACTGCGACAGCACCACGCCCGGCGCGACTTCGCACAGAGGCATGATCTCCGTTACATCCAGCTGGCGCATCAGGCCCAAAAGACAATCACCGCCCATGATCAGCACCGTGCTCTCCAGCCCGTCGTCCAGCAGACGCTTGAGCAGCGCGCCCAGCGTATTGGCGATCTGGATGCGGTCTGCGGTTTTGTCCGCGCCCGCGTTCTCCACCGCGCCGCCTGTGTCCAGCACCACCACCGGCTCCTGCGAACAGGCCCGTAACACAGCTCCCAGCATTTCGCCCGCCTGTGCGCCGGCCGCCCAGTCCCGCGAGAGCTTCTGCTCCGGCGTGAGGCTGAAGCGGGGCGCTCCCTGCGCCTCGGCCTGCGCGCACTGCTCCAGCGAGACCGGGTTGATGCTGCCGCAGACCGCGAGCAGACGGCCGCAGAGCGGCAGCGGCGCGGTATCCCGGCAGGACAGCTGCAACAGCCGCGGCAGCACGGATGCAAAGCCCGCGCAGCCGGCCAGCAGTCCGGTCTCGCTCCGGGCCGCCAGCCGGTCGGCGATCTGCGCCATATCCCGGTTCGTCTGAGCTTCATAGACCAGCACGCCTGCTTTGCCCTCTGCGGAACCGCCGCCGAGGATATAGGCGCACAGTGTATCCGTCTGTTCATGCAGAATATCCTCCACACGGGAATGCGTCACCGGCTCAAAGGGGTCCTTTCCAAACACACTTTGGGCAACGGGCACGCCGCCGATGTAGTGTACGCCGCCGCGGGTGACGCGGTCCAGATTCGGGAAGGCGGGCACGAAATGGAGCCTGTCGCCTCCATCCGCTGCCAGCGCGGCGGAAAGCTCTGCCCCGATATTCCCGCGCAGCGCGGAATCTGTCTTTTTATAGATGCATCCGATCTTTTTTTCCTTTGCCCAGCGCACCAGGCGGTAGACCGTATCATATGCCTGCGCCGCCGGAAGGTGGCGTGTCTCGGCATCCACCACGAGCACCTGTGTTTGCGCGTCTGCCTCCAGTGCCTGCAGGCCTGTCCCCACAACGACCTTCGTGGCCGCTCCATAGGAGGCAAACTGTACGCCTGTATCCAGCGCGCCTGTAAAATCATCCGCAATTACAAATAAATGTATCATAGGCTCTCCTCTTATCCCTGTCCGGCGGACCTTTCGTCATTTTCATTATACAGGCGTATTTTTTATGCTGGTATGCAGAATCCCTTCGCAAATCGTTTCATTATGAAACACTTAAGAAAATTTGTTGTGTTTTCTTTGTGAATTCGCTATAATAAAGCAAAAATATGTTTCATTTTTAAACAAAAGAGAGATGAAAGAAAATGCCATCCATCAAAGTACTGGCGATCTCTCCCTATCCCGGGATGGTGCCGCTTTTAACAGAGACCGCGAAAGAATACGACGGCCTGGAGCTGACCATCAGCGTGGGCGATCTGGCCAAAGGGCTGGAGCTCGCGCAGAAAGGCTTCCACGCAAATTTTGATGTGATCATCTCCCGGGGCGGCACGGCCAGACTGCTGAAACAATCCGTTTCGCTGCCGGTCATCGAGATCGGCACCACCGTGTACGATGTCCTGTGCACGCTTCAGCGCGCCAACATTCACGAGGGGCGGGTGGCCATTGTGGGATATTCCAACATCACACAGGATATGGGCATCCTGCGGACGCTGCTGCCATACCAGCTGGACGTATTTACCATACAATCCTCCAGCCAGGCCGTTACCACGCTGCAATACCTGCGGCGGGAGGAATATGCCTCGGTCCTGTGCGATATGGTCACCTACACCGCCGCCAAGGAGATGGACGTCAACGCTTTCCTTATCACCTCCAGCGCCGAAAGCATCCGCGCCGCGTTCGACCAGGCTGTTTTTTTCTGCAGCGCCAACCGCCAGCTGCGCAGCGAAAACCAGTTCCTGCGCCAGCTCCTGCACAAACGCACCAGCCAGACCGTAGTATTCACCCGTGCGGGCAAGCTGGTTTTTTCCACGCTGGAGGACGCCTCCGCAGAGCTGCTGGACATGCTGCGCGAAAAAATCGAGAGCGTGGCCGCCGCGGGACGCATCAAGGTCATGCAGCAGTTCCGCGGGCTGCTGTACAACATTGAAGCGATGCAGCTTCCCTCCGACGGAGAGGCCTATACCGCCTTTTATTTTCTCGCTTCCACACCCCCTGTCGCCGGGGACAAATACGGCATCAGCTACTATAACTGCAGCCAATTGGAGGAGGCGTGCTCCGCCGGTATCTATAACATCACCGGCCTCACCGCCCAATATCATCAAAGCATCCTGCAGGCGGCGGCAGGACGCGCACCGGTGTTTCTGTTCGGCGCCGCCGGAACAGGGAAGGAATATCTGGCGCGCACGATCTACCTGCGCAGCGCGCGTCGCAGCCACCCTTTTATTCAGATCGACTGTAACCTGCTGAGCCGTAAAACCTGGAATTATCTGCTGGGACACCACAGTTCTCCGCTTTGCGATACGGAAAACACGCTGTATTTCCAAAACCTGAACGCGTTGGACGATACGCAGTGGCGCCAGCTTCTGGCCTTTCTGCTGGAGGGACAGACCGCGAAGCACAACCAGCTGATTTTTTCGCGTGTGGAAGCCGGTGACGGGCGCATCAGCGGAGCGGCAATGGAATTCATCAACCGCCTGTCTTGCTTTCCCCTCTGCCTTTCCTCCCTGCACGCCCAACCCGCGCAGGTGGAAACCGCGTTCAGCCTGTATCTGGACCGCCATACGATAGACACCGGCAGGCAGTGGCGCGGCATCGACGCGGATGCGCTTACGCTGCTGCGCCAGTATCCGTGGACGCAGAACTATCTGCAGTTCCACCGCGTGATGGAACGGCTGACGGAACTGTGCACGGATGCACAAATCCGGCTGTCGGACGTTCAGGCCGCCCTGCAGGCGGAGCTTTCCCTTGCGCCCGCCGACGCGGATACGGCGGCCTCCCCCGCCGCCTCTCTCGACCTCTCCCAGCCGCTGGCCCTCATCGAGCGGGAGATCGTCCGAATGGTACTGGAAAAAAGCGGCGACAACCAAAGCCGTGCGGCGCAGAGCCTTGGCATCAGCCGCACCACGCTCTGGCGGATGCTGAAGGCATAAAAAAACGGCATGGAACTTTTGCTCCATGCCGTTTTGCTTTATCCCATGCGTTTACACGTGCCAGATGTCCCGCGCATATTCCAGAATCGTACGGTCGGACGAAAACACGCCCGCGTTTGCCACATTGCGCACACACTTTGCCGCGAAAGCCCGCGCGTCGCGATAGTCCCGGTTGACAGCCAGGCGCGCGTCGCAGTACTCGATAAAATCCCGCATCAGGAAGTAGTGGTCGGGCTTGTGCCAGCTTGCGCCTTCGGTGAGGGAGGCATACAGTTCGCGGAACATACCTGTGCCGCCGTCGGAAAATGTGCCGTCCACCAGGCTTTCCACCACGCGCTTTGCGCGCGGCTCCGCCGCGAGGACGGCGTTCGGGTCGTAGCCGTCCTCCTGCAGACGCGCGATCTCATCGGCGCGGGCGCCGAAGATATATTCGTTCTCCGCGCCGGCCTGCTCTGCAATCTCGATGTTTGCGCCATCCAGTGTGCCCAGCGTCACCGCGCCGTTCAGCATGAACTTCATGTTGCTGGTGCCGGACGCCTCCGTGCCGGCCGTGGAGATCTGTTCGGACACATCCGCCGCCGGGATGATCTTTTCCGCATAGCTGACGTTGTAGTTCTGGACAAACACCACCTGCATCAGGCCGTTCACGTCCGCATCGCCGTTCACCAGTTCCGCCAGCTCGTTGATATACTTGATGATGCCCTTGGCCCGCACATAGCCCGGCGCGGCTTTTGCTCCGAACAGGTAGACGGTGGGCGCGAAATCCGCGCGGGAGATGCGCCCCTCCTTCAGGCCGTAGTATGTGTCCAGAATGGAAAAAGCGTTCAGAAGCTGGCGCTTATACTCATGCAGGCGCTTTACCTGCACATCCAGCAGGAAGTCTGCGTGAAGCCGCACGCCCTCGTGCTTTTCCACATACGCCGCGAGCTGCCGTTTTTTCTCCCGCTTGACGTCCATGAAACGCGCCAGAAACGCAGGGTCGTCCGCGCAGGGTTCCAGCCGCTTGAGCTGGGAGAGGTCTGTCAGCCAGCCGTCGCCCACAGCGTCGTGCAGCAGCGCCGCCAGTTCCGGGTTTGCCAGCGCCAGCCAGCGCCGTTGGGTAACGCCGTTGGTCTTGTTGTTGAACCGCTCGGGATACAGCTCGTACCATTCGTGCAGAGCGGTGTCCTTCAATATCTCAGTGTGCAGGCGCGCCACACCGTTGGTGGAGTGGGTGGCAAAGATGGCCATACGCGCCATATGCACCATGCCGTCCTCCAGGATGGCATAGCGGGACACCTCGCCCATGGGCACGCCCCTCTGCTCCAGCGTGCGGCGCAGCAGCGCGTCTAGTTTTTTCACATACGGATACACCCGGGGCAGCACGCCGCGGAACAGCTTCTGATCCCATTTTTCCAGCGCCTCGGGCATAATGGTGTGGTTGGTGTAGGCAAAGGTATCGTGGGCCACCTGTACTGCGTCGGCAAAACGCATGCCCGCCTCTTCCACCAACAGGCGCAGCAGCTCGGGAATGGCCACTGTGGGGTGGGTATCGTTGAGCTGTACCGCGTATGCGTCGGCAAAATGGGTGAAATCCCCGCCATGGGCCGCGCGGTAAGCACGCACCATGTCCTGCAGCGACGCGCTGGAGAAGAAATACTGCTGCTTGAGGCGCAGGCGCTTGCCTGCGTCGGTGTCGTCGTTGGGGTACAGCACACGGCTGATATCTTCGGCGGCGTCCCGCTCGCGCACGGCGGCGGCATATTTCTGGGCGTTGAACAAATTGAAATCGAATGCCTGGAACGGCTCGGCCTGCCACAGACGCAGTGTATTGACGGTTTTCATTCCGTAGCCGATGACAGGCGTGTCGTAAGGCACGGCGCGCACGGCCTGCCCGCCGAACTGCACGGTGACGGCATCCTCCTCCCGGCGAACGCTCCATGGATCTCCAAAGCGCTGCCAGTCGTCGGCGGTCTCTTTCTGGAAGCCATCCTCAAAATACTGCCTGAACAGGCCGTACTGGTACCGGATGCCGTAGCCGTCCAGCGGCACGCCCTGCGTGGCGGCGGAATCCAAAAAGCACGCGGCCAGGCGGCCCAGGCCGCCGTTGCCCAGCGCCGCGTCCTCGATCTCTTCAAACACGTTCGCATCCACACCCGCGTCCAGCAGCATCTGCTGCACCTCGCCCAGGCGGCCCATGTTCAGCAGATTGGCGTAAACGAGGCGTCCCACAAGAAACTCCGCCGAAAGGTACGCCACGCGCTTGCCCGGCGCGCGCTTCCATGCGTCCGCAGCGAGGTCCAGCGCTGCTTTGGACACCGCGTTGTACAGCTCACGGGGCGTAGCCTGGGCAATGGTTTTCCGGCAGTCGGCCGCAAGCACCTGCCCCGTCAGTATCTGAATATCTCTTTTCATGGAAAAACTCCTTTCCTGAACCGCCGCCGCGGGATAAAAGCAATTTATTTTCGCAAATTTTCGTAGAACACCACCATGTTAGCATTGGATACGGATTTCGTCAAGACGTATTTTGTGATATTTCAATAAAATATTCTTTCTCTCCCATTGCAAAGAGCGGCGGTGCGGGTTATACTAAACAGGATATCGGACAACGAAGGGAGGCGCGGCGCTTGGTGACGATCCGAGACATTGCCCAACGGCTGGGAATCGCGGTGAGCACGGTTTCAAAAGGATTGAACGGCGCGCCGGACGTGAGCGCAGAGACCCGCCAGCTTGTGCTGGACACGGCGGTGGAAATGGGCTATGCGGCCAAGCGTGCCCGCAGGCAGGCACAGCCCAAGGTGTGTGTGCTGGTGGAAAATATGGAATACGCCAACATCGGCCAGTTCGGGTACGAGATCGTGGCCGGGTTCCGGCTGGCGGCCGCGGCACGGGGATGGGCCGTGGATGTGCTGCCCACCACGCCCGAGGCGCAGGCGCGCACCAAATACGGCAGCCTGCTGCTGGAGGGCGGATACGGCGGCGCCTTCATTCTCGGCCTGACGCCGCAGGATGCATACATGCGTGCGCTGGCCGGCACTGGCACGCCCACAGTGCTGCTGGACAACTGCGTTCCCAACGCCAGCGTCGGATATGTGGGCACCGACAGTTGGGAGGGCGTGGAGCTCGGCATGCGGCATCTGGCCGGATTGGGACATCGGAAAATCGCCTTTTTGAACGGCACGCGGGATTCAATGGTGTCTGAGGAAAGGCGGCTGGCTTTCCTGCACGCCACCTGGCTGTGCGGGCTTTCCGCCGACGAACGGATGATGGCCTATGGGTATTATGAACAAAACTGTGCGCGCGAATACGTGCCGCATTTTCTTGCGCAGGGCGCGACAGCCATCCTGTGCGCCAGCGACGGCATCGCCCGAGGGGTGCTGGCCGAGCTGCGGCGTCTGGGCCTGCGCGTGCCCGGGGACGTGAGCGTGATGGGCTACGACGACCTTCCGCTGGCCGCCGGCTGCGAACCGCCCCTTACCACCATCCGGCAGGACAGGCTGGCGCTGGGCAAAAGTGCGTTCAGCCTGCTGGACAGTCTGATGAACGGTGTTGCCGTAAGCAAGGTGCTGCTGCGTCCGCAGCTGATCGTCCGGGAGAGCACCGGGCCTGCGCCTGTACGGAAATAGGCCCGCGGAAAAACAAAAAAGGCGCTCCGCAGCCATTCCGGCTGTTGAGAGCGCCTTTTTTTGCGCCAGCCCTCCGGCAGGGATGCGGCAAAGGGCCGCCCGGATGGCAGCGTCAGGACGCGCCCGGCGCGCGCCGCTCCGCTTCGGCCCGCAGCAATGCGCCGTCCACCTCTACCGCCACAGCCGATCCGCTGTCCGTTCCCTCCAGCGCGTACACCGCGCCGTACACGCGGCTCTCCCGCCGCTGGGCGGAAAGCGGCCCCGGCACCGGTTCGATATGCTCCAGCTCCGCGCGCGTCAGTTCCCGCCCGGTATCCGCATCGAACACGCAGGAGCGGGCAAGCACGCCCAGATATGCGCCCTGCGCCTCCGGCGCAACGGGTGTATCTGTGACAAGGTAGACTGTCTCTCCGCAAGTGAGCCTGCGGCAGTCCTCCGGCATCACCGCAAAGGCCTCCCCGTATCCCCCGGCCTGCCGTGCAAAGCTGAGGACCTCCGCTTCCGGCGGCAGTACATCCGCGGGTACTGCGCGGCGGAATGTGCCGTCCACCATCACGGCCACAGCGCCGTCCGTCGTGCCGGGCAGCGCCCATACGTTCAGCACCTGCACGGTGCGCCCGCCCTCCGGCAGCCTTTCCTCCAGCCGGGCCAAAGCAGAGAAGGAAAGCGTCACACCGCAGGTATCCACGACGCGCCCTTCCCCGTCCACCGCCGCCAGTGTCTGGATATCGCCCAGCTTGCGCCCCACTGCATCACGCGGCACAGCCTCCCGCAGCGTAATATATTCCACCCCGCCGCAGGTAAAGCGTGCCGGGTCCGCCGGGTCCAGCGTGCAGACGTTCTCTCCATCGGCACAGCAGCCCGTCAGAGCGGCCGCCAGCATGAGGACCGTCCACAGGACGGCGCGTATTCCATTTTGTTTTTTCATGTTTTCTCCACTCCTTTTTGCTTCCGCAGCTGTATCCTAACGCGCAATTCTAAGGAAAGCATAAGGGCGGAAAAACACGGCGGCCCTGTACGGAAAACCGTACAGGGCCCTTTAAGCTTTGATTCGGCGCGGCGCCGCATTTACGGCACGGGCTGCCAGCGCGCGTAGAGGTACATGCTGTCCTCCACCGTATCCTGCGCAAAATCCCAGGGTCTGTGCTCACGTTCCACGTCCCAATACCAGCCGTCAAAGACATATCCCTCTTTCACGGGGTCCTCGGGACGCTGGACCAGCTCGCCGTAGCGGCAGGTCTGCGCGGGCACCTGGGAACCGCCGTCGGTTTCAAACGTAACGGTGAATCCGCCGCTGCCCGCAAGAAACACGATGGCAAGCGCAAGCGCGGCCAGACCGGCCAAAATCGCCCCGGTCAGCGCCTTCACGGATATCGTCACGCCGCGGTACATATTGTTCGAGCCGCGGTACCGCGGCTCGGGCGCAGTGTCCCGGAGCGTGCCTTCCGAGCGGTGTTCTTCTTCCATGGCGCCCTCCGGTCACTTGCGTACCAGATACTTGCGCATATCGATGGCGCAGGCCACAAGGATGATCAGGCCCTTGATGATGTACTGCAGATTGGACGAGACACTCATAAACGTGAGGCCCACGAAGATAATGCGCAGCAGCACCACGCCGATGATGACGCCGCGGATCTTGCCGATACCGCCGACGAACGAGACGCCGCCGATGACGCAGGCCGCGATGGCGTCCAGCTCATAGTTCAAGCCGGTGTTTGCCGTATTCGCGCCGATGCGCGCGCCCTCGATGAAGCCGGTGAAGCCGTACATCACGCCCGCCAGCGTGAAAACCAGAATGGTGGTGGCGGCGACGTTCACGCCGGAGACGTTCGCAGCCTCGGGATTGGAGCCTACGGCGAACATGTTCTTGCCGAAAGTCGTCTTGTTCCAGACGAACCACATCACGACGGTGATTACGATGGCATACCACACAAAGTTGGGGATGGGGACCATATTGCCCTTGCCGTCCGGCACCGAAAGGATGCTGCCGGTGATGAGATTGGTATAACTTTTATCCAAGCCGGAGATAGACTGCCCGTTGTTGTTGCCCTGCATCAGGTAAATGAGCAGCGTGCCGTACACGATGAGCTGGGTGGCCAGCGTGACAATGAACGGGTGCAGATTGAACTTGGCCGTACAAAAGCCGTTGACAGCGCCCACCAGCGCGCCGATGGCAATGACCGCCAAGATGACGATGGGCACGGGGACAGTGCCGATGCCCGGGAACATCTTATTGGGGTACTCCGCCATCTGCAGCAGCGAAGCCGCCACGCAAGCCGTCAGGCCCACAACGCGCCCGGCCGAAAGGTCGGTGCCTGTCAGAATGATCGCGCCCGCGATGCCCAGCGCAATGGGCAGATTCGCGGCCGAGAGCGAAACGATGTTGATGATGGATTTCATCGACACGAAGTTCGGGTTATAGACGGCAATGCCGATGATAGCCGCAATAAGGAAGATATAGAGCGAATTATCAATGAAAAACTCGCCCCACCAGCGCCGCTTATCCTCCTTTTCCATGGCTTTGAAGTTTTCCAAGCGCTGCTTGATGGTCAGTTTGGCATTCGTTCCCACAGTGATTCCTCCTTATGCGTATTTGGCGGCAAGCGTCATGATCTCTTCCTGCGTCGTGGCCTTTGCATCCACTTCTCCGGCGAGCCGCCCGCCGGACATTACAAGGATGCGGTCGCACACGCCCAGAAGCTCCGGCATTTCCGAGGACACCATGATAACGGCCTTGCCCTCTTTGGCGAGGTTGATGATGAGCTGATAGATCTCGTACTTTGCACCTACGTCAATGCCCCGGGTGGGCTCGTCCAGCAGCAGCACCTCGGGGTCTGTCAGAAGCCACCGGCCCAGGATGACTTTCTGCTGGTTGCCGCCCGAAAGCGAACGGATCTTCGTATCCTGAGACGGCGTTTTGATGCGCATGGCCCGAATGGACCACTCCGTACTCTCCTCCATCTTCTTTCTGCTGAGGTACAGGCCCTTTACCTTATATTTCTTCAAGCTGGAGATGGTGGTATTCTCCTGAATGTCCAAAATGCCAAAGATGCCCGTGGCGCGCCGCTCCTCGGTGAGCAGCGCGAACTTGTTTTTGATCGCGTCGCGGGCACGGCGGTTCTTCACCTCTTTGCCGTGCAGGCGGATGACTCCGCTTTTGCGGGTAGCCACGCCGAAAATATTTTCCAGCACCTCGGTGCGGCCGGAGCCGTCCAGGCCGGCGAGGCCGACGATCTCGCCCTTATGTACATTGAAGGAAACATCGCGCAGCTTGGAATGCATGGCCGTCAGGCCCTCCACCTCCAGCAGCACGCCGCCGATCTCGTTGTCCTTGGGCGGGAAGCGGTTTGTCAGCTCACGGCCCACCATCAGCTTGATGATGCGCTCCATCGTCATTTCCGCCGCCGGCTCTGTGGCGACCCACGCGCCATCGCGCATGACGGTCACTTCGTCGGAGATACGCAGGATCTCCTCCATCTTGTGGGAAATATAAATGATGCCGCAGCCGCGGTCCCGCAGCATATTGATGATGCGGAACAGGTGCTCCACTTCCTCCTCAGTAAGCGAGGAGGTGGGCTCGTCGAACACGATGACGTCGGAATGGTACGAGACAGCTTTGGCAATCTCCACCATCTGGCGCTGGGCCACGGGCATCGTGCTCATAATGGTGCGCGGGTCCACATGGATGCCCAAATCATCAAAAATCGCCGCCGTATCAGCGAGCATCTTTTTTTCGGACGTGAAGGGCCCCACCGTGGGATAGCGGCCGAGCCAGATATTGTCCATAACATTGCGCTTGAGTGCCTGGTTCAACTCCTGATGCACCATGGCGACGCCGTGTTCCAGCGCCTCTTTCGAGGTTTTGAAGCTGACTTCCTTCCCATTCAGCAGGATCTGCCCGCTGTCCTTGCTGTAAATGCCGAACAGGCACTTCATCAGGGTGGACTTGCCCGCCCCGTTTTCCCCCATCAGTGCATGCACCGTGCCGCGCTTTACCGTCAGCGAAACATTGTCGAGCGCCTTGACGCCGGGGAAGGACTTGCAGATATTTTTCATTTCGAGCAGAACGCTGTTGTTGTTCTCCATTCGGCCTCTCCTCCGCGTAAAATCTCAGATTCAAGCAGGAAGATAGCCGCCCGTAGAGGCAGCTATCTTCCTGCTGTTTGCTTGATCGGGTCTATCAGCCGGTGTAAACGGCGTACGGGATGCGGATCTTGGCACTGGCATCATCCACATTGTAGCTGTCGGTGCCGTCCATCAGGGCCGCGCCGCTGGTGGCGTTCTTGGCAAGCAGCGCAATGGCCGCCGCCATGCCTTCGGCGTCCTGCTTGATGCTGCCGACCATGCTGCCGGCGGCGATCAGCTCTTTGGCTGCATCGGTGGCGTCAACGCCGAACACAGGGATGGCCTTGTCCGCGCTGGCGTTGTAGCCGGCGGTCTTGAGCGCTGTGATGGCGCCCTCGGCCATGCCGTCGTTGTTGCAGATGACCAGCTCGACCATGTTGTTATTGGCCTCGGTGTACTCGGACAGAATCGTCGTCATATACTCGTTGGAAGCCTGCGCGGACCATGTGCCGTTACGGTCCACCAGGAACTTGTCGGCGTTGTTGGCGTCATAGAACGTCAGCGCCGGCTTGCCGGCGGCCTCCAGCGCAGCGTCGCAGTCCTCGACGGCGTACTGGGTGCGGTATTCGGCCTCGGGGTTGGCGTTCTGGCCCTTAAACATGACATAGGAGATGGTGCCGTCACCGTTCAGGTCCACGTCGTCATAATTCGCCAGCAGATAATCAGCGATCATCTGGCCCTGCATGTGTCCGGCCTCGGCCGCGTCAGTGCCGATGAACGCACATTTTTCATAGCTGTTCACCACGGCGTCGGACACTTCGCGGTTGAAGAAGATCACGGGGATGTCCGCTGCCTTCGCCTTGTCCACGATACCCTGCGCCGCGTCGTCGGAGCCTGTCTCGACGATGTTCACAATCAGGCAGGTAGCGCCTTTCGTGATGGCAGTATCAACCTGCTCGGTCTGGGTATTCTGCTGAGAGTTGGAATCATAGTCCTGGTACTCAACGCCCAGCTTATCCAACTCCGCGTCCAACGCGGTGCGGACCGTGGAAATATATGTGTCGCTGTACGTGTAATAGAAAACGGCGATGGAGCCGTCGGCCGCCGCAGGCGCGGAAGCCGGCGCGGAGCCAGAGGTATCCGGCGCTGTGGAAACAGGCGCGGAAGAACCGCTGCCGCCGCATGCCGCCAGAGAAAGTGCCAGGCACGCCGCCAGAAGGATCGCTAGTACTTTTTTCATACGTTTCTCTCCTTTTCATTTGCATTTTTCCCCACACGCCGCCGGAACCTCCTGCAATGCGGCATGTGCGCCGCCGGGCCTCCCGCCGCCGCAGGCAGCAGGGCCCGCGCATCTGCGCAAGGCCGCGCCGCATGGATTATCCATGCAGCAAAATGTGAAGAAGCGGAAGCTATGCTGCTTCCTGCAACGGTTTGATATTATCATCACAATTGTAAAAAGTCAACAAAATCATTTGTTTTGATATCTTTTTTTCATAATTATAAAACAAATAAATTTCCATATTTTCTATAATAAGGTAAAAATTTTCATTATTAGATTATAAACTCAAAAAATGAAAAATATATTTTTATCCTTAAAAATGGATATTTGTTGTATATTTTAAATAAAAACTGACATTTTCATGCTAATTCAAACTGTTTTCTGTACAAAGTGCAGAAAGAAGCTCTGCATAAAAAAGCGGCGGGTATCCCCGCCGCTCAAAAGCTTCTTCATTTGACTGTAATCAGTTCATAGCTGCGTGTGCCCAAACCGATTTTTTCCCCATGCTCCATACACGAGCGCCAATCTGTATTGGGAGAAACATTCGTAAAATGGTCGTGATGGTCACGGGCGCCGCAGGCGCGCAGGTTTTCGTCCAGCAGGCTTCCGGGCATCACGGGCATGCGGTTGCACGCGTCCGCGCACGCTACGTCCAGCGCCACAGGGTCAAAGCTGGCGAACATCCCCACGTCCGGAATGATAGCCGTGTCATTCTCACCGTGGCAGTCGCAGTAAGGCGAAACCTGGTTGACGATATTGATATGGAAAGCCGGGCGGCCGTCCACCACAGCCTTGGCGTACTCGGCCATCTTGCAGTTCAGCTCGTCGTTGGCGGAATCGTTGCCGTTGTATACGGCGTCAAAATTGCATGCACCGATGCAGCGGCCGCAGCCCACACATTTGCCGTGGTCGATGCCCGCTTTGCGGTTTTCATCAAAAGCAATGGCTCCGTGCGCGCAGTTTTTCATGCACACACCGCAGCCCCGGCAAACGCTTTTGTCCACGTCCGGCTTACCCGCGCAATGCATGTCCATCTTTCCTGCGCGCGAACCGCAGCCCATGCCGATATTCTTGATGGCGCCGCCGAAGCCCGTGCTCTCGT
The DNA here is from genome assembly GCF_000949455.1 of Ruthenibacterium lactatiformans. Classification (GTDB taxonomy): domain Bacteria; phylum Bacillota; class Clostridia; order Oscillospirales; family Ruminococcaceae; genus Ruthenibacterium; species Ruthenibacterium lactatiformans. The sequence goes on along the minus strand of NZ_JXXK01000017.1, from coordinate 48,795 downwards.
GCCCTTTGAAGTGGGACAGCGAAATGAATATATCCGCATCCATCACGGCGCGGCCGATATGGGCCTCCCGGATGTATTCGCCGCCGCGCACGGGCACGTCCACCTCATCCGTCCCCTTCAGGCCGTCTGCAATAATGATCTGGCAGCCGGTGGAAAATGGCGAAAACCCGTTTTCATAAGCCGCTTCGATATGGTCCAGCGCATTTTTGCGGCGCCCCACATACAGCGTGTTGCAGTCTGTCAGAAACGGGCGGCCACCCAGCTCTTTCACGGCGTCCGCAACGGTCTTTGCAAAATTGGGCCGCAGGTAAGAAAGGTTGCCCGGTTCGCCGAAATGGATTTTGATAGCGGCATATTTATCCTGAAAATCGATCTGTCCGATGCCCGCTTTGAGGATCAGCCGCTTGAGTTTCTGCTGCAGGTTCGTGCCCGGCAGCGCACGCATGTCTGTAAAATATACTTTAGAGGGTTCCATTCCTGTTCTCTCACTTTCTCTGTTCAGTTGTGTGCCGTGCCGCATCTGCGCGGCGCTTTTCTTCCTCTTTTATCTTAGAGCCGCGCGGCAAAAAAAGCAAGAGGAAAGGCGCGTACCGCGCTCCCGTAAAAGTTTTCTCCGTCCGGTAAAAAAGGGGCTTGACAAAGGCCGGAGGAATTGATATTATATTTAAGCGCCATGATTCTTCTTTTGGGCGCATATAAAGGATATGAAGCTGGCAAGCCGATTTCCACGCTGGTGTAGCTCAGCTGGTAGAGCAGCTGATTTGTAATCAGCAGGTCGGGGGTTCGAATCCGTCCACCAGCTCCATTTATTGAATATGGGAGAGTTCCCGAGTGGCCAATGGGGGCAGACTGTAAATCTGTTGCGTCTTCGCTTCGATGGTTCGAATCCATCCTCTCCCACCAAAAAAGTTGCATTTCATTTTTGGAATGTAACTTTTTTATTTTTGCTGTCATCTCACCGGAAAAAGGCGGTATAAACATGGGAGAAATATTAAATAAAGCAATCGTGTACGCAGTAAAGGCTCATAACGGCCAGGTGAGAAAGGGTACGCAGGTCCCCTACATTCTTCATCCCTTGGAGGCTGCGTCTATTGTAGGCACTCTGACAACGGATGAAGAAGTCATAGCAGCCGCTGTTCTGCACGACGTCGTGGAGGATACCGCCGCCACAACAGAATGCATTCAAGAAGCCTTTGGGGAAAGGATCGCCGCTTTGGTCGCTGCAGAAAGCGAAAACAAACGAGAAGATCTGCCTGCCGGATCGACCTGGAAAATCCGTAAGCAGGAAACAATAGATCACTTGAGGGACGCTTCCATAGAAGTAAAAATGTTAACGCTCGGCGATAAGCTTTCCAATATCCGTTCCCTTTACCGGGATCAGCTTGTTTACGGAGAGCGGTTATGGCAAAGATTCAACCAAAAAGATAAACAGGAACACTACTGGTATTACAAACGCATTACCGAATGCCTCACAGAACTGAAGAATCATTGTGCTTACGCAGAATACGCCGGGCTGGTAGAAAAAACCTTTAAAGAATGATCCCCTGCAATTATTCGCTGTCCCTGAAGCTCTCATAAAAACCAAAGAGCGGGCTGTCCGCCAGTCTCTTTGGGAAGCTGGTTCCGGAAAACACCAATTGAAACGCGCTGTTTCCTTGGGCGGCAGACAAAATGTCCGACACAAATTTTCTGCTTTGGTTGATTTTGCCGCACCGGCTTGGTACAATAACACCAAAAGGGGGCTTTGGCTATGGAAAACGCAGACAACGGCGGCATCGTTTGGAGCGACCGAAAACGCATCGCATTCGGCCTGCCATGGACTTTTACGAAATATACGCTGACAAAAGAAAAGCTGCTCATCCACACCGGCATGCTGAACACGCAGGAGGATGAGGTGCGCCTGTACCGCATTATGGACGTGACGCTGCGCCGCTCGCTGTGGGAGCGTATGTTCGGCCTTGGCACCATCCACTGCTGCTCGGCAGATAAGTCCACGCCGGAGTTCGATATCGCCTGGGTGAAGGACGCGGCACAGGTAAAGGAAACGCTCTCCGACATGGTGGAGGCTGAGCGCATGGCAAAACGCGTGAGCAGCCGCGAATTTATGACGGACGACGAGGACGGTGAAATGCTGTAACGCGCCGTCCCGCAAAAATATCATTCCGGCGCCGCCGGACGGGAAGACCGTCCGGCGGCGCTTTTGTTTTTTAGAACAAATATTTCTGTTTTTCCGGAAAAGGTATTGTTGACTTTTCGTTTCATAAAAGTATAATAAGTTATACAAGTTATATTTTTAAGAATTTTATTAAAGAAAGAGAGGGCTGTTTATGAGCATGAAAATGCCAAAAGGGAAATACATGGCTACTGTCAAGGTAGGCGAAAAAGGGCAGATCGTCATCCCGAAGGGAGCGCGGGAGCTGTTCGGCATTGAGCCAGGAGACACGCTTCTGCTTATGGCGGACGTGAAACAGGGCATCGCCATCGTGCAGAATGACGCATATATGAAATTTGTGGACGCCGTGTTCAGCGTGCAGCAGGAGCCTCCCGTGGCACCGGACGGCGAATTGGAGGCAGAAAAATGAACGTGCTTTCTGTTCGCGGATTATGCAAGCGGTACGGCTCTTTTGCACTGCGGGACGTTTCCTTTGACGTTGCGCCCGGTTCCATCACGGGCTTCATCGGCCGCAACGGCGCCGGAAAAACAACAACGCTGAAATCGCTGTTGGATTTTGTACACCCCGACGCCGGCGAGGCGCTGTTTTTCGGCAGGCCGCTGTCCGCGGATGAATTCGGCGTCAAGCAGGCGGTGGGGTTTGCGTCCGGAGGCTTCGGGTTTTATCCCCTTAAGCGCCTGCGCACTGTAACGGATGTAACGCGCCGCTTTTATCCGAGCTGGGACGAGACGGCTTACCGCCGGTATCTCGCGCTGTTCGCGCTGGATGAAAACAAACGAGTGAAAGAGCTTTCCGAGGGCATGAAGGTAAAGTACGCCCTGGCTCTGGCACTCTCTCACCGGGCGCGGCTTTTGGTGCTGGACGAACCCACCAGCGGGCTGGATCCCGTTTCCCGGGACGAACTGTTGGAGATCTTTCTCCAGCTTGCCCAGGACGAAGGCATCAGCATCCTGTTTTCCACGCATATCACCTCCGACCTGGAAAAATGCGCCGACCACATCGTATACCTGCGGCGGGGCGAGGTGGCGGCAGACGCAGACGCGGACGCACTGCGCGCCCGGTACCGCACAGCCGCACTGACAGCCGCGCAGCGGGACGCTGCGCCCGAGGGCCTGCTGCTGGGATGCAAACGGGAGCGGGAAGGCTTCAGCGCTCTGCTGCGGGCCGAGGACGCGCCCCGCCTTGGCGCCGATACCGCGCCCGCATCGCTGGAGGATATTATGGTACATCTGGAAAAGGAGGACGGCGGCCTATGAAAAACCTGATGCGCAAGGAGCTTGTGCTGGCCATGCATCCGGCTTCGGTGCTGTTCCTGCTGCTTTCCGCAATGCTGCTCATCCCCAACTATCCTTATTATGTCATTTGCTTTTACACCTGCCTGGGCACCTTTTTCATCTGCCTGACGGGGCGGGAGAACCGGGACATCGAGTTCACGGCGCTGCTGCCCGTGCGCAAGACCGATCTTGTGCGGGCGCGCGTTTTTACGGTGATGCTGATGCAGCTGGCACAGCTCGTGATCGCCGTTCCCTTCGCCGTGTTCAGCAGCCGTGTCTCCGCGGAAAACCTTGTGGGCATGGACGCGAACACCGCGTTTTTCGGATTCGCGCTGGTGCTGTACGGCGTGTTCAATCTTGTCTTTTTCCGAAACTACTACCGCGCGCCGGGCAAGGTCGGCAAGGCCTTCGGTTGGGGCTGCGGCGCCCTTACCCTTTGCATGGTGGTATTCGAGGCCTGCGCCCACACCGTCCCCTTTGTGCGGGACCGCCTGGACACGCCGGACCCGGCGTTCCTGGGCGAAAAGCTCACCTTATTGGCCGCTGGCGCCGCACTGTACGTGCTGCTGTCGGCGCTGGCATTGCGGCGCGCCATGCACAGCTTTGCCGCGCTGGACCTGTGAGCCAGCCTCGCGTTTTGCAGTGTAAAACATCAAAAGGCAGGGTCGTAAAGCCCTGCCTCAGCTTGTCGAAAAAGCTTCGCTTTTACGCGCCTCGGCACTGGCCCTGCGGGGCGTCGCGGGGTTATTTTAAATGAAAAAGGGATTCTCCACCCCTTTTTCAAGCTTTTTCCCCGGACGCTTCTTTTATTTCTTTGCCTTTTTCCGTGCCTCCCCCGGCTCAGCGCCGGCCGATATATAGACGGCGCAGCTCCTCCAGGATCTCCGGATGGGAAAAATCCTGATGATGCACCATATTGATGCGCCGCACCATGCCCGGCTTCTCCAGCGGGACGACTGCCAGGCGGCCCGCCTGCTCGTCCTCGCGGCAGGCGCTGTGGGCGATGACGGAAATGCCCAGATCCTGCGCGACAAGCTCCTTGATGGTGGCGACACTGTCCATCTCGATGATGATATTGAAGTCCCGGATATCCGCCCCGCATTCGGACAGATAACTTTCAAACATCGAGCGCGTGCCCGCTCCCTTGGGACGCATGATGAACCGCTCGCCCTGCAGTGCGCCGATGGCGACGCTGGCACGCCGTGCCAGCGGGTGGATGGGCGACACCACAAGACACAGGTAATCGGTATCCAGCAGCACTTCGGTGTAGCCGGATGCCGGGAACTGCCCGTCCACGATGGCTACGTCCAGCTCGTAGGAGCGCATCATATCATAAAGATTTTTTATGGTGTCCGTAACGATATTGATGTGTACGCCGGGCGTCTGGTTGCAGTATTCGGCCAGCACCTGCGGCACACAGCTTTCGCCCACGGTGTGGGTGATGCCCACCCCGATGTGTGACATGCAGATGCGGCTGTCCTCGATGGCCTGACGGGCGTTGCGGTATACAGCCAGCGCCCGGCGGGCGTATTTTACCAGAATCTCGCCTTCCGGCGTCAGGCGCAGCTCTTTTTTATCCTTATAAAATATATGAATGCCGAACTCCTGCTCCAGCTGGCGCATATGATGGCTGACAGCGGGCTGTGTGAGCGAAAGCCGCTGTGCCGCCCGTGTGTAACTGCCCGCACTGATGACCTCCAGGAGGGTCTCTATCTTCGCATCAAACATTTTGCTCCCCAATTCATTAAAAAATTTTATACGCATATGAAAAGTCATAATTTGATTTTATCACAGTGTGCGCATATAATCAAGCACACAACAGAAAGAGGTGTGCTTGATGAACATTTTTACCTTGCCGCAAAGCGCGGGCGGCGTATTACTGGGCGTCGCCATTCTGCTGACAGCCGGTTTTTTGATGACGCGCCTGACGCGGCGCCTGCATTTACCCAACGTGACGGGCTATATTCTGGCGGGTATCCTGGTGGGACCGTATGCACTGAACCTGATCCCCGCATGGCTGTCCGGCGGCATGGAATTCGTCACCGATCTCGCGCTCTCCTATATCGCGTTTTCCGCCGGACGGTATTTCCGTATCGCGGATCTGAAGCGTTCCGGCGGAAAGGTGCTGGCTGTCACACTGGCCGAGGCGCTGTGTGCCGCCGTGGCCGTCACGCTGACGATGATCTTCGTATTCCGCCTGTCCGTGCCGTTTGCACTGCTGCTGGGCGCCATCGGCTGCGCCACGGCCCCTGCCTCCACCATCATGACGATCCGGCAGTACCGCGCCAAAGGACCTTTCGTCAACCTGCTTTTGCAGGTGACCGCTTTGGACGACGCGGTGGCCCTGACCGCCTTCAGCGTTTGTACCGCCGTGGTGAACGCGCTGCAGACAGGCCATATACAGTTTGCAGACGTGGCGCTGCCCCTGCTGTGGAATCTGGGGGCGGTGGCGTTGGGGCTGGCGCTGGCCGTGCTGCTGCGTTGGCTTGCCGGGCAGGGGCATTCCCAGGCACACACACTGGTACTCGTCAACGCGGTGCTTTTGTTTTTGAGCGGGCTGTGCTCGACACTGGGCATTTCACCGTTGCTGGCCTGTATGGCACTGGGCGCGGGTTATGTGAACCTGGGCGGCGAAAAGCGTCTGTTCAAGCGGATGGACAAATTCTCTCCGCCGTTCCTGCTGCTGTTCTTCGCGCTTTCCGGCCTGCGTCTCAACATCCCGTCCCTCGCAACGGCGGGCGTTATCGGCGTGGCCTATTTCTTCGTACGCATCGCAGGCAAATACGCGGGGGCCAGCAGCGGTGCGGCGCTGTGCCGCGCCGACCCGTCCATCATCAAATATCTGGGCCTCGCTCTCACGCCTCAGGCCGGCGTTTCCATCGGTCTTGCCGTGCTGGGCCAACGCATGCTGCCTGCGGCCGAAGGCACGATGCTGGCTACCATCATCCTTTCCTCCGCTGTACTGTATGAGCTGACCGGCCCGGCCTGCGCAAAGCTTGCGCTGCTGCGCAGCGGCGCCATCCCCCACCCTGCAACCCGGCAGCCCGCCCGCGGGCATGGGCGGATGCCGAGCATGCCGGATACGGGCGACACGCAGGAACCGCCCCGCGCGGCGGGATAAAAACGCCGCGCCACCGCAAAAAAACACAAAAACCCCTTTGTCATACGCTTCCTTTTATTGTATAGTAGAAGAGTAATCAAGACGTTTGCCTGGGCTCCGCGCAGTTCTGCGCGGCTGGAAAGGAGCGGTTTGCATTGGTGAGTTTTGCATATACCCTGACCGACCCGATGGGCCTGCACATGCGTCCCGCCGGTATGATGGCAAAGCGGCTGGCCGAAACGCCCTGTTCCGTCGTCATCCGATGCGGCACACGCAGTGCGGACGCGAAGAGCATCCTGAACGTGATGGCTCTGGCGGCCAAATGCGGCGAGACTGTGACCATAGAAGTAAGCGGTGAAGACGAAGAAGCCACCCTGCAGGAGCTGAGGGAATTTTTCACTGCCAACTTCTGAGCGGCGCGACCCGAACGAAAGCAGAGCGCCCCGGCGGCCTTTTCAGGCCGCGCCGGGGCGCTCTGTTCTGTTTTCCGCTTTTCTGCCCGGCGGCGGTCAATCCATTTCCCCGCGCAGCGCACGCAGACATTCAGCCCCCTCCGGCGTGACGGGAGGCGGCAGCAGAGCCGGGCGGGCCAGAAAATAGCCCTGCACATAATCCACGCCCAACGCAGCCAGAGCCTCCAGCTCGGCACGCGTTTCCACACCCTCTCCTACCAGCGCTATGCCTCGCACATGGGCGTAGGACACCAGATTTTCTACCAGCTGGCGCTTGTCGTCGTCTTGGTCCACGCCGCGCACGATGGCAACATCGATTTTCACATAATCCGGCTGCACAGCCAGCAGCATGGCCTCGCCGTTATAGCCGCTGCCGTAATCGTCCAGCGCCAGCTTTCCGCCGCTGCGCCTCAATGCCTGCATTTTTACCGCCTGAAGATCGGCGTCTATGCGCGTGACCTCCGTCAGTTCCAGCACGACGCGGGACAGGTAGTCCCGGTATTCGCGATGAAACCGCGCCGTATCCTCGGGCAGCATGGCCTGGTTGGAAAGGGAGTTGATGAATACGCGGCAGCCCTCCGGGACGTGCCCTGCACGGCAGTGCGCCGCGAATGCGCCCATGGCCGTATGCCAGGTAAGAGTCTCCACCGCGCGCAGCTTGCCCTCCTGCCGCGCCAGTTCCAGCACGGCCAGCGGCGAGGACAGCTCCGGCGTGCGGGGGCGCATCAGCGCTTCGTAAGCAAAAATGCGGCCCGTGCTCACCTCTACGATGGGCTGGAAGTGGTAATCCACCAGCCGCTGCTCCAGCAAACGGTGCAGCACGCCGCGGCTCTGCACCAGATAGGCGTCACGCCGGTATGCCTCGCCGTCGAATTCCGCAAATTCGCCCTTGCCGCTGTTCTTCACCTGGTACATGGCGAAATCCGCATAGCGCACCAGCTCGTCGAACCGGTCGCTGTCCGCCGGATACCAAGCCACGCCGCCGGAAGCCCGCACCGGCTGGCGCACGCCGTCGGGCAGCGTAAGCGAAGCCCGCGTCATACGCTGGCGCAGCAGGGCGATCTGCCCGCGCACTTCTTCCTGTGTGTCATAACCGTGGAATAGCACGAAGAACTCATCGCCGGACATGCGTGCCACAAGGCAGCGTTCCCCGTCGGGGCTGGGAAGGCTCGCGGCCATACAGCGGATATAGGCGTCGCCCATATCGTGGCCGTAGGTATCGTTGATATACTTCAGGTTGTCCAGATCCAGCATCACCAGCGCACCCACGCACGCCGCCTGCGGCCCTCGGGCCAGCAACGCCAGCGCCATACGTTTGAATGCGCGGCGGTTATAAAGCTCGGTGAGCACGTCGTGGTCACGCTCGTATTCCATGCGTTCCAACGACATCCTGTCACTGGTGATGTCCTCGGCCAGGCCCGTCCAGCGGGAACTGCTGCGCAGCAGGCGCATACGCACCCAGCGCACGCCGTCCGGCTCCGGCATGCGGAAAATGTATTCCGTATGCTCGTCGTCGGTTTTTTCCCGTTCCGTCACATAGACGTGCAGGGCATCCATCGCTCTCTCGAAGGACTGTGGGCCGCGCACGGTGCTCGCCAGCTCCGGACGGCCGAATACGTCGAAAAACTGGTCGGTGAGGAACAGCGTGCCGTCCCGGCCGTCCACCTCAAAACCGCCCATGCGCACGCTGGCCATCTCCAGGATCTGGGTGAACTTGCCGCCCGCGCGCAGCACTTCGTCGCTGAGCGTCTCGATGGAGCCCGCCAGTGCGTCCAGCTCTGTGATATCCGTTTTTTGCAGGCGGGCGGGAACCGCCGGGTCCGTCGCGCGCACTTCGGCCGCCAGCTTGACGATGGGCTGCGAAACCGAACGTACGGTGATCAGGATCGTCACCAGACTGGTGAGAACGATGGATGCCAGCAGCGCCAGCATAATCAGCAGCGTATCGTGCTTGAGCGCGAACAGCGTGCGGCCCGGCACCGCCCCCAGCAGAACCCACTGATCATCTGCAAAAGGCGTGTTCGTATTGTACAGGTTCAGCACGGCGGAGCAGACGTACATCTCCTCGCCGCCGCCCCGCTCCAGCGTGTAAAGGCCTGCGCTCTCCTTTTCCAGATATACGGTGCTGAACCCGGAAGCCGCCAGATAGACAGGACCGCTCACCACCTGCGGCCGGACGGATGCTTCCGGGTCGGCCGCGCCGCGCACGCCCAAGATGTAAGCGCTGCCGTGATCCTCTGAAAGCTCGTCGTAAGGCAGCAACCGCAGCAGGTAGTCCTCGAGGATATCCACACCCAAAACACCGTACACCGTTCCGTCGGGCGCGATGAGCGGAACCGAATAAGAGATCAGACGGATGTTATCGCCGCTCAGCGTGTGCGGCGCAGCCCAATAGCCCGCATTTTCCCAGCCAAGGGACGGGTCCTCCACCGCCGCGTTGTAGGGTCTTATCAAGCAGGCATCGGCCCGCGCGGTGTCCCCCTCCAGCACGAACATCGGCTTCCAGTTGCTGTCCATGGCGATGCCGAGGCCGCGCACCAGTTCCAGCGGCGCGCGCTCCAGCAGCAGATCGCCGTTGCCGGCGCTGGTGTGGGCGGAGGGGTCTCTGTCGCGCAGGTAAAGCCCTGGCAATTGCAGGCTCTCGCTCAGTTCCTGCGGGAACGTCTGCGTGTTCAGTACGACAAAAGCCCCCGTCACGCTGTTTGTACGCATCAGAGAGACGAGTTCCGGCGCTGCCTGTTCCAGAAACGCGTTGTACTGGGCGGGGTCCGACGCCAGCTCTCCAGGCGTGACGGAGCCGTCCTGCACAAGGCCCTCGTACAGTTCGCCCAATACCTCCTGCGTCAGGCTGAGGTTGGACCAGCGGCGCACCATATCGTCTTCCAAATAGCCCGCCCGGCTCTGTACGCGCTGGTCCAGCACCGCGTATGCATTTTCGTCCATGCGTTCCAGCAGGCCTGAAAAATAAACTCCACCGATGAGCACGGCCACCTGGACCGTCAGCAGCAAGCATATGGGCACGAGCAGGCGGCGGCGGATCGACCGCCCATGCCTGCGCCTTTTTTCCCCATTCATCCGCTGTCCCGCCTTTCCAGCCATTATCTGTCTGTCAGCCCGCGATGCACATCTCCAGCGCCGTGCGCGTCTCCTCATACCACGCCTCGAAATTTTCATCCGTTACAAACTGCGCGGCAGCCTCTTCGTGCGGCATGCCCTCCGCCGTCAGCGCAAGGAACGCCTCGCGGTCCGCCCGTGCCTTTTCCACCATGGAATCGTTGAGGATGGCACGTGCCGCAGTGCCGTTCCTGAATGCTTTTGTAGTGTACATCTGGTTCTCGCTCGTCATGCCGATAGCGTTCGTGATGATGGCGCGCATTTTGGAACTGGCGCCTGCCGCGTCCATCGCCTGTTCCACAAACGTCATTTCATTGGCTTCTTTTTTCACCGGCACATAGCCGGAACCCAGCGAAAATTCCAGATTTCGCCCGGCTTCTGTGAACCACTTGAGAAATTCCACCGAAGCCTCAACTTCCTGCGGAGCGGCATTCGTCACAACAAGGCCCGCGCCCTGTTGCACGGCAAAATCTTCCCCGCCCTCGAATTTAGGGCATGGGTAGGCGCGCATCTCGATGGGATAACTCTCGGTATCGCTGAGGATGCATTCATCCGGGAAATAGGCAGCGCCCGAGGAGGATCCGACGCAGGCGATGATATTGCCCATTTTGATGTCGTCGCTGCGAAAGCGCCCGGACGCGCCGAACCAGCCGTTGATGAACGGCACATAGTAATTGTCCCACAGGCGGCGGACCACATCTTTATCGAAATCCAGCACCGGTGCGCCGTCCTCCACACGCAGAAGCTCCACGCCCAGTTGGCGCGCACCGATGATCATGTAATTGGCAAACGCGTCGCGGCCAAAAAACGCCTTTCCGTCGTCCGAAATATCCGGCGTTTGAGCGTCCGTCCACTCATAATATTGGCGCGCCGTCTCGGTAATGCCCTCCACAGTGGCAAAGGCGCTGTCATCCGCGCCCGTGGCAGCGGCGAATTTTTCCCAATCCGTCGCATTCAGCATCAGCAGCTCCACGGATTTTGCGATGGGGAATATCTTCAGCGTTCCCTCGCCCGAAAACGCGCCTTCCTCCAGATAGCCCGGCACATATTCAGCCAGCTCCTCGTCCGTCAGGTAGGGACGCAGGTCCGCCACAAGGCCAAGCCGGTCCACCGCATAGGCAGTGTCGGCGTAGGCGGCAAAAATATTGGGCACCTCCGGCGCGCCCACCTCCCGGTTGGCCGCAGCCAGCACGCTGGTCTCCAGATCCGTCACGGTGGCCTGGCTGGACTGCTGTACCGCGATGCCCTTTTCCCGGCCCACAGTCTCGTTGAATTCATTGACAAGATCCGCAAACGCCTGCTGCTGCGGGCCGTTGTAATAGTGCCAGACCGTCACGGTGACGGGGCTTTCCGGGCTGAACGCAGCGGAGCCGGACGCACCGGAGGCACACCCTGTTAAAAACAGCGCCGCCGCAAGGCACAGCGCCGCGATGCGTTTTGCATGCTTCATAAAAACTTCCTTTCCCGCACGCCGCGTCCGCCGCCGGCTGCGCGCAGCACGGGCCCGGCCCGCCGCTGCCTTCGTATATTCAATTATTCTACCATATGCGACACAAATAAACTACATCTATTTCCGTACGCGCATGCGAAAAAGAAATAAACCCGTGCAAAACCTGTACAATCGGGCCTTTGCGGTGTATAATATAATGGATTCCATCGCGCGGAGGCCCCGCGCGTGCAGTAAAGGAGTGATCGGTTTTGATCAAGTTCTACAACCCCCTTGGCAAGGTCTGCATGACCAGCGACTATTTCGCGGGCCTGGTGGGCGCCGCCGCCCAGAGCTGCTACGGTGTGTGCGGCATGGCCACGGGCGGCACGTCCGACAGTCTCAAAACCATCGTGCTCGGCACCAATTATCCCGACAAGGGTGTACGCGTCACGGAAGAGGACGGCAAGCTGGTGATCGAGCTGCATATCAAGGTGACCTACGGGCTGAACATTGCGGCCATCGTGCGCAGCATCACTCATAAAGTGAAGTACGCCGTGGAGGACGCCACCACTTTGAAGGTGGAGCGCATCGACGTTTACGTGGACGACATCGTCTGAAGCGTGCCCGTCCGGGCACCCGGCCGCCGGCCGAAACATTGTTTGAGGTGAAGAAACGAAATGATTACTGGTTTGACTTTGAAAAACAGCATCATCTCCGGCGCGAACAACCTTTCCAACCGCCGCGCCAAGGTCGACGAGCTGAACGTTTTCCCCGTGCCGGACGGCGATACCGGCACCAACATGGGCATGACCATCGGCGCCGCGCGGACAGAGCTTCTGAACCTGCCCGACGACTGCACCGTGGAAAAGGCCGCGCAGGTAACGGCCAGCGCCATGCTGCGCGGCGCGCGCGGCAACTCCGGCGTTATTTCCAGCCTGCTGTTCCGCGGCTTTTCCAAGGCGCTGCAGGGCAAAAAAACAGCCGATGCAAAGGACCTTGTGCAGGCGCTGGAAAAAGGCGTTGAGGGCGCATACAAGGCCGTGATGAAACCCACCGAGGGCACGATGCTGACGGTGGCCCGTGTGGCCAGCGAGGAAGCCGCGGCCAGCGGCATCGCGGACGCGGTGGAGCTGTGGCAGCTGGTGTGCACCGCCGCCCAGCGCGCGCTGGACAACACGCCCGAGCAGCTGCCGGTGCTGAAAAAGGCCGGCGTTGTGGACGCGGGCGGCCAGGGCCTTGTGTATATCTTCGAGGGCATGCTCTCCGTTTTTAAAGACAACCATATCATCGCCGCTGACGAAGCGCCGGAGAAGAGCGCCAAGCTCTCCACCAGCGGCGCAGGCAAGGGCGTTTACACCGACGACCTGATGAAGGTCGAAGACATCAAAAACGGTTACTGCACCCAGTTTCTGGTGAACAAAAACGACGGTGCCAGCAGCAATAAGCTGCGCGCCTTCCTGGAGAGCAACGGCGACAGCGTCGTGGTCATCGAGGACGATGAGGTCATCAACTGCCACGTCCACACTGCGGACCCGGGCAAGATCGTCAGCCATGCGCTGCAGTACGGCTACCTGACAAATTTCAAAATTGAAAACATGCACGAGCAGTTTCTGTCCCGCCAGGCGCAGGGCGAGGGGCTGAAAAAGCAGGCCGCCGCCGAGGCCGCGGATACGGGCAACGAGTTCACCTACGCCGCCGTGGACAACGACCGGGCGTTTGGCTTCGTGGCCGTCGCCGCAGGCGAGGGCCTCAAGGCCATCTTCACCGACCTTGGCGCTGACGCCGTGGTGTCCGGCGGGCAAACGATGAATCCCTCCACGGCCGATATCGTGGCCGCTGTGCAGAGCGTGCCCGCCAAGACGGTGTTTGTGCTGCCCAACAACAAAAACATCATTATGGCCGCCGAGCAGGCCCAGGGCATTGCGGACCGCACTATCGTCGTGCTTTCCACCCGCACCATTCCCCAGGGCATCACAGCTATGCTCAACTTTGACCCGGACGCCTCCGAGTACGAAAACGCCACCAACATGATGCAGGCGGCGGACAAAGTTGCAACAGGCCTTGTCACCTTTGCTGCCCGCGACAGCGATTTCGACGGCCGCAAGATCAAAAAAGGCGAGATCCTGGCGCTGGAGAACGGTAAGCTGGTGGCCACGGGCACCGACGTCACCAAGGTGACGTACCGCCTGGCGCGCAGCATGTGCAAAAAAGATACGAATTTCATCACCGTCATCTCCGGCTGCGATGTCAGCGAGGAGGACGCCGCCCGCACCACTGAGCTGGTACAGGCGAAATGCCCGGCAGGCATCGAAGTCACACACCTGAACGGCGGCCAGCCGGTGTATTACTATATCATAAGCGTGGAATAATAACCTTCCGGCCGCCGGCGCGGCCGCGCGCTGATGCATCCGCGTGCATGGGATTGCTGTGCCCGCCGAATGGTTGCGGGACAGTACGTGGGACTGTGCGCTTAGCAACAGGATATGACCAGAAATATAAGCGCCGCCGGAATCGGCGGCGCTTTTTTTATTCACTGCTCACTGCCGTGAATGCCGCGTACCCGGTATCCACGTGCATACCGCAGAAAAGGAGGGCGCAGGCTTGGATATCCGCTATTTAAAAGGCGTTGGGGAAAAACGTGCCGCCCAGCTCACCAGGCTGGGCATCCGCACTGTGGACGACCTTCTGGGCTTTTACCCCCGGGATTATGTGGACTACTCCCACCCCTACCCTGTTGCCGGCGCCCCCTATGACGTGAAGTGTGTGGTGCGCGCCACCGTATACGGCAAAAACGGCGGCGCGCGCATCCGCGGCGGCCGCCAGATGGCAAAGGCAACGGCCGGAGATGATACAGCCGGTTTAATTTTGACCTATTTCAACAATCCGTATGCGCTTCAAAAGCTGGAAGTCGGGCGCGAATATCTGTTCTTCGGCAAAGTGGGCGGCACATTCACGGCACGGGAGATGGTGAATCCCGTAATGCTGACGGTAGAGAGCGCCGCGGCCTCGCCACTGGTGCCTGTGTATCCGCAGACAGAGGGCGTGAGCAGCGCGTACCTGGCCAAGTGTGTGCGTGCTGCATTTGCCGCCGCACCGGATATCGAAGAACCGCTGCCCGCCGCGCTGATCGAAAAATACCGCCTGTGCGGCAAGGCCGAGGCCTTGCAGAAGATTCACTTCCCCCAGAGCCGGCAGGACGTGCAGGCTGCGCGGCGGCGGCTGATCTTCGAGGAGCTTCTGGCGCTGCAGCTGGGCCTGTTGCTGCTGCGCGGACGGGAGGCCGCACACACGGGCGCGCCCATGCGCCCGGCGGACCTGTCCCCTTTTTGGAACGCACTGCCCTTCGCGCCCACCGGCGCACAGCGGCGCGCAGCACAGGAGATTTTAGCCGATTTGGGGAAAAAGACGCCCATGAACCGGCTTTTACAGGGCGACGTGGGCAGCGGAAAAACGCTGGTGGCGGCGGCGGGCGTTTACGCGGCCGCGCAGAGCGGCTACCAGAGCGTGCTCATGGCCCCCACCGAGATTTTAGCGGCACAGCACGCGGACACGCTGGACCGCCTGCTGGCGCCGCTGGGCATCCGTGTGGCGCTGCTGACGGGCAGCGTGAAGGGCGCGGCGAAAAAGGCCGCGCTGCGGGCCATTGCCGCGGGTGAAGTGGAACTGGTGGTAGGTACTCACGCTGTGCTGAGCGCGGGCGTGGAATTCGCGCGGCTGGGCTTTGCGGTGACGGACGAGCAGCACCGCTTCGGCGTGCGGCAGCGCAGCCTGCTGGCCGCCAAGGCCGACCATCCCCACCTGCTGGTGATGAGCGCCACGCCCATTCCCCGCACGCTGGGGCTTCTGATGTTCGGAGACCTGGACATCTCGGTGCTGGATGAACTGCCGCCCGGGCGCACACCCGTCAAGACCTATGCCATCACGGGCAAAAAGCGCGCGGACATGTACGGCTTTGTGCGCAGGCAGCTGGCCGCCGGGCGGCAGGCATACATCGTGTGCCCCGTCATCGACGAGGGAGAAAACGACATGCAGGCCGTCACCACCTATTACACGGATGTAGCCCAGCCCCTTTTGGAGCATTACCGCGTGGGACTGATGCATGGGCGGCTGAAGGCCGCGGAAAAGGCCGCCGTGATGGACGCCTTTAAGGCCGGTGCGCTGGACGTGCTGGTGTCCACCACGGTCATCGAGGTGGGCGTGGACGTGCCCAACGCCAATATCATCGTGATCGAAAACGCCGAGCGGTACGGCCTTTCGGCACTGCACCAGCTGCGCGGGCGCGTGGGACGCGGCAAAGGCGAAGCGTACTGTGTGCTCATCAGCGACCATGCGACCGATGCGGTAAAAAAGCGGCTCTCGTTTTTATGCCATACGAACGATGGCTTCGAAATCGCAAAATTCGATCTGGAAACACGCGGGCCGGGCGACTTTTTCGGCAGCCGGCAGCACGGCCTGCCCACGCTGCGCATCGCGGACCTGATGGCCGACAGCCGTGCATTGTATGCAGCCCAGAAGGAGGCGCTGGCGCTCGTCGGAGCGGACCCGGCGCTGCGCAGCCCCGGAAACGCGGGGCTGCGACGTCTGGCCGAGGAGCTGTTCTCCGGCGACACGGCACTGAACTGAAACGGAAAAGCGGCACTGTATGGGGCCAAATGCGGAACCATCCGAAGGCATTCCGGTGGCGGCGCGCATGCATTCGCTGTAAGCGGGCACAGTGCCGTCCGGATAAAAGAAATGCGGGGGGACGGAAAAAATGACAGGCACGCTGGTAAACGCCGCGGCCATCGCGGCGGGAGGCTGCGTTGGGCTGCTGCTGAAAAAAGGGGTAAAGGGCAGCCATCAGGACTCCATCAACAAGGCGCTTGGCGTTGCGGTGCTGGTGCTGGGGCTCAACGGCGTAATCTCCTCCATGTTCACGGTGAACGCGGACGGTACGCTGGCCTCCTCGGGCGAGCTGCTGCTCATCATCAGCCTGGTGCTGGGCACGCTGGCGGGCGAGGCGCTGCGCATCGACGACAGGCTGAACGGCTTGTCCGGCCTTGTGGAGCGCAGGCTGCACCTTTCGGGCTTTGCCCAAAGCTTTGTGAACGGCGCCCTCATCTACTGCGTGGGCGCGATGGCCATCATCGGCGCGCTGAACGACGGGCTGCGGGGCGATGCCTCGGTGCTGTACATCAAAAGCCTGCTGGACGGCATCTCCTCTGTGGTGCTGGGCGCAACGCTGGGCCCGGGCGTCATCTTTGCCGCGTTGCCTGTTCTGGTATACCAGGGAGCCATTTCCCTTCTGGCGGGTGCGCTGGAACCGTTCCTCGCGGGTGAATTGCTGGGGCAGATCTGCGGCGTGGGCTACTGCCTGGTGCTGTGCATCGGCATCAACTTTCTCGGCATGACGAAGATCAAGACCGCCAATATGCTGCCGGCGCTGCTGGTACCTGTGCTGTGGAGTTTTCTGCAGCCGCTGTTCAGCGGGGCGGCATAAAGCGCGGCATGTTCCGTCCTTTTTGCAGATGTTCAACAAAACAAAAGCACTGTTTCGGGCGGCGGTTTTTGCTGTTTTCGCGCATATGAAATGCCGCGCAAAAATATTTTGCGAATACGCTTGACATCCTCTGTAAAACACGATATAAAGTTTATAAGACCTTTGCGCGGCCTCTTGCGCGCCGCGCGCAGAGATATTTTGGAGGGAATTTAGTTATGGTTTTTGAGCGCATCCGCGAGATCATCTGCGACCAGCTTGATTTGGAGGAAGACAAAGTCACCATGGACTCCGATATCATGGAAGATTTCGAGGCGGACAGCCTGGACGTTGTCGATCTCGTGATGTCCATTGAGGACGAATTCGGCCTGGAAGTGCCGGACGACCAGATCGAGAACTTCCGCACGGTCGGTGACGTTGTCCGCTATATCGAAGAAAATTCCTGAGCATCTGCCTGACGACGATCCCCCATGCGCACAGCAGGGGGATTTTTTGTGTGCCTGCGGCGCGAACGGAAAAGAAGAGGAGTCAAAACAATGAGCCAGAACAAAAAATGGTGGAGGCCATCACCCCCATCAACGAAGATTTCACCCAATGGTATACCGACATCTGCCTGAAAGCAGAGCTGGTGGATTATTCCACCGTCAAGGGCTGCGTCATTCTGCGGCCTTACGGCTATGCCATCTGGGAAAACATCATGCATCTGCTGGACGCGCGCTTTAAGGCCACAGGGCACGAGAACGTAGCCATGCCGCTGTTCATCCCCGAAAGCCTGCTGCAAAAGGAAAAAGACCATGTGGAGGGCTTTGCCCCCGAGGTGGCCTGGGTGACGATGGGCGGCTCCGAGCCGCTGGAGGACCGCCTCTGCGTGCGCCCCACCAGCGAGACGCTGTTCTGCGACCATTTCGCCCACGTGCTGCACTCCTATCGGGACCTGCCCATGAAATACAACCAGTGGTGCAGCGTGGTGCGCTGGGAAAAAACCACGCGCCCCTTCCTGCGCACGCGGGAATTCTGGTGGCAGGAGGGCCATACCATCCACGAAACCGCGCAGGAGGCCATCGAGGAGACCGAGCAGCAGCTGGAGACCTACGCTGATTTTTGTGAAAACGAGCTGAACATTCCCGTGCTCAAGGGTAAAAAGACGGACAAGGAAAAATTTGCGGGCGCGGAAGCCACCTATACCATCGAGGCCATGATGCACGACGGCAAGGCGCTGCAGAGCGGCACCAGCCATTACTTTGGCGACGGGTTCTCCCGCGCGTTCGGCGTGCAGTTTACGGGACGCGACAATACGCTGCAGTATCCCTTCCAGACAAGCTGGGGTATGAGCACGCGCCTCATCGGCGCCATCATCATGACTCATGGCGACGACGAGGGGCTCATCCTGCCTCCGGCCATTGCGCCGTACCAGGTGGTCATCGTACCGGTGGCCGCCCACAAGCCCGGCGTGCTGGAAAAGGCCGAGGAGCTGCGCGCGCGGCTCTCTAAATTCGTGCGTGTGAAGCTGGACGACAGCGAAAACAGCCCAGGCTGGAAATTTGCCCAGTGGGAGATGAAAGGCGTGCCCCTGCGCCTGGAGATCGGGCCCAAGGACATCGAGAACGGCCAATGCGTGCTGGTGCGCCGTGACAACCGGGAAAAAGCCTTCACAAAGCTGGAAAACCTGGAGGCCGCCATCCCCGCTCTGCTGGACGCGCTGGGCAAAAGCCTGTACGCCCGCGCCGAGGCAAACCGCGCCGGGCGCACCTGGACGGCCACGACCATGGACGAGGTGCTGGAGCGCGCCGGAGGCGAGAACGGCTACATCAAGACCATGTGGTGCGGCAATCTGGCCTGCGAGGAAATGATGAAGGAAAAGGCGGGGCTTTCCAGCCGGTGCATGCCTTTCGCGCAGGAGCATCTTTCCGACGTATGCCCCTGCTGCGGCAAGCCCGCGAAGGCCATGGTGGTGTGGGGCAAGGCGTATTGAGAACGCCGCCCAGCCACCGGACAAACAGCAAAAAACAAGCGCCGCCCCCCGGGGGCGGCGCTTTTGCATTCCGTTCTATTTGTTTTTGTACATCTCGGCATAATATTTCTGGTAATCGCCGCTGGTCACGTTTTTCATCCAGTCCTCGTGCTCCAGATACCAGTTGATGGTCTTTTCGATTCCCACCTCGAACGTCGTCTCGGGGTACCAGCCCAGTTCGTTCTTGATCTTTTCCGGGTCGATGCCGTAGCGGCGGTCGTGGCCCATGCGATCCTCCACATATTTGATGAGCGATTCGTCGATGGACGGGTCTACTTTATCGTGCAGGATCTCAATGATCTTCTTCACGATAAAGATGTTCGGACGCTCGTTATGGCCGCCCACATTGTACACCTCGCCCACGCGCCCGCCGCTGGCCACCATGTCGATGGCCTTGCAGTGGTCCTCCACATACAGCCAATCGCGCACGTTCATGCCGTCGCCGTACACGGGCAGGCCTTTTTTTGTTTTGGCGTTGTTGATCATCAGCGGGATAAGCTTTTCCGGGAACTGGTACGGACCATAGTTGTTGGAGCAGCGGGTAATGTTCACAGGCATGCCGTAGGTATCGCCGAAGGCCTTCACGAACAGGTCTGCGCTCGTCTTGCTGGCGGAGTAGGGGCTGTGGGGGTCCAGCGGAGTGGTCTCCATGAAATAGCCTGTCTCGCCCAGGCTGCCGTACACCTCGTCCGTGGAGACCTGCAGATACTTTTTGCCCTCGGCCCACTTGCCGTCCCTATACCAGGCGTTCTTGGCGCACTGCAGCATATTCACCGTGCCCTCCACGTTCGTCTTGACGAAGATCTCGGGGTTCGTGATGCTGCGGTCCACATGGCTCTCAGCCGCAAAGTTGATGACAAAATCAAAATCATACTGTCCGAACAGCGCCGTGATGGCCTCCCGGTCGCAGATATCGGCCTGCACGAATACATGGCGTTTGTCGCCCTCGATGCTCTTGAGGTTCTCCAGATTGCCCGCATAGGTCAGCTTGTCCACGTTGACAATGGTGATATCCTTGTACTTCTCCAGCATATACAGCACGAAGTTGGAGCCGATGAACCCGGCGCCGCCGGTGACGAGATAGGTTTTCATGTGTTTACTCCTCCGGTTTGTAGTTTTCAAAAAAACAGGCCAGCGCGGTTTTCCAATCGCGCATTTCATTTCCGATAGTCGCTTTCAGCATGGCGTTTTCCAGCGCCGAATACGCCGGGCGCGGCGCGATCTGCTTTTTCGCTCCGGCGATGAACTGCTCCGTCGTGCAGGGTGTCACCGTGGCGGGGATGCCGGAAAGGCGGATGATCTCGGCTGCGAACTCGCACCAGGAGCACACGCCCTCGCCCGTGCAGTGGTACACGCCGTATTCCTTGGTCACCAGCAGGTTCAATATCTCGTGGGCCAGATCCGCCGCATTGGTGGGGTTGCCCAGCTGGTCGTCCACCACCGTCACGCCGCCGTTCTGCCTGGCCAGACGAAGCATCGTCTTGACAAAGTTGTTGCCCGCGTAGCCGTACAGCCACGCCGTACGCACAATGAAATAGTGCGTGCAGAACTGCTGTACATACTGCTCGCCCAGCAGCTTTGTTTTGCCGTAGACCGAGCGCGGCGCGGGCAGGTCGTATTCCCAGACGGGCTGCGCCGCGTCGCCGCTGAACACATAATCTGTGGAGACATGCACCAGCTTTGCGCCAATCTCCTCCGCGGCCATGGCCAGGTTGCGCGCACCCAAGGCATTCACCGCAAAGGCCGCCTCCCGGTTTGTTTCGCAGCCGTCCACATTGGTGAACGCCGCGCAGGAAATGATGGCGTCCGGCGCGTGATGGCGCACATAGGCAGCCACCTCGTGGCGGTTTGTGATGTCCAGCGTGTCCACGTCCGTGGCAAGCACGGTGGCGCGCTGCAGCTTTGCGGGCAGGGGCCCCAGCTCCGTTTTTCCCGCGGCAATGCACCGGCGCAGCTCTGTCCCAAGCTGCCCGTTCGCACCTGTGATGAGTATTTTCATAATATTTTCCTCTTTTTCTGTTTTGCACTTCATTCGGCCCGAAGGGTGCCTCAATACTGCAGCCGCCCCTCGGCCACTCGCTTCAGGTGCTCGCCGTAGGGGCTTTTGCCGTAGCGCCGGGCGCTTTCCATCAGCTTATCCTTTGTGATCCAGCCGTTTTTGTAGGCGATCTCCTCGGGCGCAGAGATCTTGATGCCCTGGCGCTTCTCCACCATGCGCACAAAATCCGCCGCGTCCACAAGGCTGTCCATCGTGCCGGTGTCCAGCCAGGCAAAGCCGCGGCCCAAAAGCTGCACGTCCAGATCGCCCTTTTTCAGGTACATCTCGTTGAGCGTCGTGATCTCCAGCTCGCCGCGGGCCGAGGGCCTTACCTCCTTCGCCATCTGAACCACGCGTTTGTCGTAGAAATACAGGCCCGTGATCGCGTAATTGGATTTTGGCTGCGCGGGCTTTTCCTCCACGGAAACGACCTTGCCGTTTTCATCAAATTCCACGATGCCGAAGCGCTCGGGATCGTTCACATAATAGCCGAACACCGTAGCGCGTCCGTTTTCGGCGTTTTCCACCGCCGCGCGCAGCAGCCTGGAAAAGCCGTTGCCGTAAAAAATGTTGTCGCCCAGCACCATGGCGCATGGCTCGTCCCCGATGAATGCATCCCCCAGAATGAACGCCTGCGCCAGGCCGTCCGGCGAGGGCTGCACCTTGTACGACAGCTTCACGCCGAACTGGCTTCCGTCGCCCAGCAGCGATTCAAAACGGGGCGTGTCCTCCGGTGTTGAGATGATCAGGATATCCTGAATGCCCGCCAGCATCAGCGTGGACAGCGGATAATAGATCATCGGCTTGTCGTACACCGGCAAAAGCTGCTTCGAGGTGACCATCGTCAGCGGATACAACCGCGTGCCGGCGCCCCCGGCCAGTATGATTCCCTTCATTGTTCCTGCTCCTTTGCTTTTCTTTTTTCTCTGCTGTACATCTGCATACGTAAAACGATGCAGGCTTCCCCGTGTTTTCCCGGGAAAATACCCGCCCCTCAAACCATTCGGAAGCCCCATTTGCGCCAGTAACGGAGCATCGAGCGGATCTGCATCCAGAAATTCTTCCACTTTTTCTTTGTGTCCCGGTGCCAGGCATGATAGACATGCGCCTCGGGCACGTACATCACCTTGCCGTATTCCTGCGCCTTGCGGGTGATATCCGCGTCCTCCACATACATAAAATAACCCTCGTCGAAGCCGCCCATGCGGCGGAACGCCTCGGTGCGCATCACAAAAAAACAGCCCGTGCAGAACTCGATCTCCTGCGGGCGGGACAGATCCTCGTCCTGCATCAGATAATGCCGTTCCACGCCCTTCAAAAACGGCAGCGGAACCTGCCGGGCCAGCAGCGCCAGAAAGCTGGGCCTCCGCTTTGCCGTATACTGCTCGGCCCCGTTCGGGAACAGCAGGCGCGGCGTCGCCATCACCACATCCGGGTGAGCGTCCATCCACGCGCACAGCTTTGAAACGGCGTCGTCGTCCAACGTGATATCCGGGTTCACCACAAAATGGTAAACGCTGTCCAGCTGTGGCAGCACGGTGTTATGCCCGCTGCCGAAGCCCACGTTCTCGGGCAGGCGCACCACCTTCACTCCGGGGCCAAGCTGCTGCGCCGCAAGCCATTCGCCCGCGCCGTCCGGCGAGGCGTTGTCCACCAGTGTGAGCGAAAGCGCCGCGTCCCGTGTGTGCTCCACCAGAGAGCGCGCGGCCTGTGCCGCTTCTTCCCCACCGCCGTACACAACGATGCACGCGCTGACCTTTGTCTTTTGCATAACTACTCCATTCTCAGTTTATGGTCTTATATATTTTACCATCTTTCCCCCACAAATAGCAATGGGCGGCGCAATTGTTTGTGATATTCCGTGCAAAAACGGCGCATCCTATACCCGGGTGATGTGTAAATGAAGGAAAAGGCAACGGCTTTCGCGGTGGGTGCCACCGGATATCCCTGTATCGAGATCCTGGCGCGGGGACACACGCACTGGAGCATGGCCCTGCTGGGCGGCATATGCGTGCTGGCTCTGGTGTGGATCGCGCGGCGATACCCCGGCATGAACATCGCCGTGCAGGCCGCGCTGGGCACGGCGTTCATCACAGCGGCGGAATTAGCCGTAGGGCTGGTGGTGAACCGGGCGCTGGGCTGGCAGGTATGGGATTACAGCCGGGAATTCGGCAATGTGCTGGGACAGATATGCCCCCTGTTCAGCTTTTACTGGTTCCTGCTGTGCCTGCCCGTGTTCGGCCTGCTGCGTCTGGCCGCACGCTGGAAAGCCAAGCGCGCGTCTGAGGTGTAAGGCGCGCAAAACCGCGCCCCGTGTGCAGCATACGGGGCGCGGTTTTGTTTTAACGCAGGGTCATCTTGCAATCTGCTTATTGCGGTATTCGTTGGCGCTCATATTCTCCATTTTTTTGAAAATGCGGGAAAAATGCGTCACATCCGCAAAGCCCACCGCGTCGCTCACTTCCCAGACCTTGAGGGCTGGGTCGGCCAGCAGCTCCTTTGCTTTGGCGATGCGAACGCCGTTGAGCAGGTCGGAAAAACTCTGGCCAGTGTTCTTGGCAATGAGCTTAGAGAGGTGCCACTGGCTGACGTAGACCTTGTCCGCCACGTCGGGCAGCGTCAGTTTTTCCGCATAATGCTGCTCAATGTACTGCACCGCTTTCTTTATGATGAAATTCTGCGCATTTTCCGCAGACTGCACCGCGCCGGACGCGGGCGCGCCGCCCAGGTTTTCCACCATGACGGCCAGCGCCTCTTCCAGCTCATGCATCTTGCTGGGCTTAAGTACATACCGCACCACACCCAGGCCGATGGCCCGCTGGGCGTACTCAAAATCCGGGAACCCGCTCAGGATCGTCACCTGCATGTCTGGGAACTCGCTGCGTACAGCCGCCAGCAGCGCAAGCCCGTCCGCGCCCGGCATGCAGATATCCGTGAACAGGATATCCGGTCGCTTTTCCCGCAGCACGGCCTGCGCCGCAAGCCCGTCGGACGCGGTAGCCGCCACTTCGCAGCCATACTTCGCCCAGGGCATCACCTTTACCAGGCCGCTGACGATGATATCCTCGTCGTCCACGATCATCACCTTATACATCCTATATCACCACACTGTTTTTGCCTATGGTCATAGTATACCATAACACCGCGAAGCGGCCTCAATAAAACCGCATCTATTGCGGTTTTGCATGGTCCAATGTTCTCAAAGCCCTGTGCGTCAGCACAGGGGCGTGTGCAATGCACACGCGCAGCCGCGCAAGCGGCGGCTTTGAGGTTATTATACCATATTTTTAAGCTCACACTTCGCGTACCGCTCGTGTTCACCAACCGGACATATTATACCATATTTCCATTCCCCCGCCCAACGGTGGAAAAGCGCGGCACCGGGCGCGCCCCATGCACCGAACACAGGACACGCCCGCCCGCCGCGCGAAAAAGGGGAGCACCTGTAAAATGCGCCGCAAAAGCTGTCAGCCCTTCACCGCGCCGGCAGTCATCCCCTTAATGATATAGTTCTGCAGGAAGATATAGACCACCAGCACCGGAATCACGACCATCACCACCGCGGCCACCATCAGGCCGTAGTTCGTGCCCGCCTGGCTGGATATCTCATTCAGCAGGCGCGTGATGGTGAAGAATTTTTTGCTGCGCAGGAAAAACATCTGTAAAAAAAGGTCGTTGTAGCTCCACAGAAACGTGAAGATGCCCACCGTGGCAAAGCTGGGCTTGGCCAGCGGCATGATGATTCGGAAGAATATCTGGTAGACGTTGTAGCCTTCCAGATAAGCGGCTTCCTCCAGATCCACCGGGAGGCTGCGGATGAAGCCCATCAGCACAATGATGGCAAACGACAGGTTGCCCGCAATCTGCGGCAGGACGACCGAGAGCCGCGTCAGCCAAATGCTGCCTGTATTCACGATGCCCCAGGACGACTCCATGCGGAACACCGGGATGATCGTGGAGAACACCGGGAACATCATGCTGGCGATGATCATGGAATGCAGAAAGCCCCGCAGCCGGAAGCTGTACCGCACCATAGCGTAGGCGGCAAGCCCAGCCAGCACCATCACCACCACAGTGACGGCGCCGCTGATGACAATGCTGTTGACATAGGCCGTGCCGATGTCAACGCGCTTGAAGGCGGTGACGTAGTTCTCCAGTGTGAATTTGTCGCCGATGGGCAGCGAGAATGTATCGCTGCGGATCAGCCCGCGCGGCTTGAAGGAATTGAGGATGACCCAGATAAAAGGATAGATCGTCGTGAGCGCCCACAGGGACATAAACCCATAGAGGAGCGTTTTTCCCACGGGAAAGCGTCTGCGTGTCATAAAAAACGCCCCCCTTAATAATCTTTTTCTTTGAAGATGCGGTTCGCGATCTGGCTGATCACAACACCCAGCACCACGATGAGGATGGCGATGGCCGAGCCGTAGTCCACGTCCTGCAGCACCATAGTCTGGTAGTACATATATGTGCCGGTCAGCCAGGATTTGTCCAGCGGCAGGCCGCCCACAAACATGGTCCACGGCAGGTCGAACACCTTCAGCGAGCCGGTAATGGCCAGCACCAGGCAGGTACACAGCGTGTTGTGCAGCAGCGGCAGGGTGATATACCGGATGCGCCCCAGGCCGCTGGCCCCGTCAATCTCGGCCGCCTCATAAATATCGGTAGAGATATTGTTCAGCCCTGTGACGAGAATAACAAAATA
Organism: Ruthenibacterium lactatiformans; assembly: GCF_000949455.1. Classification (GTDB taxonomy): domain Bacteria; phylum Bacillota; class Clostridia; order Oscillospirales; family Ruminococcaceae; genus Ruthenibacterium; species Ruthenibacterium lactatiformans. The sequence continues at coordinate 23,022 of NZ_JXXK01000017.1, read as the reverse complement.
AAACCCCACATACTGCCAGATAACAGGTACCATCATCGTGACGAAAAAGTGGGCGGGGTCTTTCCAGTCGATATTCTCCGCGGCGAGGCCCAGGTTCTGCAGAAGCTGGTTGAGCATGCCGCCGTCGTACAGAAAGATCAGGTTGAACAGAAGGCCCAGCGCTGTGGCGCTGATGACGATGGGAAAAAAATACACGGTGCGGAAGAATTTCGCCCCCACCTTGATATTGTCCACCATCAGCGCCAGCACCAGCGCGATGCCCACCTGAAACACCACGGTCAGAATCATCAGAATCATGGTGTTCTTCAGCGCGGTGCGCATGAGCGGGTCTGTGAACATCTTGACGTAGTTCTCCCATACCGGCTCGTTCAGGCCGCGGCTGCTCTCGCCCAGGCCGCCGATCTTGTTGAGGCTGTTGTAGATATTCATCAAAAACGGATAGTATAAGTACATGGTCAAAAAGAGGAAGGTCGGCACGAGGAACAGCACGAGCGGGCCTTTCTTTTTGTAGATCATCGCATTCATGGCAAGGCTCCCCTTCTTTTCTGCGTTTGTCTGCGGGATGCGGGCGCGCGAAGCGCCGTCGTTTTTCGGACGGACGCGCCGCCGTTCGGTGCGGCGGACGGCCCCGGGGGCGTGCGGCACGGCATGCGCCGCGGCCGAAGGCCCGTTTTTTCAAAAAAGGCCGGAGAGCCGTTTCCAAGCTCTCCGGCCGTATTGGCTGCTTATATCGCTTGCGTCAGGAATCTGCCAGCGGGGTGGCGAGGGCCGTCTCAATGGCCTCCTCCGGCGCCAGGGTGCCTGTCACAACATCCTTGACAGAGGCGAACAGAACGCCGCGGGCAGTCTGGTTCAGCGCATCCTGCACGGCGCTGGCCATGCCTGTCTTGCCGTTGAACATGGTGACGGCCGCCGCGTGCAGGCTGTCGGTATCCGCCGCTTCGGGCAGGCCGGATTTCAGCGCCGTAGGGGCGCCGCCCGCGAACTTGTTGACCATATCGTCGGTGGTCATGTATTCCACGAACTGGACGGCCGCATCGCGCTTTTCGGGGTCGCTCCAGGCTTTCTCGGTGATGTAGTAGCCCATGGAAATGCCGCCCACGATGTCCGTGGCCTTGCGGCTGCCGCTGCCCGGCACATAAGTAACGGTGTAATCGTCGATGTTCTCCACGTTGCCTGCGGCGTCCTCGCTGCCGGTGAACCAGCCCACCTTCCACGAGCCGTCAATGGCGAACGCGGCTTTGTTGTCGGCCATCATCTGGAATGTGTCGGCGTCACCCGCCGTCAGGGTATTTGCGGGGAAATAGCCCTTTTCGTACATCTCTTTGAGGGTGTTCAGGCCCGCGACCCAGCGCTGGCCCGCTTCGTCGGCGCCGGAAGCAGGGACCTCGGCGTGCTTGGCCACGTCGCCCTGGTTCAGGATGCAGAACTCGAACCAGTAGTGCGGCACCTCCTGCAGGGAGCAGGCGATGGGCGTATAGCCCTTGCTTTTAATGGTCTCACACATCTCCATGAACTCGTCCCAGGTCGTATCGGGGCCGGGGACCTCCAGGCCGCAGTCGGCCAGAACGGTTTTGTTCACGAACATGCCTTCCCAATATCCGCTGGACGGAACGGCGTAGGCCTTGGCGTCCACAAAGGAAAGGGGCATGGCCGCATCCAGCATGTTGGATGCATAGTCCGGGTATTCCTTGCGGATCTCCTCGATGGACACGACCTTGCCGTTCTTGATAAACTCGCTGGCGTCAGTACCCGTGAAGAAGAAGAGCACGTCCGGTTCGCTTCCGGTCTGGAAGTCGGCTTTGACCTGGGCCTTCCACTGCTCGTTTGAGGTGGCGGATTCGTCTACCACAGTGTTGCCCGTGGCCGCTTCGTAACCCGCCACCGCTTCTTCATAATTGGCGCGGTTGCCGTCGTCGCCGCCGTAGGACGTCACGACGCGGATCTCAACAGGCTTTGCTTCGGGGGCGGAGGAGCCTGTGCTTCCGGCCACGGACGCGGAAGCCGGAGCGCTGGAGCCGGAACCGCCGCAGGCGGCCAGCATGGAAGCGCCGAGGCACAGCGCAAGAATGATCGCGAGTGTCTTTTTCATGTTTCAAACCTCCCATTTTCTGGGGGCATGCGCGGCGTTCACAGCACCGTCCGAATGCCTCCCTGTGCTTATAATGTTATACCAGTTTGCACAAAAACTGAATGAACGAACTTGTTTTTTATTGCATATTATTGCCCGTCTTGTTCAAATTTGATATTCATTCTCGACAGCGTATTCCCTTTTTCAGTGATTGTGATAGAAAGGCCGCTCTCCTGCCCGTAGATGATCTTTACCCGCTCGTGTACGTTGCGGATGCCCAGCGAAGCGCTGCCCGTTCCCTCCGGCAGCGGCTCGTCCGAGAGAAGCGTCTGGATCTTCATCAGGTCGTCGTAGGTGGTTACGCCGTCGTTCTCGATCTCCAGCAGCAGCCTGTCCTGCTCGCGGTAAGCGCGGATGATGATGGTGCCTTTCTGCACGGGATTGATGCCGTGCTCCACGGCGTTTTCCAGCAAAGGCTGCAGCACCAGGCGCGGCACATAGCAGTCCAGCGTTTCGGGGGAGATCTCCTTTTCCACGGTCAGCCGCTTGCCCAACCGCTCCCGGATGATGAACAGGTACGCGTCCACATACATCATTTCCTCGGAGAGGTGGATGAGCGGCCGGTGCTTACGGTCCATGGCCGCGTTCAGCATCGTGGACAGCGCCTCCAGCATCTGACATACCTTCACGTCGTCGGCCAGGCGCGCTTCCCAGTTGATGATCTCCAGCGTGTTATTCAGAAAATGGGGGTTGATCTGGCTCTGCAGAGCCATGATCTTCGCGTCCCGCAGGGCCAGCTCCTCCTTATAGATGCGCTCGAACTGATTTTTCAGCTTGTCGCTCATGGCGTTGAAGCTGTTGCCCAGATAGGCGAACTCCTTGCTGCCCAGCCGCCCGGCGTCCACCTGAATGCCGAATTCACCCTGCTCGATGTGCGCCGAAGCCCCGCTCAGCGTGACGATGGGCCGGTTTACCTTGCGGTACAGAAACGCGATGACCGCTCCCATCAGCGGCAGCAGCGCGGCCAGCAGCGCAGCCAGCAGCAAAGCCGTGCTGCGCAGCTGGGCGCGCATGGCCGCGGTGTCGGAGTAGACAATGTATTCCAGCGCACAGCCGGGCACTACGCTTTCACTGCCCCAGACGGCGTAGCTGCCCTGCGCGGGCGCGCCGCCCTGGCCGCCCGCACGGATGTTCCCGCGCAGCTCTCCCGCATCCCGCACGCTGCCCGCAACGGTATACTCCGCGTCGCCCAGCCAGACCGTAGCGTCCGTCATCCAGATGACACTGCGCATACTGTCGAACAGCGTGTCGGTGTTCAGCTCCATCACCAGCACGCCGTAGGTGCGGTAGTTGGCGTCCAGCAGGTTGCGCATCATGTACAGGCTGCCGTCCGCCGCAAAGAAACCGATGCCGGTGCCCAGCGCTTCGCTGCGGACCAGTACTTCGTCCCGCACATGCTGCTGATATTTGCGTATGGAGGTATACGAGGTGTTGGAGGTATAGATAGGCGCTGCTGGATCGTCCACCAGCGTGACGATAGTATTGCGGAATTTGTCGTCGTAGCGGTACTGCTGGGTGAGAAAGGTCTGCATCTCGTTGTAAAACGTGACGTAATCGCCCGTTTTCGTGTAGGATGCCCAGGCATTGCCCATGGTGGCGATATAACTGGCCTTACGGCTGGCGGCGATCATGGAATCCAGGTTGCGCCCGGTGATGGCCGCGGCGCTTTGTGCGCTGCGCATCATATCGCTGCGGTACTGCCGCGTCATGCTGTCCAGAATATATACACCGCCCAGCGTGACGATGAGCACAACGGGCAGCACCCAGCACAGCAGGATAATGCCCAGCATCCCCTGCCGCAGGCCGAGCTGCCGCCTGTGTTTCATTTTCTGCCGTTCCATGCCTCCGCCTCTTTCCCGGCGCGCTTTGCAAGCATCCGCGCGTCCTGCCCGCTATTATAGCAAAAAAGGGGGACAATGTCCCCCTTTCCCCGCTTTTCGGTCGCTTTTCGTTACAGCGACAAAAACTCCGTCAAAATTTTGGCAAATTTTTCCGCATTTTCCATGGTATCCATCTCACAGAACACGCGCAGCAGCGGCTCGGTGCCGGAAAAGCGCGCGATGACCCAGCCGCCGTTTTTGAAGTACACCTTGCAGCCGTCCATGTAGCTGACCTTGGCGATCTCGCAAGGGAATTCCGGCAGCTGTTTGTCCTCCATCAGCAGCTTGAAGATGCGCGTCCTTTCGGCGCTGCTGAAATGAAAATCGTGTTCCGCCATCTCGGCGGCACCGTATTTCTGCGTGATTTCGTCCCACAGCGCGCTGAGCCTGCGGCCTGTTTTGGCAATGGCCTCAACCAGCAGCGCGGCGGCATAAATGCCGTCCTTGCCCTGGATGTGCCCGCGCACCGTCAGCCCGCCGGAGCTTTCGCCGCCGATGATGGCGCCGGTCTCCACCATCTTGGCAGACACATATTTAAAGCCCACAGGCACCTCGTAGCAGGTCTCGCCGAAGTCCTCGGCAATGCGGTCCAGCAGATGGGTGGTGGCCAGGTTCCGCACCGCTGCGCCGCGCCAGCCGCGGTACCGCATCAGATAGTAATACAGCAGCACCAGAATCTTATTGGGATGCAGGAACTCCGCCTTATCGTCAATGACACCCAGGCGGTCCGCGTCGCCGTCGGTGGCGATGCCGATGTCGCAGCCGTGTTCTTCCACATAGTTCGTCAGGCCCGCCAGCGTCTTGAGGTTGGGCGCGGGCAGCCGGCCGCCGAACAGCGTGTCCCTCCGCTCATGGATGACCTCTACGTCGCACCGGGTGGTGAGCAAGATGGTCTGCAGCGCCGTCTTGGACACGCCGTACATGGGGTCCAGCACCACGTGCAGGCCGCGGGACCGGATGGCCTCTGCATCCACCATTTTGAGGATGCTGTCGATGTAGTCGTTCATCGGGTCGATGAGTTGGATACTGCCTGCAGCAAGCCCTTCTTCGTAGGGCACCGTCTCCACAGGCTCGCCTTCCAGCTCGCGGATATAGCCCTCAAAGGCGGCGGTAAGCGTTTCGTCCGCGTCGCGCCCGCCCTCCATAAACACCTTGATGCCGTTGTAGACGGCCGGGTTGTGGCTGGCCGTGATGGCCATGCCGTAGGGCAGGCCATAGGCAGCCACCGTATACATAATAAGAGGCGTGGGGCTTTCCCGGTGGATGATGCGGCACAGGATGCCCTGTCCCGCCATCACCTCAGCGGCCCATCCGGCGGCCTCCTCGCTCAAAAAGCGCCTGTCATAGCCGATGACGAAGCCCTTGTCGGCCCTGCCCTCATCCAGCATTTTACGCGCCAGCGCCAGCGTCAGCAGCTGGACGTTGGCTTTCGTGAAGCCGTCGCCGATGACGGCGCGCCAGCCGCCCGTTCCAAAATGGATCATCGTTTCGCTCTCCTTCCTGCATATCCCCGCCGGGGAACCTGCGGCGCGCGTCAGCCCAGCACCGCTGTCACGCGGCCCGTCGTGCCGGGCGCCAGCAGCGGCAGCCGTTCCACACGCACACCGTCCAGGTACAGCGCCTTTACGCCCTTGCACACATGGGCGGGGTTCCGCACCTCGATCTCATACACCGCGCCCCGGAACCGCCGCACGGCCGTAAAGCCGTCCCAACCGCCGGGGATGCACGGGTCGATGACAAGGCCGTCGAACTCCGGCCGGATGCCCAGCATATAGCGCGTCGCGGCCACATAGCTCCACCCGCCGGAGCCTGTCATGAACGGATGGTGCGCCTCGCCGAATTTCTTGTGGTCGCGCCCGGTGATGAACTGACAGTAGGAATAAGGCTCCGCTTTGCGCGTCTCTATTTTGTCGTTCTGCCAATAGGGACACAGCGCGTCGTAAAACTGCATGGCCCTGTCGCCCCGTCCCAGCACGCATTCCGCCGCCCACGCCCATGGGTTGGGATGGCTGAAAATGGATCCGTTTTCTTTCAGGCCCTTATACACCCGGGTGACAAAACCAATGTCGTCGTCGGGCTTCGAGTAAGCCGGCGCGTTGAGCATCAGGCCCCAGGGCGTGTAGAGGTATTCCTCCACGCTGTCCATGGCCCGCGCGCCCCGCTCCGGCCCTGCCGCGCCGGAGAGAACGGCCCAGGTGTTGCTCTCCAGATGCACCTTGCCCTCCGTATCCGCGTCCGTTCCGATGGGGCGGCCGTTTTTTGTGAAGCCGCGCAGATACCATCTGCCGTCCCACAGCTCTTTTTCACACACGTCCGCCACGCTGCGCCGCACGGCCTCGTAATGCTCCGCGTCTGCCTTTCGGCCCAACCAGCGGGCCAGTGCGGCAAAGTTTCCCAGTGCCCAAACGTGCAGAAAGCTCACCATCGCGCTTTCGCCCCCGCCCAGGTTCAGGCAATCGTTCCAGTCCGCCCGCAGGCCCTGGCAGATCCCATGCGCACCCACCATGCGCTGGGAAAAATCCAGGATCGTCTTCAGGTGGCCGTAAACCGTGTCCGTCCCTTTATCCGCATAGGGCACCGGCATGTCGAGGAACGCGGCGTCCCCAGTCTCCCGCACATAGTCCGCCACGGTGGAAACAAGCCACAGCGCATCGTCGCTGCATGCGTCCGCCAGGCCGTGGATCATACTGCTTTTATCCGGCGTGGGCACAACGGTCGGGCTCTTGAAACTCTGCCGGGGCGTCTCCTCGAACCATTCCGGCTCGAACAGATGCAGGCCGTATCCCTCGCTGACAAGCCCTTTTAAAAGCTGCACGATGCGCTCTTTGCAGCGGGCGGGGTTCGAGTGCAGCACGGTCATCGCGTCCTGGGCGGTGTCGCGGTAGCCCAGCCCGGTGCGGCCGCCCACCTCGATGAAGCTGGCAAAGCGGGAAAACTGCACGTTTATCTCGCTCTGATACAGCGTCCAGATATTGATGAGCGTGTTCATGCCCTCATTGGGCGTGTCGATTTGCAGCGCCGCACATTTTTCGTCCCAGTAGTCGCGCAGGGCCGCCAGTGCCGCGTCCCGGGCGGTGGGCGGCGCATATTTTTTGCGGATGCGCACGCCTTCGGCCCGCGGCCCCTCCCCCAGGAAAAACGCTTCGCGCAGGACCTCGCCGGGCGCGAGGATAAAACGCCTGTGCAGCGACGCGCACTGGTTGCCGCCCAGCTCCGTGCTGCCGGAAAGCGTGCCCCGCTCCACGCCGATGGGGTCTGTCTCGGTGCGGTACGGGCCGATGAACGCCTCCCGCACCGTATCGTAGCTGTCCGGCGGGAAAGTGGCCGCAAAATACTGGAAGCCGTTCTCCTCATAGAAAAGGTCCTGTTCGATGATGCCGTCCGCATAGCTGCCGCCCGCGGCATACAGGCTCATCTGAAAGTTGCGGTTGTCCATATCGATATGGTGGAACGACAGCTCGGCGTAGCTGAACACGCTGATGCTCCGCGCCCGGCCGGAGATATTCTCCAACGAAAGGTCCCAGATCTCCACAGCCTCGCCCCGGGGAATGAACAGCGTCTGCACGGCGCGGATGCCGCCGTACTCACATTCGTATTTTGTGTAGGACAAGCCGTGGCGGCAGGTATATTTCGCCCAGTCCAGCGGCTTGCCCACGGGCTGCCACGAAACAGACCAGTACTCCCCGGTGTCGTCGTCCCGAAGATAAATGTAATGGCCGGGCCGGTCCATGGGCACGGCGTTGGCGCGAAAACGCGTGATGCGGTGATATTCGGCGCTTTTATGGAACAGGTATCCGCCCGCCGTGTGGTTCACCACGGCGCACATCTCCTCCGTGCCAAGATAATTGGTCCAGCTCGCGGGCAGGTCCACCCTGTCGATGACATATTCCCGGCGGTCGTTGTCGAAGTGGCCGTACTGCATACTGCATCCTCCCTGTACGGGCCGCGCGGAGGGCGCGCCCGGTGTCGTTGCTTTTATTGTACGGCGCGCGGCGCGCGGTGAACAGGGCGGGGCTTGGCATATATTTGCGTTTCTTGCCACGTGGCGCCGGCCATCCCTTTCTCCGGGCGGCGGTGTCTCTGCTCCATGCGGGCCGCACCGGTCATCGGTTTTACGCACCCAAAAAGTCATTTGATTTTTATCATCATTTTTATATTGACTTCGCCTCGCAAAAAGTCTGTCAAATGCGTGCAGATTTTTTCAATTTGTGACCATGTTGTGACCAGGCGGTGGTATACTGAGTATAAATCAGTCACAGAAAGCCCGAAATTCGATACACTCAGGAGGAATACGATGGAAACGAACCGGATGATGTCTCCCGCCGCCAGGCGGCTTGCGGCAGTTGTGCTGGCCGCGCTGCTTTGTCTCTCGCTGTTCTGGCCCAGGGGCGGCTCGCTGACAGCCGTGCTGTGCGGCGCTCCATTGGCCTCCGTAAACGGGCGGCCCGCCGCGCAGGTGATGGCGGTGCAGGCGGAGCAATAGCCTTTTACACAGAAATGCCGGCGGCGGAAATTTCCGCTGCCGGCATTTTTGATTCTTTTCCCTTTTTCGCCCTGGCTCACCGCCGTTTTTCCATCACGAAGTTGGTGAGCGCCACGCCCTGCCGTTCCACCTGCTGCTCCCGGATGACCCGATACCCTCTTTTTTCAAAAAAAGGCTTCGCCGTAATCGATGCGTGGGTGCTGATAACGCCCGCGCACACCTGCTCCAGCCTGTCGCAAAGGGCGGTTGCCACGCCCTTGCCCTGATGGCGCCGGTGGACGTACAAACGGTCCAGATATCCCGAGCCGTCGATATCCCCAAACCCGATGACCGCACCGTCCTCCAAAGCGACAAGGGTATGGTGTTCCCGGAACGAGCGGTCCCAGGCCTCCAGATCCACATGGCCCGTCGTCCACGCGTCCAGCTGCTCCTTTGTATAATCCCCGGCATTGACCGTATGGACCGTGTCGTAGAACAGCTCCGCCAATTCCCGGCAATCCGACGGCCTGTATTTTCTGATCTGCATGCTTATCCTCCGCATCACGGCGCCTCACAGCGCGTACTCCATCTGGCAGTCAAACGGCTCCGACGCCACATGGGCCTCATTGTACTCCCGGGCCTCCACGCAGCCCATCGCCGCGTAAAACGCCTGTGTCTCCACCGCCGAATGGGCCGACAGATACAGCTTTTTTCCGCCGTGCGCACGGGCCCACTGCGCCGCCCGGGTAAAAAGCTCCCGCCCGATGCCTCTGCCCCGCAGCTCAGCCGAAACGTGCAGGCACGTCAGGTCCCGGTAATCCCCCGCTTTGCCCAGCGGGGCGCTTTCCACCGAGGCAAAGCCCTTGAGCGCGCCGTCCGCAAAGGCCCCCAGCACAACGCCGCCCGTGGCCAGCGTATTTTGCAGGCATTGCACAAGAAACGCATAATCCGCTTCGCTCCAGTCGTCGATGAACGGCGCGTCCCGCACGACCCATACGCCGTTTTCCCTGCGGCGGCACTTCGTCACTTCCTGGCGCCGTTCAAAATGCCGGAACAGCGCCCGGTCCAGCTCGCCGGGTGCGATCTCGCGGTATTCCATATCCATTCTCCTTCTATGCGGCCGCCGCGCGCCGCTCAAAACACCTGGAACAGGTAAAACTTCAGATAATTCGTCTCGTCCACACCCCACAGGATGGGATGGTCCGGCGATTGCTGGCGCGCCTCGATCTGGCGCAGCTGCACGCCCGCGTCACGGGCCGCGTCTGCCAGCATGGCGCGGAACATCCCGTCCGTGGCAAAATGGCTGCAGCTGCAGGTGGCAAGATACCCGCCCCGGGGCAGCAACTTCATGGCGCGGTAATTGATCTCCTTATATCCCCGCAGTGCGCCCGGCACTGTCTTGCGGGATTTCGTAAACGCGGGCGGATCCAGAATGATGAAATCATACTTTTTGCCGCCCTCCTCCGCCAGACGGGGCAGCAGGTCGAACACATTGGCCGCCACGCAGTCCATTCTGTCCGACACTCCGTTGATATCCGCATTGCGGCGCGCCATCTCCACGGCGGCCTCGGAGACGTCCACCGCCGTCACATGGGCCGCGCCGCCCTTGGCTGCGTTCAGTGCAAAGGAGCCGGTGTGCGTGAAGCAGTCCAGCACCGTCCTGCCCTGCGCAAGCCGCGCCACAGCCTGCCGGTTGAACCTCTGGTCCAGAAAAAAACCCGTTTTCTGGCCATTTTCCACGTCCACAGTATAGCGGACTCCGTTTTCCACAATTTCCGTCAGACAGGTGTCCGGCCGGGGCAGGCCCAGCGCCGAAAGGTCAAACCAGCCCTTGTTTTCCTCCAGCCCCTCCCGGGCGCGGATGGCAACGTCGTTGCGCTCGTACAGGCCGTCGATCTGCTGGCCGTCGTCCCGCAGCAGCTTTACCAGCAGCGGAAAGAGCACGGGCTTGATGCGCTCGATGCCCACAGAGAGCGTCTGTGCCACCAGATACCGGCCAAAACGGTCCACCGTCAGGCCGGGGAACAGGTCGGCCTCGCCGAAGATGACACGGCAGCTCGAAACCTCCCCGCTCAGCACTGTTTTGCGGTACTCCCACGCGTGGGACAATCGGCGCAGGTAAAACGCCTCGTCGAAGACGTCATTGGCATTGCGTGAAAGGATGCGCACACGGATCTTGCTGTGCAGGCTGATGAAGCCCGTGCCCAGATACCGTCCCTTTGCGCTGATCACGTCCACCAGCGCGCCGTTTTCCGCGGGCTGCGCGTCCGCCACTTCCGTATCGTACACCCACGGATGTCCACCCGTCAGCCCGCGTTCGGCCTTGGGGGTAACGGTCACCCGGGGATATCCTCTTTGCTGCTTCATGGTCTTTCCGCCTTTTCTTTTGGGTGCGCACGTTTGCGCCCGGCCGGGCTTTTTACAAAGCGCCCGGCATTTTTGACTTGTCGGATACACACTATTATAATGGTCTTACGAAAAAAAAGATAGTGGGGTGTTAAAATGGAGATCGAACGCAAGTGGCTCATCGACGGGTTCCCCGCCGGTCTCCCGCTGCTGAAAGAGGCCCGGGTGCGCCAGGGATATATCTCGACAGCCCCCGTGGTGCGCATCCGGGAGAGCGTGAACGCCGACGGCTGCCGCTGTGTGCTGTGCTTCAAGGGCGAAGGCACGCTGGCGCGGGAGGAGGTTGAAACGGATATTTCTGCGGAATTGTTCCGGCGGCTCACAGCCTTCACCGGGCAGGACCTTGTGACCAAGGATTACAGGGTGTATGCGCTGCCCGGGGGCGAGCGGCTGGAGGTGAGCCTGGTGGACGCGGGCCGGCCCACGGCGTTTTTCTACGCGGAGGTGGAGTTCCCCACCGTGGAGGCCGCCCGCGCCTTTGTTCCGCCGCCCTTCCTGGGCGAAGAAAAGACCGAGAGCGGCGATTTTTCCATGAGCGCCTACTGGCACGCTACCCGCGGCTCCGGCCGGGAGGGATAGCCATGCACACGGGCCGCCTGTTCGAGATCGTATATCTGCTGCAAAGCCGTCCCCGCATGACGGCGCGGGAGTTGGCCGAACGCTTTGAAGTGAGCGTGCGCACGATTTACCGGGACATCGACGCGCTTTCGGCCGCGGGCGTCCCTGTGTACGCGGCGCGGGGCGGAGGCGGCGGCGTGGGGCTGCTGCCCGGCTATGTGCTGGACCGCTCGCTGCTGACGGACGGCGAGCAGGACGAGATCCTGTATGCCCTGCGGGCCATGGCCGCCGCAGGCATGGGCGGCGCGGCGCTGGAAAAGCTGGCCGGGCTGTTCCAGAAAAGCGGCGACGGCTGGCTGGAGGTGGATTTTTCTCCCTGGGGCTCCGGCCCGGCGGAAAAACGCGTGTTCGCCACACTGAAAACAGCCATCCTCTCGCGCCGGGAGATCGCCTTCGATTATTACAGCGCGCGCGGCGAAAAAAGCCGCCGCACGGCCCAGCCCGTGAAGCTGGTTTATAAAGACGCCGCCTGGTACCTGCAGGCGTACTGCCTGGCACGACAGGCGCTGCGTGTGTTCAAACTGTGCCGCATGCTGGACGTGACGCTGCTGGACGCCGTTTTCACGCCCGGCCCGCAGCACACGCCCCAGCCGATGGACCCGGCGGAGGCCCCCGGTCCGCTTTTGCATCTGGAGTTGACGTTCACACCCGCCGCCGCGTACCGCGTTTACGATATGTTTCCGCCGGAGTGGGTGACACAGCTGCCGGACGGACGCCTCTTCGTGTCCGCCTTTTACCCCGAAAGCCCGTGGATATACGGTTTTTTGCTGAGCTTCGGAGCCGATGTGGCTGTGCTGTCTCCGCCGCAGGTGCAGCAGGCCCTGCGCGAGGCCGGGCAGAAAGTGGCGGCGCTGTACGGCGCGCCGGAGTGACCCTTTGGCGCGCGGCCGGCTGCGGAAAATTTATTTTTTCTTTTGAATATGACGCAGGATGTCATCTTCCCCGGTTTATACTGAACGCACAACAACCGAAAGGGGAATGCAACATGGAAAACCAGAACGTCAAGCGCTTTTGCCAGAGCTGCGGCATGCCGCTGCAAAACGAGGCCGACTATGGCACCGAAGCCGGAGGCGGCAGGTCGGAGGAATACTGCACCTACTGTTATCAGGACGGCGGTTTCACGGCGGACTGCACGATGGACGAGATGATCGATTTCTGCATCCGCTTCGAGCAGCAGCAGAACCCAGGGCTGGACGCCGAGGACGCCCGCCGCGCCATGCGCGCGTGGTACCCCACGCTCAAGCGCTGGAAGCAGACGCAGGGCTGACGCGTATGCAGCGCGCCGCTCCGGCCCGCGCGGGGGAGGACACTGTACGGGAAAACACCGCGCCGCCAAGGCCGCACGAACTCCACACGACGCCTCTTGGCGCCGCGCGTCTGTGCAAAAATCTCGGGTTTGCCCCCCAGGACGTCATGCGGCAGTGCATACGGTGCATCGCACAGCCAGATGCGGTTTATCAGCGCAGGGGCAAAAACTGGTATATCACATCTGCGGACTGCGAATTTGTGGTCAACGCGGGCAGCGGGACGGTCATTACCGCACACCGCCGCCCGCCGCCGCAAAAGGGCTCTTGACAAACCGTTTCCGCTTTGCTATCTTAAAAAACAGCAGCTACGCTGCTGTTTTCTACGCGCATCCAGGCACTTTGTGCCCGGGCGCTTAATATTTTAAGACCATGGGCCGGGACAGCCCACATGGCTGCTTTTTATAGCTTTGCACGGCAAAGCTATAAAAAAAATAGCTGCGGGCTATTTTTTCGGCTGTGCGGCCCGTCCCCGGGCGCGGCCATCAAGATCGTTTTTTATTGGGAGCAATAAAAAAGAATCGAATAGACGGGAGATGGAAGGATGCGCATTTGACCTGCTTTTTGTACGTGCACAAACCTGCGGCGCGGCGTTTTCGCGCGCTGCTGTGGTTTTGTGCGCCTTCCACAAAGCGGGAAAATGCGTTTCGTTCCGGCTCCTTCCGTGTGTAAGGAAGGGCAGGGCCGCCTTTGTGCGGCGCCTGCCTTTTTCAGGGTTTCCGGCGCTTCGGCCCGGCTCTGGACACATGGTGGAAAAAGCCGCGGGCGCGTTCCCGCGGCCTTTTTCGATTGGAGTTGAAGTATATGTCCCAAATCACCGTTTCCCATCTTACCTTCGCCTATGACGGCGCCTGCGACAACGTGTTCGAGGACGTCTCTTTCGTGCTGGACACCGACTGGCGGCTCGGCTTTACCGGCCGCAACGGGCGCGGCAAAACCACATTTCTGAAGCTGCTGGACGGCACGCTGGATTCCCGCGGCGCCGTGCGCGCCGGCGTACCCGTGCTGTATTTCCCATTCCCTGTGGAATATCCGCAGGACGATACGCAAGCCGTGCTGGAGCGGCTGCTCCCGGATTGCCCGGCCTGGCGCATCCTGCGGGAACTGAATCTGCTGGGTGTGGAGCAAGACGTATTATATCGCCCATTTTATACAATGAGTAATGGAGAGCAAACCAAGATTCTGCTGGCCAGCCTGTTTTTGCACGATGGCGCATTCCTGCTCATCGACGAGCCGACAAACCATCTGGATGCCGGAGGACGCCGCCTTCTGGGTGAATATCTGGCGCAGAAAAGGGGATATATCCTGGTTTCCCACGACAGAGATCTGCTGGACCGCTGCGCCGACCATATGCTGGTGCTGAACCGCCGCGACATCACCGTGATGCAGGGGAATTTCACCGCCTGGGAGGAAAACAAACGCCTGCAGGACGAGCGTGAACGCGCGGAAAACGAACGGCTGGAAAAGGACATCGCCCGGCTGGGCGAGGCCGCGCGCCGCACCGAGCGCTGGAGCGGCAGGGCCGAGCGGGAAAAGCACGCCCGCAACAGCGGCCTGCGGCCGGACCGGGGTTTTCTGGGCCACAAGGCGGCCAAGCTGATGAAGCGGGCCAAAGTCACCGAAGCGCGCCAGCAGGCGGCCATTGCAGAGAAAAAAACACTGCTGCGCAATGTGGACGAGGCCGACGGCCTGAAGCTGCACCCGCTGGCCTGGAGCAAAAGCGGGCCGCTGGTGCGCGCCGAAGGCCTGAGCCTTTCCTACGGCGGGCGCACGGTGTGCGCAGGCCTGACGTTCACGCTTCGCCCCGGCGAGCGCATGGCTGTCACCGGCCCCAACGGCTGCGGTAAAAGCACGCTGCTGAAAAAGCTGTGCGGTCAGGACGTCGCCGCCTGCGGTACGCTGGCGCTCGGCGCGGGGCTTATTGTGTCTTATGTGCCCCAGGACGCGTCGTTTCTGCACGGCGGCGCACGAGACTACGCCCGGAACGCGGGCGTGGACGAGACGATGTTCCTGACGCTGCTGCGCAAGCTTGGCTTTGAACGGGTGCAGTTTGAAAAGGATATGGCGGATTACAGCGCCGGACAGAAAAAGAAAGTGCTGCTGGCCCGCAGCCTTTGCGAAAGCGCTCATCTTTACCTGTGGGACGAACCCCTGAATTATATCGACGTACTGTCCCGCATGCAGATCGAGCAGCTTTTGCTGGACTACCGGCCCACAATGCTGTTTGTGGAGCATGACGCGGCCTTTGTGCGCCGGGCCGCCACCGGGACGCTGGCGCTGTAAGCAGGTGCCCCATCACAGGAAAGAAGGAATTTTTATGGAGCTTACCATCCGGGCGGACGTTTCCGCCCATATGCGGGAATTGAAGCAATGGCTTGCACAGACGCGGGATGAGCCCGCCGAGGATATGAACGGCTTTTTCGCCGCCCGCGTGGACACCTATGAAGCGCACATGTCCGTGTGGGACAAAGCATATGGCCGTGTGGCCGAGCTGACGCCCGGAGACTGCGGCCCCCTGCTGGACCTCGGCTGCGGCACCGGGCTGGAGCTGGACCGCATCTTTGCCCGCTGGCCGGAGCTTGCCGTCACGGGAGT
Source organism: Ruthenibacterium lactatiformans (assembly GCF_000949455.1). Lineage (GTDB taxonomy): Bacteria > Bacillota > Clostridia > Oscillospirales > Ruminococcaceae > Ruthenibacterium > Ruthenibacterium lactatiformans. The sequence continues at coordinate 7,626 of NZ_JXXK01000017.1, read as the reverse complement.
GGACCTGTGCGCGGCCATGCTGGAAAAGCTGCGTGCGAAGCATGCCGGGCGGCGGCTTGAGCTGCGGTGCGCGGATTATCTGGCGATGGACCTGGGCGCGGAGCAATACGGCGCGGTCGTTTCCGTAGAGAGCCTGCACCATTTTACCCCGGAGCAAAAGCTGGAGCTGTACAAAAAAATTCATGCCGCCCTGCGGCCCGGCGGCTTTTTTCTGGAGGCGGACTACATCGCCTGCTGCGAGGAAGAGGAGACTCTGCTGCGGGCGGAAAGCGCGCGCCGCCGGGCTCGCGCGAACATCCCGGCGGATGTGTTCATCCACTTCGACACGCCGCTGACGCTGGAGCACGAGCTTGCCCTGCTGCGGGCCGCGGGCTTTTCGTACTGCGAGGCCGTGGACAGCATCGCGGGGGCCACGTTCCTGCGCGGCCGCAAATAAGACCGGTAACAAAAAAGCCTTACAAAAGAGTAAGAAAGCTGTAAGCCCTGTTCCGGTTGCGCGCGGCGCACAGCCATGATACAATAATATATCCTTATTTTTGCTGCAAAGGAGGCCGCGCCCGGTGCAGTTCACATCCCTTGCCTATCTCGGCTTTTTCGCCGCCGTGTTCGCCGTACACTGGGCCGTGCCGCAGAAAGCGCGCTGGGCCGTTTGCCTGGCCGCGTCGGCCGGTTTTTATGCGCTGCTGGGCGCGCCCATGCTTGCCGTGCTGGCGCTGTGCATCGCCGTCTCTTATCTGGGCGGCCTGTGGCTGCAGCGGCGGCGGGGCCGCAGGCCCGCGCTGGCGCTGGCCGCGGCGGCGGCGCTGGCGCCGCTGCTGTTCTTCAAATATTTCAATACGCTGCTGGGCGCGTATGTACCCGAAAGCGTGCGCGCGTTCAGCCTGCTCACGCCCGTCGGCATCAGTTTTTTCACGTTCAAAGCTGTGGCGTATCTGGCCGAGGTGTACAAGGGCGCTCTGCCTCCCTGCCGCCATTTCGGACGGTACGCGCTGTATGTTTCATTCTTTCCCGAAGTGAGTATGGGACCCATCCAGCGCCCGGGCGACCTGATGGCCCAGATCGGCACGCCCCGCGCATTTGACGCCGGGCGCGCGGTACGCGGCGCGCAGCTCATGCTGTGGGGGTATTTTGAAAAGCTGGTGGTGGCCGACAACCTGGCGCCTTATGTTTCCGCCGGGCTGGACGCCCCCGACCTTGTGATGGGCCTTTCGGTGTTCCTGGCCAGCGTACTGTACGCGGTGCAGCTCTATGCGGATTTCGCCGGGTATTCCCACATCGCCATCGGCTGTATGCAGCTTTTGGGCTTTGACGTACCGGAAAATTTCCGCGCGCCCTATTTTTCCACGTCCGTGAAGGAGTTCTGGAACCGCTGGCATATTTCGCTCTCCTCCTGGCTGCGGGACTACGTCTACATCCCGCTGGGCGGCAGCCGCTGCTCCACAGCGCGCTGCTGCGTCAATCTGCTGATAACCTTCCTCGTCAGCGGCCTGTGGCACGGCACCGGGCTTCAATTCGCCGTATGGGGGCTGCTGCACGGGGCATATCTTGCGGTGGGACGGCTCACCGCGCCCGCCCGCGCGCGGCTGTGGCGCGCCTCGCACATTCCGGAGCAGAGCGCCCCGGCCCGCGGGCTGAAAATGCTTGTCACTTTCGTGCTGGTGTGGTTCGGGTGGGTGTTTTTCCGCGCGCCCACCCTGTCCGGTGCGCTGCATCTGTTCGCCCGCATGCCGGACAGCTTTTCTCTTACGCCCCCGGCGCTGAAAAACGCTCTCGCCATGCTGGGGTTTAACAGCGGTATGCTGGTACGCGTCGGCTTTGCCTGCGCTCTGCTGTGCGCGGTGGACTTCGCCGCGAGGCGCACGGGCTTTTCCGCCTGGCTTGCGGGACGCAGAAAATGGTTCCAGGCCGCGCTGTGCTATGTGCTGGTTCTGGCCATCCTGTTTCTTGCGCCCATCGGTGCATCCCCCACGCCCATCTACTTCCAGTTTTAAGCGCCGCGCCCCGAACGGACGCGGCCCGAATATCCGGGAGGCTTCCATTGAAACGCTTTTTAAAGATCCTCGCGCTGTTTCTCGCGCCCGTCATCCTGCTGCTGGGCATGTTTTCCCTTGCCCTTTTGCGCTCGGGCGAGCTGACGCCCACGGCGGACATTGAAGCCGCTGCGCTGAACGGCGGGCTGGAGCTGTTCGGCCTTGCCTACCGGGATGATACCCGCGCCTTGAAGCAGGCCGTGGCCAACGCCCGCGGTGCGGACGTGCTGGTGCTGGGCACCTCGCGCTCCATGCAGCTGCGCGGCGCTTTCTTCGCATCAGACAGCTTTTACAACGCAGGCGGCGGCATTGCCTATATTTCACAGGCCCAGGTGTTTTTGGAAAACATTCCGCCGGACGCACGGCCGAAGCATCTGCTTCTGGTGCTGGACCAGTATTTCTACAATGAGACCTGGACCTCCATCGAACCGGAGGACAGCACGGCCCTGCGGCCCTACACGCAGCCGGACGCTTTTTACGCTCTGCGCCGGGCACTGGCGGATTATCTGGACGGAAAATATTCCCTGCTGCATGTGCTGGGCACGCAGGACGGCGTGTACGGCATGTCGGCCGCGGGGCGCGGCGCGGGCTTTTACGCAGACGGCTCATACACCTACGGCACCGCCGTGCTGCACCCGGAAAAAAGCGCGGACGCAGAGTTTAAGGATACGTTCCAGCGCATCGCAAAAAACACGAACCGCTTTGAGTACGGGGAAACGCCGGACGCAGAAAGCCTTGCCCAGACGGAAGCTCTGCTCGCTTTCTGCGCCCGGGCCGGCATCGAGGTAACGGCATTCCTGCCCCCCTACGCCCCCTCTGTGTGGCAGCGCATGCAGGAGACCGAGCAGTACGGCTATATTTCCGCCGCCTTCGCGGCGCTGGAGACGATGTTTGCCCGGTACGGCTTTGAGGTGTTCAATTACTCCTATCTGCCGGAGACGAATGACAGCCAGTATGTGGACGGCTTCCACGGCTCCGACCGTGTATATGCGGCGCTGTGCGCGCGGCTGGCGGAGGATTCGCTTCTGCTGGGCGCACAGTTCGACAGCGCCGCGCTGACGGCGCTGTTTACGGCGCAGGGAAACCCTCTGACGGTTTCCCTGCCATAGACCCGCCTTAAAAAGCAGAAACAGCGGCGGGCCGCCCACACCGGGCGCGCCCTCCGCTGTTTTTGGTATTTGATCCCGTTTTTTCAGCCGCCGATCAGGAAGTCCAAAACATCCATCGCTCCGTCGCTCATTTCCTTGTACAGCTCGGTATAGCCGCACCGGGTGCAGGTGATGGTGGTGAAGCGCTTGTTCTGTACGTCGAACAGCTTGGCAAAATTGCCGCCGGTCGCCTGGAACTGGTCGGCCTCATACTCCATATTTCCGCACTTCGGGCATACATACTGCTGCCGTTCCATGGTGCATCCCCTCCTTTTGGTACCAGTTTACGCGAGATTGAGCCGCTTTGTCAACAACCAGCGCGTTATGCAGAAATAAATCACACAGCCGACCAGCAGCACTGCGCCCACGGCCCCCATTACGGCGCACATCACGGCGGCGGGTGCGGCGTGCTCTACCACAGGGACCAGCGCATCCATGGCCCCGGTTGCTGCAAGCACCACGCCGCTGACGAGCATACCGGCCACCGTCAGCATCTGCAGCCCGAAATTGAGTATAAAATACGCCGCGATGCTGGCTCCCAGGCGGCTGGTGGGCCACTGCCCGCCGATGGCCATGCACATGTAAAGCTGTAAATATGTGTTCACTGTACCGATAATAAAAAGCACCAGCATCACGGCGGCGGGCATCCACAGGCCCGTCCCCATCTCCGCGCGGAACGCCGCGCTGAAGCGTGCAAGCGTCATGCCGTTTTCCGCCGCGCCGGGAATAGAGAAGATCAATGCAGCGGCAGCCAGCACCGCCAGCGCCAGTGAAAGGAGCGTCCACACTGTGCCCACGGCCAGCTTGGCCGTGATGTGCTGCGCGGGTGTGACTGGCAGCGTGAACATCAGATATCCCTCGTCCCCCAGCAGGTTTTTGTAAAACCGCTGGATGGTGACGACCACCGCGGCCGTCATCATGGCCATCATTGCAATAAAGGTGAGCAGGCACAGCAGCCCGGAAGCGAGGCCGAGCACCGGCCCTCCCCAGCCCGTTCCGCCGGGCAGCACCAGTATGCCGCCCAGCTTTACGGTCAGCGCCGCCGCGCCCGTCAGCACCAGAACCGTGCCCAGTATGGGCAGAAAAATACGCGCCGTCGCCTTGAATTCATGTTTGATGAGTTTCGCAAACATTTGAATACCTCCCTGAAAAACGCGTCGACGCTTTTGCCCTGCGCCGCACGGAGCTCGTCCACACTGCCGGACGCCACAAGCCTTCCGCCGCCGATCATCACGACGTCGTCCAGCACCTTTTCAATGTCGCCGATGAGATGTGTGGAGAGCACCAGCGCCGCGTCCTCGCTGTAATTGCGGATGATCGTGTCCAGAATATAATCCCTGGCCGCGGGGTCCACGCCGCCGATGGGCTCATCCAGCAGGTACAGCCCGGCGGCGCGGCTCATCACCAGCACAAGCTGCACCTTCTCCCGCGTGCCCTTGCTCATGGCGCTGATCTTGTCCCCCGGCTGGATCTTCAGATCCGCCAGCATCGAGACCGCCTTTTCCCGGCTGAAATCAGCGTAAAAATCGCAGAACAGCTCCAGCGCCTCGCGCACGCGCAAACCGGCGGGCAGATACGTGCGTTCCGGCAGATACGCCACGCGCGCTTTCGTCTGCGGGCCCGGCGCCTGTCCGCATACGCGAAGGCTTCCGCCCGTGGGCACCAGCAGCCCCGCCGCCAGCTTCATCAGCGTCGTCTTGCCGCTGCCGTTCGGCCCCAGCAGGCCTGTGATGCGCCCGCCGGAAAAAGCCGCCGTAAAATTGTCCAGCGCCTTGTTCGGGCCATAGGCCTTTGTCAATGCGCTGCATGTCAATACCGCTTCCATCGTCATTCCTCCTGTGCCTTTTGCTGCAAAAGCGCCAGCGTCTGCGCCCGGGTGTATCCCAGCTTTTCCATCATCTGCAAAAATGCGCCGATCTGCTCGGCCGCCAGTTGTTCGCGCAATTGTGCAATCATTGTTTCATCCTCCGTTACGGTGCGGCCTGCCGTGCGCTGTGTATTCAAAAGGCCGCGTGCTTCCAGTTCCTGCAGCGCACGCTGCATGGTGTTTGGGTTTACCGCCGCTCCGGCAGCCATCTCCCGCACGCCGGGCAGCCGTGCGCCCGCCCGGTATTCTCCGGCCACGATGGCAAGCTCCAGCTGTTCGATGAGCTGCAGGTAAACGGGCCGGTCGGCTGTGATGTTCCACTTCATGCGCTCGTCTCCTTGTGTCACTGTATTAATCGATTAATACAATAATACAACATATTTTTCAAAAGTCAATAGGGGAAAATATAAAATTGGGGCTGGACTTTTCAAAAAAGGTATGCTATAATAATTTTCGCTGTGGAGGCGTAGCTCAGCTGGTTAGAGCGTTCGGTTCACATCCGAGAGGTCGCGGGTTCGAGCCCCTCCGTCTCCACCATTTAAAAAACCGCATTACACCGTCATTCGTTCGGTGTTTGCGGTTTTCTTTTTGCCTTGTTTATGCGCGCCAATATCCTTACGGTGTTATTTACAAAATATGCAAATCAAAATGCAAGCCAAACATAAATTAAAACTCCCTCGGTAGTTGTTACCGGGGGAGTTCTGTTTTATCAACAGATATCAACGCCGACAGACTTTGCCTTTTTATGGGATTTTGGGAAGTGCCAGGAGTTGGACTTTATCCTATATTACATATCCCTTTGCAGCCAGCGCTTCGGTATATTATGCTCCAGTCTGATGATTGTCTTAAAGCCATGAGCGGAAAATACTGCCGACATTTGTTCTCCGGTCTCCTGGGGTACATAAATTGCGCTGCAAATTTGAGTTTCACCCTGTCTCCTGCGATTCATTAAGAATGGGCAGCAGCCTCGTCCTCCCGAACGCGCGCTTTCCGCAGCAGGCAGGCTTCCGCATTCGTTCGCGGCCATAGAAGGAACCGGCTGCATTTCCGATGATACAAAGCTATTGTTTTTCTCAGCACAACCGATTAATAGCAATGTCAAAAACATCCGCGCACGGATATTCTTCCTCTTTTCTTTCTCCTTGCTGTTTGTCTTTTACCGAACATACCAGCCAAATTCCATCGCCATCCAAGCATTCTATCTTCTTGCGCCGGAAAATCGCCGGCGCGCCGGGGCTGCTCTGTCAGAACTTCAATTGCATGGGCATCCGGCCTTACGGAATGTGCCTGATGCCCAGCCGATTTCTCCCTGCGTATCCACAGAAACATAGTAGAGCGCCGCCTGCGCCTCCGCCACAGAATCACCGGGAGATATCTCTGACGCCGGACCAATCTCCGGTTTTCGCTCTCCTGTAAGCTCTTTTGTGGTCACCGTTCTGTAAAGCCATGCGTCGGTCCGATATTCTGTACGGATACGGGCATATTCTTCGCCTGCCTTTCCGGCAGCCTCTGTTCTCATAAATGCACCGGTGGTTTTCCATCCAGCGCGCTCAAAATGCAACAAATTATATATGGCCGGTCCATGCGGCCCTCCTTATAGGCACTCCATCAAAATCTCGTAGATTTCGTCCCTGCTGAGTTCACGGGGGCCAGCCTTGATAATGTTGCAGGTATCGGCCACCTGCCGCAGTACCTCCGGGGTGATCTCCACCGTGGATTTAAGCCGGCTCAGTTTTGTGGGCAGCCCGCACTCTTTGATGAAGCTCTCCAGTGCCGCCACACCGGCTTCTGCGGTATCCTGGCCAAATACGTCCTTTGCAAGTCTGGCAAATTTCTCCGGCGCATCCTTTACGATATGGCGGTAATAAACGGGATGAATCACTGCCAGTCCCTGGCCGTGGTTGCAGTCGGTATAAGCGCCAAGCTGGTGTTCGATCTGGTGTGTCTGGAAATCTGTCAGGCGGCCGCATTTCAAAATTCCATTCTCCGCCATTGCAGAATCCCACATCAAGTTGCTCCGAGCCTGCCTGTCGTTGATGTTTTTCAGCAAGCGGCGCATATTGACAACGGTATTGCGCATGACCGCCAGCGCCACATCATCGGAAACATTATCCTGGTCGGAATTACCGAAATATGTTTCCATGGCATGGCTTAAAGTGTCAAACGCACCGGAGAGGACCTGCATGGGCGGCACGGACATGGTATACGCCGGGTCCAGGACGGCGAATACGGGAGCGATGCCGAAAATGCCGCCCTTCCACTTCTTTTCTTCATGGGTGATGATGCCGCCCGCGTTCATTTCTGCCCCTGTGCCGGATGCGGTGACAACCGCACCTACCGGGATTCCTGCGTTAGGGAACTGTCCCTTGCCGTACTCCATCTCCCAGATGTCTTCGTCCAACAGAGCTTGTGCGGAAATCACCTTGCAGCAGTCGATCACGCTGCCGCCGCCCACAGCCAGAATGAAGTCTACATGCTGCTCACGGGCAATGGCCGCACCTTCCTGCACCTTTGCATAGGTGGGGTTCGGCATGATACCGGAAAAATCAATAATCGTTTTATCTGCTTGTTTAAGCAGCGT
>NZ_JXXK01000016.1 GCF_000949455.1 Ruthenibacterium lactatiformans | reverse complement strand
AGAACTGCAAAATAATCAACCTATGAATCCTGAGCAATTTGAGTACATGAAGTCGCTAATAGAAAAGACATGGGAGGGTGAACAATGAGGCCTATCAAACTTACAGTATCTGCGTTTGGCCCCTATGCAGGAAAAACGGTTCTTGATTTGGACAAGCTCGGAGAAAATGGGCTTTACCTTATTACTGGTGATACGGGTGCCGGAAAGACCACGATTTTTGATGCGATTACTTATGCATTGTACGGAGAGGCCAGTGGAGACAACCGCGAGCCATCCATGTTCCGCTCAAAATATGCCGAGGCAACTACTCCGACAGAGGTTGAACTTGTCTTCTCCTACGCCGGAAAAACATACACCGTAAAACGAAATCCAGAGTATGAACGTCCCAAATCCCGCGGCGAAGGATTTACGACGCAAAAAGCGGAAGTGCAGCTAAAATATCCGGATGGGCGCGTTGTCACAAAGCAGCGCGACGTGGATAATGCAATACGAGACATCATGGGCATTAACCGTAGCCAGTTTTTGCAGATCGCCATGATTGCACAGGGGGATTTTCTCAAATTGCTGCTTGCCCCCACAGAGGAGCGAAAGAAAATATTCCGTCAAATATTCAAAACGCAGTTGTATCAGGACTTGCAGGATCGTTTGAAGAAGGAGTCCGGTCAACTAAACGACAAATGCGATGCCGCTCGTAACAGTATCAAGCAATATATTGATGGAATTACCTGTGATGAAAATGATGTCCTGAGTATTGAAGTTGAAAAAGCAAAGAACGGGCTTCTTCCTGCAAAGGATGTTATGGATCTGATTGATCGTCTCCTGACACAAGATAATGACAAAAAAACGGCTATTCAAAAGTCAATCTCGGATGCAGACAAAGCCCTCGAAATCGTCAATGCAAATTTGGGTAAGATTGAAGCAAAAGAACAAACTCAAAAAGCATTAGACCAAGCACAGAAGAATTTAATCGGCGAAAATGAGACCAATCTTGCGCTGAAGGCTGCTTTTGATATTGAAAAGGGGAAAGTATCGGAAAGAGAACAGCTTGCTGAAGAAAAGGCCAAGATTGAGGCTGAGTTTTCTCGTTATGAAGCGCTGGATGCCCTAGAAAAACAAATCAAATATGACGAGGATACTATTTCCAAAAACGAGAGGCAACTGAAAAAAGACCGGGAGCAGTATGCCATTGATGAAGCAGAGTTTAAAATCCTTAAAAAAGAGTTCGAGTCCCTTTCAGATGCAGGGGAAGGAAAGGAAAAGCTTTCTCGTCAAAAAGAGAAGACACAAGAAAAACAAGCAAAGTTGCAAAACCTTTCAGCATTATTTAAGGCCTTTCACGAACTTGGTGACAATTTGGATACTCTCCAAAGCGATTACAAAAAAGCCTCGGAGTCATCCGAGGAAGCAACTGCCGATTATGAAGCAAAAAACCGCGCATTTTTGGATGAGCAGGCTGGAATCATCGCTGAAACTTTGGAAAGTGGCAAGCCTTGCCCTGTTTGCGGATCTTTGGAACACCCTTGCATAGCGCATAAATCGGCCAAGGCCCCCACGGAAGCACAGTTAAAAAGAGCAAAAGAGAATGCTGATAAGGCACGAAAAGTAGCCGAAGACTTAAGCGGGAAATGCAAGGAAGCCAAAGGCATACTCGATGCAAAAAAAGTCGAAACGGAAAAGCTGGTTAAGGAATTATGGCAGAGCGTCGCTTTCGAGGAAGCTGAAAACAAGCTTCCGGAGGAGCAGAAAGTCGTTTCAGCAGAAATCACTGTGCTTGACACAGCACTTTCCGAAGAGGAAAAGAAAGTATCTCGCCGATCTGAACTTACAGAATCATTACCGAAGACGGAAAAGGCACTAAAAGAAAGAGATAAAGATATTTCGAATCGAAATATTGCGCTAGAAGCTGATAAAGCGTTGTTGAGCGAAAAGAAGAAGCAGCGCGATGCGGATAAGGAATCCCTGCGCTTTGATAGTATAGCAGAGGCCCAGAGCAAATCGGATGCTTTGGGAAAAACCGTTAGCGAAATGAAGAAAGCATACGACAATGCTCAGAGTGCGCTGTCCGACTCGGATAAAAAAATCGCCGGTTATAATGCTTCAATCACAGAACTCTCCAAGCAGCTCTCTTCCGATTGTGTTCTTGACAAAGAAGCAGAAACAAAGAAGAAAGTTGAACTATCCAAAAAGAGAACTTCGGATGACGATGCTGCCAAAGTGCTTCATGCTCGCATAGAGTCCAATACAAAGGTGCTTGCTAATATTCAAGTAAAGGTCAGTGATCTTGATACGCTTGAAAAACGCTATACATGGCTGAAAGCATTATCGAATACCGCAAACGGTAATATTTCTGGGAAAGAAAAGGTAATGCTGGAAACCTATATTCAGATGACATATTTTGACCGCATCATAGCACGTGCCAAACATCGGTGTACAAGGGGTACAAACAAGATAAAATAGAAATGAGGGGCGATAGAGCGGAAATGTCAGATTTTCCACTCTATCTGAACACGGTCGCTGGTGGCCTTGATCGTAGAGATCAAACCATCGGCGGCTTTTCTTTTGTCGTCAAAATCTATGCTGTCCCAGTTGTCGAGATAATAGGACAACTTCTTTATCTGCTGGGGCGATATGGTTTCAACACTCAATTCGGCGATTGCCTTTGAAATAGTCTGGCGTCGGGTGTCCAGTTCTTCAATTTTTTTGTTAGCGTAGGCAAGCAAGGTCGCATTGGCTCCGGTCAGCGTATCCAGCAGCTTTTCAATTTCTGCCTCCACCTGTGCCAGTTCCACTTGATAGGCTGTCAGTTTCGGATTGACTTTTTCCTCCCTGCCGTGGAGTATCTGAAAATCTTTGAACTTTTCCTGCATGGCCGAGAAAATGAATTGCTCAAATTCTTCTTTGCGGATTTTCCCGCAGCCCGGACAGCCTTTATTTTCCGTCCGTTTGGTACAGCGGAAATACCCGGTGCTGTTTGGTACATGGGTGGCTTTCAGAGCATACCCACAATGACCGCACTTGATTTTTCCGGCCAGCCAAGTGTTCTTCGGTTTTCGTCCCTGCTGGAAGGTGGTATTTGCCATAAGTTTTTTTCGACATTTCAGCCATGTGTCAGAGGAAATGAGTGCTTCATGAGGAGCGATAACAAGTATCTGGTCTTTTAAGCACCTGTCCTTGTCCTCCTTCACATCCCGTCCCTGATAGAGATAGCAGCCGTTTGTTCCGGCAAAGTCAGAAGCGTCATTGACAATCGCTGCACCCTGACTCTTGAAAAATTCGTACAGATCCAAATCAGCCTGTGCGTAAACGGGGTTTCTTAAAAGCTGGGAAAGAAATGTACGGAACATGGATTTGCCATAAATTTTTATATCATGTTCCTCGAAGTATCGGGTAATATCTCCGAAGGAGGTTTCCGGTTCGGCGTACATTTCAAACATCAGCCGTACATGGTCGGCGGCTATGGGGTCAGCAACCATTTTCTTTGTGCGGATACCCTCTACCACAGTAGGCTCTAACTGATAACCGTATGGAGCCTGCCCGCTCATGTGGAAGCCTTTCAGGCACCGGGAATAGTAGGCGTCTGTGACACGCTTCTGAATTGTCTCACGTTCAAGCTGGGCGAATACAATGCAGATATTCAGCATGGCCCGGCCCATCGGGGTCGAAGTATCAAACTTTTCCGTGGAGGATACAAACTCCACATCGTACTCTTGAAACAGCTCCATCATCGTTGCAAAGTCCAGAATAGAGCGGCTTATACGGTCCAGCTTGTACACGATGACCCGCCGGACCTTTCCTTTGCGGATCTCGCCCAGCAGCTTTTGAAACTCCGGTCTGTCCGTATTCTTACCGGAATAGCCTTTGTCCTTAAATACCCGGCAGCTCCCGCCTTTCAATTCATACTTGCAAAAGTCGATCTGACTTTCAATGCTGATACTGTCCTTGCGGTCTACTGACTGTCTTGCGTAAATACAATCTTCTCTGATAAATTCCATATTGGGCTCCTTTCCTTGTTGGAATGGAGCTACCAACCTTACAACTATATTATACCATCAGCAGCCCCGGACAACAATGTTGCGAATGATTAGGGAAATCTGTCCCCATATTTGCTGAACACCTCAAAAAGACAGCGCTCAATTTCTTTTTTGCGCTGTTCTTTCTCCTTCGGGGGAAGTACCGGCGTGAGGCTTTCCAGCACAATGATCTTCCCTTGAAATGCGACAGACTTTGTTTCTCGTTCATAAGTGACAGCTTGCGTCATTGAAAACCTCCTTTGCGAAAGTGCGTGTATATGCCAGCCTTTCCCACTTGTCCCGTGGGGAAATGTCAAAAGACGGCACCCAGCAGGTGCCGCCCTTTGAGCTTTCTCCACTTCGGGTCGATGTGGCCCGAGGTCAGTAAGGACCGGAATGGTACTTTTCTTTGGCGTCCTCCACGCTGTTGAGGTCAAATACTTCATAAAGCTGCCCCACAACACGCCGTATATCCTTCTTTGAAAATCCGCAGTCCTCCATTGCCATAATGACATAACCGCGGCAGGCGTCATTGCTCCATTCGTCCGTTTCCAAGCCGGGGATCATTCCAAACGCATTTCCCATAAAGTGCTCCTTTTTTGAAAAGATGGGGAGCCGCGCCGGATCGGTTGGCCTATCATCAGACAGCATTGCCGGGGGCTCCCCATAGGTTTTCACTTCATTTCAGACACACCGGACGGACATAGGCTTCATGCCCCATAGTATTTCAACTCTCCCCATTCTGATGGCAAGGCGTTCTCATTGCCTGCGACGGCTCACGGCTTGCAAGGCCGCTTCAACGCTCGGACTGTGACTAAACGCAAGTATCCGGGTTCTGCGCCTGTTCCGGTGGAGCCAGCCTTGCCCCACCTATGGCATGGACCTGTTCGCTCGCTCAGTTTTACAAAGACTGTATTCTTTGAAATCCGAGGTCATGGCGGGTCTGTCACACAGCGCGTTCCCCTTCGTATCCGGGTGTCTTTTTATTCAATTTTCAATCTGCATGAGGCTTGTCTGAACCTCGGGCCATTGTGACCCGAAGTGTTTTGCCTCTCATAAGCCATTTCATTTTCCGGCCTAAATCGGTACGCCTTACAAAGAATTTTTCAAAATTTTTTCTAAGCGCCGCAGACCTCGCTCGATTGCGACACGAACCACTTTTTCATGGACGCCCTCTGCCAGGGCAATGTCCTGTTTGGTCATGCCGAGAATGAAATGAGCATAAATCCGTTTTGCCTGTTTGTCCGGCAGATTGGCAATCGCTGCGTGAAGTTCCTGCATGGTCACTTTCCGCTCATACAGTTCATGGGGAGATAAGGCAACAAAGACAGCTTCATGCTCCAGCCCGTCATCCCGATCAAGGGAATAGTAGGCTTTGTGGCGGTATGTACGCAGCCGGTAGGCAGCCTCTTTACGATCAAACTCTTTGAACATTTCTGCAACTTCTTCCGATACTTCCATGAAGCAATCCGATGTATAGAATGGGTAATAGTCCCGCAAATTGATAATAGTCATATTGACCTCCGTTTCGGTTGTTGGTTGATGAGTGACCGAAACGAAGGCGGCGGGGAGCGACACTGGGGAATGACTTCGGGCCAACATGACCCGAAGCAGCCCCATAAGAACACAAAAGCGCCCGGGCGGCATGAAGCCACACGGACGCATGAAATGACATAACAATTAAGGTTCCAACAAATTTCGCATACATAGCCGGAATAACCCGGAGGCGGAGCTATGCTTTTTTTAACTGATGTAGGTCATGGGTACTATGAAAAAAGGCAAAAATAGACACGGCGGCAATCCTCCTATATGCCGCCGTGGATTTACACGGTGTTAGGTCGTCGTTGGTTTAGGATAGACGAAAAGAAACGGCGGCTCTGAAAATCAAAGCCACCGCTTCATGGGCGTGTGAATGTGTCTGCTTTACGACGGCTTTTTTTCTTTTGCCGTCGTGCGGCAGATTATTCCATATTTATGAAACTTGGTGCTTCGCAAATATATGGCGAGAAAAACCAGCGCCAATTCCCAAAAAGATCAATGCCGTTGGGATTGCCCATATCGCATACAGCATACCGTTGCTCATTTGTTCCACCGATAGAAGCGAAACAGCCAGAACATGGTAGACAGGAAGAAGCCCGACCAATCGGAACAATGGATTTGTTTCCGGGATCGGCAGCAAAACCGGGAACAGAAAAATTGCCATTGCCGCAACCAAAGCTACAATCTGATTTTTACTGATTGCAGACATCAACAATGTAATTCCTGTAACGCTGATGGTACAGGTAAATGCCAACAGGATTTGATATTTGAGCAGCGTCCCACAGGTGATATTAAAAGGGATAAATGCTTCAACATATTCGCTGGGAGCAAATAGAATACTGCAATTCAATCCTTCCGTTCCGTAAAAAGCACGCGCAAGAAATAAGTTAAAAGCTACTATCAGCGCAGTGGTGAGAATGGCGGTGAGAATGCCAGCTACTACCTTTGCAGTAGCACATTTGGTTTTTCCGTATTTGCTTGTCAATATGATATTGTCAACGCCTTCATACTCGCCGGAGAAAATCGGAGCAAGCATGATGATAACCGCAAGAGCAAGCGCGATAAAAACCCGCACCATGTTTTTACTTGTTGAAAGCCAACCATCTACATAGCCAATTTTGATTTCTTCATTACCGAACACATCGGAAACACTCAATCCGTTCCAATTTCCGTTCAGATCTGAAAATCGTGAAAAGGCTGCGGATTGCATGGCGTTTTGGTAAATATAGGCCGCATTCAACCCATGCAAATCTGATGTCGGCGCAAAATCAGACATCATTTGTCGCACTTTTTCATCGGTCAGGATTCCTTCATACTTTGCTGCGATTTCCTTGTCGATTTCTACTGCTGCTTTGCCGGAACCTTCACCGGCGTTCTGGTCAAAAGCGTATTTGTTTTGATAGGTGGAAAAAGAAAGCAAAGCAGAGAATAGAAGTATCCCGATAAGGGTAACCATAGATAAACGCTTGGAAAAAATCTTCCGCAGTTCAAAATAAATTAGTTTTTTCATTCTTCACAGCCTCCTTTGAAATAGAACAGGTACAAATCTTCCAAAGTAGGCTGTACCCTTACTGCATTTTCCATCGGCGGACGATCTCCAACAATCCGCAGGATTGTCTGGTTTTCGCTGGTATTCCGCAGATTGCTTGTATTATAGGAAGCCGCGTATTTTTCCGCATAGGCAGTCGGAACCGTACATTCCCATACTTGACCGTTGATTTCAGAAGTAATCTCCTGCGGATTTCCAAAATGAATGATTTGCCCGGACTTCATCATAATGATTTCCTCCGCGATAAACTCCACATCGGAAACAATATGCGTAGACAGGATTACAATGCGGTCTTTGGAAAAGGCACTAATCAAATTGCGGAAACGGACGCGCTCTTTCGGGTCAAGCCCCGCCGTCGGCTCGTCTAAAATCAAAATGCGGGGATCATTGAGCATGGCTTGTGCAATCCCTAAACGCTGTTTCATGCCTCCCGAAAAAGTTTTGATTTTGTGCTTACTTTCCTTTGATAAATCTACCGCTTCCAGCAGTTCTTTTGATTTCTTCCGCGCTGCCTTCTCGTCCAAGCCTTTTAGGGCAGAAACATATAGCAGGAAGTCAAACGCTGAAAAGTCCGGGTAATATCCGAAGTGCTGGGGCAAGTAGCCCAAGAGGCTTCGATAGCGTTCACCCAGCCCAACAGCATTTTTCCCATTCAACAGTATTTTTCCGGAAGTGGGATTTTGGATATTGCAAAGCAGCCGCATTAGCGTTGTTTTTCCTGCGCCATTTGCGCCCAGCAAGCCGTAGACACCATTAGCCAGAGTAATATTCAAATCGTCTACGGCGATTTTGGAACCGAACTTTTTTGTCAGTCCAACTGTCTTTAATTCCATAAAAAAGCTCCTTTCTCCATAGGGAGCAATAAAATACTCTCCATGTGTTTTCATGGAGAGTATAGCGGGTAAATATCTATTTTTTATCTACAAGACAGGAGTTTTGAAGAAGGCGGAAACTTTTGCTCCCACTTCGGTATTTTCAATCCTCAGATAACCGTTATGGTGTTCACAAAGTAGCTTACAAATATATAACCCAAGTCCGAAATGCTCGGAATGGTTGCTTTCCCCTGTGAAGTACGGATTTGCGGCTTTTTGTAGGCTGTCTTTATCAAAACCATTCCCATCGTCCGATACGGAAAGCAGCAAACCGTTGTCATGCAAGGCGAAAGATATTGTTACCAAAGTACGGGCATACCGCACAGCATTAGAAATCAAGTTGTTGCATACCTGTGAGATAAATGCACTGTCAAGAGATAGCTGCAAAAAAGGGATGTCATTTTGTAAAATCAACTCTTTTCCGTTTTTCGTACAAACGATTTTTGCGCTGTCATATAAAGAAGATACCAACGGTTGCAAGTCAATCAACTTGTAATCCGGCTGCGTATCTTCCATACGCCTAAGATTGCTCATACTGCTCACATAGTTTTCCATACGGGAAATATGCTTTCCCATTGTGGCGGCGGTTTCCCTCGTTTGGGAATTGTCGCTGGCTTGCAGCATTTCATTATAGCCTTTTAGTACCGTCAGAGGGGTACGCAAATCGTGAGCAAAAGCGGCGTTGAGTGCTTTTCTTTCTTCAACTTGCCGCCACATTTTAGAGAAATTATCCGCAAGGGTTGTCCGCATGATTTCAAAGGACGCGCAAAGCTGCCCCAATTCATCGTTGCTGTCATAGTCGATTGAAAAGTCCAAATCATTGTTCGCTATTTTTTCAGAAGCCGCCCGCAGTTCAGCAAGCGGTTTTTTCAGTTTATTTTTGTAAAACAATAGCGCAGCCGCTATGATACAGAATGCAGAATAAATAGGGGGTGTAACGGTTGGCAACAAATCTAATATAGCAAGCAATTGTTCGTCTTGTTCGTTCAAGACAGGCAGCTCCTTATAAATATAAGTTCCTTCTCCCAAACGTTCCCCCTGTTCATTCGTCAAGTAGTATTTTTCGCCAGTATTAGGGTACTTTTCATTGATTTTATCGGCGACAGTTTCACATACAGAAGCAGTCATAATTGATAGGGCAAGAGCGAACATAACAAAGAGAACAATATAGAGTACAAGACTTTTACGCAGAGATAAATTTTGTACGGGTCGCATTATTTTAACCATTTATATCCGCACCCCCAAACTGTTTCAATATATACCCGGTCTGTATATGCCGCAATCTTTGTTCGTATCCTGCGGATATGCTCTGCCACAACGCTGCTGTCGCCCTCGCTGTCATAACCCCAAATACGCTCATAAATCCATTCTTTATCAAAGACCTGTCCCGGATTTTGAGAAAGCAGTTCCACAATATCAAATTCCTTTTTTGCAAGACCGACACGCTTATCGCCAAAGAACAAGCAACGTTCCGAATAGTCAATCGTCAAATCACCGGAAAACTTGACTTGCGCTTCAAAGTTGTGTCGCGCTTCCCGGCGCAGATGAGCGCACACCCGCGCTTCAAGTTCCATAAGTGAAAAGGGCTTCACAATGTAATCGTCGCCGCCAACAGCAAAGCCGTTTACCTTATCTGTATCTTCGATTCGGGCAGTCAGAAAAAGGATTGGGCAGGATATGTGATCGCGGATACGCTTGCAAACCTCTAACCCGTCCGTTCCGGGCATATTGATGTCAAGCAAAATAATATCCGGTTGTTTTTCCACTTGCTTTAGTGCTTCTGCACCATTGGAAGCAGGCAAGACACGAAAGCCCTTGCTTTCAAAAAAGCTGCCGAGCATAGAAACAATATCGCTTTCATCGTCAGCAATCAGTATCTTTGCATTCATTATGCTCACCTCCTAACAGCAAATATAGCAATCCTTTTTCAATTATTTATCTATTTTCCGAAAGTCTTTTGTACGAGCATCCATAGGCTTCTCCGCAGTTTTAGGGAGCAGCCAAACACCGGCCATTTTCACAGCGCCGAGGATACGCCCTCCGGCACAATAATAATTTACCCTACGAGGTGTCACGCCCCACTTTTCGGCAGCCTCTTTCAATGTCATATAGTCCATTTCGCACCTCCACAGGATATATTATAGTTCTCTACCTCGAATAATACAAGTTAGAGCCTACACGGATGCGAAATAAAATACTACTTAATGTAAAATCTCATTACATTCTCATAATTCAACCCGAAATGTAGAATGATATAGGGTGATATGAGAATGAACCAAGATGAAAGAAGGTTTGACTTTCACGGCCTCGGAGCGGCTCTCAAACGAGCCAGAGAAGAAAAGGGCTGGACACAAGCCTATGTTGCGGAATTAGTAGACCGTGACTCCCGTACCATTATGAATATTGAGAACAAAGGTCAGTATCCCAGTTTCGACCTTTTTGTTAAACTCATTACTATGTTTGACGTTTCAGTTGACCAGTTTATTCATGCGGACGGAGGGGCAAGGTCAAGCTCTTGCAGAAAACACATTGATGTACTTCTAAACTCCATGACTGAAAAAGAGCTTGTCGTAATAGAAGCCACAGCCGAGGGCATTAAGAAAGCCAGAGAAACGGAGGTTCCAGAATAAGGACCTCTGTTTTTTTGCGCCATTTTAGGGGCTGCCGCTAAGTGGCAAGCAATGCCTCTGTGGCCACAAGTGGCACAAAGGCGGCTTGTTGGGGCTCGCCCCAAACCCGTATCTTCGGGCCAACATGGCCCGAAGTGTCAGCGTCGCTTTGCTCCTTGTTTTCATAACCTTAACGCTCCTTTTCCTGCTTTCTTCCCGGTTCGGTGTAGCCCATCAGAGTGTCAATGTTCGCTTTGATCGTGACGATCTCCTGCATATCCCGTCGTGCCTTTTGATATTCTCCATAGAGCTGTTTTTTCTTTGCTGTGAGCTTACGGCCTTCTTCCTTCAGCACATCCATTTTGGGGAGCTTCGCCCCGCCCAGCAGAGAGCGCATTTCCGCTTGTGCAGCCCGGTACAGTTCAAGGTCGGCCTCATGCTCCGCAAGGAATTTCCGGCTGTACTTCGTCGCCTTATACTGCTCAAAGACTGGACGGGTTTTGGCATACTGAACCGTTGCGGCCTTTAGCCCGGCATTGGTTTTCATGGCCTGTTCCGTCTGCTTGATCTGCTCGGAAATGGTATGAAAACGGTCTGCTGCCTCGGTGGCTTTCTGTGCCAACTGCTCATAATCGGTCAGGCCATTGTCCTGTATATAAGCAAGAGCGGCGGCCATCTGCTTAATGTTAAATACCTTCGCCCAGCGTTCATATCCCGGCCCCTTACCGGCAGCCAGCTTTGCTTGAATATCCACCGCCAGACTGATTTTCCGCTCCGAGCGCCCGGGGCGTTTTTCTTTGCCCTCAATGGCGGACAGAACATCTTGCAAGTCGTAGCCGTCCCCCAGCGTGGAGGCACGCAGACGGGTGAAGCGTTCCTGTCCCTGCCCGGTCAGCCGGAAGCTGATACCGCCGCCCCGAACCGTCTTGACCTCATACCCGGCCCGCTTCATCAAATTGAGAAATTCGTCCAAATCAGCGGGGCGTTCCGCCAACGCAGTATCAATGGCAAGGCGCAGCCTGTCCTGATAGGAAAGCGGCCCTTTCCGGTCTTTCTGCCACTCTCCATAGTTCCGATACTTGCCCTTGCTCCGGGGCTTCGGGTTCTCCACGATGGATAGCCCGTTTTCAAGGCACAGCCTGTCAGAGAGCCGCCGAAGGGCGAAGCTGGAGCCCCAAAAATTTCGGAATTTCCGGGTGCAGTCAAGGGTGGTGGAGTTGTAATAAATGTGACAATGGATGTGCTGCTTATCGGTGTGCGTGGTAACGATAAAAGCGTGCCGCCCCTTTGTCCAGCGCATAGCCAGCTCATAGCCGATACGGTTCGCCTCCTTCGGGGTGATCTCGCCCGGATAGAAGGATTGTCGTATCTGATAGCACAGCACATTATTTTCTTTCTTCTGTTCCCGGCCCGTCATAGCGGCATAGCTGGCCTTTGCCAAAAGGAACTCGTCCGCCACGGTGGCCGGATCACATTCATAAGCGGAGATATACTTTCCGCTTTCTGTTTTCTCCGGGTCCTTGCCATAGTCCAGACAATCCCGGATAGCCTCAGCAATCGTTTCGCCTTCGCCCGCATGGCGCTGTAACAAAGTTGTGGTAGCCAAAAATCATTCCTCCTTTCCATGAGAAAGGGGCGGCCCATTCAGACCGCCCCGACTTCGGGCCAGTATGGCCCGAGGCTGCTTAACTTGCCAGAAACCGGTACAGAGCGGATTTGCCTCCGTCCAGCGCCCAAAGAAGGGAGCCCGCCGCCGCTTGCAGTCCATACGGCGAAAGAAGGAAGGCAAGAAACAGAAATACAATCCCGCCTATGGGCGTCGGCGTGAAAAAGAGAGCGACACCCAGCACCGTCAGGATCACAGAGGCAATCGTCAGCAGGACGGCACAAATATCAAATAGGAACACCAGCAGAGCCGCCAGAAGGGACAACGCTAAAGCAAAGGGAGCAACCAATATTTTCAGCAGTATCTTCATCTTCAAAACCTCCTTTATCTATCCTTCCTACCTCTATTTTATCATGCCTGCCCGGGGACATAAATGTTGCGAAAGATTAGTAAATCCTGTCCCAAACTTTCGGGTCATACTGGCCCGAAGTGGTAAAAAAAGAGCAGGGCGGCAAGCCCCGCAACGGAAGCCTGCCGCCCTCGTCTTACTTTGCCACCAGCTCGGAGAGCTCCCGCAGCACCTTTGACACCTCGCCCCACAGCTTTTCATAGTCCCGCTTCAATCCGTCGATTTCCTCCGGGTACACGCCATAGGTATGTGCGTGTATGGCAACCTGATTGAGATTGTTAGAACAGCGCCGTTGCAGAGAGATCAGCTCTTTTACGGGCGCAAGGTCGATGTGCAGGATATACCCATTCAGAGCCATTTTCCGTACATAAGCCCCGGCGTTGGAAATGCCCGCCTCAGCCATCCGTTCATGGATGGCTGCCAGCTCGTCCGGCGTTACCATGACGTGCAGATGGACATTCCGCTTGCGGTTCTCCATCAGCGTTCCAGCTCCCGGCCTTTCCGGCGCTCTTTGGGTTCCTTTACCTTATCAAGCGGTTTTGCGTCCAGCTCCGGGGGCGTGGGCGGGATGGGCGTGTTGTTGGGTACGCCGTCGATCATGTTGCAGTTCTGCTCTGTGGAGAGCTCGGCGGTTTTCAGATAGTTGTCTTTTTCGTGCATGGCGATCCTCCTTTATCGTTCCTCATGGTTTTTATGGCTTCGCTTCTGGCCGGGCTCCTTCGGGGGTTCCTGCCCTCTGGTTTCATCTTTGAGCCGGGCAGTAATGGATGGGCGCACCCGGTCAGGATTGCCCGGTGCTGGTTTCAGCTCATAATCCTCCATCTGCTTTTCGGTCAGCGGCTTTGCGTAGGTCAGTTCGCCCCATGCCATCAGCCTGCCGTCTGCCACAGGACGCCGCCTGTCATCATCGTAGTTGACGATGGAAAGAGGCTGGTTATCCGGCGGCTTCGGGTAAGTTCCTATGTCCACGGGCCGCTGGGTGGAATAATAGCGGTAAACGCCCTCCGGTCCCAGCTCGGTATGCTTGACCGCCGCATGGTAAAACTGCTGATAGTCGTCCACCCGGCGGTCAAAGTCCCTCTGCGCCCATGCCTGACTGGTTCCATAGCGACCCCAGTAGTAATCCCGATGGCCGTTTTCCCCCTCGGTAAACTGCCAGGTCACAAAGGGGCTCGGCGCTCCCGGATTATGCCCCAGCGCAAAGCCGTGTCCGGTTTCAAAGGTGGCAGCTTTCAAAATCACATATCCTTGTACTGTCTCCAAGAGATACCTCCTTTCTGTGCCTCGGGCTAACATGACCCGAAGTGCTGGATGTTACGAAATAAGAGGGCAGACCGGGGAGAAATGTAATAAGATATTCCCACCCCGGAAACACCCTCAAAAAAGCCCGGAATGTCAAGCCTTTGGAGGCGGCAAATCGTAACAGCCGCCCGGCCTTTTCTCCCGCATTTTCCTCATGCGTTCCCGGCTTTTTCGGCGGTTCCCTTCGGCCTTGCAGGCGTCGGAACAGTAGGCTTGACGCCCCTCGGGCAAAAACGCCTTTCCGCAGACCGCACAGGCTCGCAGCTCCGGGGAGATGCCTTCCGTTGTCAACGACGCTTGAAGCTCCGGGTTAAGAGGCAGGACAGCCTCACGGAAATAACGGCAGTACGCCCCTGTCCAGCACTTGTGCAGCATATAGCAGGCACAGTCAAGAGGAAGGCACAGGCCGCTTTCCCGGTCATAGTTGGCGCACATCCCCGTGACCAGAGTGCGGATTTTCTTCTTCTCGTCACGGGTCAGCTCCCGGGCGTCCATTTAAGACTTCGGGCCACGATGGCCCGAAGGGCGGGGATCCACGATCAGCGCCCGGAACTTCTTCCGGCACTGTTTTTTCTTTCCTTTGCACTCCTTGTAATAACGGCATCCCTTACAAGGGTCGTCATTGTCCCAGCCGGGGTGCGGTACTTCCTTCATCATTCGTTCAAAAGGGCTGCTTGTAAAATTCATTCTCATTCCTCCGTATCTTCCTCCCATGGCGGGGTATCTTCGTCCTCGGGTTCCTCTGCGATCTCCTCCAGCTCCCCGTCCTCATATTCGCAGTAATCATCTTCCAAATCCGGGGCTTCATGCTTCGGCTTGTAAATCTTGAAATAGTAACCAATTCCACCGCCGGCCAGCACCACCGCACCGATCAGGAGCAGAGAGAGAAGGAGGCTGTCCTTTTTCTCCGGCTTGGGTTCCGGTACTTCCTCCACCGGTTCGGTGAGCTTTGGCTCTGGCTCAGGGGTCACTTCTTTGGGCGGTTCCTTGCCCTGTTCAGCAAGAGGCAGAAGGTCGTCTGTGGTAACGGTATTGAGGAAATAGACGTTCTCGCTGGTTTTCTGTTTGTCGATCACCAGATAAAACACGCTCTCGTCTGCTGTGGTGATGGTGTAGAACTCCTTTCCATCCTCGTCGGTGGCGTTGTCCACCACGGTTCCCGTCCCGTCCGTGGTAAAGGGGTTCTGGGTTTCCGGCTCTGCTTCAGTTTCTGCCGGGGAGGGAGCTGTCTCCGGCTGCGGCTCGCTGCTCTGTGCATAAGCCGGGACTGTAAAGATCAGGCAACACAAAAGGCTGGCAGCCATCGCCGCCAGCCTGCGAAATTTAGTTTTCTTCATGGGCCGTGTCCTCCTTTTCGGGTGCCTCCGGCTTCGGGTCAGTATGGCCCGAAGCGGTAAGGCTGTTTTTGGGGTCATTCAGAAAAGCCATAAGCTGGGCGGGCGTCAGTTTAAGGGAGCGCACCGCCTGCACGATCTGGCTGTTTTCTTCCTCCTGTTTCTGCTTTTCCAGCTCCCGGATTTTGGCCTGCCATTCGGCGGCCTTCTCCCGGGCTTTTTTCAGTTCCTTATCGAGCTTGTCGATTTTGTTCATGCAAGGACTCCTTTCCTCTGGCTCACAAACGCCCGAAGGCATAGAAATGTGTCTGCCAGTAGCTTGAATTGATGTTTGCGTATTGGATGGGCGAACCACAATGGAGCATCATCCCGTCGCCCACATAAATCCCCACATGGGATACAGGGCCGGGGCTGTCATAGGTTCCCGTGAAAAAGATAATGTCGCCGGGCTTTGCCTCGGAGGGAGAAATGATAGCACACTGGTTGTAAATGCCCTGCGCCGTGGTACGGGGCAGGTTGTGGACGCCGCTGGCCGTGTACACCCAGCAGACAAAGCCCGAACAGTCAAAGGAGGTGGACGGGCTGGAGCCGCCCCACACATAGGGCCAGCCGATGTACTTTGTGGCTTCTTCCATGAGCGCTGCAAAAGCCGGGTCATCCAGCGCCTCGCCGGGTATCTCATAGCTGGGGCCGGTATCTTCGCCACCGTTGTAAATCCCTTCCCACAGATAGGGTTTGTTGCCTTTGAGCTGCTGCATAACGGTGTAGATTTCCCGCTGCTGTTCGTTAAGCCTCGGCAGGATCACGGCAGGCAGCGTTTTGTTTGTGAGGGTCACATTTAAGATGTAATACTCATAGGGGACTTCCTCGGTGGTGGTTTCCCCGGTCTCCGGGTCGGTGCTGGTTTCGGTGCGGTAGCGTATCTCGACTTCCTCCGTCAAGGTCAGTTCATACTGTGCCTCGAAAATCTCCCGCAGCTCGTCCTGCACCTGTTCACGGAAATACACATGGTACTTTGCCGAGAGATAGGACGCCAGCTCATAGGGGTTATGGCCGATCTCGTCCACGGAATAGCGGTACTCGTCATAGCCGGGATGGGTGCTTTCAATGTTCGCTACCGTCTGCGCCAGCTCGTTTTCCAGCGCCGTGTAGTCCTCGTCCACCCCCAGCAGGTCCGTATCCTCCGAGGCGTAGGAGGTGCCGGATAACGCATTGGCAAGGCCGCTGCCAAGCGTGGGGAAAATGGAACTTACCGCCGACACAAGAAAACAGAGCAGCAACAGCAGGAGCAGGATCAGCACCGCCACAGGATGACGGGTCACAAACTGTGCCGCCCGACGGGTCGCAGTTCCCGAAGCGGCAGCGGTTTTCTTTGCGACCTTTGCGCCCTGTTTTGCAGCCGCCTTTGCTTCTTTGGAATACCGGCGTTTCAGTTTCCATTTCTGCTGCACACGGGAAAGCGGATTGCTGGCAAGCTCCGGGTGCTCGGAGGTCATCTTCTGAAAATCCATATTGGCCCGGGCTTTTATGTCCTTCCGTTCCCACTTTGCCACCTTCCGGGCCGGGTGCTCCCGGTATCTCCGTTTGGCATACCGGGTCAGTTTCCGGGCTCCGGCCTCGGCCACAAGTTCCGACTTATGGGCTCCTTCCACACCCACATTTTCATGCTCAACTTCGTGTATCTTGTTGTGGACATAGAACCATGCTTCTGTACGGGCTCCCCGGACTGCCTTTTTTGCAAGCCCCGGTGGTTTCTTCGCTGCCCGTTTTGCCTCGGTCTTGTCCAGTTTCTCCCGGGCCTTTCCCAGCTTTTCCCCGGCGTGTTCCGCTTTTGCCTGTGCTTTCTGGTACTTATCCTTTTTGCTCCCGGCCTTCTCGGCGGAGCCCTCCGGCTCCTGTGCCTTGCCGGTATCCTGCGGCCCGTCCGCTTCATCCTCCTGCCTCATGCGGTCAGAGGGACGGCTTTTGCGGCTGTCCTCTTGAAACTTGCCGCTTTTGGACTTCGGGCCATCGTGACCCGAAGGACTGTCCTGCCCGGTATCCTCGTCCTCAAACCGCAGGCGTCGGGATGGTGCGGGGGAAGGCCCTTCCCGTTCAGCCGGTCCGGGGCGATTGCCCCCGGTATCCTCCGTCGGCCCCGGCCTTTGAAAATTCCGTTTGTCTGGTTTCTTTCCGATGATGTATCCCTCCTTTCCAAACCTCGGGCCATTATGGCCCGAAGTGTGTTATGCCCGGTTCATTTCCTGTTTTTTGTCCTCCGGGCGGGTGGTCATAATGGCGTACAGCTCTGTGTTCTGCGGGAAGCGGTCAACAAACGGGATGGTGGTGTTTCCGAAGAACAGCAGCCCTTCGCCGGAATTGGTATGGGTCACATAGGAAAGCTGATGGGGGCTGATCCCAAGCTGTTTGGCTAAAATCTGCCGGTCCCCCTGTGCCTGCGAGAGAAGCACAAGGAAGTCCGAGTTTTCAAAGATGTTCTCGATCTCCGGGCTTGCCAGAAAATCCTTCACGTTCTGCGTTAAAGCACTGGGAACGCACCCTTTTTTTCGCAGCATTTTCCAGATCGCCACACAATAGCTTGCCGTCAGACGGTCACGGAGCAGCACATGAAATTCGTCGAAGTAGCACCATGTAGCGATACCGCGCAGGAAATTCATGGACACCTGCGAGTTTACCAAGTCCTGCATAATGAGCATGGCAATCGTCCGAAGCCCGGCCCCCAGCTTTTTTAAGTCAAGGCATACCAGACGGCGGTTTAAGTCCACATTGGTTTCATGGTTGAACACGTTAAGGGAACCCGACACATAAATTTCAAGGGCCGTTGCCAGCCGCACCGCCTCGCCCTCCGGCTGGGAACAGAGCAGGTCATATAGCGTTTGGAGGGTCGGCATTTTGCTTGTTTCCGGGTTTTGCAAGTGTTCCCGGTACATCTGGCGTACACAGCGGTCAATGACGGTCCGCTCCACCGGCTGCAAGCCATCCTTGCCGCCGACGATCAGCTCCATCAGCGACAGGATAAAGTCGGCTTTCAGCGCCATCGGGTTTTCCTCGTCAAAGCTCAGGTCAATGTCCATCGGGTTGATGTGGTGGGGGCTGTCCGGGGCGATCTCGATGACCTGTCCGCCCAGCCGCTTGATAAGGGGCGAGTATTCGCCCATCGGGTCCACCACAATGATCCGGTCACGGGTGGCAAGGAACACGTTCACAAGCTCTCGCTTTGCGGCAAAGGATTTGCCGGAGCCCGGCACGCCGAGGAACAGGCCGTTGGGGTTTTTGAGCTTTTTCCGGTTTGCCATGATGACGTTATGGGAAAGTGCGTTGAGCCCGTAATAGACGGCTTCGCCATCCATGCGGAGCTCCTGCGTCATAAAGGGAACGAAAATGGCCGTGGAGCTGGTCGTCATGCCGCGCTTGATCTCAATGCCGTTATGGCCCAGCGGAAGGCTGGAAAGAAAACCGTCCTCCTGCTGGAAGTCCAGCCGCTTCAAGGTGCAGTTGTATTTCTGGACGATACCGGACACCGTGAACAGGTCATTGTCCAGCTCCCGGCGGGTCGGGGCCATGTTTACCACAAGGAAGGTCAGCAGGAACATTCTTTCATTCCGGCTCTGTAAATCTTCCAGAAGGGTCTTTGCGTCGTTGCTGTACGTTACAAGATCGGGTGGAAGTATGTCCATGTCGTACCCTGACCGGGCTGCCTTCTTTTGTTCCTCCACCTTCATCTTGTCAATGTCGGAGACTTTGGCCTTGATAGATTTTACGGCGGCGGCCTGATCGACGGTTTGGATATGGAGAGTGATGGTCATTTCCGCGTCCATTTCCAAAAGCTCCTCCAGCAGCTTGTCCGAGAGCTCCGAGGCCAAAATCTGCAAGTAGGAGGCAGCGCCCCAAGTCGTCCCCACCCGGAACAGACGGCTGAAACGAAAATCGAAACTGTCCGGGGCGATAAAGTCTTTGGTGGAAAGCCCGGTTTTGGGGATCATATCCCATGAAAACCGGAAGGGGGAGCCGCTGCCGGGGTGAAGCTGCCCGTGAAGAAGCTCCAGCCGTTCCAGCCCCGAAAGGGAGCGGCACTTGACGCCCAGCTTTTTGAAGTTCCCGCAAATGTCCGCCTCTACACGTTCCAGCCTTGCCCTGGCGGTGGAAAGGTCGTCCACGTTCACGCCGAAGGTCAGGAGCTTTGTGCGAACAATGCCGTTGTTGCTTTTGGCGATCTGGTTTTCCAGCATTTCCACATACTCGCACCGGACGCTGTTGTAATCGTCATCCTGCATGGGGATGTTCACGCTGTACCGGCTGCCCGGGCGGCTTCGGTGGTTGAGGAAGGAAAGCTGGAACGGAAGGCTGCTGTCAAAGTAGTTGAGGCAGGCGCTCCACCCGTCAAAGATGGCCGCCTGATCTTCGGACTGTGCGAGCTGGTAGTTGATGTCCTCGTATTCAATGGTTTTGGTGTAATAGCGGTCCGCTACCCGGCACACCCCGTCCCGGTACATTTCCCGGTAAGGGAGGGTCTGCTGGGCGGTGGTGGGAATGTTCTTTCCTTTCGTGAACAGGCCGGTAAGGCCCTGCTTTTCAGGCTTTCTGCCTGCGGGCTTTCCGGCCCTTCTGCTGTTTCGCAATCGGCTGCGCCTCCTTTCTGGCGCTAAGCAGCGCATAGAAGTTTTCGGTTTTGTAAGGCCGCACACGGGGATAGAGGAACCGGGTGCGGATGATGTTTTTCAGCACTTTTTCCAGCGGCAGACCGTCTCGTTCATACATAGCCAGAAAGAAGAACGGGAGCATGAGGCCGATCATCAGGAACATGGCGGCACTGTTCCCGATACTGCCACGGGAAAACAGGTAAGCCGGGAGGCCCACCGCCGCCGCGCTGGAAAAACAAACAAGCTGGCGCTTCGTTAGGTTGAAGGCCAGCTTTGTCTTGATTTTGGAAAGGTCTTTTGGTACTGGCACATAGGCCATTTTGGTACACCTCCTTTACTGCTTCGGGCCAGCATGGCCCGAGGTTATCTTGCGGCCTCTTTGGCCGGGGCTGTGCTGCGGGCAGCTTCGGCGGCCTCTCGTCCGCTCTGCCTTGCCCGCCAGTATTCGGGGTGATACTGCCGGATGGACTGATTGAGTTTTTCTTCAAACTGTCCTTTGTCCTTAATGCGGTCAGGGATTTTCCACAGCTTTTTGTCCAGCAGCTCCCGGAGCACTACGCTTTCCTGTGCGTCCTCCTCATAGCAAATATAGCCCTTGTCCTTGAAGCCGCATTTTTTGGCCGCTGGGGAGAGGACGGCGGCTACCTCGTTTGCCACCATCGTTCCGCCGTGGCTGGCGGTAGATACCAGAAACACCCCTGGACAGAGGGTTTCACAGCTCTGCACCTCGCCCCACGGGGAACTTTTCGGCGCATGGAACATTCCGCCCGTCCGGTTCCGGTCCGCCTGCATGAGCGCCGCATTTTCCAATATGGCGCGAAGTTCCGGGGAAAAATAGGCATATTCCCGCAGGACCCGGGCGGCGTCCCCACCACAGGCGTTCATCAACAGGGTATAGGCATCGCTGTCCGCTTTGGTACAGCGGCCCAGCAGTTTTCCGTCGTAATAGCAGGCCGCGTCATAGCCCGTCCGTTTGCGTGGCATGGTTTCCGCCTCCTTTCTGCTTCGGGCCAGCATGGCCCGAGGTCAACGCTCTGCGCTGCGGCTGGGCTTTTCCTTCGGAGGCCGTTCTGCCTTTGCCTGTTCGGCAGCCGCTTTTCCGGCTTTGAGCTGGTCGCTGATGGATGCACGCCCCACAGAGCCACGCTCCGCCATCTGTTCCAGCTTTGCCTCATAGGCTTGCAGAACAGCGGTGTTGAGCTGTTCCCGGAACTCCTTTGTGACAGGGTAGGCCATATCCCGGTAGCCGCCTTTGCCGTCTGGCTGGCTGGGCATCCCAAGAAAGAGCCCCTTGCTGCCCTGTACGATTTTCAGATTTTCCACCACAAAGCAGTCATTGAATTTCACGCTGGCAAAGCCCATGAGGTTTTTCACAGGTTCGATGACCCGCACGCTTACATCCAGCTTTATAGGGGCGGCTGGTGTTCCGCCCGCTGTTTTTTCCTGCATGGATTTCTCCTTTCCGCTTCGGGTCGTCATGGCCCGAAGTCTCTTAATGGCAGCCGAAGATGGATTTTGCAAGACTGCCTGTTTTGAATAAGGTAAAACACAGCAGCACCGTATATCCCACGCAGCCCCAGATCGCCCCGATGGGGTCGCCGTCGGTGGCGATACTCTGGATCAGCACCGCATAGATGGCGACACAGACTAAGATCAACAGACCTTGAAAGCCCACCGCAAAGAGGGAGCGGAAATAGTTCTGCCCCATGTGTCCGGTTTCTCTGTTGGGGACTGTGGCAAACGGGATAGGCGCTAAACTTGTGAGTAAATAAATTTCAATCATACGGCCATATACGATGACGAAAATCACGATGTTTAAGGCAATCATGGTAAGCTGGATCAGGAAGGACTGGAGCCAGAGTCCGAACAGAGGGCCTAACTCCATCGCCTCAAGCTCTGTCCGCAGACTGTCCAGCACATCCGGCGTGATTTCTGTCCCGTTCTGGATAATGCCCGCTGACTGCTGGATCACATGCTGGCTCACATCAAAGACCGCCAGCACGATATTGAAGGTATTCGTCAGGATCATCACAGCCACAAAGGTTTTGAACACCCACTTAAAAAACATCCATGTGTCAACTTCATGGAGGTTGTTGCGTTCTATGAGCATCTGTATCAGTTCATAGGTCATAACAAAAGTGAGGATGACCCCGGCGATTGGCAGAATGGCAGTTTCGGAGATCTGTCGTATCATGGAAAAGACCCCGGCGTTCCAGTCCGCCGGGGTCGTGCCTACCTGTGTGGCGATTTCGCCAACGCTCTGATTGACGTTATCGAAAAGGCCGTCCAGATTCCCCATGATACCATCGACGAGCAGACCTTTCAGCCATTCAACGATTGCGTCGATGATAAAGTCCATATATCAGCTCCTTTTCTGGAAAAAGGGACAACGGGTGACATTTAGCTGAACAGCCCGGACAGCAGAGGGATAAGCTGAAGGCCGATCAGAACGACACCGCCGCCCGCCATGAGCTGCTTAATGCCCTGGCTTTTTGCCGCAGGGTTATCCGACCCGTAACCTTCCAGAAGGTTGATGACGCCCCATACCGCCAGACCGGCGCCAAGAGCCATGACCAGAATTTTGAGAATGTCGATTGCCTGATTGAAAAATTCCATATACGTTCCTCCATTTTGTTTGTTTGATGGTTTTGGGTACAAAAAAAGCCGCCCACATCGGCGGCGCTTCGGGTCATCATGGCCCGAAGTTACACAAACTCGTCGCTGTCCAGATCATCGAAGTTCAACAGGTCAGCTTCTTCGTCCGTGTCGGAGCCGTCCACTTCGTACACCGTGTATTCGTCCTCCGGCTTTAGTCTCAATGGCCGGTGGCGGAACAGGCTTTCCAAGCGGAAGGCGTTTTTCTTTTATCAAATTCGGCTGTGTACTTGTAATTCGGGTGCTTTTTCAAGTCATACTTTGGGGATAGAAAAGGCGGGAGCCCCCTAAGCTGCAAGATACATTTATCCCCGGGCATGGTGGTGATCTCGCTGGTGGTCATCAGCTCCCGGCCAAGTCGCTGCATATTCTGGCTGTAACTTTCAGACTGTCCACGGCTTCGGCCCTCGGTCTGCATGGAGATGGTGGCCTTGCCCAGCCAGTTTTCCGAAATATCCTTTAGGGTGGAAGCCTCCCGGCCTCCGAGGAACACGATGCTGTCCATGTTTCCCATGATGGTTTCGGAATGGTCTTTGTACAATGCCTTGCACTGGCTCATAGCCTGATAAAAGAGCGTCAGGCTGATCTCCCGGGAGCGAATGACGGCCACAATCTTTTCCAGCCCCGGCACCTGCCCGGTGTTGGCAGCCTCGTCCCACAGCACCCGCACATGGTAGGGCAGACGCCCGCCATAGGTGTTGTCAGCCCGTTCACACAGAAGGTTGAACATCTGCGAAAAAGCGAGGGCAACCAAAAAGTTGTAGGTGGTGTCCGTGTCGCTGATAAGAAAGAACAGCGCCGATTTTTCGTCCCCCAGCTTATCAAGCTCCAGCTCGTCATAGGACATGATCTCCCGGAGCTGTGGAATGTCAAAGGGAGCCAGCCTTGCACCGCAGGAAATCAATATGCTCTTGGCGGTTTTTCCGCTGGCGAGCTTGTATTTCTTATACTGCCTCACGGCGAAGTGCTGGGGGCTGCGGCGTTCCAGCCCGTCAAACATATAGTCCACCGCGTTTTTGAAGGTTTCGTCATCCTCCCGGACTTCCATGCTGTTTATCATTTCCACCAGCGTATTCATGTTGCGTTCTTCCTCCGGCCCCTCAAAGACGATGTAGGACACAAGGGCGCAGTACAAGAGGGTTTCTGCTTTTGTCCAGAACTCGTCGCCCTCCTTGCCGTCGCCTTTGGTGTTGGCAATCAGGGCGGTAACAAATTTCAAAACATCGCTTTCTGTCTTGATATAGGCCAGCGGATTGTAGTGCATGGATTTTGAAAAGTCGATACTGTTGAACACCCGCACCCTGTATTTCTCCCGTTGCAGAAACCGCCCGCACTGGTCGAGAGTGCCGCCCTTCGGGTCTACCACCACATACGAGGAATGGGCTTGAAGGAGCTGCGGGGTCAACCAGAACCTTGTCTTTCCCGAACCGGACGATCCGATGACACAGGCGTTTAGGTTCCGGGCATTGGCGGGTATCTTCGGACGGGTGTTCATGGTAAGGAACTCCGTCCCGGTCAGAATGACATTGTTCTGAAATTTAGGGTCAACAAATGGCTTTATATCTTCCTTTGTTCCAAAGCGGGCGGTGCCGTACTCCGCATCCCGCCGGAATTTTTTCGCCTGCCTGATCTTTGACTGTATCAGCAGATACATCCCAGCCGCACCGGCAAGGCCCACCAGCAGGTCAATACCTCCCAGCCCCGGCCAGTAGGTTTCAAAGGCTTTGGGGAAGGTATCAAGCATCCCCATGAGCTTTGTCCCGAAGTCTGTGCCGGGGGCGATCCGGTAGGCCGTCCCGATTTTGGAGAAAAACCAGAACACAAAGAGGTACGGCAGGTTTGGGAGCACATATTTTCTGATCTTGTCACTCAACGTCCGTCCTTCACCGCCTCTCTGGTCCGCTGCTTTTCCTTTGCCTGCGTCCTGATTTGCTCCGTGAATTTCCGAAGCTGACCGAGGATGGAAGCCTTGTCCTGCTCTTTGTTCAGCACCTTTGCGCTGTACTTCTGGAAGGCCACCGTGATAGCGTCCGCCTGATTGGCTTTGAAAAACAGCAGGTAATGACCGGGGCTCACTTTATGGAAAGCGTAGTCCACATGGAACTCCTTCGCGATCCGGTCAAAATCCTTTGGAGCTCCCACATAGGGCATGGCACTTTTGCCGCCATAGTGGTTCATCAGCTTTTTCACGCTCTGGCGTCCCTGCGGGGTCAGCGCCTTCTGGTGGTGCTTTTGCAGCGCCCGAACCACCTTGCCAAGAGCGGCAGCCAGCACTTTTCCTGTGAGCTTCGTTGTCCTGATCGAAAGGGCAACCGTTTTTTGGTTTACTTCTTCCTGCATAAAACCTCCTTTCCGTCGGGGTTCCCGCTATCCGGGAGGCCCCCGTACAATCTCGGGGAACAGAAAACCTCGGGCCAATGTGGCCCGAGGCTTACCGCTCGGCATCTCTGCCGGACGGAGCTTTCTTTTCCGGCTCCGTCTGGACTTTTTCGTCCTGTTCCCGCATGGTCTGCAAGATAGAGGGCTTCTTTTGAAGTTGGGAGGGCTTTTCGCCGGACAGCGGCTTGATACATTCCAGACGGTCAGCCGCCCGGATGGCGTTGTCCGTGAGCTGCCTCTGCCATGCGCCCACGCTGGGAGCCCAACGAAAGCCGCTGCTTTTCAGCTCGGCCCGGGTGTCCGCGTCAGGCTTTCCGTCAAAGAACACCTGCAAGCGGTTGTCCTCCCGGTTCATTTCCACACGACCCCCATCGAACTCCCAGCCGGAAAATTCCTGCTGTGCCTGTTTGGAAAGCTGTTCGATACGGGCCTTTACCCGGCGGATCTCCGCATTGTTGTTGGTTAGCTGGTAACTTTCAAAGGGCCTCGGGTCGCTTCGCCAACTTGACGCCATGCTTGCTTTCAGCTTTTCGATCTGGTCCGGCGACAGCAGCGCACAGCCGTCCAGCTTGCCATGCTTGCGGTAATAGGCGTTGACCTCCTTCATAATGAGCTGGGAGCGTTCCAGCCCGTCCAGCTTCTTCTGGAGCTTTTCAATCGCTGCCGGGTCATCGGCGCTGATCCCGCCCATGCCGGTGCTGCGTATCTTATCCAGCAGCCCTTGAATATGCCGCCATTCCTCCATGTTGCTGTCCCGCGCCCGGTTCTGTTTTTCCTTCTTTCCCACCGGGAAATTGGAAGGCCCGGCGATCAGCACAGAGGGAACCCTCGCGTCAATGGCAAAGCCCTGGTTCATGTTTTCGGCCAGCTTGCGGGCGTAGGTGTCTAACAGATGGTCGATCTTC
The DNA here is from genome assembly GCF_000949455.1 of Ruthenibacterium lactatiformans. Lineage (GTDB taxonomy): Bacteria > Bacillota > Clostridia > Oscillospirales > Ruminococcaceae > Ruthenibacterium > Ruthenibacterium lactatiformans. The sequence goes on along the minus strand of NZ_JXXK01000016.1, from coordinate 59,759 downwards.
TCATGGTACATGGGGTCCACCCGGGATTTCTGCTTTTCCGCTATGGCGGCGGCCTTGTCCACCATTGCCCGGTATTCCGCCGTTGCGCTCCCTTCCTTGTAGTCGGAAAAGCTGTTCATTTCTTTTGCCCGGCGGGCGGCTCCTTCATTGATAGGGTAATAGTTGATGGTATGCACCTCCTTTATGCTTCGGGCCATGCTGGCCCGAAGTCTTACCGTTCTTCATGGGAAGGTCCCGCCTTGTCCTTTTTCGGAGCGGGTGGGGCTTCTTGAAACCGTTTGAGTGTAGCGAGAATGGAGTGGACAGGCTCGGCCTTTTCAGGATAGGCAAATATCCGGTGTTCCGGCGGAATGTCCTGCGGCCCGTGGTAATACTCCTTGAAGCCCTCCGGGACTGCCGACACATACCCACCGGGAGCGAATACGCCGCCCTCGTTGATACGCACATCCCGCCCGTATGCCTCATAATCGAAGTAGTTCTGAATGTGCTCCGGTATGTCGATAGTCCCAAGCTCGTCGGCGTAAAGACGGCCCAGCCCTTCATCATCGGAAATATCCGGGTAAAAGCGGTAAAGGTCAAGGTTCTGCGTCAGGTTTATCAAATCCTTCACGCTCCTTGTGTGGTTTCCCAAGACAAGAGCGGCTTCAAAGGTTTCCAGTCCGCCCTTATCCCGTACTTCCAGCAGGGCGTGGCCCAGCTCGTTCAGCTCGTCGATGTTCTCACATTCGTAGAGATAATCGTAGAGCCCCAGCACATCACTGTCAAAGCTGGTAAAGAACACTTCGCTGTACCGTTTCCCGTCTATCCCGATTTTGGCAAGGGCGGCCTGCAACTCCTGTGTCGTCATGGGGAAATGTACCGTTGTCCCTACCTCAATCCCCATTAAGGGGTATAGGGCTGTATTGGTTATATAGGCTTCAAACATGGGCTCATTCCTCCTTTCCGGCCCGGTCAGCCAGCACCTCATAAATCCCGGCCATAATGTAATCGGCGCAAGGGAGGGCAATCGCGTTTCCCAGTGCCTTGTAGCGTTGCAGAGGCCGGATCTCCACGCCGTCCGCCCCGTACTTTGTCCAGCCCTCTGGCAGCCCCATCAGCCGTTCGCTTTCCGTTTCCGTCAGAAAACGGATACAGCCGCCCTTCGGGTCGCCCTCATACCAGAAGGCAAAGGGCGTTACATCACTGGCTAAAAGAGTGGGAAAAGGGTCAGTTGGTAATCCGAAGCTGTTTCGGAAGGCCGTTTCTTCCTGCCTTTTTGCCGCTCCCCGCATACGGAAGCACTGAAAGGGGTGGATGACTGGTATCTGCCGCCCTGTTTCAAAAGAAGCTGTTCGATCTCCTTCGGCGGCGGCCCACCCGCCCTCTCCGCAAGGCGGAGGAAGTGGGAGCATTGGACGGGGCTTAAATAGTATGTCTGCGGCACGTCTGCCTCCAAAATCCGCCACGACGAAAATCCGCTGCCTTCGTGCCAGCCTTCGGGAGCCTGCCCAATACTGGGCGTCCATGAGTCGCCAGCACACATCAGGCGTTCCCCCTCGCACCATTCCGGCGTTTCCCCATCTTCCCGAAGGAGGCATTGGAACTTCGGTGTCCGAGAAGGCGGATAGGACGGCTCTAAAGTCCATCCGGTCATTTGTAGAAAACGCTCCCATGACGTTTTCCCAAACAGCGATAGCTGGATATAGGTTATCAGTAGCATCCCTCATTTCCTGTATGATACGAAACGCCTGATAGAACAGGCTTGATTTTGCCCCGGCAAGGCCGGAGCGGTTGCCAATCAGAGAAAGGTTCTGACAGGGGGAACCGAAGGTAATTATATGGACAGGTGGGATTTTCCCGCCGTCCACCTTCGTAATATCCCCCAAATGCACCATGTCGGGAAAGTGCCTTTTGGTTATGGAGATGGGCGCTTTTTCAATCTCGCTGGCCCATACCGGACGGATACCGCACCGGGAAGCAGCCAGAGGGAACACGCCGATCCCGTCGAAAAGGCTTCCCAGCTTAATGTCCGGCATGGCCCGGGGTGCCGTGTCCCTTCACGGCAAGCACCCCTTCCAGTGTGGTCGCCGCAATGCCCAGCCGCCCGGCAACCGCAATATCGTTTTTTACATCCTCATCCACAGCGCTGCCGCAGACGATCAGGGTGTGGGAGCGCCGCAGCATATCCCGGCGCATATCAATCCCGGCCTTGTGTTCCTCGGGAACGCTGTCATTCAAAAACAGCGGCAGATACAAGAGCGGGCAGATCGGGGAAAAGCCCGCCTCATAAGCAAGACGGCAGTAGTGGGCCGCCAGCTCCATATCAACATCCGGCTCGCCGCTCCATGCGGCGGTCAGGTACGCTAAAGGTCGTTTCATTGGTTGAGCCTCCATTTCTGTTTTGGTTTAGGGAAAAGCAAGAGTTCGCCCAACCCCTCCGCCCCTTCCCCCGGGAAGGGGAACGGCTCTGGAGAATTTATATCCCCGTCGCTTGACCGGGAAAAAGCATAACCGGGAGAAATCCGTCAAGGGTGCCTCTGGCACCGCCTGCGGCGGCGCTGCCCTTGACTGATTTTCCCGGCTATGCTACGGAATAACTGGCGACGGGGAATAATTTATATCTCCAGAGCTTCGGGGCGCGGGGCAGAGCCCCGCAATCCTCGGGCCATGCTGACCCGAAGTTTGGGCTTACTTTTCCTGTTCGGTTTTCTTCTCCGGCTTTTCATGTTCCTTCTGCTGACCCTTCCAGTCGTCCAGCAGCTTGATGATCTGGTCCTTCATTTCCCTCGGCGTAGTTTCCTTGCCGAAATACTTGCTCAGTTCCGCACCTGTCAAAATCACTTTGTCTACCTCCTTTTTGTCCTCCATCATAATGCCGTCGATCACATCCCCGTTGAGCAGCTTCTTTTCGTCCAGCTCACGCATACGCTTTGCCTGCGCCTGTGAAGGCGAGGACTGCTGGCTGTCAATGGCGACGGCGATATAGTTCTGGTTCTTCCTGCCGATATAGGAAAGCTCCACCGCCGTAGTAAAGCCCAGCTTTTTTTCATCCATCAGCTTCATCAGGTCGGGAACCAGCTCATTGAGCCGGATATACCGCTGCACCTGCTTGACCGCCATCTTATTGCGCTCGGCTACAATTTCGTTGGAGCGTTTTCCTGCGTCCTTCGGGTCAATCTGGCCCGAAGTGCGGGAGCCCTGGTGCTTGATGGCCTCAAGCTGCATTTTCAAGGCTTTGGCCCGTTCACTGGGGAGGATTTCTTCACGCTGGTTGAGATTGTCCTCGACCATCTGCGTGATGGCTTCATCGTCCGTCAGATTGCGAACAATACAGGGCATATCCGCATATCCGGCAAGCTCGCTGGCCTTCTGGCGGCGGTGGCCGGACACGATCTCATAGCCGCCATCCTCACGGGGACGGACGATAGCGGGCTGGGTCACGCCCTTGTCCTTGACGCTGGACACCATAGCCCGCATTTCTTCATCATCCCGAACCTCAAAGGGATGGTTCTTGAAGGCGTGAAGATCGTTCAGCTTGATATAGACGATCTGTTCCTTGCCCCGGCGTGGTGCATCCTTCGGTTTTTCGGGTTCCTTCGGAGCGGGAGCGGCCTGTACCGTTGGCGCCGTTTTTTTCTCCGGTTCTTTTTTGACCGCATTTTCCGGTTTCTGTGCGGGAGCTTTGGGCTTCGGGGTTGCGGCCTTGTCCTTATCTGCTTTCGGGGGACGGCCCCGGCGCTTCGGCTGTTCCGGCTCTTTGGGTTTTTCCTCCGCTTTCTTCGGAGCCTCCGGCTGCTTTTCCGGTTTTTCCGTTTTTGCCGGGGCAGGCTTTTCCCCGCTGGGAGCTGCCGCCCGTTCCTCGACCTTCTTTTCCTTCATAATTTCAGCGAAGTTATAGACGGAAACCTGCGGGTTCTTTACCTCCGGTTCCGTCTTTTTTTCCGGCTCCGGAGAAACGGAAACCTTCTCCGGCTCTTTTGGGGGAGCGGGAGGCGTTTCCTTGCCCGGCCCGCTATCCGTTACCGGCTGTTCCGGCGTTTTTGTGGTTTTATCATCTGCCATAAGCATTTACCTCCTGTTTTTTGGCATGAAAAAAGAGGCTCAACTTTTCAGTCAAGCCCCCGTGGGAAGTTCCTCCTTTCTCCGCCATGATACAAAAATACCGCCCGTAGTCTCGTTTGGGCGGTACTTTGTGTAAGATTGGCAGTCCATTATTAAGTTTTTTATTATGTTCCCTTTGTACACCGTTGCAATACTCGCTTTATGATTATGTCCGGAGGACAGTATGAGCTGAAACGTCGAAAAGAAGCCGAGAATAACCGTAGCCAAAGCGGACTCGATCTTGACGTTATTGACCATTACAACGGCACAGAAAGAAGTGTAAAGACACTTTCGGGTGGTGAATCCTTCAAGGCGTCGCTCTCGCTTGCACTGGGACTCTCTGATGAGATCCAAGCATCTGCCGGTGGTGTTAAGCTTGATACCATGTTTGTTGACGAAGGATTTGGCTCTCTTGACGAAGAATCCTTGGATCAAGCAATGAAAGCTCTTTCTGGTTTGGCTGATGGAAATCGGCTTGTTGGTATTATTTCTCATGTTGTTGACTTGAAAAATCGTATCGATAAACAAATTGTTGTTGAAAAAGAGAAGTCGGGCGGAAGCAAGGCGAATATTGTTACCTAAGGAGAAATAGAAATGAACGAATATTTAAGAGGCTCTGAGTGGAGAAGATGGGATCTACATGTACATACTCCTGGTACAAATAAAAATGACCAGTACGAAGGAACAACCATAGAGGAACGCTGGTACGGTTTTTATAGAAGTATATTAGACTACGTTGGAGACGGAAGCGATAAAGTCAAATCAATAGTTTCTATTGGAATTACGGACTATCTTTCAATAGAAAATTATAAAAAAGTCATCGCTGAAAAAAGGTTGCCAGGTACAATTAAATTGGTGATTCCAAATGTTGAACTGCGAATGACTCCAATGTCACGAAACGAAGGAATTAATATACACTTCTTGTTTAATCCTGTAGTAGTTGATGAACTGGAAGATCGATTTTTCTCCAAGCTCTCCTTTGAGTATAATGGTCGTCCGTATTCCGCGACAAAGGCGCAATTAATCTCGCTTGGGAAAGCATTAGATTCGTCTTTGGCCGAAGATGCGGCGTATTTAAAAGGCGTTGGACAGTTTATCCCTTCTGTAGATTCGCTAAAAAAACTTTTTTCCAATGATCCAGAACTGCGTGAAAATACAATCATAATTGTTTCAAACAGCAGTAATGACGGAGTAACCGGGGCAGCAAACAGTTTTTCACATATTGAAGCGAATCCATCCGACTTTGACGCCACAAGACAATCAATATACCAATTTGTAGATGCCATTTTTTCTGGAAATCCTAGTGATATATCATATTTCCTTGGCGAAAAGAGTGACTCGCCTGATGAAGTTATTAGAAAATGCGGTTCTCTGAAGCCATGTTTTCATGGATGTGACGCGCACACAAATGCCAAGTTATTTGAGCCGGATAATCAACGTTATTGCTGGATAAAATCAGACCCCTCATTTAATGGCCTCAAACAGGTACTTTACGAACCGAAAGACAGAGTGAGAATTTCGCCTCTTATGCCGGAAGAAAAGTCCAATTATCACGTGATTGATCGTATCGTAATTGATGATCCGGACTTTTCCCCTGAGCCGATACAATTTAACGATAAGTTGTCTTGTATCATTGGTGGAAAATCGACGGGAAAGTCAATATTGCTTCATAACCTTGCTTTAACCATAGATAAAAATCAAGTTGAGGAAAAAACGGAGAAATCAAAAACAAAAACTCGTGTGTTAACGAAGGTTAAGGTGTTTTGGAAAGATGGTGAGGTGAACGAAACAGGTGTACAAAATGACTCTCATAAAATTGTATATATTCCTCAAACATACTTAAATCAACTGTCTGATGAAAATGAAGAAAAAACCGAAATAGACAACATCATCGAAGAAATTATACTGCAAAACGATAATGCTCGAATAAGTCATGAGCAGATGCTGAAAGAAATTCGGGAGTATAAGCCTTCTCTGGATAAGAGAATATATGATGCTGTCCAAATTAATGAGGAGATTCAGAGTATTAAAAAAGAGATGGCAGAAATAGGATCTCGCGCAGGAATTGAAAAACAGCTTGACGGCCTAAAAAAGCAAAAAGAAATCGAATCCAAAGAGCTTTCAATATCAGAGGAGGATATTTCAAAATATGACACTGCCGTATCCGAATTGACTAAACTCAATGTGCAACTTCAGACAATTGAAAATGACATTTCCATTGTTGACTCAATTGTCTCCGTGGTTATTCCCGTTGAGACGGATAAAGCCATGAGCGATGATGTTCGGAAAGATATTTCGGATGCGGTATCAATGATTAAAGAAAAAGCAGACGAGTTATGGAAGGAATATAAGCTTAAAATAATCCAAAAGTACCAGACTAAGCGGGAAAAAACTGTTACGGACATGAGAAATAGTGAGATCGTGGTCGATGAGTTGAAAGAACAAGTTGAGAGTAATGAGGCTATCGCTGAATTGTCTAAGCGGATTCAGGAAGAGGAGCAGAGGTTACTAATATTTAGAGACTACGATAGGAAAATTGATGAAAAGAGCGAAGAACTCAACGAGATTATATCAGATTTGGTTCAGACTTTTAAAAGATATGATGATATTCAAGAACGGTATGCAGCCAGTGTCAATGGCGAAGGAAGCAGTTTAAATGAAGGTAGTGAATTAACCTTTTCAGTTCTTATTCCATTCCGAACTGAAGCTTTTTGCCAAAGAATAAAGCAACTATTTGATAATAGGGTATTGAAGTCAAAAAAAGACATTATTAATGTTGAAGACTTCAATATAGATCAATTTGACGAAACTGCTTTAGAAAAACTGATTAAGGCATGCTTAAATCAAACAATTCCTTTTTCAAAGAGCTTTACACCGGAAAGTGCGCTCAGAAGCATATTGGATAATTGGTATAATGTTACTTACAACGTCAAAATGGGGGACGACTTAATTGATGAGATGTCTCCCGGAAAGAAAGCCTTAGTTTTGCTTAAACTACTGATTAGTTTGGCTGAAAGCAAATCTCCAATTCTGATTGACCAACCTGAAGATGACTTAGACAACAAATCAATCAGCGACGATTTAATTACCTTTATCAAAAAGAAAAAAATAGAACGACAAATTATCGTTGTCACACATAATGCAAACGTTGTTGTTTCTGGAGACGCAGAGCAGGTGATTGTTGCAAATCAGCAGGGAAATACTACGCCAAACAATAAATTTCGTTTTGAATATCGGACGGGGTCAATAGAGGATGATTTGCCAGTTTACGATGATTCCGGAACGATTATCCATGGCATATTAAATGCTCAGGGAATACAACAGCATATCTGCGATATATTGGAAGGTGGCGAAAAAGCGTTCGCAAAGCGAAAAAATAAGTATAACATAAAAGGGTAATAAACGTTCTGCATAAGGAAATTTCTTTCTGGGCAATAACATATGACGCACATTTGCTTATTAAGATAATTAGATATCCTTGCTTACCGCCGCCCTGATTTTTAGTCAGAGCGGCGGTTTTATGCGGGCGCAAAATCGGGTAAGCTTGTCATACGACAAGGTGTACGCTAAAAATCAACTTGACGTATGACAAGTGAAAAGATATAATGATCTTGAGGTGAAGGTACACATGCAGTTAATGAAAGAAAAGCAGGACCTGACGTATTTGTCGTGGTCTGTCTATCGCAATTCTTCCGGAACCGCAGGTTCCTTTTTGAAAGCGTACTCCGAACTCGGCGGAAAGAAGACGTACTATAAGCTTTCCAACTTTGATAAAGCACGCGGCATCATTGGGCATGAGTGCGTGAACGAGCTGATTGTTGACCGGCTGCTGACGATACTGGGAATTCCGCATTTGTCGTACCAGTTGATTCACGCAGACATGACCGTAGATGGCAAGACGCATGAAGTATATCTCTGCGCGTCGGAGGATTTCAAGGCAAAGAGCGAATCAAAGATTGCCTTGGATGCCTACAAGGAGTTGGAGGCTTTGCCGGATGAATCTGCGCTGGAGTTTTGCTCCAGAATGGGCTGGGAAGACTATATTTATCAGATGCTTGTCGTGGATTATCTGATTCTGAACCGGGATCGCCACGGCGCTAATATCGAGGTGCTGCGTAACAGTCGAAAGAAAACAGTTCGTCTGGCGCCCCTGTTTGACCACGGCCTTTCGCTGCTTTGTAGTTGCCCTGACGATGCTGCGGCGGCAAAATTTGATGTGATGGCCGACAAGCCCTGCAACAACTATATTGGCTCGAAGTCCACATGGGATAACCTGCGTATCATTCCGAAAGACAAAATGCCGGAGTTGACGCCGCTTCACGAGAGCGACAAACAGGTTCTGCTGGAGGGACTGGACGGCGTGATCTCTCAGCCGCTTCAGGAGAAAATCTGGGAAATGATCTGGAAAAGGTGGTGCGCATATGAAGATTTTTGCAATTCGAGATGAATCGGCGCAGGAGCAGAAGGATCTGGCATACCTCCTGTATTACGAGCAGGAAAAGCGATTCTACATTGAACTGCCTGAGAGCGCAGACGCATGGGAGACGCCCCTGCTGCTGGATTCCTTTGTAAAACGCGGGGAAACCACCGTCAATTCCTATTGGAGCAGAATCTGGGTGGAGCAGCGGATTGTTCCGCCCGACCGTCAGAACATCGGAGAGATTCTGCGCGATAATCATCTGAAGGAGTACGACGAATATGCGCTCCTGATGCTGGCGATGGGGCGGTGTGCGCAGGACGATTACTATCTCGTTCCCATTGATGAAAAGGAGCTTCCGGAAGAAATTACGAAGCGCTTTTCAAAGCGAATTGAGGATGTTCTGCCGCTGGAGGATCATTGTCTGCTGGTGTTTTTCCGGGATGGCGCGGTGAAGAAGTGCGATTTGCAGAAGCACTTTGAAAAGACGAAGGCGTTTCAGATCCTTCTCAAGAAGCCGGACTATTTTCAGAATGTGCAGATGCAGACGGGCGGATACGGAGTTGCTTGGGATGTGAACATGACCGTTTCGGATACGATGCTCTACCGGATCGGCAAAAGTGTTCCTCTGACGGCGGCTGATTTCCAGAACTTTGCCGCCCACAGAGTCATCAACGCAGCGGAAGCGGCGGAGATCTTGGGCTGCTCCCGGCAGAATATCATCGACCTGACAAAACGCGGAAAGCTTCATCCGATCAAAGCGTCGGAAAAGAGTACGCTGTATCTTAAAAGTGAGATCCTGAAACGGAATTGGCAGTGATCATGCGTTATACCCCTTTATACCCCTTTTGAAAAGGGTATAAAGGGGTATAAAAGATTTTGGGCTATCGTGGGCAGGTTTTCGTATCAATTTGACGCTTGATACACCCAATGCCCGTTCGCGCGAGCTTTGTATAGCTTTCCCTCGTTCGCCAGCCCAACCAAAATTCGATTCGCCGTCGATGCCGAAACCCCACACAGCTCCCGCACATCGGCGTTCATGATATACTCATGCGTCTGCAAGAACTGCTCAATCTTCTGCCAGCGCAGAGTTTTCTTGTCCATTTTTCCGGCGCTCATTGCATCACTCGTATGGATGGCGTCGATGAGCGATGCTTTGATGACGGAGAGCACAAACTCGATGAACGCGGTGGACTCGCCTGCATCGTTGCTGGCATTGATGGCATCGTAGTATTCCTGCTGATGGTCGTGGATGATGGACTCGACCGGCAGCCATGAAAACACGGGATTCCACTTGGAGAGCAGCAACGTATGCCAGAGCCGCCCAACACGGCCATTGCCGTCTGCAAAGGGATGGATCAACTCCAGCTCATAGTGGAACACGCAGCTTCGGATCAGCATGTGCAGGTCGCTGTGCTTTGCCCAATCCAACAGCTCCATGACTAAATCAGGCACATACTGGGGCAGCGTGCCAAAATGCAGGACATGCCCCTCTTGATCTACAACGCCAACAGGCCGCGTGCGGAACATGCCGGACTCCTCTACAAGCCCGCGAGTCATGATACCGTGAGCGGTCAGCAGGTCGTCCACGGAGTAGGGGTCAAGCTCGTCCAGCCGCTCGTAAATCTCATAGGCATTTTTGACCTCGGCAATGTCCTTGGGCGGAGCCAGAACATGTTTGCCGTTCAGAACAGCGGTGACCTGTTCCAGACTCAGGGTGTTCTGCTCAATGGCAAGGGAGCCGTGAATGGTGCGGATGCGGTTGGTGCGGCGCAGATTGGGATTGCTGGAGAGATGATCGTGCGCGGAAAGCCTTCCGGTCAGCTCGGAGATTTCTGCAACGTCAGCGATCATTTTGTTTGTGACTTGAAACGGAGGCTGTTTGTTTTTCATGAGTACCTCACAGCGTAGTTTGATTGTCCATATTATAGCATGCATCACTCATTTCATCAATCATTTTCTTGATTCACATGAGCGATGCGCTCCGAACTGGCACAATCAGCGCGCGAAAACCTCTGACTATCCGCAGAAATTTTCAGATTCTTCCCTTGGGTACCTTTTCAAATGGATTCCAATCCGTTATAATATATCTACCAACCTAACGAATAACGCGAGGTGCCGCCATGAAAACGAAAGATACGCCGAAGCAATACGTTATCTACTCCCGCAAGTCCAAATTCACCGGCAAGGGCGAGAGCATTGAGAACCAGATTGAGCTGTGCCGTCAGTACATCGTCATGCACTTTGGCGAGGAAGCGGCGGAAAACGTGCTGGTCTACGAGGACGAGGGCTTTTCCGGCGGCAATCTGGAGCGCCCACAGTTCAAGAAAATGATGAAGGACTCCCAGAAGATCACCTTTGCCGCCATTGTGGTCTACCGCCTCGACCGCATCAGCCGCAACATCGGCGACTTTGCCAAGCTCATCGAGGATTTGGGCGACCGGCACATCGACTTCATCTCCATCCGCGAGCAGTTTGACACGTCCTCGCCCATGGGCCGCGCCATGATGTACATTGCGTCGGTGTTCTCCCAGCTGGAGCGGGAGACCATCGCCGAGCGCATCCGGGACAATATGCACGAGCTGTCCAAGACCGGGCGCTGGCTGGGCGGCACGACGCCTACCGGCTACGCTTCGGAAAGCCTGTCCAGCGTGACGGTGGACGGCAAGGTGAAAAAGGCCTGCAAGCTCAAACCCATTCCGGAGGAAATCCAGCTGGTCAAGACGATCTTCTCCGTATTCATGGAGACCGGCTCCCTCAGCAAGACCGACCAGTACCTGTTGGAGCACCGCTGCGTCACAAAGCGCGGCAAGCAGTTCACCCGCTTTGCCATCCGGGGCATTCTCACAAACCCGGTCTACATGATCGCCGACGAAACGGCGTATCAGTATCTGAAAGAGAACAATGTTGACCTGTTTGCCGAGCGCGCAGAATTCGACGGCGAGCACGGCATCATGGCATATAACCGCACCCTCCAGCACCCCGGCAAGGCAAACCAGATCCGTCCCATGGAGGAATGGATCGTGGCGGTGGGCAAGCACCCCGGCATCGTCGCGGGCAGCGATTGGGTGCGGGTGCAGGCCATGCTGGATGTCAACAAATCCAAGAGCTACCGCAGGCCCCGCAGCAACGTGGCGCTGCTGTCCGGGCTGCTGCGCTGCGGCGAATGCGGCGACTATATGCGCCCGAAGCTGACCAACCGCAAAAATGCGGACGGCGAGCTGATCTACACCTACATGTGCTCCACCAAGGAGCGCAGCCACGGCACGGTCTGCGCCATGAAGAACTGCAACGGCAACACGCTGGACGCCAAGATCATCGAGGAGATCCGCAAGCTGTCCGCCGACAAGGAGACCCTTACCCGGCTGCTGGCGCAGACCAAGAAGGTCATCAGCGGCAGCAAGGAGGGCTACGACGCAGAGCTGGCGCTGCTGAAAGAGAAGCACGCAGAAACGGAAGACCGCATCAAGCGGTTGGTGGAGTCCCTGTCCGTTGCCAGCGACACCTCCGCGAAGTACGTCATGGAGCAGATCGACGAACTGCATCGGGAGAGCGAGACCCAGCAGATGCGCCTTGCCGAGTTGGAAGCCCTCACCGAACAGAGCCGAATGCTTCATCAGGAGTTCGCCTTCCATCAGGAGATGATCCAATCCTTCGCCAGCGCGGTGGATTCTGCCACGCTGGAGGAAAAACGCCGCCTGCTGCGCACCATCGTCAAAAAGGTGGTCTGGGACGGCAAAAACGCCTATGTGTACCTGTTTGCCGAGGACGGAGAGGCCGATTTGCCCCCTGTTGAGCAACCTATGTATCCGTTGGGAGAGGATAGCGAATGAGGTGCTCATGCAGTTCCGAGCGGGCAAAAAAAGCCAGAACGACGTGTCTATCCAGGAGCCCATCGACAGCGATAAGGACGGGAACAGCCTGACACTGAACGACGTAGTGGCCGATACCTTCGACGTGCACGAGGACTACGAGCGCAAGGAGGAGACCGAGGCGCTCTACCGTGTGGTGAACCGTCTCTCCGGCCGGGAACGGCAGATCGTCATCATGCGCTACGGCCTTTCGGGCACGCAGCCGCTGACACAGCAGCAGGTGGCGGATATCCTGCACATCAGCCGCAGCTATGTATCCCGCATCGAGAAAAAAGCGCTGGAAGAGCTGCGCGCAATGATGCGAAAAGGAGCGAGTGCGGGAAAGGGTTGAAATGCCGCCGCTGCAAATTTTGAAAAAGAAGGGAGAAAAAAGTATTGCAACGCGCGCGCATGTCTGGTATTATAAATAAAATGTAAAGAGAGGTTTGGAACATGCGGCAGCTTTGCGCACAGCTTCATACGGCGCTTATCCTTCCCCGCGCGGCGTTCGGCTGCACGGCGGGGCCGTATATTCTATTCTTTCCTTCATAACAGAAAAGGCATTTTCCGTTATCGGCGGCGATAAGGGAAATGCCTCTTTTTTTGGCCGCGCGGCCTTTACACCGTACATGGTGTTTGGAATAGAAGGCATTTGATTTGAGGAGGAAGTATCAATGAGCGAAGAGACCAAAAAGATCGAGCTCGGCAGGGAAGGGCTGTACGACGCCCGTAAGCTGGGCGTACCCAAGATGCTGGTGCTGGGCGTGCAGCACACATTCGCCATGTTTGGCGCGACGGTGCTCGTGCCCATTCTGACGGGTATCAGCGTTTCCACGGCGCTGCTGTTCGCGGGCATCGGAACGCTGCTGTTCCATCTGCTGACAAAGGGCAAGGTGCCGGCGTTCCTCGGTTCCAGCTTTGCGTTCCTGGGCGGCTATGCTGCTGTGGCCCCGCTGGGTGCAGATGGCACCCCCAGCGAGATGCTGCCGTATGCGGCGGGCGGCATCGTAGTATCCGGGCTGATCTACGTGATCCTCAGCGCTCTCATCAAAGTGTTCGGCGTGCGCAAGATCATGCGGTTCTTTCCGCCGGTCGTCACCGGGCCCATCATTATTTCCATCGGCCTGATCCTTGCGCCCAGCGCCATCACGAACTGTCAGTCCAACTGGCTTTTGGCATTTATCGCGCTGGCCGTCATCGTGGTATGCAACATTTGGGGCAAGGGTATGGTGAAGATCCTGCCCATCCTCATCGGTATCGTGGTCTCTTATATCGCTGCACTCTTCATGGGCGAGGTGGATTTTACCGCCATCCAGCAGGCCGACTGGTTCGGCCTGGCCATCCATACGGGCAGCATGGCCAAGTTCAGCGTCAGCGCCTGCATCACCATTGCGCCCATCGCACTGGCCACCATGATGGAGCATATCGGCGACATTGCAGCCATCAGTGCCACCTGTGAGCGTCCGTACCTGTCCGACCCCGGCCTGCACCGCACCTTGCTGGGCGACGGCCTTGCCACCAGCCTGGCGGGTTTCTTCGGCGCACCGGCCAATACTACATACGGCGAGAATACCGGCGTGCTGGCTTTGACGAAGGTGTACGATCCCCGTGTCATGCGTATCGCTGCATGCTTTGCCATCCTGCTCAGCTTCTTCCCGAAGATCGGCGCAGCCATCCAGACGGTGCCTTCCGCCATCATCGGCGGCATCTCCTTTGTGCTGTACGGCATGATCTCTTCCGTGGGTGTGCGCAACGTCGTGGAGAACCAGGTGGACTTCACAAAATCCCGCAATCTGATCATCGCGGCCGTCATCCTGGTCTCCGCGCTGGGCTTCAACAGCGTGGGCGGCATCACGGTGCCGCTTGGCGCATCTTACAGCTTTACGTTGTCCGGCCTTGCCATCGCGGCCATTGTGGGCATTCTGCTCAATGCCATTCTGCCGGGCAACGATTATGAGTTCGGCACGGACCTGAAGGGCGACACCGCCGTGAACTTCGAAGTATAAGCGAAACTTCTCCGCATCAGTTCCGAAAATAAAAAGTGCCTCCGCAGCGGCCTTATGCCGCAGGCGGGGGCGTTTTTTATTTGTATTACAGCATTTCTTTTTTGATGCCTTTTTGCAGAATGGCGGCGTAGTCGATGTAGCTGAAGATATCCGGCCCGAAGGCGGGTGAAAACTGAAGCAGTTCGTCCAGGGAAAGTTCCTCGATGCCTTTCTGCGCGTCCTCACAATAAATAACGATCTGTCCCACGATGCCGTGAGCGTCGCGGAAGGGAACGCCGTGCTGCACCAGATAGTCCGCCACTTCCGTGGCATTCAGAAAGCCCTTTTTTACCGCGGCCTCCATGGCCTCTGGCTTTGCCTGCAGCGTACCGATCATGCGCTCCATCATCATCAATGAAGCTGTTACCACGTCCAGCGCATCTGCAAAGGAGTCCTTGTCCTGCTGCATGTCCTTGTTGTAGGCCAGAGGCAGACCCTTCATCGCACACAACAAGGCCATCAGATCGCCGTAGACGCGGCCCGTGCGCCCGCGTACCAACTCCGCGCCGTCCGGATTTTTCTTCTGCGGCATGATGCTGGAGCCTGTGGTATATTTGTCGTCCAGCACCACGAAACCAAATTCAGCGCTGCTCCATAAGATGAGCTCCTCGGCCAGACGGGAGAGGTGCATCATCAGGATGCTGAAATCCGAGAGTACCTCAAGCACAAAATCCCGGTCGGACACGCCATCCAGAAAGTTTTTGCATGCGCCGTGGGAAAAGCCCAGGAGCTGAGCGGTATAGGAGCGGTCGATGATATGGGTGGTTCCTGCCAGCGCGCCGCAGCCCAAAGGGGATTCATCCATCACATCCACGGCATTCAGCAGGCGTTTTTTGTCCCGCAGCATCATTTCACAGTAGGCCATTAGATGGTATTTGAACGTTACCACCTGCGCGCGCTGCAGATGAGTGTAGCCCGGCATCATCCACGGGTTTTCCTCTGCAACACGCTGCAGCGTGGCGCAGAAGGTGTCGATAAGAGCGGCCACATGATGTGCCTGCTGCTTGACGTACAGCTTCATATCCACATTGCACTGGTCGTTGCGGCTGCGGGCGGTGTGCAGCTTTTTGCCCACGTCCCCTACGCGGCGTATCAGGTGCAGCTCCACAAAGGTATGCACATCCTCGTATTCTTCGGTGTAAACAAGCTGCCCGGCCTTGAAATCGGCCAGGATGGTTTCCAGGCCTCGGGTGAGCGTCTCTCCCTCGGCGGAGGTGAGCAGGCCGCATTTTACCTGCATGGCCACATGGGCAAGGCTGCCCTGGATATCCGGCTCCACCAGCCAGCTGGTGCGCCAGCACTCGCTGTTGAAATGCTGCATCAGCGCGTCCTCATCGCCGCGGAAGCGCCCTCCCCACAATTTGGTTTCATAGGTATTCGGCATATCGTATTTCCTCCTGTATTATATTGTGTTTTATGTGCGGCGCATCCGCGCAGATGTTCCGTTCACGGTTCCAGTCCCTCGTATACGCGCGCCACGCGCGGAGAGAGGAAGCTGTAAAAATATACGCCTTCCACATGCATGAACTTGCCGAGTTCCTGGATGGGCATGGCTGCACCCCCGCTGCTTTGCCCGAAAAAGGTGACCTCGTCTCCTGCGCGGCAGGGAATATCCGTTACATCCACGAAGCATTGGTCCATGCAGGTAGCCAGAAGCCGGGCTCTCTGTTCCCCCACCAGCAGCGGGCCGCCTGCTTCCGCCAGAGGATAATAGAGGCCGTCGCCGTAGCCCACGCATACGGTGGCGACGCGGGTGCGGCGCGGCGCTGTCCAGGCTGCGTCATATCCCACAGTATCTCCGGCCTCCACAACGCGCAGGTTCGTTACCGAGGCGCGCCAGCTGCATGCCTCCTGCACCGCACCCGGCGTTCCGGGTGTGAGCGGTTCGGCCTGATTATCCATATACAGCCGGCGCCCGATGCGTACTGCGTTGCAGAACGAGGCGCGGAACCAGTCGCTGCCGCCGCTATTGCACATGTGCTTCTGTGGCGGATCGATGCCTGCGGCCTGAAGCTGTGCCAAAGCCTGCTGATAAAGTTGAAACTGCCGGTAGGCCGTAGGGCTTTCTTTTGTCTCGCCCGTGGAAAAATGGGAGAATACCCCCATTGTGCGCACATGGGGACAGGCGGCCAGCGCGGTGGCCAGCGCGCCCAGCTCTGCGCCGGGCTTTGCGCCGGTGCGGTTCAGCCCGGTTTCAACTTTGATCTGTACTTCGGCGCGTTTTCCCTGCGCGGCGGCCAGTTTTTCCAGTGCATACACAGTGGACGGATGGAACACGGTGAGCTGCAGCCCATACTCGACCGCAGCCGGGAATAACCGCTCCGGCACGCCGCCCAGTACCAGAACGGCAGGAGCGGACAATCCGGCCTGCCGCAGTTCGACGCCCTCACACACCTGCGCAACTGCGATGGTGCGCACGTTCGCGTAAGTGCAAAGCGCTTTGGCAATGGGTACAGCACCCAGGCAGTAAGCATTGTCCTTCAACACAGGGATGCATTCCACATCCGGCCCGATATCCTCTTGAATGCTTTGCATATTATTAATGATCGTCTGCAAATTTACGCTAAGATAAGAATTGCATAAGGTTGTATCAAGCATTTTTACCGCTCCGCATCTTTGTTTGAGAATGTATATATAGTAGCATAATTAAAGAATAAATGCAAATATATACATAAAATAAATTCAATTTTGTATAAATATGCTTATGAAAGCATGCACGGAGGGTTAAATGCTGTGCAATGTGCAGAAAAGAAACAAATCGCATAAAAATTCGTTGACAATGAATAGATATGCGAATATAATAATGCCATGGAAGCCGCCGGAGGGGCGGCGCACAAAATGGGAACAAGAGAGGGAGCATGGGAGTTATGAAAAAGATATTGGCATTTGCAATGGCAGCGGTTCTGATGTTGGGCCTGGCGGCCTGCGGCGGTTCGGGCGCATCCGCTCCGGCAAGCTCGGCGGCGGGCAGCGCGTCCGCGTCCTCCGGGGCATCCGGCCAGGACTCAGCAGGCGGGACGTCCGTTGTGGAGGAGATTCAGGAAAAAGGCGTGCTGACGATGATGACGGCCACGGGTTTTCCGCCGTTCGAATATCTGGGCGAGGACGGCAAGCCGGCCGGTGTGGACATCGACCTGGCGCAGTTGGTGGCCGATGAGCTGGGCGTGGAGCTGGAAGTGCTGGATATGGACTTCAACCTGCTGATCGAATCGCTGAAAAGCGGTAAGGGGCAGCTCATTGCAGCGGGTATGACGGCTACGCCCGAGCGCGCGGAGCAAATTGATTTCTCCATTACTTATACACTGAACGGATTGATCCTGCTGGTGCCGAAGGGCAGCGATATCAAGACGGCCGACGACCTTGCGGGAAAGAATATCGCTGTGCAGGAGAGCACGACCGCTCACATCTACGCACAGGAAGAGCTTGGCATTGAACCGCTGGCGTTTAAAAATGCCAATGAATGCGCTACGGCTGTGATGGGAGGAAAAGCGGACGCGGCCATCCTGGACAAGGTGCCTGCGCAGACGCTGGCAATGGCGAACCCGGATGCACTGGAAACTGTGGAGCAGCTTCTCACTGAGGAGGAAATGGCCATGGGCGTGGCCAAGGGCAACGAGGATCTGCTGGAGGTCGTCAACAGTGTGCTGCAGAAGGCTATGGACGACGGCACAGTGGAGTCGCTGACGGATAAGCATCTGAAGATCTGCGCAGAGGGCTGACGTCCGGAGGGCAGGCGGAAAATGCGCACGGCCCGCGCTGCGCGGGCCGTGCAGCTTTCGGGAGCATGCGTCAGAGCAAATAAGGAAAGGGGCTATCCCTCCGTGGAAAATTTTTGGAACGACTTGAACAAGCTGCTGAGCGATTTTTATAAGGTGACGGTGTACAAAGGCCGATGGGTTCAATATCTCGAGGGGTTGGGGATGACTATAGCGCTGGCGGCGCTGGCGTGCCTGATCGGCGTGTGCATCGGCGTGCTGGTGGCGCTGGTGAAATATTATGCCGGCGGCAAAAAGAGCTTTGGCTGGAAAGCAGTAAATGCCGCCTGCGGTATATATGTCACGGTCATCCGCGGCACGCCCATCGTCGTACAGCTCCTGATCGCCTACACAATCCTGTTCAACGGCAGCTTTGAGGCTTGCGTGTTCGCCTTCGGCGTCAACTCGGGCGCTTATGTGGCAGAGATCATCCGGGGCGGCATCGCTTCCATCGACCCTGGACAGGCGGAGGCAGGGCGAAGCCTCGGGCTTTCCGAGGGCGCGACGATGCGGCTCATCGTGCTGCCGCAGGCGGTCAAAAATATTCTGCCCGCGCTGTTCAACGAGTTCATCGCGCTGCTTAAAGAGACCAGTGTGGCGGGATATATCGCCGCGCGGGATCTGACGAAGGTATCCGATTCCATCCGGGGCATCGCGTTCAACAGCGCGCCGCTGTTCATTGCGGCGGCCATTTATCTGCTGCTGGTGGTAGGCATGACAGCCATTCAGAAAAAAATGGAACGGAGGCTGGCGCAAAGTGATCGAGGTTAAAAATCTGCAAAAGGCCTTCGGCGGGAATATGGTGCTCAAGGGCGTGACGGAGACCATTGAAAAGGGCGAAAAAATCGCTATCATCGGTCCGTCGGGCAGCGGAAAAAGCACCTTTCTGCGGTGCCTGAACAGGCTGGAGGAGCCCACGGGCGGAGAGATATGGTTCGAGGGCAAGGACATCACCGCAAAGGACTGTGACATCAACCGCATCCGCCGGAAGATGGGTATGGTATTCCAGCATTTCAACCTGTTCCCGCATCTGACGGTGAAACAGAATATCACGCTGGCGCCCGTCAACCTGAAGCTGCAGACACAGGCAGAGGCGGATGAAAAAGCCATGCGTCTGCTGGAGCGTATCGGCCTGGCGGACAAAGCGGACGCCTATCCAAACAAGCTTTCCGGCGGGCAGAAGCAGCGCATCGCCATCGTACGCGCGCTGGCCATGGAGCCGGAAGTGATGCTTTTTGACGAGCCTACCAGTGCGCTGGACCCTGAGATGGTGGGCGAAGTGCTGGACCTTATCCGCGAACTGGCCCGGGAGGGCATGACAATGGTCATTGTGACCCACGAGATGGGGTTTGCGCGCGAGGTATCCACACGGGTGCTGTTTATGGATGACGGATGTGTGATGGAGCAGAATGAGCCGCACGCGCTGTTTGCATCCCCGCAGAATCCGCGCCTGAAAAGCTTCCTCTCCAAGGTGCTGTAACGCGGCAGCGGTATTTCCCCGGAAAAAGGCCGGGCACAAACGCCGGAGTCCCGGCAGACGATATTTGCAATAGGAGCGAACGAACATGGAAAAGCAGAAAAAGCAGTACAAAAAAGTGGTGCTCGCCTATTCCGGCGGGCTGGATACCTCCATCATCATTCCCTGGCTGAAAGAGAATTACGGCTGCGAGGTCGTTGCCGCCGCCGGAGACGTAGGGCAGGGAACAGAGCTGGACGGGCTGGAGGCCAAGGCGCTTGCCACCGGCGCCAGCAAGCTGTATGTGATGGACCTTGTGGACGAGTTTGTGGAAGACTATATCATTCCCACGGTGCAGGCGGGGGCAAAATACGAAGGCACCTACCTGCTGGGAACCAGCTTTGCGCGCCCGCCCATTGCGAAGAAGCTGGTAGAGATCGCCAAAAAGGAAGGCGCGGACGCTATCTGCCACGGATGCACGGGCAAGGGCAACGACCAGGTACGCTTTGAGCTTGCCATAAAAGCCTTTGCACCGGACCTGGGAATCATCGCTCCCTGGCGCGAATGGGACATCAAGAGCCGCGAAGAGGAAATCGACTATGCAGAGGCGCACCATGTGCCGCTGAAGATCAACCGTGAAACGAATTATTCCAAGGATAAAAACCTGTGGCATCTTTCCCACGAGGGGTTGGACCTGGAGGACCCTGCAAACGAGCCGGATTACGCAAAACCGGGCTTTTTGGAGCTTGGCGTCGCGCCCGAGCAGGCGCCCGACACGCCCGCCTATATTACCATTCATTTTGAAAAGGGCAAGCCCACCGCGCTGGACGGCAAGGCCATGAAGACCAGCACACTGCTGAAAGAGCTGAACGCTGTGGGCGGCGCGAACGGCATCGGCATCATCGACATTGTGGAAAACCGTCTTGTGGGCATGAAAAGCCGCGGTGTGTACGAGACGCCGGGCGGCACCATCCTGTATTTTGCCCACGAGCAGCTGGAAATGCTGTGTCTGGACAAGGAGACCGCTCACTATAAGGCGCTGGTGGCGCAGAAATTTGCCGATATCGTTTACAACGGCCAGTGGTACACGCCCTTGCGCGAGGCGTTGTCCGCCTTTGTGGACAAAACGCAGGAGAATGTGACCGGTGATGTGAAGCTCAAGCTGTACAAGGGCAATATCATTCCGGCGGGAACTACATCTCCGTACAGCCTGTACAGTGAGGATCTGGCGACCTTCGGCGAAGATTCGGTATATGACCAGGCGGATTCTGCGGGCTTCATTCATCTGTTCGGCCTGCCCATTACCGTGCAGGCCAAGCTGAAGGAAAAGCTGGCGGCGGAAAAGGAGTGAGCCGAAGATGTTCAGCCATGTGATCGTAAAAACGCCGTGCACCGCAATGGTGCACGGCATTACCGGCCACCCGGAGCTGGGTGCTCCGGATTATGAAAAAGCATTGGAACAGCACAGGGCATATATTGAGACGCTCCGGCAATGCGGCGTAGATGTAACGGTACTGCCCGCAGACGAGGCATATCCGGACAGCTGCTTTGTAGAGGACGCCGCGGTGCTGACGAAATACTGCGCGGTGATCACAAATCCCGGCGCACCCAGCCGCAAGGGCGAAACGGCAGCCATTGAGCCGGCAGTGGCGGAATTTTATCCGCCCGACAAAATTTTTCATATAAAAGCACCCGGTACGCTGGAGGGCGGCGACGTGATGATGTGCGGCGATACCTTTTATGTAGGGCTCTCCGGGCGCACCAACCCTGAGGGTGTGAAGCAGCTGGCGAATATTCTGGAACCGTTCGGCTGCAAGGTGGTGGGCGTACCGCTCACCGAGGTGCTGCACCTGAAAACAGGCGTGGTTTATCTGGAAAACGGTGTGATGCTCACCGCGGGTGAGTTCTGCACAAAATCTGCATTTGAAGGATATACGAAAATAACCGTCCCGAAGGACGAGCCGTACGCAGCAAACTGCATTTGGGTGAACGGAAAGGTCATTGTGCCGGAAGGGTATCCCAAGGTATTGAAGGCGGTGCAGGCGGCGGGCTATCAAACCCTGACGTGTGATACTTCGGAATATAAGAAGATAGACGGCGGGCTCAGCTGCCTTTCGCTGCGGTTCTGACAAGGCTTTCTCCATCCCCGGCAGCAGTTACCATAGCCTGCTGCCAAGTGCATAGCAAAACGGCGCGCTGCACAGGCAGCGCGCCGTTTTGTTTGAGTGTGAAAATATTTGAAGGAGAACGGTCAGAATCAGTCTTCGCCGCCGATGATCTTGGAGATATCGGCCTTGGCGTCGTCGCGGCGCTTGCCGAGATCTTTTTCCATCTGAGCCAGTGTTTTCTTGTCCAGATTGTAGATAACACCGTAAGCAATCAACTGCAGGACAGCACTCAGCAGATATGCACCGGCTGTCAGATAGCGCATATTGGTAGCAACCTCGATGGTCTGGTTTGCACCCAAGGCAGCGTTGTAACCCAGCCATGTGGCAGCCATAAGGCCAAGAGACGGTCCAATGCCCTGCGCCAGCTTGCGGAAGAAGGAGTGCAGCGCATAGGTGGTGCCTTCGTTGCGGGTGCCGAACTTCCATTCCTCGTAGTCCATCGCGTCGGCCATCAGAGACCAGCTCACGCACTGGCCAATGCCGCCGCCAATGGCATTCAGAAGCTGGCAGACAACAAACAGCGCCAAACCCTTGCCGTCCGGAGTGATGGGCAGAATAAACATCAGGATATAGGCCAAAACGCTGACACAAGCACCGATGGTAATAGCTTCCTTCTTGCCGATTTTGCTGACGATTTTGCCAACAAAGGGGATGAACAGGAACAGGCCGACATAAGAAAGCATGCCGATGATACCGGAAATACGAGCGTTTTTAAAATAGGATTGGAACATGATTTGAAGAGCAGTTTGAGCGCCGTACATACCGATGAACAGGCCGACAGGGGCCAGCGTGGCGCCCACTGCCGCGCGGTTGCGCAGGAAGTGGCCGGTAGCCTTCAGCGGGTTGAACTTGGGCGCGTCTTCCTTCAGCGTGACCTGCGTATCCACACGCACGACGGTGTTGCGGATCATAAACTGGAAAGCGATGAAACCAAGAATGCCCATGACGAGCGCGATGATGAAAATACGCTCACCCAGCAGATTGTTACTGGCATCGTAAATCAGCATCGGCAGAATAACAGAAGCAGAAATACTGCCGACCATGGAACCCACGGAACGACCGGTGGAAAGCTTCGCACGCTCGACCGGATCAGCCGTGATCAGAGAAAGCATGGAGCCGTAAGGAACGTTGGCAACGGTGTAGAACGCATCCCACAGGATATAGCCGGCCACGAACAGAATGCACTTTACAACGTAGGGAGCGCCTGTCCAGGGCACGAAGCACAGAGCGCCGGCCACCAGCAGGCCGACAGAACCGGCCCAGATGTAGGCAAGGAATTTGTTGCGCTTGTACTGACGCTTGTCCGCGTCGACCATCGCGCCGATCACAGGGGCGTTGATCGCATCCCAAACCTGCACGAGCAGCAGAAGGGAAGCCATCAGGATGGAATCGATGCCCATGTACTGCGTCCAGAAAATGGTGAGCGTGCCTTTCAGCGCGAAGCTCATGTTACAGCCGAAGTCGCCTAAGCCGTAAGCAAGCACATCGCGAAAGCCGAATTTGCGGTAGCCCTTGGCGTCTACCGCGGCGGTTTTAGTCGCCATAGATTTACTCCTCCTTGCGGGCCGGAGCCCTGATTGATGAAAGCGTGGAATATCACGCTTGTCACTATTCACATATTAACACGGAATGAAAAACTTGAATTTGTGAATATTGTGTTAATAATTGCAAATGTTGCGTGAATAGTATTTTGGACATACATTTGTTCTAAAAAGCAAAAATAAATACTAAAAATAGTAAAAACTTTTCTCTTGACAACTGTTGAAACAAAGAAAACGCGCCTTAACGGTTTCTTAACACTGCGTTCGGCAGCCGTAAGCCTGCATTGTTTTCGGATTTTGACCGCGCTTCCCGGAGGATTGCAAAACTTGCCGCCGGCCCAAAAGGTATAACCGAAACACGGGAGTAGAATTTTTAAGCAAAAGGTTGTAGAATGAATATCAGGGCGGGCGGATATGCTGCGTCCGCAGAATGTGCAGTCCCCCATGCATCATCCGACGGGACGGGTGAGGGGAGAACTTTTATTACATTGTATAAGGGAGAGGATTATTTATGGCAAACCGCATCGTACTGAATACGGTATCCTATCACGGCAAGGGCGCGATTGGGAACATCGTCCCCGAGCTGGCGGCACGCGGCTTTCAAAAGGCTTTTGTGTGCTCTGACCCGGACCTCATTCGATTTAATGTAACCAAAAAGGTGACGGACCTGCTGGACGCAGCGGGCTTTGCCTATGAGGTATACAGCGACATCAAGCCCAATCCTACGATTGAGAACGTTCAGACAGGCGTGGCCGCGTTCCGAAAGAGCGGCGCGGACTGCATCGTAGCCATCGGCGGCGGTTCCTCCATGGACACCGCCAAAGCCATCGGGGTCATCATCGAGAATCCGGAATTTGCCGATGTGCGCAGCCTGGAGGGCGTAGCGCCCACGAAGAAGCACGCCGTGTTTACTATTGCGGTGCCGACCACCGCGGGTACTGCCGCTGAGGTGACCATCAACTACGTCATCACCGATGTGGAGAAAAAACGCAAGTTTGTGTGCGTGGATACCAACGATATCCCCGAGGTTGCGGTCATTGACCCGGATATGATGGCAAGCATGCCCAAAGGCCTGACAGCCGCCACGGGCATGGACGCGCTGACGCACGCCATCGAGGGCTACACCACAAAGGCGGCATGGGAAATGACGGACATGTTCCATCTGAAAGCCATTGAGCTGATTGCCAGGCATCTGCGCGGCGCTGTGGAAAACACAGCCGAGGGCCGCGAGGGCATGGCGCTGGCGCAGTATGTGGCGGGCATGGGTTTCTCCAACGTGGGCCTGGGCATCGTACACAGCATGGCGCACGGTCTGGGTGCGCTGTATGATACGCCTCACGGTGTTGCCAACGCGATCATCCTGCCAGTCGTCATGGAATATAACGCGCCGTACACGGGTGAAAAATACCAGGAGATTGCCCGCGCCATGGGGGTGGAAGGCGTGGACGCAATGACGCAGGAGGAATACCGCAAGGCCGCCTGCGACGCTGTGCGCAAGCTGGGACAGGATGTGGGCATTCCCGCAGACCTGAAAGCCATTGTGAAGGACGAGGACGTGCAGTTCCTTGCCGAGAGCGCCTTTGCGGATGCGTGCCGTCCGGGCAACCCACGCAATACCAGTGTGGAGGAAATTGCCGCGCTGTACCGCAGTATGATGTAAAACAGAGCCGCCGCTGCGGCTGCCGGCCCGGGGCATACGCTCCGGGCTGTTTTTTTGTCGAAACCGTAAAAGAAACGTCGTTTCTGTTTGACTTTGGGCGTGTTCCGGGATTATACTGAAAGAGTTGAAGCCCTGCGCCTTGGGAGGGGTGCGGGAGGCGTTCAAAACAAAACGGAAAGGGACAGGGTGCTATGAAGTTTTTTATCGACACAGCAAACGTGGAGGACATCAAAAAAGCCAACGATATGGGCGTTATCTGCGGCGTGACGACGAACCCCAGCCTGATTGCAAAAGAGGGGCGGGATTTCGTTGAGGTCATCCGTGAGATCGCGTCCATTGTGGACGGCCCCATCTCCGGCGAGGTAAAGGCCACCACCGAGGACGCGGCGGGCATGATCGCGGAAGGCCGTGAGATCGCGGCGATCCATCCGAACATGGTGGTGAAGATTCCCATGACGGTGGAGGGCCTGAAAGCGACCAAGGTGCTTTCCGCAGAGGGCATCAAGTGCAATGTGACGCTGATCTTCAGCGCGAACCAGGCGCTTCTGGCTGCGCGCGCGGGCGCGGCGTACGTCAGCCCGTTCCTGGGCCGTCTGGACGACATCAGCATGCCGGGCATTGATTTGGTGCGCACCATTGCGGATATGTTCGCCATGTATGACGATATCCATACGGAGATCATTGCGGCCAGTGTGCGCAACCCTGTGCATGTGACGGACTGCGCGCTGGCGGGCGCGGATATCGCCACGGTACCGTACAGTGTCATCGAGCAGATGACAAAGCATCCGCTGACGGATGCGGGCATCGCAAAATTCCGGGCCGACTACGAAAAGGTGTTCGGAAAATAATTCAAGCCATACAGGCGGGGCCGCGGCTGCGGCCCCGCCTTTTTGTTTCTGCTTGTAAAAGTTGCGCCGAAATGCAGAAAAAACGTGGCGCACAGGCGCATATCCTGCTACAATAAAGAAAATAAGTGCGGATGGGGAAAAGGGGCTGTCCGCGAAGGAGGAAGCATTTATGCTGCAGGAACTGAAAATGAAAAGTCTGAAGGGACACGCTGCGTCGATCATCATCGCGCTGGCTCTGGCGGCGGGGCTGCTGTGGGGGACGGGCTTCGGCGCATTCAAAGCCATCGGCGGCCCGAAGCCGTTGGACTCTTTGGATGTGTCCGAGCTGAAAGGGCAATACGTGGAGGCGGAGGTATACCTGATCTATGACTGGTATGCCTATACAGAGCGCACCAATACATCCACAAACCGCTCTACTGTCACAGAGAAGGAATACATTATTCCGGTAGGGGATGCGGAATATATGGGCCTTGCGGTGGACGCCGGATATATCAGCACAGCGGATGATTTGCTGGATGCATCCTATGAACTGCTGACAGGCGCCAGCCAGACGCCGGGGGAAAGCTTTACGGTGCGGGGGACCATTCTGCCAATGTCGGGAGAATCGCTGGATTTTTACCATCAGGTGGTCGGCTATGACGACTGGACGGCCGAGGAGCAGCAGATGTTCCTGCCGTTGGTGCTGAAAGCGGATTACCTGGGCAGCATGGACCAATCCGGTACCTGGCTGCTCACGGCAGGCGCGGGCGTGGCGCTGTTTGCGGCGGTCTGGATGCTGGCGGGTGCGCTGACGGGGCGGTACCAAAAACGCATCCGGGCTTACTGCAAGGCAAGCGAGAGTCCGGAAGCGATGCTGGAACAGCTGGAAACGTTCTACCAGAGCACTGAGCCTGTGAACGGAGTGCGTACAGGCCGGTGGATGATGTTCGAGACCGGAGGCAAAACGACAGTACTGGACGCTGAAAATGTGGCGTGGGCGTATATGCGCACGGTGCAGCACCGCACCAACGGCATTCCCACGGGCAAGACGCACGGCCTGGTGGTGCGCACGCGGGATAAGAAGATGTATGAGATATCCATGAAAAAGCAGGACATGGTATACGAGACGCTGGACGCAGTGCAGCGCGCGATGCCGCATGTGGTAGTGGGTTATACGGCCCGGCTGGAGCAGATTTACAATACGCGCCTGGAGGATTTTGTGCGCCTGCCTTACGACGAAGCGCTGCGCGCCGAGCTTTTCGGCACGCAGACGCCTTATGATTCCTGAAAAAAGAAAGATGTTCGGCTGTACGGCCCCTCCGGAGAGGGGCCGTATATTTTTTGCAAAATCGGTTGACAATAATACTAAATAGGTATAGTATGAATATAGACCCCCACCCCGGGGGAGAGGTTTTGAGAGAGGGAACGAGATGGTAAAACAAAAATACAACGTCACGGGCATGACATGCTCGGCGTGCAGCGCCCATGTGGAAAAGGCGGTGCGCGGCGTGCAGGGCGTGTCGGAAGTGTCGGTGAACCTGCTGACGAACAGTATGGTGGTAGAGAGCGATGCGCCGCTGGAGCAGGATGTGATCGTCAAGGCGGTGGAGCATGCAGGCTACGGCGCGTCGCCTGCAGACGGCCGGGGGGCGGGCCCCGCCGCAAAGCCGGGGGGCGCGCCCGCGCAGAACCCCATGCAGGCGCAGCTGAAAAACATGCGCATGCGCCTGTGGGTCTCGTTTGCCTTCCTGGCGCCGCTGATGTATGTTTCCATGGGCAGCATGGCCGGCCTTCCGCTGCCGGGCTTTTTGACAGGGCATGAAAACGCCGTGGGCTTTGCCCTTACACAGCTTTTGCTGACTCTGCCTGTGGTGTATGTCAACCGCAAGTATTACGAGGTGGGGTTCAAGACGCTGCTCCGGGGAAGCCCGAATATGGACAGCCTGATCGCCATCGGCTCCACTGCGGCGCTGGTATACGGCGTGTTTGCCATCTACCGCATCGGCTATGGCCTGGGCGTGGGGGACCATGCGCTGGTGTCCCAATATCACATGGATCTTTATTTCGAATCGGCGGCGATGATCCTCGCGCTCATCACGCTGGGCAAATATCTGGAGACCAGGAGCAAGGGCAAGACCAGCGAGGCGATCACCAAGCTGATGGACCTTGCGCCCAAAACAGCCGCCGTGGAGCGCGGCGGGGTGGAGACGGTGATCCCTGTGGAGGAGGTCGTCGTGGGCGACACCGTGCTGGTGCGGCCGGGCCAGAGCGTGCCCGTGGACGGCGTGATCCTTGAAGGCAACACGAGCATCGACGAGGCGGCCATCACAGGCGAGAGCATCCCCGTGGAAAAGGAGCCGGGCAGCACCGTGATCGCGGCCACCATCAATAAAGCGGGATTTTTCAAGTTCCGTGCCACCAAGGTGGGCGCGGATACCACGCTGGCCCAGATCATCCGTCTGGTAGAGGACGCAAGCTCCAGTAAGGCGCCCATTGCAAAGCTGGCGGACAAAATTTCCGGCGTGTTCGTGCCGGTGGTCATCGGCATTGCTCTGGCGGTCTCCATCGGCTGGCTTCTCGCCGGGCAGACGCCGGAATTTGCGGTCTCCATCGGTATCTCCGTGCTGGTCATTTCCTGTCCCTGTGCGCTGGGTCTGGCCACGCCCGTGGCCATCATGGTGGGCACGGGAAAAGGGGCGGAAAACGGGATCCTCATCAAATCCGGCGAGGCGTTGGAGACGGCGCACAGCATCAACGCCATCGTGCTTGACAAAACTGGTACAATAACAGAAGGAAAGCCTGCCGTTACGGACATTCTGCCCGTCGGCGCGTTGGCGGAGAATGAACTGCTTGCGCTGGCCGCCGGCCTGGAGCGGCAAAGCGAGCATCCGTTGGCACAGGCCGTGCTGGAGTGCGCCGCCCGGCGCGGCGTGCAGCCCTATGAGGTGACGGATTTCAAGGCGGTGTTCGGCAAGGGCATCGAAGGGCGGTATGCGCAGGAGCTTTATTTCGCCGGGAATGAAGCCATGCTGGCGGAGCGCGGTATGGCGCTGCCTGCCCCTGTGAAGCAGAAGCTGGACGCGCTGGCCGGCGAAGGGAAGACCCCGCTGCTGTTCTGCGGCGAAAAGACGGTGCTTGGCGTTATCGCCGTAGCGGACACCGTCAAGCCTTCCAGCGCCGCAGCCATTGCGGACTTAAAGCGTATGGGCATTGATGTGACGATGCTGACGGGCGACAACCGGCGCACTGCGGAGGCCATCCGCCGTCAGTTGGACATCCCCCATGTCATTGCCGAGGTGCTGCCGCAGGAAAAGGAGCAGCATGTAGCAGCTCTGCAGCAGCAGGGGAAAACCGTCGCTATGGTGGGAGACGGCATCAACGACGCGCCGGCGCTGGCCCGCGCGGATGTGGGGATCGCCATCGGCGCGGGCACGGACGTTGCCATCGAAAGCGCCGATGTGGTGCTGATGAAAAGCGACCTTGCCGACGCGGTCACGGCCATCCGGCTGTCCAAGGCCGTTATCCGCAACATCAAGGAGAACCTGTTCTGGGCTTTCTTTTACAACACGGTGGGCATCCCCGTCGCGGCGGGGCTTTTGTACCTGCCGTTCCATCTGCGGCTGAACCCGATGATCGGCGCCGCGGCCATGAGCCTTTCCAGCGTGTGCGTCGTAATGAATGCACTGCGGCTCAAGCGTTTCAAAGCCCATCCGGCGCATGCCGCCGCGGAGCAGGGGGCGCCCCTTTCGCCCATGTCCGCCCAGCCGCGCGCCGAACGGATAGAATTGCCTCAAAATGAGAATATCAACAAAAACGACAGGGAGGAAAAACAAATGAAGACCATTACACTGATTATCGAAGGGATGATGTGCCAGAACTGCCGCAGCCATGTGGACAAGGCGCTGAACGGGATTTCGGGCGTTGCCGCGAATGTAAGCCTGGAAGAGAAAAAGGCCGTATGTACTGTGGAGGACGGCGTGAGCGCCGATACGCTGAAGGCCGCCGTGGAAGATGCGGGCTACACCGTCATTTCGGTGGAATAAGCCGTGCGGGCGGATAAGCAGACGGTCACGCGGCTGCTGAAAACGGCGCGCGGCCAGTTGGACGGCATCCTTGCCATGGTGGAGAACGACCGTTACTGCGTGGACATTTCCAATCAGGTGATGGCCACCCAGTCCATCCTCACCAAGGCGAACAAAGAGATTTTAAAAGCGCATATCGGCGGCTGCGTGCAGGAGGCGTTTGAAAGCGGAGATCCGGCCCTGCAGGCGGAGAAGATGGACGAAGTGCTTGCGCTTGTCGATAAGCTGGGGCGCTGACGGATGCGGGGAGAAGAAGCAAAAGCCGCCGCGGCGCGGGCGTGGCGGAGCGACAAAAAGCTGTATCTCGCACTGGGAGCGGTGGGCGCGTTTCTGCTGGCGCTGCGCCTTGTAATGCGCAGCCGCGCCGCATCGGACTTCATCGTACACAAGATCGTACAGCCATACCACCGGGCAGTGGGATGGCTGTGCGGTTTTGTGCCCTTTTCTGTGGCCGAGCTGTGCTGGGCCGTGCTGGTTTTGTTCTGCATCTGGTATGTGGGCCGCACAGTGTGGCTGCTGGCACGTGGGCGCGGACGGCGGCTGGCAGTGCTGTGGAGGCGTGCGCTGGGCGGCGTGCTGGTGGCACTGAGCGTTTACACGGGCTTTACGCTGCTGTGGGGCCTTACTTATTACGCGGAAACGTTTGAAGAACAGGCAGGCGTAACGGCCCGGCCCGTAACAGTGGACGAGCTTGAGGCCACAACGCGCCTGTTTATGGAAAAGCTGAATGCGGCGGCGCCGTTGGCACCTCACGCCGCGCCGGGCGTGCTCTCCGGCGATACACAGGCTATTTTTGACGCATCCGGCACATTGTACGACGCATTGGAGCAGCAGTACCCGTTTTTGTCTGTTTCCGCCGTCAGCCCCAAGCCCATGCTGTTTTCCCGGGTGCTGAGCGCGCTGAATTTTACAGGTTTTTTCTTCCCGTTCACCGGGGAGGCGAATTTGAATGTAGATTCGCCCGAATGCCTGCTGCCTGCGACCATTGCGCATGAATTGGCGCATGTGCGCGGCGTCGCACCCGAACAGACGGCCAATTTTGTGGCCATCCTCGCGTGCGACACCAGCGGCGACCCGCTGTATGCGTATTCGGGTTATCTGTTGGGGTATATCCACCTCTCCAACGCGCTGTACGGTGCGTCTTATGAAAAATGGCTGGAGATCGCGCAGCAGGTATGCCAGACGGCGAACGAGGATATTCTCGCAAACAACGCCTATTGGCAGCAGTTCGAGTCTCCGGTGTCCAAGGCGGCAGACAGCGCTTATTCGGGATTTCTGCAAAGCTACGACCAGGAGCTCGGCTCCAAAAGCTACGGCGCGGTGGTGGACCTGTTGGTGGCCTATTACGGCGGTATGTAAAAGTTTGCCGCCGGCGGTTGACAGCTTCTGCGGCGGCTGTTATGATAGTAAACATACCGATGGTATGTATGAAAGGGGCGGGCGCCATGGCGCGCAACAAATACCCGGAGGAGACCGTGGCGCGTATTTTAGATGTGTCGCTGAAGCTGTTTTTGGAAAAGGGATATGAAAACACCACCATCCAGGACATCATCGATGCGCTTGGAAATCTGTCCAAAGGAGCCATTTATCACCATTTCAAGTCTAAGGAGGACATTCTGGAGGCAGTGTGCGACCAGAGGCTGTTTGCCGGGGTAGAGGCTTTGATGAACGAGGTGGTCACGGATAAGCGCCTGAATGGGCGGGAAAAACTTACCCGTATGTTTACGGCGTCGCTCCAGAACACGGAGCAGGGTAAGTTTTTTTCCGCAGCGCCGGACATGACTCACACGCCCCGTCTGATGATGCTGCAGCTAGACAGCCAGATCCGTGAGGTGGGCCCGAATTACTTGGAACCGGTTCTGCGGGAGGGAAACGCGGACGGAAGCCTGCATGTGGAGCATGTGAGGGAAGCGTCCGATCTGCTGCTGCTCATCACAAACCAGTACTTGAATCCGTTGCTGTATCCCATGACGCCCGAGGAAGCGCGGGAGCGCTGTAGTTTTGTAAGGCAGCTTCTTGCAGGCGTAGGGCTGGATGTCTTTGACGGCGAAATGCTGGAGAACTTTTTTGTCTTCAGCGCACACGCGGCCAAAAAGCAGCGGGAAAGCGAAGCTCCTGGGCAAAAGCGCCGGGGGATGTAGACGACGGCGGTGCAAATGCGAAAAGGCGGGCGGACGTTTGTTAGGTCTCGCCGCACAGGAAGGGCCGCGCCGTGCAGGCACAGTTGTCCGAAGCTGCTCTTGGAATCATCTGCACGCGAATACGGCGCGCATGAGTGTTTATGCCAGAAGAATTCGGCCTTCAAAAATAACCTGTCCGAAAGGGCAGTTTATTTTTAGAGATATACATACCAACCGTCGGTATTAATAAGCGGCGCGACGCTCCGCCGCACCACATAACAGAAAGGAAATACCCATGCAAAAAACAAAACGCTTCGGTAAGGACTTCATTCTCGTCATCATCGGCCAGATCATCTCTCTGTTCGGCAACGCGGTGCTGCGTTTTGCACTGCCGCTGTATTTGTTTGATCAGACCGGTTCGCCCACGCTGCTGGGGCTTGTTTCCGCCGGCAGCTTTCTGCCCATGGTGGTGCTTTCGCCCGTGGGCGGTATCGTTGCAGACAGAGTGAACAAACGCAACATCATGGTCGTGCTGGATTTTTCCGCTGCCGCGCTCATCGCGTTGTTTGCGCTGGCGTTGGGCAGGATGCCTCTGGTGCCGCTGCTGATGGCTGTTCTGCTTCTGCTGTACGGCATTCAGGGCGCATACCAGCCTGCGGTACAGGCCAGCATTCCGCTTTTGGCTGCGCCGGAGCAGCTGATGCCTGCGAATGCGGCTGTGAATATGGTGAGCTCGCTGGCAAGCCTGGTTGGCCCGGTACTGGGAGGTGTGCTCTACAGCTGGAACGGCTTGCGGCCGATTTTATATGTAAGCTGTGCATGCTTTGTGTTTTCCGCTGTGATGGAAACATTCATCCGCATCCCGCACGCTTCCCGTGGGGATGGCGGCAGCATCTGGCGCGTCGCGCAGAAGGATATGGCACGGAGCCTGCGGTATATTTTCCGGGAAAAGCCTGTTGTGGGACGCATCATTTTGCTGGTGTGCGCATTCAATCTGTTCATGAGTTCCATGCTCATCATAGGCCTGCCTGTGATTTTGCGCCAGACGCTGGCTGTGGATACGCTGCGCTATGGTCTTTCACAGGGCGCCCTTGCGGCGGGAGGGCTTGCGGGCGGGATTCTGGCAGGGGTGCTGGGGGAGCGGCTGGACATCCGGCGTGCTCATTTCCTGCTGCTTGGCTGCGCACTGGGCATCCTGCCCATGGGCCTTTCGCTGGCATTGGCGCCCGCGTCTGCCGGCTATGTTGTTGTTGCGGTATGCAGCTTCATGCTGATGGTTCTCTCCACATTGTTCAGCGTGCAGATGATGGCCTTTGTGCAGAGCCAAACGCCCGGCGAACTGGTGGGCAAGGTGATCTCCTGCCTGCTGGCGCTGTCCATGTGCGCGCAGCCCATAGGCCAAGCCATGTACGGCGTGCTGTTCGAACAATGCCCGGCATGGCTCGTCGTATGCGGTGCCTCCGGCGTGTCGGCGCTCGTTGCCCTGGCGTCTCGTGCTGCGTTCCGCAGCCTGCGCTGACGTATACTGCGGGCCTGGGTGACAGGCCGCCGACACTGTGCTATAATGCCTATAAAGACTTTCATATAAGAGCGGAGCGTTTGTTGGGAAAGAGAGTGAAAGAGACATGATATATGAATTGCTGCTGGAAAATTTTATGTACCCCAATATAGCTGCAAACCTACCGCGTGCTTTTCCGAGATATAAGCTGAGCGATGAAGACTATACACTGAAACTTTTTATCAATGAGGCAAAAGAAATAACGATACTCGGGCATATAGATAATAATTTTCTTATGTGGCTTTCTAAAGGAACGCTCTCATACATTAAATTGTCCAGTACTCTGGAGTTTTTACTTCATAAACGCTTGCCACATGTCGTTTCGCAGTATGAATTAGAAAAATGCGGATATCCGAATCAAGGCGCATGGATACTGTTCAGCGCAAAGTATTTTATAAAGCGAGCCGATGACGGTTGGCGGATCGAAACTGGGACAGGCTGGATAACCAGTAGGGGGCTTACTCCGGGCCACGAGTTATCTGGTGTTTTTTCAAATGGGCTGGCTTTGGCGGATGTGATTATAAGAGATTACAAAAGATATTATGACGCACATCCGCCGAAGAGGGAGCCGACATATACACAGGAACTTTTGGCGGAACTAAAAAGCTTGCGGGAACAGCTTCAGAAAAAAAGCGCTTCGACAGACGCCGAGTTTGAGCTGCAAAAAAGATATATATCCTTGCTGGAAAGAAACTGTCTGCTAGAGGACAATTCTGTGCGCGAAGAATTTTTTTGGATCCACGAATATTTTATGCATGATTATTATACGCTTATGGGAAAGCTGCACGGTGACCGATTCGCGGGTGAATGAAACAAATCGAGTGTTCGGCATAGAAAAGGCCTCGCCCTGATGAACGGTCACATGCCGTTTATCAGAGCGAGGCCTTTATCATGACTTATATACGCGTGAAATATGCTGCATCACGGCGCGTCTGCGCCGGGTTCCTGTGCCGCCTCCGCCGCCTTTTCTGCAAAAAACTTGTCCCGTTCGCGGAAATAGCACTGGGGACACAGCGATTCGTACTGCACATTGTTTTCCATGTCAATGGCCACCTGTGCGCCTTCAAACACAAATTTTCCATTTACCTTGCGGCCGTTGAACATTGCCTTGCGCCCGCACTGGCAGATGGTTTTCATCTCTTCGATGTTGTGGGCAAGCTCCAGCAGACGGGTGGAACCGGGAAAACCCTGCAGGGAAAAATCCGCCCGCAGGCCGTAGCAGATGACCGGCACGTTCAGCGCTACAGTCACCATGAAAAGCTGTTCGGCCTGCCATGACGTGAAAAACTGGCTTTCGTCCGTCAGAACGCAGGCAAGAGGCCCGTTTTTTGCAATATCCGCGCGCACCAGCGCCAACGGGTCCATATCCGGCCGCACCGCGATGTCAACACGCCGCTCCACACCCAGGCGGGACATCAGCTTTTCGCCGCCTTTGGTATCTATGGAGGGCTTCATGATAAGCACGCGCATGCCGCGCTCTTCGTAGTTGTAGGCTACCTGCATCAGCGCGGTGCTCTTGCCGCTGTTCATGGCGCCGTATCGGAAATATAGCTTTGCCATTTGGTAAGACCGTCCCTATCCTGTCGTTTTAATCGTTGCGCACACGGTAGCCCAGGCTCATCAGGCTGTCACCCAGGTGGACGTTCTCCACCGTGATACCCTCGTAGTCCACCGAGAGGTCGTAGTGGCTGAAGTTCCAGTAGCCCTTTACACCGGCCTCCACCAGCGTGGGGGCTACGGCCTTCGCGCCCGCGCGCGGGATGCAAAGCACCGCTACGTCCGGGTGGTGTGCGGCGCAGAAAGCGGCCAGTTCGGCCACGTCCTGCACCATCACGCCGCACTGCAGCTCCCGGCCGATCTCGTCCGGGCTTTTGTCGAATGCGGCCATCAGGTGATAGCCCCGGGCCTCGGCGGAAAGATAGCCGGATATGGCGCGGCCCAGACGGCCTGTACCGATGAGCACTGCGTTGAGATTCTTTTCACTGAACAGCAGCTTGGATATCTCGCTGAGCAGCACATCCACATGGTAGCCGATGCCCTGTTGGCCGAAACCGCCGAAGCAGTTGAAATCCTGCCGGACCTGTGAGGCTGTGGTGCCCATCATTCGGGCAAGCTCACTGGAAGACACCTTCACGATGCCGTTGTTGTGCATGTCCGAAATATAGCGGTAGTATTTCGGCAGCCGCTTGATGACGGGAAGGGAGACTTTATTCTGGTTTTGCGCCGCCATTGTCTTCACCAACTTCTTTTCGTCTAAATTAAAGGGTCTCGATGGTGCGCATCACGTAATCGCCGAACTCGGTGCAGGTGCAGCCGGTGTCGCGGCCCGTGACGGTGAGCGCCTTTTCCGTGAACATGCATTTGTCCAGCGCGGCGGTGAGTTTGTCCGCCTGGGCCTGGTAGCCGATGTGGGACAGCAGCATCACGCTGGCGCGCAGCATGCTGCACGGGTCCGCATACTGGGCGCGTCCCTCCTTCACCATGCGCGGCGCCGAGCCGTGAATGGCCTCAAACATGGCGTAGCGCTTGCCGATGTTGCCGCTGCCCGCCGTGCCTACGCCGCCCTGGAATTCGGCCGCTTCGTCAGTGATGATGTCGCCGTACAGGTTGGGCAGCACGAAC
The DNA here is from genome assembly GCF_000949455.1 of Ruthenibacterium lactatiformans. Classification (GTDB taxonomy): domain Bacteria; phylum Bacillota; class Clostridia; order Oscillospirales; family Ruminococcaceae; genus Ruthenibacterium; species Ruthenibacterium lactatiformans. Next base: position 23,577 of record NZ_JXXK01000016.1, on the reverse strand, counting down.
ACCTGAAAATCGGTGCGGCGCTTTTTGTCCACCAGCTTGGCCGTCATGATGTCGATATACCAGTCGTCCGTGGTGATTTCAGGGTATTTTTCCCCCACGGCCTGGCAGAGCTTCAAAAACTTGCCGTCCGTGGCCTTGATGATGTTGGCTTTGGTAACGATGGACACGCGGGTTTTGTGGTTTTTCCTGGCAAAATCATACGCAAGCTCTGCAATGCGCTGCGTGCCGTCAGTGGTAGTGATGGTGAAATCCACAGAGATGCCGTCCTCGGTCTCGAAGCCGCAGCTGCCCAGGGTGTACGCGCCCTCAGTGTTCTCACGGAAGAACGTCCAGTCGATGCCTTCCTCGGGCACCTTCACGGGCCGTACGTTGGCGAACAGATCCAGCTCCTTGCGCATGGCAACGTTGGCGCTTTCGATGTTGGGCCATTCGTCGCCTGCGCGGGGGGTGGTGGTAGGCCCTTTCAGGATGACGTGGCAGGCCTTCAGTTCGGCCAGCACGTCGTCGGGGATGGCTTTCATGTGGGCGGCGCGGTTCTCGATGGTCAGGCCGTCGATCTCTTTGAACGTCACCTTGCCCTTTTCTACCTCGTCCTTTAAAAGGAAGCGCAGCACGCGCTCGGCCTCATGCGTAATGGTCGGGCCGATGCCGTCGCCGCCGCATACGCCGATGACGATCTGCGGCAGTGCCGCGTAATCCACAAAATCTCCCTGTGCCCGCATGGCGGCCACCCGTTTTTTCTGCGCCTCGATCAGCGCGCCGAATTTTTCTTTTGCAGCAGTGATGTTTTCCAATTTGCGTGCCTCCGTTGTCGTTTATTTTTTGCCGCCGCGCATGCCGCGAAAGGCGGTGCGGCGCGGAAATGCCGGTGTTTACCGGTTTTTTTCGCGGGTGTAGTTCAAAAGGCCTCCCGCGCGGATGATTTGCGCCTGGCGCGCGCTGATGTCGCAGCGCAGGGGGATGACGCAGCCCGTGGTCTTGTTCGTCAGCGTTACCGCGCCGTTTTCGATGCCCGCGATCACGCCGGAAAGCTCCAGCGTGTCTCCCAGGGAGATCTTTTCATAATCTGCGGCATTCTCGAATTCCAGCGGCAGGATGCCCGCGTTCACCAGGTTCGCCTTATGGATGCGCGCAAAGCTGACGGTGACGACCGCGCGGATGCCCAGATACAGCGGCACCAGCGCCGCGTGCTCACGGCTGGAGCCCTGGCCATAGTTGGCGCCTCCCACGATAAAGCCGCCCTCTGCCGCCATGGCGCGCGCGGGGAATTCGGGGTCGCACACTTCAAAGCAGTAGTTTGCCAGATGCGGGATATTGCTGCGGTAAGGCAGGATCTTGCTGCCGGCGGGCATGATATGGTCCGTGGTGATATTGTCGCCCACCTTCAGCAGGCAGGGCAGCTCCATTGTGTCTGTCAGAGGCTGCGCCACGGGCAGGGGCTTGATATTCGGCCCGCGCAGCACCTCGACGCTTTCATATTCGTCCTCAGAGGCGGGCAGATCCACCATGTTGTCGTTGATGGGAAAGGCCTCCGGCATGGCGACGGGCGCGGCCGCAGGCACGGAGGTGGGGTCGGTGATATACCCCGTCAGGCAGCTCACAGCCGCCGTTTCAGGGCTTACAAGGTATACGCCGGCGTCCCGCGTTCCGCTGCGGCCCTCGAAGTTGCGGTTGAACGTGCGCAGGGAAACGCCCGCGGAGTTGGGGCTTTGGCCCATGCCGATGCAGGGGCCGCAGGCGCTTTCCAGAATGCGCGCGCCCGCGTCCAGCAGGGCGGTGAGCGCACCGTTCGCGCTCAGCATTGCCAGCACCTGGCGGCTGCCCGGCGCAATGGCAAGGCTCACTTCGGGAGATACCGTTTTGCCCTTCAGGATCTCGGCCACGGTCATCAGATCCGCATAGCTGGAGTTGGTGCAGCTGCCGATGCACACCTGGTCTACCTTCGTCATGGAAAGGCTGCGCACGGGCTTCACATTGTCCGGGCTGTGCGGGCACGCGGCCAGAGGCTCCAGCGCGGAAAGGTCGATCTCAATGACCTCGTCGTACACGGCGTCCGCGTCGGCGGCCAGCGGCATATAATCCTCTTCGCGCCCCTGCGCCTTCAGAAAGGCATGGGTGACTTCGTCGCTTGGAAAAATGGAGGTTGTAGCGCCCAACTCCGCGCCCATATTGGTGATGGTGGCGCGCTGGGGCACCGTCAGGTTTTTTACGCCCTCGCCGCCGTATTCCACGATTTTGCCCACACCGCCCTTTACGCTCATCACACGCAGCACCTCAAGGATGACGTCCTTGGCGCTCACCATGGGGCGCAGCGCGCCGGAAAGCTTTACCAGCGTCGCTTTTGGATAGGGGATATAATACGCGCCGCCGCCCATGGCCACGGCCACGTCCAGACCGCCCGCACCCATGGCAAGGCTACCGATGCCGCCCGCCGTAGGCGTGTGGCTGTCGGAGCCGATGAGCGTTTTGCCGGGTTTGGCGAAGCGTTCCAGATGCACCTGATGGCAGATGCCGTTGCCCGGGCGGGAGTAGCGCACGCCGATCTTTTTGGCGATGGTGCGGATGAAACGGTGGTCGTCGGCGTTCATAAAGCCGCTTTGCAGCGTGTTGTGGTCGATATAAGCGACGGAAAGCTCCGTGCGCACACGGGGGATCCCCATGGCCTCATATTCCAGATATGCCATGGTGCCCGTGGCGTCCTGTGTGAGTGTCTGGTCGATGCGCAGGCCCACCTCGCAGCCCGGCTCCATTTTGCCGTCAACGAGGTGTGCGGCGATGATCTTCTGTGCGATGGTCTGTCCCATTCCAAAACCCCTCTCCAGTTTTCCTGCGCTGCCGCCCGCCGCGCGGGCGCATATGCACAGTATGGTTATATACTTATTTATAATACCTGTTTGATAAGTTATTGTCAATGAAACGGCTGTGAAAAACGGGTGCGCCGCACCGTGTAAGGCAAAAATAAAATGCATTACTATTTTTGCGCGGAAAGGCGATAAAACACGGCGCGGCAGGGAAACATAAGGGAAAAAGCGAAAGGCGGGAGACCATGAACAGCGATACGAAAACAAAAGCGCAGCCGCAGGACAGCGAGGAAACAGAGGCGGAAACCGACAAAGCACGCTTTGAAAAGGATTATATACTGGAGACAGGCTCTGTGCTGCGCACAAAGGGAAGGCATGCCATCCATTGCCTGACGGTCATCGGGCAGATCGAGGGACATTCCATCGCGCCTCAGACGCAAAAGACCACCAAGTACGAGCATGTCATTCCACAGCTCGTTTCCATTGAAGAAGACCCGGAAGTGGAGGGGCTGCTCGTCATCCTGAACACGGTGGGCGGCGATGTGGAGGCGGGCCTGGCGCTGGCGGAGCTCATCAGCGGCATCACGAAGCCCAGCGCCACGCTGGTGCTGGGCGGCGGGCATTCCATCGGCATTCCGCTTGCTGTATCGGCACGGCGCAGCTTCATCGTGCCCACGGCCACCATGACGGTGCACCCGGTGCGTCACTCGGGCCTGGTGCTGGGGGTGCCCCAGACCATGCGCTATTTCGAGCAGATGCAGCAGCGCATTACGGGCTTTGTGGCGGGCCATTCCCATATCAGCGAGACGCGTTTCACCGAATTGATGATGCACACGGGTGAGCTGGTGATGGACATGGGCAGCGTGGTGGATGGAGAAACAGCTGTGGCGGAAGGCCTCATCGATGAGCTGGGCGGTTTGGGCGACGCGCTGCATTATTTGTACCGCGCCATCGAAGCCCCGCGCGACGGCGCGCCGGAGCAGCGGAAAGCCGGAGGAAAGCCGCGCCGTGCGCCGCGCGCGCACAGTGCCGGGAAATGATGCCAAGACCCGTGCGGGCCTGCCGCAAGGGCGTGCAAAAGCATGCAGCCGCAACGGTTCCAACTGTACAAGCGGAGCGTTTGGTGGTACAATGTACAAGTATCAGTGTGCAAAAATGCGCAAAAGCCATGCGTGCGGCGCATGAAAAAATCCATCCGGCGGGGCGTTTGGGCCGCGCCGGGTACATACAGGGGTATCGGACAAGCTATGGCATCGACAAACAGGGCAAGAAAAACAAATACAAAGACGAATACGCGCGGCTCCGGCCAGCGCGGGGGCAGGCGGCGTGCGAAGCCGAAGCCCGATATGAACGCCAGGTGGAGCATACTGCTGTTTGGCATCGGCGTGCTGGTGTTCGCGCTGATCGTGGTCCCGGGCGCGTCGGTGTGGAACTGGGTGCGCACGAACATCCTGTTCGGCGTGTTCGGCGTGGGCAGTTATGTGCTGGCGCCTATGCTTTTATACATTGCCGTATTGGTGGCCTGTGAGCGCCCGGTGAAAGGCAAGCTGGCAAAGGCGCTTCTGGTGCTGATGCTGGTGTGCGGCACGTTCCTTATTTTTTCAAAAACAGACCTCACGGGCCTGGGCTTCTGGGAGGGCATGGCGGTGCTGCGCAGCACCGGCGCGTCGGAATGGGGGCTCGGCGGCGGCATGCTGGGCGCGGTGTTCGGCTGGACGCTGCTGCTGCTGTGCGGCCGCCCGGGGGCAAATATCCTCATTGTAATCTTCATGCTGATGGGTCTGATGCTGTTCACAGGCGTCACGCCTGCGGATATCTGGTACTTCTTCTCCGGCCATGCGGGCCGCATGAAGGATTCCATGGACCGGCGCGCCGATGCACGTGCCCAGCTGCGCGAAGCGCGCGCACAGGAGGCCGAGCAGGCCCGCCTTGCGGCTGAGGAAGAAGCGCGGCGGCATCCGCTGCCCGCCGGGGACGATGTCCCGCCCTTCGACATGGATGCAGCGGCCTACGAAGCCGCGCGCAGCGGACGCAAACGCCGTGCGGCCATTGATATCGACATTGGCGGCGAGGCTGTCAGCAGTACTGAACTGAAAGAGGACGAGAAGCCTATCATTGGTCCCGGCGGGACCTTCGGCATGTATCCCGGCAAACCGCGTCAGCCACGCACGGCGGCGCCCGCGGGCGTCCCCGCGCCGTCCGCTCCTGCGGCGGCCGCGCCCGGGGGGTACACCGCCGCGGCGGGCAGCCGCACTGTACCGCAGGAGGAAGAAGCCTCCGCGCCCGTGCAGCCGCAGCAGGAGCCCCCTGTGCAGGAGAGCGCGGAAGACGCGCTGGCGAGCCTTGTGAAAAAGGCGGCGGGCCCCGCGCCGGAGCTTGTGGTGGATGCCAACGACCAGCTTACCATAGCGCCCGCCGCGGGCGAAGGCGAGACGGGCTACGCTTATCCTCCTCTGAGCCTTTTCCGCAAGCAGCAGCCCACGGATGAAAAGGGCGTGGAAGAGGAGCTGACACACAACGCGGATCTGCTGGTGAAAACACTGTCCAGCTTCGGCGTACAGACGCGTATGATGGATATCAGCCGCGGGCCGTCTGTCACCCGGTACGAGCTGCAGCCTCTTGCGGGCGTAAAGATCAGCCGCATCACGGGCCTGGCGGATGACATCGCGCTCAACCTTGCTACGGCGGGCGTTCGCATCGAAGCGCCCATCCCGGGCAAGGCGGCCGTGGGGATCGAGGTGCCCAACCGCAACTCCACATCCGTCAGCATCCGCAGCATTCTGGAATCGCCCGTATTCACCAAAAGCGCTTCGCCGCTTACGCTGGCCTTGGGTAAAGACATTGCGGGCGCATGCCAGGTGGCGGACCTGACCAAGATGCCGCATCTGCTCATCGCAGGCAGCACGGGCAGCGGCAAATCCGTGTGCATCAACGCCATTGTTATGAGCTTTTTGTACAAATCCTCTCCTGAGGATCTGAAACTCATTATGATCGACCCCAAGGTGGTGGAGCTGGCCGAGTATAACGGCATCCCGCACCTGCTGATGCCCGTCGTCACTGAACCGCGGAAGGCTGCGGGCGCGCTTGGCGCGGCCGTGGGCGAAATGGAAAAGCGTTACCACCTGTTCGCGGAGACCAACGTGCGCGACATCAAGAGCTATAACCGCATGGCCGCAGAGACGGAGGGCATGGAGAAACTGCCCTACATCGCCATCGTCATCGATGAGCTGGCCGACCTGATGATGGTGGCCGGCAAGGAAGTGGAGGACTATATCTGCCGCATTGCCCAGAAAGCGCGTGCGGCGGGCATGCACCTTATCGTGGCCACGCAGCGCCCCTCGGTGGACGTCATCACGGGCCTTATCAAGGCCAATATCCCCAGCCGCATCGCTTTCGCCGTCAGCAGCCAGATCGACAGCCGCACCATTCTGGACGCGGGCGGCGCGGAAAAGCTGCTGGGCATGGGCGACATGCTGTTCATGCCTGTCGGCGCAAGCAAGCCCGTCCGCATCCAGGGGACTTATGTGCGCGACGAAGAGATCAGCGACGTGTTGAACTTCATCAAAAAGCACTCTTCCGCTGATTACAGCGAGGAGATGATCCAGGAGATGGACAAGCGCGCGGTACCTGAAAAGGGCGCGGGCGACAGCGGGGACGAGGACGACAGCCAGGACCCGATGCTCAAAACAGCCGTGGAGGTCGTTATCGACGCGGGACAGGCGTCTACAAGTCTTTTGCAGCGGCGCTGCAAGCTGGGCTACGCCCGGGCGGCCCGCATCATGGACGAGATGGAACAGCTGCACATCATCGGCCCGTACGAAGGCTCGAAGCCGCGGCAGGTGCTCATCACCCGCCAGCAGTGGATCGAGATGACGATGCAGCAGGCGTCGGATTCGACGCCGGAGGTCTGACAGGAGATACCGGATGCAGGGCGGACTGGTCCGCCCTGCATTTGCGGTTTTGTCCGCCGGGATTTTGGAAAGCACAGTGAATACGGAAACGGAAAAGGATCGTTTTATGAGTGAGAATACAAAAAATCCGGCTGCGGAGGAGTTTCTGCCTGTCTGCAAAGCCGATATGCTTGCCAGGGGATGGCGGGACGTGGATTTCGTGCTGGTAACGGGGGACGCCTATGTGGACCACCCCAGCTTCGGCGCGGCCATTATTTCGCGTCTGCTGGAGGCCGAAGGTTACCGCGTGGGCGTTCTTTCCCAGCCGGATTTCACCACCTGCGAAAGCATGAAGGAGTTCGGCCGTCCCCGCTACGGGTTTTTCATCGGCGGCGGCAATGTGGACAGTATGGTGGCGCACTATTCGGTGGCAAAGATCCGCCGCGCCCAGGACGAATACACACCGGGCGGTGCGGCAGGCAAGCGGCCGGACCGCAGCGCCACCGTTTACACGCAGCTGGCAAAGCAGGCTTACCCGGATCTTCCGGTCATTCTGGGAGGGTTGGAGGCGTCGCTTCGCCGCTTTGCCCACTACGACTATTGGCTGGATGATGTGCTGCCCAGCATCGTCGAGAGCAGCGGGGCGGATATCGTTTCCTTCGGCATGGGGGAACGCCAGACGGCGGAGATTGCACGGAGACTGGCGGCCGGGGAGCCGGTGGAGGAGATCACCGGCGTTGCGGGGACCTGTTATCTGACGGATTTCGCCGGTCTGCCCGCGTCTTATGTGGAGTGCGCCTCTTTTGCCAAAGTGCGCGCGGACAAGACGGCATATGCCAGAGCCTGCCGCATCCAGATGGACAACCAGGACGTTGTCTCGGGCAAGCCCGTGGTGCAAAAACAATCGGAGCGGTATCTGGTGCAGAACATCCCGGCGGCGCCGCTCACCCGGCGGGAGCTGGACGCCGTGTATGCGCTTCCCTTTACGCGGCGCTATCATCCCTCCTACGAAGCGCTGGGCGGCGTGCCTGCCATTGAAGAGGTGGAATTTTCCATCATCCATAACCGCGGCTGCTTCGGCGGCTGTAATTTCTGCGCCATCCAGCTCCATCAGGGGCGCAGGGTCACCTCGCGCAGCGCGGACAGCGTGGTGCGCGAGGCCGAGGCCATGACGCATGCGCCGGGTTTCAAGGGGTACATTCATGACGTGGGCGGCCCCACTGCAAACTTCCGCCTGCCCAGCTGCAAAGAGCAGATGAAAAACGGGATGTGCGCGGGCGGCAAGCACTGTCTGGCGCCGCAGCCCTGCGGCAAGATCATCGTGGACCACAGGGAATATCTGGGCATCCTGCGCAGGCTGCGCGCACTGCCGGGTGTGAAAAAGGTGTTCATCCGCAGCGGCATCCGCTACGATTACCTCATTCGCGATAAAGACGAGAGCTTTTTCAAAGAGCTGGTGGAGCATCATGTGAGCGGGCAGCTGAAGGTGGCGCCCGAGCACTGCGCGCCGGATACGCTGCGTTATATGGGAAAGCCGCCCATCGAGGTGTACAACAAATTTTCCAAGCGGTTCTATGAGCTGACGAAGCAGGCGGGAAAGAAACAATATCTGGTGCCCTACCTGATGAGCAGCCATCCGGGAAGTACACTGCGGGACGCGGTGACGCTGGCTGAATATCTGTATAAAAACAACATCAGGCCGGAGCAGGTGCAGGATTTTTATCCCACGCCGGGCACGGTGTCCACCTGCATGTTCTACACCGGGCTGGACCCGTACACGCTCAAGCCGGTGTATGTGGCGAAAACGCCGGAGGAAAAGGCCATGCAGCGCGCGCTGCTGCAATATTACGAGCCGAAGAACACGCCGCGGGTGCGCAAGGCGCTGCAGCTGGCTCATCGGGAGGACCTGATCCCGCTTTTGTGCGGCGGGCGCGGGGCTGGGAAAAGCGCGGGCACACGGCCGTGCAGCGCGGCGCGCCCGCAGCCTGCGGGCGGTGCGCAGCGGCATGGCGGCGGCACAAACGGTGCGCGCACGGCAGGCAGACCAGATAAAGGAGCAGGCACATGGCGGCAAGCAGGAGAAAGAAAAAACAGCGGAAGGAAAAATTTGAAAAAGCGCTGACGGCGGTGCTGTGCGGCATTGTCGCGGCGCTGGTGCTGTTGGCAGCCGTTATCAGCCTCAGTGAGGAAAACGGCGGTGCGCTGCCCACCTGGCAGCAGCTGTACAGCTGGTTCGGCGTAGCAGCGCCCGTGCCGCATCTGCCGGAGGAAGCGGCGGGCGCGGCTACAAAAGTACATTTTATCGACGTGGGGCAGGGAGACGCTGTTCTGCTGGAACAGAACGGCGCATTCGCACTCATTGACGCAGGCGAGCGGGAAGCAGCGGACGGGCTGATGGCGTACTTGCAGGCCGCAGGCGTTGCAAAGCTGGACCTGCTGGTGATGACGCATCCCCATGCGGACCATATAGGCGGCATGCAGGCCGTGCTGGATGCGTTCCCTGTGGACAGGGCCGTGCTGCCGGATTTTGCAAAAGCGCCGATGCCCACTACATCCACCTTCCTGAATCTGCTGGACGCCATCCGGGAAAAGCAGATCCCCACTGTGACGGCCCGCGCGGGAGATGTGTTCCCGCTGGGAGAAGGGACGCTCACGGTGCTGGGCGACGGTGTGGCCGCGGAAAATCTCAACGATATCTCTCTGGTGACGCTGTTTGAGGCGCCGGGCCTGCGCTGCCTGTCCAGCGGCGACGGCGAAAAGGCCGTGGAGGACGCGGTGCTGGCAAGCGGCGCGGATGTACATGCGGATGTTTTCAAAGCGGCGCATCACGGCTCGTCCACGTCCAATACCCAGGCATTTCTGGATGCGGTGCGCCCGCAGGCCGTTGTGGTCTCCTGCGGAGCGGGCAATTCCTACGGACATCCCCACAGCGAGGCGCTGGCCGCGTTTGCAAATGTGGGGGCGCAGGTCTACCGTACCGATACGGAGGGAACAATCATTGCGTATGTAGACAAGGCGGGGGTCTTGCAGATGGCCGTAAGCAGACAGGAGGCGGCGTGATGTATTATTCTGTGGACGCGTTGGAAAACGGAACGGCGCGTCTGGTGGATGACGCGGGCGGCAGTGCGTTCGTGCCTGCGGCAGACCTGCCGCCCGGTGCGGCGCAGGGGGATGTGCTGGAGCAGAGGGATGGCGTATGGAGTGCCGCGCCGGAGGAAACAAAGCGGCGCAAAGCGCGCGCCGCACTGCTTTTGCAGCAGATATTGGAGCGTAAAAACGCCCCGGGCAATGGAGGCTCTGAATGAAAATTGTTTTGGTGATCGACCAGTTCGACGATTCAAACAACGGCACCACTGTGACGGCGCGGCGCTTTGCGGGCCAGCTGCGCAGGCGCGGGCACGAGGTTGTCATTCTTGCGGGCGGCGCGCCGTGCGAGGGCAAGATATGCGCTCCGGTGCACCGTATCCCGGTGTTCCAGAAGCTCATCGAAAGCCAGGGCATGTGCTTTGCGAAGCCCGATGAAGAGGCATATTACACGGCCTTCAAGGACGCCGATATCGTGCACTTTTATATGCCGTTCCGCTTTTGCCGCAGGGGGGAGGAACTGGCCCGCCAGATGGGCATTCCCACAGTGGCGGCCTTTCACGTGCAGCCGGAGAATATCACCTCCAGCATTTTTTTGGGCAAAAACAGGCGCGTGAATGATTTCCTGTACTGGTGGTTCTACAAGGTGTTTTACAACCGGTTCGACCATATCCACTGTCCCAGCGCTTTTATCGCCCGGCAGCTGGAGAGCCATGGCTACGGCGCGAAGCTGTGGGTCATCTCCAACGGTGTTGCGGACGCGTTCCGCCCCGCGCAGGTGCCGCGCGCACCGGAGCTGGAGGGAAGGTTCACGATTTTGATGATCGGCCGCCTTTCCGGCGAAAAACGGCAGGATCTGATCATAGAGGCTGCGAAACGCAGCAAATATGCAGACAGGCTCCAGCTGGTATTTGCGGGCAAGGGCCCTAAGGAAAAGGCATACCGCAAGCTTGCCGCGGGGCTGGCGCATCCGCCCGTGTTCGGCTTCTACGGCCAGGACGAGCTGCGCCGGCTCATCAATATGTGCGACCTTTACGTCCATGCCTCCGACGCCGAGATCGAGGGTATCAGCTGTATGGAGGCGCTGGCCTGCGGGCTGGTGCCGGTCATCTCGGATTCGCCGCTTTCCGCCACCGGCCAGTTCGCGCTGTGCGCGGAGAGCCTGTTCCGTGCGGGCGACGCGGATGATCTTGCGCGCAGGATCGATTACTGGGTGGAGCATCCGGAGGAAAAACGCGCTTATGCCGAACAGTACGCGCTCCGGCAGGATGAGAATCGTGTGGAAGCCTGTGTGGCCCGCGCCGAGGAGATGTACGCCTCGGCGATCCGGGACAAGCGGCGCAAAGGCTACCGCAAGGTGCCCCTCAGCCGCTGGCGGCGCTGCACAAGCCCCAGCTGCGAGGCCATCCGGCGCAATTTCTGTCAGGGCGGTACAGTGCGCACGCTGTTGTTCTGGCTGTTCACCACGCTGCTTTCTCCCATCCTGTGGCTGCTGGACCGCCTTTGGCTGGGCGCCAGGATCGAAGGCCGGGAAAATCTCGACGCCGTGCAGGGCGGTGCGGTCAGCATAATGAACCATGTTCATCCGCTGGATTGCACCATGGCAAAGGTGGCGCTGTTTCCCTACAGGCTGTGGTTTATCAGTTTGGCGTCCAACCTGCAAAAGCCATTTACAGGCTGGCTCATCCGCTTCTGCGGAGGCGTGCCGCTGCCGGATGATATCCACGGAATGGCGGCGCTGGAGCGCGGCATGGAAGCGCGTATCCGCGGCGGCGCTTTCGTGCATTTTTACCCGGAGGGCATGCTGGTGCCGTACCATGAAGGCCTGCGGGCGTTCCATCCGGGTGCGTTTACCACCGCGGTGCGTGCAGGCTGTCCGGTGGTGCCCATGATGCTGTGCCGGCGTCCGGCCCGTGGCCTTTGGGCGTGGCGCAAAAAGCCCTGTTTTACGCTGCGCATCGGCGCGCCGCTGTACGCGGATGCATCGCTGCCGAAAAAACAGGCCGCGCGGGATCTGCAGCTGCGGGCCGAAGCAGCTATGCTTGCTTTGGAACGCGGCGAAACGCCTCCTTTGGCCGTAGGGGAACCTGCGTTGGACGCGGAATGAAGTGAAGCGGCCGGATGGCGGTTTCGGGCATGCGGGCTGTCCCGGGGCTGTAGACATCAGGAAAAGGTTTTATTTGCAGCGCTGGAAAATCAAGCGTCCGGCTGCTTTGGCGGTGTTCCGTCAAAGCAGCCGGACGCTTTTCGTTTTTGTTTTTACAGTGGGGCTTACGAGAGCCTTGCGCCTCCCGGATACAGAGCGGACGCATCCGGCGGCGCTTCGCTGAGCACGACTGCACGGCGTTCCATTTCCGCGTAGCGCAGCAGGAAGGTGCCGCATTCGATCTGCAGCGCGCCGTATAACGGATCGCGGATATAAAAATAGTCCGCGTCGTAGCCGCATACCACAAGACAGTGCAGGTTTTTGTAGGGATGGTAGACGGAGCTGTCTGAATACAGCCGCCAGGAATAATCGCTGTACACCAAGGGCTCAAAGCCGATGGTCGCCCAGACCACCACCGGCCGTCCCTGAGCGATGCTCCTTCGGAGCACGTAACCGTCCGCGCTGCTGATATCCACCGCGCGCAGCGTGCTGTCCTGTTCCGCAAGATAACGGTTTGCTCCTTCGGCCACGGCAGGGGCCAGGCAGTAAAAGCCGAACAGCGCCGGATCGCCTGCGTAGGCGGAGGCAGGGTCCGGCCCGTAGGTGGAAAACCAGGTGTAGGTGAAGTCCGAGCGGGGGATATAATCGTATGCAACGGAGAGCTTATCGGCGGCAAATCCATAATATTGCAGCAGCATTGTCAGCGCGGTGGCTTCGCAGCCGTTGGGCATTTCGGGCCACTGGTAAAAAACGGGGACGTCCAGCAGAACGGCCTCCGGCAGAGGCGGACCCAGAGATTCTTTCCAGGCGCGCAATGCTCCTGCGAAGGAATATCCCGTCGCGGCATAAGCGGCGGCGGGCAGGGGGCGGGGACGAAACCCGGCGCCGAACAGCACGGCACAGGCCAGTATGAGCAGAATGGATTTTATTCCGGCGCGCATGCCGCGCACCCTCCTTTCCGTGGCCGTCCGTCCGCCGCAGTGCGGCGCGGGGGCCTTCCTTTTAACATAATACAAAAAACGGCGGCGCACAAGCAAGCGCGGGGGATTTCCACATTTTTTCACAGATCTTCAGTATTCACGGGCACAGAAAAGCCCCGCCCGAAATGCGCGGGGCGGGGCTGCGGCATTCTGATTGAAAACGGCGGCGCTCATTCGGCCAGAGCTGCGGTGCAGCGCGTGCCGTCGAACGCGCCCAGCACCGCGTGCACGATGCCGCCCTGTCTGTGCCCGGGGGCCTTCAGCAGGACGGGGACATACTCCCGGGTGTACCCGGTGAACAGCGTGTTGTTCACCGGCTTTTCCAGCAGCACCTCGACAGGACATCCCTCCATTCCGGCGATGACTCGAGCGCGCACAGCGTCCGCCTCGGCCTGCAGCCGGTGGCTGCGGCGCGCTTTTTCTGCTTCGTCTATCTGGTCCGGCATATCGTAAGCGGGCGTGCCGGCCCGGCGGGAAAAACTGAACACATGCACCTTCAAAAAGCCAATCTCACGGACAAAGGCCGCGCTCTCCTCAAAATCCGTCTCGGTCTCGCCGGGGAATCCCACGATGACGTCCGTGGTGAAAGACGCGCCCGGGAACGCGGCCCGCAGCTTTTCCACCACTGCGCGGTAGCCCGCGGTGTCGTAAATGCGGCGCATGCGCCGCAGCGTGGCGTCGCAGCCGCTTTGCAGCGAAAGGTGGAATTGAGGGCACAAAGCCGGAACGCGTGCCATGCGGGCGATCATTTCTTCCGTCATAAGGTCAGGCTCCAGGCTCCCCAGGCGAATGCGGCGGATGCCCGGCACCTGCGCCGCCTTTTCCACGATCTCGGCCAGGTCTGTTCCGGTGTCCCGGCCGTAGCTGGAGAGGTTGATGCCGGAAAACACCACTTCGGCGTATCCGCCCTTTGCCAGTGCGGCCAGCTCGCCGAGGATGCTTTCCTCGGCGCGGCTGCGCACGCTGCCCCGGGCGCGCGGAATGACACAGTAGGCACAGCGCCGGTTGCAGCCGTCCTCTATTTTCATGAAGGCACGGGTATGCCCCTCCAGACGTTCCATGGGAAGCTCCTCGAAGCGTTCGGATTTTTCATGGGGCGCAATGTCCACAATACGGCCGCCCTCCTGCAAAAAGCGCAGCACGTTGTCCAGCACGCGGCGGCGCGCGCCGGAGCCTGTGATGATGTCCGCTTCCTCTACAGCCAGCGCTTCCCCGGGAAAGGCCTGAGGAAAGCAGCCCGTCAGCACGGTCACCGCGCCGGGGTTCCGCCGCTTGGCGCGGCGCAGCCACTGGCGGCTTTTTTTGTCGCCGCCCGCCGTCACGGTGCAGCTGTTCACGATGTACACATCCGCTTCCCCGCCGTCCGGCGCGGGCTCGAAGCCGTTTTCATAAAAAAGCTGGGCCAGCGCGCCCGTTTCGTTTTGGTTCACCTTGCAGCCCAGCGTATAAAATGCAACCTTCAAAATTTCACCTCAGATCAGGCCGCGCCCGAAACGCAGGGCGGTTTCCCGGCGTTTTGGAGCGGCGGTCATGAAGCTATTATACAAAAACCGCGCCGAAATCACAAGAGCAGTGCGGACATCCACGCATGCGGGGCGTGCATGTTTCATATAGATGATTGAAAGACCGCGAAACTGAGGAGGATGGTTATGATGGAACGGAAAAATGGGATGCGGCTGCCGGCAGTCGTTTTGCTGGCCGCGCTTGCCTTTTCGTGCTTTGCCCCTGCGGCGCTGGCCACAGCGGAGGAGCCGCCCGAGGATCTGCCCGCAGCAGTATCCGCGCAGGACGGCGCACAGGAGGAAACAACGCTGCCCGGCGCGGACGCCGCACAACAGGACAGCGCCGCGGGGACCGGCGCGGCCAACCCGCACGAAACCATTGCCACGTCGGTGCAGGAAAACCCGCGCTTCGCAAAACCGCAGTTGGATATCCCGTGCCGCAACGCGATCCTCATTTCCATCGACACCGGCGACATCCTGTATGAAAAAGAGCCGGATGCCGAGGTGCCCATGGCGTCTATCACCAAGATCATGACGCTGCTGCTCACACTGGAGGCAGTGGAGGCGGGGAAGATTTCCATGACGGATATCGTACCCATCAGTGAGCATGCTTTTAATATGGGCGGCAGCCAGATCTGGCTGGAGCCGGGCGAGCAGTTCACTCTGGATGAGCTTATCAAGGCCATCTGCGTGTGCAGCGCCAACGACGCGGCCGTTGCCGTGGCGGAATTTGTGGGCGGCTCCGAGCCGGTGTTCGCCGAAATGATGAACGCCCGCGCGGCGGAGCTGGGCATGACGCATACCCGTTTTGTAAACGCCTGCGGCCTCGACGCCGAGGGGCATTATTCCAGCGCGCGGGACGTGGCCGCCATGTCTCTGGCGCTGCTGCGCCATCCCAAAATACTGGAATATTCCGGAATCTGGATGGATACGCTGCGGGGCGGCGAGACGCAGCTCACCAACACCAATAAAATGCTTAAGAGCTATGCGGGGATCACAGGCCTCAAAACGGGCACCACCAACGGCGCGGGAGTGTGCATCTCGGCCAGTGCGGTACGGGGCGGTATGGGCCTGCTGGCCGTGGTGCTGGGCTCTCCCTCCAGCAAGGAGCGTTTTGCATCCGCCACGGCAATGCTGGATTATGGCTTCGCCACGTTTGAAGCCGGCGCATTTCCCCAGATCGCCGGGCGTGCGGACACGCTGCGTGTGACGGGCGGCGTGGAACAGCAGGTGGCGCTGGATTACACCGTGCCGGAAAAGATGCTGCTGAAAAAAGGCGAGGGCCAGACGCTGACGGCGGCCGTTGTGCTTCCGGAAAAGCTGGACGCACCTGTGGCGGCAGGCACGCAGGTGGCTTCCGTAACGCTGAAGGCGGGGGAAGAAATACTGGGTGAATATCCCGTCACCACCCGCAGCGAAGTACCGCAGATGGACTGGGGCACGGCCTTGTCACTTCTTACAAAAGCGCTGTTTACATTGTAGAAAATACACAATATCGGCTTGACACCCGCCGCCCTATCCTATATATTTAGTATATATCAAACGAATGGTTGGAGGCGCTTTCAATGAGTGTCAAAATGAATGGCAGACACCTTGCAAAATTCGTCGCGGACGATGAATTCGACGCGATTTTCCCGCAGGTCAGCCTGGCACACGAAACGTTGCACGGCAAGACCGGCCCCGGCAGCGATTTTCTGGGCTGGATGGATCTGCCGGTGGATTATGATAAAGAAGAATTCGCCCGCATCAAAAAGGCTGCGGCAAAGATCCAGTCCGACAGCGACGTGCTCGTCGTCATCGGAATCGGCGGCAGCTATCTGGGCGCCCGCGCCGCCATTGAAGCGCTGAAGGGAACGCTTTACAACAACACCTGCAAGGGAACGCCGCAGATTTTTTATGTGGGCAATTCCATCAGCCCCGCCTATCTGCAGAGCGTGCTGGATGCCTGCGAAGGCAAGGATATTTCCGTGAACGTCATTTCCAAATCCGGCACCACGACCGAGCCGGCGCTGGCGTTCCGCATCTTCAAGGCCCTGCTGGAGAAAAAGTACGGTAAGGACGGAGCGAAAGGCCGTATCTACGCCACAACGGACAAGGCGCGCGGCACGCTGAAAGAACTTTCCGCAGACGAGGGCTACGAAACATTCGTTGTGCCGGACGATGTGGGCGGCCGCTATTCGGTGCTGACGGCTGTAGGCCTGCTGCCCATCGCCGCCGCGGGCTGCGACATCGACGCGCTGATGGCGGGCGCCGCCAAAGCACGGGAGGAACTGGCCGTGTGCAGCACGCAGAATGAGTGCTACCGCTATGCTGCGGCGCGCAATATCCTGTACCGCAAGGGAAAGAGCGTGGAACTGATGGCTTGCTATGAGCCGAACTTCACGATGATGAACGAGTGGTACAAACAGCTTTTCGGCGAGAGCGAGGGCAAGGACCAGAAGGGCCTGTTCCCCGCCAGCGTTATTTTTTCCACCGATTTGCATTCCATGGGTCAGTTCGTGCAGGACGGCGCGCGCATCATGTTCGAGACGGTGGTGGATATCAAACAGCCTCAGCGCGATTTGTACATTGAAAAAAGCGCAGACAACTTCGACGGCCTGGATTTCCTGGCCGGGCAGGATATGAGCGTGGTGAACCGCAAGGCGATGGAGGGCACCATTCTGGCCCACACCGACGGCGGCGTGCCCAACATCATTCTGGAGGTCGACAGCCTGACGGAGGCCGACCTTGGCTATCTGATTTATTTCTTTGAGAAAGCCTGCGCCATCAGCGGTTATATGCTTGGGGTAAACCCCTTTAACCAGCCCGGCGTGGAAAGCTACAAGAAAAACATGTTCGCCCTGCTCGGCAAACCCGGCTACGAGGCCCAGAAAGCAGAGCTTGAGGCGAAACTTCGTTAATCACACCGGACGGTGTTAAAATAAAGGAGGCTATTCCTATGATTCAATTGATTGTTGGTGGCAAAGGCTCCGGCAAAACGAAAAAGATGATCGACATGATCAACGATTCCGCGAAAACCACCCCCGGCAATATTGTATGCATTGAAAAATCCATGAAGCTCACGTATGATATTGACCACGCGGCGCGCCTGATCGACGTTGACGAGTATAAAATTTCCGGTTACGACATGCTGTACGGCTTTATCGCCGGCATCCTGGCAGGCAACTACGACATTGTGGAGGTCTACCTGGACGGCGTGCTGAAGCTGGGCAACCACGATCTGGATGGCCTCGGCAAGCTGCTGGACGAACTGAACGTGCTTGCGGGCGACGGCGTAAAGGTCGTTGTCACCGTGTCGGCGGACATGGACGTCCTGCCTGAGAGCGTCAAAAAATACGCATAAGAATAAACGCCATCAAGGGCAGGGGGCGCGGCAGGCCGCGCCCCCTGTTCCTGTGAGATTCGACGCAAGTTTTTGTGCAAATGGTCTTGACAAGCCCCCATATTATGGGTATAATAACTAGGCGACCTTTGAGGAGGCTCATCATGCTGCTTGACATCAAAAAGATTTTCGGTACGTATGACGAGCCTGTCACCGCAGCGCTGGAACTGGATCTCTCCGAAGAAGATTTCCCGGGATATACAGTGCCGGGCACGGTGGAGGCGCGCATCACTGCAACGCTTCAGGGGCGGATGCTTGAGATCGCGCTGGATATCACCGCGGATGTGGCGTTTGCCTGTGCGCGGTGTCTGGAGGAACGTACGCGGCGGTTCCATGTCATAAAGACATATTGCGTGCGCGAGGCGGATCTGAGCGACCCGGATGCGGAGCTTAGCTTTACGCCCGACGGCAAGCTGGACGTAAGAGAGCTTGCGTACACCGAGCTTGTGCTCGAAGTGCCCACCGTGCTGCTTTGCAGCGACGATTGTGCAGGGCTGTGCCCGGTTTGCGGCAACCGAAAACCATGCTCTTGCAGGCATGAAACCAGCGGTTCCGTGGACGAAAGGCTTTCTATATTGAAACAACTGCTCAACGATTAGATTCACATCATGAGGAGGTGCTTATAGTGGCAGTACCCAAGAGAAAGGTTTCCAAGGCAAGACGTGATAAACGGCGCTCCTCTGTGTGGAAGCTTACCGCCCCCACGCTGACAAAGTGCACGCAGTGCGGCGAATACAAACTTCCCCACCAGGTATGCGGCAATTGCGGCTACTACAAGGGCAAGGAAATCGTCAAAAAGGAAGCGTAATCAGCTTCCCGCAAAAGGAGAGGGAGCGATCCTTCTCCTTTTTATTTTTGCCGCAGAAGGAGGCGGGCACATGGCGGTAAAGATCACGGGCGCGGACAGGGGTACCCCTGCAGAGCAGGCGGGCCTTGCCGGCGCCACGCTGCTGTCCATCGACGGCAACGAGATCAACGATATGCTGGACTATGAGTTCTTTTCCTCCGGCCCGAAGCTGGAGCTGGCCCTGGTGCGGGGCGCGAAGCTGGAATATGTTTGTGTGGAAAAGGATGAGTATGCGCCGTTAGGGTGCACTTTCGAGAGCTACCTCATCGACAAAAAGCACTCCTGCCGCAACAAATGCATGTTCTGCTTCATCGACCAGCTCCCCAGCGGCCTGCGGGAGACGCTGTATTTCAAGGACGACGACGAGCGTCTGTCTTTTCTGTTCGGCAATTATATCACGCTGACGAACCTGAACGCCCACGAAGTGGAGCGTATCAAAAAAATGCACATCTCGCCCATCAACATTTCCGTGCATACCGTGGAACCGGAGCTGCGTGTGAAAATGATGACGAACAGGCACGCGGGCGAGGTGCTGAAATACATCGACGAGTTTGCCGGAGCGGGCATTGAGATGAACTGCCAGCTTGTGATGTGCCGCGGCGTCAACGATGGCGGGCACCTGCGCAAAAGCCTGGAAAAGCTGGGCGGCCTGTACCCGGCGGTGCGCAGCATCGCGGCCGTGCCCACGGGCCTGACACGCTACCGCGACGGCCTGTATCCGTTGGAGCCGTACGACAGGGAGAGCGCCTGTGAGGTGCTGGATATCCTTGAAGAGTACGGTGAAAAATATAAGCGGCAGTACGGCGTGCGCGTGGTGTATCCCGGCGATGAATGGTTTCTGTTGGCGGGCAGGCCCATCCCGCCGGATGAATATTACGATGATTATGTACAGCTGGAGAATGGCGTAGGCATGTGGCGCTTGCTGCACGATGAGTTCATGAACGCGCTGCCGGACCAAAAGCATACGCTGCTGCCGCGCGCCATCGATGTGGCCACGGGTACGCTGGCCTATCCGCTCATCCGCATGCTGGCGGATACGCTCCAGAGCCTGCACCGCAACGTAAAGGTGACGGTCCACTGCATCCGGAACGATTTTTTCGGCGGGAACGTCAGCGTTGCGGGCCTCATCACCGGCACAGACCTGATCGCACAGCTGAAAGGGAAGCTGCGCAGCCATACGCTGGGCATCCCCGAGGTGATGCTGCGGGAGGAAAAGGACAAATTCCTGGACGACGTTACTGTCAAGCAGCTGGAAAAGGCGTTGGGCGTGCGCGTGCGCATCCTGCCGCAGAACGGCGGGGAGCTGCTGAAAGCCCTGCTGAAGTGAGAAAACTGCGGAAGCCTGATACAAAAGAAAGGAAGACCTATGGGAAAACCCATCGTAGCCATCGTGGGGCGGCCGAATGTCGGCAAATCCACATTGTTCAATAAGCTGGTAGGCCAGAGGCTGGCAATTGTCGAAGACACTCCCGGCGTCACGCGGGACCGCCTGTACGGCAACTGCGAATGGCAGGACCACCGTTTTCTGCTCATCGATACCGGCGGCATCGAGCCAAAAGCGGACGACGTGCTGCTGCGTCATATGCGCGGGCAGGCGCAGCTCGCCATCGATACTGCGGACGCCATCCTGTTTGTGACGGACATTCGCAGCGGCGTCACCGCGCAGGATCAGGACATCGCGGCCATGCTCATGCGCAGCGGCAAGCCTGTGTGCCTTGTGGTAAACAAGGTAGACGGTGTGGGCGAGCCGCCCATGGAACTGTATGACTTTTATTCGTTGGGCATCGGCGAACCGTATCCGGTTTCCTCGGTGCACGGCCACGGCACGGGCGACCTGCTGGAAGCGGTGTGCGCCTGCCTGCCTGAAAATGAAGATGGAGAGGATGAGGACGAGCGCATCGGTGTGGCGGTCATCGGCCGCCCCAACGTAGGCAAGTCCAGCCTGGTCAACCATATCCTGGGCGAGGAACGCATGATCGTCGCCAACGAGGCGGGCACCACCCGGGACGCGGTGGACAGTGATGTGGACAACCGGTACGGCAAATTTACGTTTATCGACACTGCCGGCCTGCGCAAACGCGGCAAAGTGGAGGACGGCGTGGAGCGGTACAGCGTGCTGCGCAGTCTGGCGGCCGTGGAGCGCGCCAAGGTGTGTGTCATCATGATCGACGCCACAGAGGGCTTTACCGAGCAGGATTCTAAGGTGGCGGGCTTCGCCCACGAGCAGGGCAAGGCGTGCATCATTGCCGTCAACAAATGGGACGCGGTGGAGAAAGACGATAAGACCATGGATGTACAGCGCAAAAAGCTGATGAACGATTTCAGCTTTATGTCTTACGCACCCATCATCTTCATTTCGGCAAAAACGGGCCAGCGTGTGGACCGTTTGTTCGAGCTGATCAAGTTTGTGGACAGCCAGAACGCCATGCGCGTGACCACGGGCATGCTGAACGATCTGTTGGCCCGGGCTACGGCGCGCGTGCAGCCGCCCAGCGACAAAGGCAAACGCCTGAAGATCTACTACATGACCCAGATCGCCACGCGCCCGCCCACGTTCGTCTGCTTCTGCAACTCCAAGCAGCTGTTCCATTTTTCTTACGCGCGTTATATCGAGAATCAGATCCGCGAGACCTTCGGCCTGGAGGGGACGCCCGTGCGCATCGTTATCCGCGAGCGCGGGGAAAAGGTGTAGCTGCCCGTACAGGGCCGGAAGAGCGTGCCGCGCGGCACGCCGGAACAAAGGCGGCGGGCGGTGTGCCCGGCGCTGAATACAGGAGGGATTACCGATGCTGCAAACCGTGCTGTGCGGCGCGGCATGTGCTGCCGCCGCGTATCTGCTTGGCTCTCTGAGCTTTTCCATTATCGTGACAAGGCTTTTGTATCACAAGGACATCCGCACCTTCGGCTCCGGCAACGCGGGTATGACCAATGTGCTGCGCACCTTTGGAAAAGGCGCGGCGGCGCTCACCATTGTGGGCGATATCGGAAAAGGTATCCTGGCGGTGCTGCTGGCGAAATGGGCGTTCGGTGCGTTTACGGCGGCAGACCCTATCTACGGTGCCTATATCGCGGCGTTTTGTGCGGTTCTGGGGCATGTGTACCCGGTATATTTCGGCTTCAAGGGCGGCAAGGCTGTGTCTGTGGCCACGGGCACGATCATTGCCATCAAGCCGGTGCTTATTTTGCCTTTGTTGGCGGTGTTTTTTATCGTGTTCCTGTGCAGCAAAATGGTTTCTCTGGCAAGCATCTGCTGCGCGGCGGCGTATCCCGCCGTTACATTTCTGTACTTTCATTTTGTGGCTGGGCGCGACGTCGTGCTTACCACTTGCTGCGCGGCGGTCATCGGCGGATTGGTTATATGGCTGCACCGGAGCAATATCCAGCGCATTAAAAACGGGACGGAATACAAGTTCGGGCGGAAGAAAAAATAAAGACGGGCTTTTGTCATCCGGCAGATTCACTGCAGGAGCTTGGCAACGCTGATTTTATAAGACGATCAAAGCGCACAGACGGAGTTTTCCGTCTGTGCGCTTTGATTCAGACTGTCGAAAAAGGCAAAGAAGGAAAAGAAGAGTCCGGGGAAAAAGCTTGAAAAAGGGGTGGTGAACCCCTTTTTCATTTAAAATGACCCCGCGCCGTGCGCGGCGAACGGGGCCAAAGGCCCTGTTCGTAGGCAGCTTGGCGCAAAAGCGAAGCTTTTTCGGCAAGCTGGATCAAAGCGCACAGACGGAGTTTTCCGTCTGTGCGCTTTGATTTTACAAAAGGGTACAGGTGTTGTATAGTAAACGGTAGAGCAATATCGGAGAAAAGCGATAGGGAAAATTATAGGAAACGGGGATAGTCAAAGATGAGCGGAAAGCTTAGAATCGGAATTATCGGCTGCGGGGACTTTTTGCGGTTGCGCGCTGCCGATTTGCTCAGCAGCCGGCAAGTCGAGGTGAAGCTGTTGTATTCTCCGGTGAACAGCGCAAATGCGGAACGGTATGCGGAGATTTTCGGCGCGAAGGCGGCAGACAGCCCGGAGGCGATTATAAACGATCCGGAGATAGATGTAGTGTGTGTGTTTGTGCCGCCGTTTGTACGGAAAGAATATGTTCTGGCGGCGGCGAAAGCCGGAAAGCAGATCGTTGCCACAAAACCGTTGGCTGCGGACCTTTCAGACGCACGGGAAATGACCGAGGCGGTGGAGCAGGCGGGGGTGCGGTGTGGTGTGATTTATCGCAGAACCAATAATCCGGTTATTGAAGCTTATAAAGAAATATTTTCAGGAGGAGAATTCGGTAAGCTGGCGCTTTACAAGCAGGATTGGCTCCACCACTATCCTACGTGGAACCGCTGGGCCACGGACCCCCAAAAAAATGGTGGCCCATTCATGGACGCTATGCTGCATAATTTGAATGCGGCGCGCTATTTGATGGGCCGGAGGGTTGTGGGAAGGGCCTTCTTTTCAGATGACCACACACACTCGCTTGCATGTGATGATACACAGTTTTTAAAGGTGGATTTTGAGCAGGGGGCTTCGGCGCATCTTTTCATCACATGGGCAGCGGAGCTTGCTGTATATGACAGCGCAAAAAACGACAGGGAACACATTGATCAGTGCTTTATGGTCACTGACCAAGGGTGGCTGTTCCGGAATGAAATACGAGAGGGGAAAGCTGTAATTACGGCGACGCGAAACGGCTTGGAAAAAGACTTCCCGGTCATACCGTTTGAAGAAACATTTTTTGACCGTTATGCCAAAGAGATTAAAAACAGAGATATACTTCCCGCAGACCTGCCGGATATCCGCGAGGCATATGAAGATTTAAGGATTTTACTGGAGAATTGAAAGAGCAGGAGTACACGGTACAGTTTAGCGCTGGGGAAACATATGGTATAATAACCTCAAAGCTGCCGCTTGCGCGGCCGCGCGTGTGCAAGGCACACGCCCCTGTGCTGGCGC